>NZ_CP009312.1:620183-1240367 GCF_001293125.1 Lawsonella clevelandensis
CATAGAAGTATGAGAAGAAGATGATGAGGATGAAGTACAGGAGAGTGTACTGCCAGGTAGAAGGCTGTGTCAGCCAAGTCATCACATGCTTATCCCACCAAGAAGCCTGCTCTCCAGTTCCCTGAGCTTGCTGCACGATGGTAGTAATGAGCACCGGGACGTAGATAAGGGAGGACGCGAAGATGACGGGGATAACACCGGCCTGGCACACCTTCAGCGGCAGGTAGGTAGAGGCACCACCATACATGCGACGGCCGACCATACGCTTGGCGTACTGGACCGGGATACGACGCTGCCCCTGTTCCACGAAGGTAACGGCAATGATGATGAAAAGCGCAGCAATAACGACAGCCGCGAAACGGAAGCCACCCGACTGGCGGAGAATAGCGGAACCCTCCACCGGCATACGGGACGCGATACCAGCAAAGATGAGGAGCGACATACCGTTACCGATACCGCGCTCGGAGACGAGCTCACCCAGCCACATCAGGAGGATAGCACCGGCGGTCATGACCAAAATAGCCGTGACCATTTCAAGAATCTGGATACCATCGCCTTCACCGGCATCAAAGACCTGTACACCGGGAAGGAACTGGCTGTTCGGAGAGGCTGCCATGGCCACCACACCGGCAGACTGCAGGAGGGCAAGGGCGACGGTGAGGTAACGCGTGTACTGCGTCATCTTTGTCTGGCCGGACTGACCTTCCTTCTTCAGCTCTTCGAAGCGAGGGATAACCACAGTCAACAGCTGGACGATAATCGACGCCGTAATGTACGGCATGATGCCGAGGGCAAAGATGGATAGCTGCAGCAGCGCGCCACCAGAGAACAGGTTAATGAGCTGGTAGACGCCGTTGGAGCCATCGCTCGACTGCATATTGTCGAGGGCGGCTTTCACCGCGGTGTAATTCACGCCAGGAGACGGAATCTGGGCGCCAATGCGGTACAGAATAATAATGCCGAGGGTGAACAGGATCTTCCGACGAAGTTCCTTATTCTTCCAGGTGGCAGCAATGCGTGATGACACTTATCCTCCTGCCAGAGCAGCCCTGATAGAGCTGCAGCTGTGACATGTGTGTGACGGAGTGTCTCCGTCGACTAGGACTGCGGCTACGGGGGAACCGCAGCGACTATTCGAGAATATCAGGATTATAGAGAAAGGGTGACCACGGGTCGCCTTCCAGTGGAAATGCGACCACGTGGTCACCACTACTGTCTCTGGGCGAAGACTAGGCTTCGACGACGGTCACAGAACCGCCAGCAGCCTCAATCTTTTCCTTGGCAGCACCGGAGAACTTGTGGGCGCTTACCTGGACGGCTACGTCGATGTCGCCCTGGGCGAGCACCTTGACGAGCTCGTTCTTCTTCACGAGGCCAACTGCCTGGAGATCGTCGAGGGATACCTCGCCGCCCTTGGGGAACAGGCGTGCCAGGTCGGTAACGTTGACAACGGCGTATTCCTTGCGAGCCGGGTTCTTGAATCCCTTGAGCTTCGGCAGACGCATGTGAATAGGCATCTGGCCACCTTCGAATGCCGGGGAGACATTCTTGCGGGCCTTCGTACCCTTGGTACCGCGTCCAGCGGTCTTACCCTTGGAGCCTTCACCACGACCGACGCGAGTCTTAGCCTTGGTGGAGCCTTCTGCAGGCTTCAGATCATGCAGTTTAATGGTCATGTTTTACTCTCCCGCTACTTCTTCGACCTCGACGAGGTGGCGAACAGCGTTGATCAGACCACGGACCTGCGGGGTGTCCTCGCGAACCACGGACTGATGGATTTTACGCAGACCGAGGGTACGCAGGGAAGCCTTCTGGTTTGCCTTGCTGCCCACGGTGCCGCGCACCTGAGTCACCTTAAGTGCCATGACTATGCCTCCTGTCCTGCGGCGCGCTTACGCAGCATACCGGCCGGAGCAACCTCGTCCACAGCCTTGCCACGACGGGCAGCAACAGCTTCAGGACGCTGGAGTTGCTTGAGGGCATCTACAGTTGCGTGCACAACGTTGATGGAGTTGTCACTACCCAGCGACTTGCAGAGAATGTCGGAGATACCGGCGGCTTCGAGCACTGCACGGGCAGCGCCACCAGCAATCACACCAGTACCTTCGGAGGCGGGACGCATCATTACGACACCAGCGGAATCCTCACCCTGGACCGGGTGGGGAATGGTGGTACCGATGATCGGCACGCGGAAGAAGTTCTTGCGAGCTTCTTCAACGCCTTTGGAGATGGCGGCAGGAACTTCCTTGGCCTTGCCGTAGCCCACACCGACCATGCCCTTGCCGTCGCCAACGACGACGAGAGCGGTGAAGCTGAAGCGACGACCACCCTTCACGACCTTGGCAACGCGGTTGATGGTGACAACGCGCTCGATGTAGTTGTTTTCCTTTTCCTCGTTCCGAGCGTTGTTGCGCTCATCACGACGACCGCGACGCTGCTCGCGGCTGTTGGCGGAATTCTCTCCGCCTTCACGACGCTGACGTTCTGCCATTAGAACTCCAGACCTCCTTCACGAGCGGCATCGGCGAGGGCGGCGATGCGGCCGTGGTACTTGTTACCACCACGGTCGAACACGACGCTTTCGATACCTGCGGCCTTGGCGCGGGCGGCAATGAGCTCGCCAACCTTAGCGGCCTTGGCCTTCTTGTCGCCTTCCAGGGCACGCACATCAGCTTCGATGGAGGAAGCTGCGGCGAGGGTGTGTCCAGCCAGATCGTCGATGATCTGAACGTGGATGTTGCGGGTAGAGCGGTTCACGACCATACGGGGGCGTGCGGCGGTACCAGCAACCTTCTTGCGCAGACGGGCGTGGCGGCGGGCACGGGAGGCACGACGCTTGGTGGACTCGTCCTTACCAATATTCTGACGCTTGTCTTCAGCCATGCTTACTTACCAGCCTTTCCGACCTTGCGGCGAATCTGCTCGCCTTCGTAACGGATGCCCTTGCCCTTGTAGGGGTCGGTCTTCCGCAGACGACGGATATTGGCGGCAACCTGGCCGACGAGCTGCTTATCAATGCCGCTCACGGCGAACTTGGTGGCGCCATCGGTGGTGAAGGTGATGCCTTCTGGAGCCTCGACGGGCACAGTGTGGCTGTAGCCGAGGGAGAACTCGAGGTCCTTGCCCTTCTGCAGCACACGGTAACCAACGCCGTAGATTTCCATCTTCTTGGTGTAGCCCTCGGTAACACCGATCACCATGTTGTTGATGAGGGTGCGGGAAAGGCCGTGCAGGGCACGGTTTTCGCGCTCGTCATTAGGACGCTCAACGACAATGGCACCGTCTTCGTTACGAGACACCTTCATGGGCTCAGAAACAGTCAGAGAGAGAGTGCCCTTGGGACCCTTCACCTCGACGTCCTGGCCATCGATTTCCACTTCCACATTGGCCGGAACGACAATGGGATTCTTACCAATACGTGACATTGTGCCAGTCCTCCTTACCAGACGTAGGCGAGGACTTCCCCACCTACACCCTTCTCGGTTGCCTGACGGTCGGTCAGCAGACCCTGGGAGGTGGAGATGATGGCCACACCCAGGCCGCCCAGTACGGTCGGCAGGTTATCGGACTTGGCGTACACGCGGAGACCCGGCTTGGAGATACGACGTAGTCCAAGAATTCCCGGCTCACGGGAAGAGCTGTACTTAAGCTCGAGGGTGAGGGTCTTGCCAACCTTGGCGTCTTCGACGGTGTAGTTGGCGATGTAGCCCTCGTTCTTCAAGATCTCCGCAATGTTGATCTTGAGTTTGGAGGCCGGCATTGCGACCTCGCTGTGGAATGCAGAGCTCGCGTTACGAACGCGCGTAAGCATATCTGCGATCGGATCGGTCATCGACATGAGCGATCTTCTACCTTTCTCGCCGTGGTTCCCATGCAACATGCGGCGGATTCCCGCCTCATCGTGGGCCTTCTGCGAAGTAATTTGGGAACCGAACTGGTTATCCAGTCCGGCAGGTTCTGCGTGGCTGGGTCAGCGTGTGCTGCTCCCAGCCTCACAGCGCCTCAACTTATTTGTTGTTCTTCTTGAAGGGGAAGCCCAGCTCACGGAGGAGAGCACGTCCCTCATCATCGTTCACCGCGGTGGTCACGACAGTGATGTCCATGCCGCGCGGGAAGTCAATCTTGTCAATGTCCAGCTCGTGGAACATAGACTGTTCGGTGAGACCGAAGGTGTAGTTGCCGTGGCCATCGAACTGCTGGTCAGACAGACCGCGGAAGTCGCGAATACGCGGCAGAGCGGTGGTCAGCAAGCGGTCGAGAAATTCCCACATGCGGTCGCCACGCAGGGTGACGCGAGCGCCAATAGCCTGGCCTTCGCGCAGTTTGAAGTTAGCGATGGACTTGCGGGCACGACGGATTTCCGGCTTCTGGCCGGTGATGGCGGTGAGGTCTTCCACAGCACCGTTGATGCGCTTGGCATCATGGGCGGCGGCGCCAACACCCATGTTGACGACAACCTTCGTGAGACCCGGGATCTGCATGACGTTCTCGTAGGTGAATTCCTTCTGGAGAGCGTCCTTAATCTCGGTCTGGTAGCGGGTCTTCAGACGGGGGGTAAGGGCATCGGTCATGATTAGAGATCCTTCCCACTCCGGCGAGAGATACGGACATTCTTGCCGTTCTCGTCCTTGCGATAACCCACCCGGGTCGGGGTGCCGTCGGCGTCAAGAACCATGACGTTAGACACGTGGATGGGGGCTTCCTGAGTGACAATTCCACCGGACTGTGCGCCGACTTCGTTGGCAGAGTTAGCGGTGTGCTTCTTAATGCGGTTAACGCCTTCAACGAGGACCTTGTTGGTCTTCGGATAGGCCTCGATGACCTTGCCCTCGACGCCCTTGTCCTTACCGGAGATGACGAGAACCTTATCGCCCTTGCGTACCTTCATTACAGCACCTCCGGAGCGAGAGAAATGATCTTCATGAAGCGACGGTCGCGCAACTCACGAGCGACGGGTCCGAAGATACGGGTGCCGCGAGGCTCGTTGTCATTCTTGATGATGACAGCAGCGTTCTCGTCGAAACGAATGTAGGAGCCGTCGGGACGACGGGTTTCCTTCTTAGCGCGAACGATGACGGCCTTGACGACATCGCCCTTCTTAACATTGCCGCCGGGAATGGCTTCCTTAACAGAGGCGACGATGACGTCGCCGATCCCGGCGTAGTGGCGGCCGGAACCACCGAGAACACGGATGCACAGCAGCTCGCGTGCACCAGTGTTGTCGGCGACCTTAAGCCGCGACTCTTGCTGAATCATTGTTACTCCTGACCAGGAAATCTTGTACGTATATGAGATTTCCGACCTACATATACGCGGTCTAGTGAAATGTGTTGCTATCCAACTGGCACAAGCTAATTCACCTTGGGTAAGGCGATCCGATCCGCACACCGACAAAAGCGGCGATGGGCACAGCTGTGCCCTGTACAGACAGCAACTTTTCAAGTATAGAATCCCGCAGGTAAATGACCAAATTTACGGTTACTGCAGCCAGGTCCCCTGCTGCGCGAAATCCTCCAGATAGGCCGTCGTTACGCCGAAGCAGATCCCGATGGTGTCCAACGAAGTCGAGAGCATTGAGGTGTAGAGCCCCACGGTGGTATTGCGATTGATGACCAGCGGGCTGCCGGGGATGGCAAAACGGGGTTCACAGCTGAATGCGAAGGTGGAGACTCCATCAGCATCGTCACTGGGGTAGCTGAGTACAAGTGGATTGTCAAGGCTGTGTGCGCCACGCCCGAAGTAGTCCAGCCGGTTGATGAACGGACGTGGGTGCTTTCCGCGGGGCAGGTTCGGGTAACTGTGGCCCTGCCGGACATGCTTGTCGAAGCGGATGACAGCGAGAAAGGAGTCGGCCTTGTCGTGAGCGACAATCTCTCCCACCCGCTGTGTTTGGCCGCGCTGTCCCAGTTTAGAGACGACGGTGCCGGTGGAGCCGCAGGCAGTGGTGGTGATGCCGTAGAACACTCCGTCGCGTTGAAAGAGGTATCCTGCCATGCACTCAGTAATGTGTAGACCATCCGTTTGTATGCTGGCGATATGTACGAGCGGATCAGTTTGGTGGACGACATTGAACTCGTCGACTGTTTCTCCGGTGGGTGCAGTGACGAGGGTTGGTCCAGGGAATTCGGAGTGGATCGGGGCAGCCGTAGCCACCGCTCCCCCGGCCAGCGAGCTCAGCAAAGAAAGAGCACTCGTGGCCGAGCACATACGCCGAACTAGGCGCTGACGACGGTGTGAAACAGTGGCGTGAAAGGTGATCCAGGGGGAAAGGATGCGGGCGGCGCGGGACTTCATTGCGCAGTATCTACTTATCTCGACTATGAAGAGGTGTGGATGGGGACTGAGCGATTGGATGGTGGGGAGTACACCAGCGAGAGATAGTGAGTGTGACAATACTGGGTTTACTCCACCTTGGGGGAGAGAACAAGAGAGACCCGCTGTTTTCTTGTGCACTCCTTTACACTCCCGACATACCACAGGGGAGACCCATCATCGTGGCCGGTGACGGGCCTCCCCTGAGACTAGGTGAGCATTCGTGCTTGGAGGAATTGCTGTCTTTAGCGGTCTGCTTCAGGAGCCTTTTCCTGCAGGTGGCTGTACTTATCAAGAACCTTGAAGGCATCCTTGTTCTTGTTGTAGTACGGCAGGTAGACATTGTTGTACAGATCTTCGTAGATCTTGACATTCTCAGGGTTCGGGGTGAATACCTTCACTTCTTCACGCATGGACTTGACGCCCTCTTCTGCGCTCTTGAAGACTCCCACTGCCATGCCACCGAGGATGGCGGCACCGATGGCACACACTTCAACGGTGTCGAGGCGCACGGTCGGACGGTTGAGGATGTCTGCCGTGATCTGCATGCCCACGTCGGAGCGAGATCCGCCACCGCACACAACCACGCGCTTCGGCTGCTGCTTAGAGGCCTTCTCGATGACGTCAAGGCCTTGACGCATGGCGAACGCAATGCCTTCGAGGAAGCACCGGAAGATATCTGCCCGGTGGTGTGCGTCGGTGAGGCCGAAAATGGCGCCCTTACCACGTGGGTAGAAGCCCTCGTGAGGGGTGAAGAACGGGAAGAGGAAGAGCCCGTTGGAGCCAGCAGGCACATACTCAGCTGCTTCGTCCATCTCGCGGAGGAACTCACCGTGGTTGTCGTCGCGTCCGGTGTACTGACGGCAGAACCAGGTGATGAGCCAGTAGCCACGGTAGATGTTAAATTCAGCGTTCCACTTCTTCTCCAGGGCGCTGGGGAAAGTGTTGAACTTGAACTTGCTGTCGCTGACGGCCTTGTCCATCATGACGGACAGGGACGCCATGGTGCCGTAGGAGATGACGGCTTCTTCGGGGGTGAAGGCACCTGCGCCGAGGGATTCGACCTGCTTGTCACCGGCGGTGGCGACAACGGGGAGACCTTCGGGCAAACCAGTGATCTGGGCGGCTTCGGCGGTGATGTTGCCGAGGATACCACCCTGCTTGACGAGGTCAAACATCTGATCACGGCGGACGCCGAAGATTTCATAGATAAAGTCGTACTTGAACCAGTCTTCGGAGGCATTGTCGAAGGGGAGGAAGCCGCACTGCATGCCAGTGGCATCGGCAGTCTTTCCGGTGAGCTTAAGGGTGAGGTAACCGGACAGGGTGCAGTAGTAGGCAGCCTGCTGGTGGGTCTCTGGCTCGTTGTACTTCAGCCAATTGAACTTGGAGTTGGAGGCGACGTATTCCATAAGGCTACGAGCGACGCCGGAGACGACGCGGGTCTTCATGGTGGCCTTGTGGTGAATATCGTAGACGGCCTCGGGGGTCTGGCGCTTATCGAGCCAGATGATCCAGTCACGCATGGGCTTCAGGTTTTCATCCAACGGCATGATGTTGTCGCGGTTTGCTGTAATGGCGAGAGAGCGAATGTTGTTCTTTTCTTCGCCCATGTCGTCGGTGACTTCCTTGAGGATCACCTGGCAGTCGTTCCACACCTGGTCGGAGGGGAGCTCGGCCCAACCGGGTTGCTTGGAGTAATACGGCTTCGCTGTACGGCTTGCCTTGGAGATGACGTTTCCATGTGTATCGAAAACGATGACGCGGCTGCTCTGCGTGCCGATGTCAATAACGGCCAAATAGTCTTTGCTCATTTATAGCCCTTCAGGAGGGAGGTACTGATGTAGCTCTTACTCTAGGTTCATGAGCCAGATTATTCTTGGAGACGGCATGGCAGTTTCCATACCATGTAGTGCGACCTGTGGAAACACCGTTACAAGTTGACCACTTTTGAAAACTTGTAATGCATAGTGTTGGGGGAATAGACAAAACCACCCCACACCGCTGCGGTGTGGGGTAGTTTCTATGAGCTCTTCAGTCTCACGGTAGTGAGGCCTCAAAAGGACAAAGGTTACTTGGCCTTTTCGAGGATCTCCACGAGACGCCAGTGCTTGGTAGCAGAGAGCGGGCGGGTCTCCATGATCCGCACGCGGTCGCCGATACCAGCGGTGTTGTTCTCGTCGTGAGCCTTCACGCGGGAGGTGCGGCGGATGATCTTGTCGTACAGCGGGTGCTTAACGCGATCTTCCAGTTCCACAACGATAGTCTTGTCCATCTTGTCGGACACGACGTAGCCGATGCGGACCTTGCGACTTCCACGCTCTTGGGTGTCGTTAGCCACGGTATTTTCCTTCATTACTCGTCACCACCCGGAACGGCGCTCAGACCGAGCTCACGCTCGCGAAGCACGGTGTAGATGCGGGCGATATCCTTGCGGACGACACCGAGTCGACGGTTGTTATCGAGCTGGCCAGTGGCAAGCTGGAAACGGAGGTTGAACAGCTCCTCCTTGGACTCACGAAGCTTAGCTTCGAGGTCGGCATTGCTGAGCTCACGCAGCTCAGCGGCGGAAGTTCCGAGTGCCATTAGAACTGCTCCTCCCTAGCGACGATACGGGTCTTAATCGGAAGCTTGTGCTGAGCGCGGCGCAGGGCCTCGCGAGCAATAGCCTCATCCGGGTAGGAAATCTCGAAGAGAATTCGGCCGGGCTTGATGTTGGCAACCCACCATTCCACGGAACCCTTACCGGAACCCATACGGACTTCAGCGGGCTTCTTGGTCAGCGGGCGGTCCGGGAAGACGTTAATCCAGACCTTGCCACCACGCTTGATGTGGCGGTTAATAGCAATACGAGCAGCTTCGATCTGACGATTGGTCAAGTAGGTGGGCTCGAGAGCCTGGATACCGTACTCACCGAAGTTGATCTTGTTGCCACCCTTGGACATGCCGGAGCGGCCGGGGTGGTGCTGCTTGCGGTGCTTGACGCGACGAGGGATAAGCATGTGTTATGCCTCCTTCTTCTGGTCAGCTGCGCCAGCGCGGGAGTTGCGGCGGTTGGAGGGACGGCCACCACGACGGGGGCGTCCTCCGCGACGGCCACGCTCTGCTTCCTGCACAGCGAGGGCGGATTCGCGACGGCCACCAACGACGTCACCCTTGTAGATCCAGACCTTCACGCCAATGCGGCCGAAGGTAGTCCGGGCTTCAAAGGTGCCGTAGTCGATCTCAGCACGAAGGGTGTGCAGCGGCACACGGCCTTCGTGGTAACGCTCGGAGCGCGACATTTCGGCGCCACCCAGGCGGCCGGAGCACACAATCTTGATGCCCTTGACCTGCGGCTGACGCATGGCAGACTGAATAGCCTTGCGCATGGCGCGACGGAAAGCGACACGATTGGAGAGCTGCTCGGCGACAGACTGGGCAACCAACTGTGCGTCGGCATCGATGCTCTTCACTTCGAGGATATTGAGCTGAACCTGCTTCGAGGTGAGCTTTTCCAGCTCTCCGCGGATGCGCTCAGCTTCGGCGCCACGACGACCGATGATGATGCCCGGACGGGCGGTGTGGATGTCCACACGCACGCGATCACGGGTGCGCTCGATGTTGATGGAGGACACACCGGCACGTTCCAGGTTTTCGCGCAGGAACTTGCGGATCTTGATATCTTCAGCAACGTACTCGGCGTACTGTTTGTCGGCGTACCAGTGCGACTTCCAATCGGCGGTAATGCCCAGGCGGAAGCCCACGGGGTTAATTTTCTGACCCACTAGCGAGCACTTCCCTTCTGGTTCTTGCGGCCGGCAACAGCGGAGCGCAGTGCGACCTCGACGGTGATGTGGCTCGTGCGTTTCCGGATGTGGAAAGCACGACCCTGGGCACGCGGCTGGAAGCGACGCATGGTCGGGCCTTCGTCCGCGTAGGCGGCGGAGACAACGAGATCAGCGGGATCCAGGTTGAAGTTGTTCTCAGCGTTTGCGACTGCAGAAGCGAGAACCTTCGCCACCGGCTCAGATGCAGCCTGCGGGGCGAACCGCAGGATGGAAGCAGCTTCGTCGACGGACTTACCGCGGATAAGGTCGATCACGCGGCGGGCCTTGAACGGAGCCACGCGAACGAACTTGGCAGTTGCGCGAGCGCTAGTACGCTCAGTCATATTTTCAGTGCTCATCGACGCTTGCCCTTCCGGTCATCCTTAATGTGACCCTTGAAAGTGCGGGTGGGAGCAAACTCGCCCAGCTTGTGACCAACCATGGAGTCGGTGACGAAGACGGGGACGTGCTTGCGGCCATCGTGCACAGCGAAAGTGTGGCCGATGAAATCCGGCAGGATGGTGGAGCGACGGCTCCAGGTCTTAATAACCTGCTGGGTGCCCTTTTCGTTCTGGGCGTCCACCTTAGCAAGGAGGTGCTCGTCTACGAACGGGCCTTTCTTAAGGCTGCGAGGCATACTTCATTCCCTCCTTAACGGTTCTTACCAGAGCGACGACGACGCGTAATAAGAGCGTCGCTGGGACGGTTGGGCTTACGGGTGCGACCCTCGGGCTGACCCCACGGGCTGACCGGGTGACGACCACCGGAGGTCTTACCTTCACCACCACCGTGCGGGTGGTCAACCGGGTTCATAACGACACCACGGACGGTCGGGCGAACGCCCTTCCACCGCATACGGCCGGCCTTGCCCCAGTTGATGTTGGACCACTCAGCGTTGCCCACCTCGCCGATGGAAGCGCGGCAGCGCACATCGACGCGACGGATTTCGCCAGAAGGCATACGCAGGGAAGCGTAGGCACCTTCACGGCCGAGCAGCTGAATGCCAGCGCCGGCGGAACGAGCGAGCTTAGCGCCACCGCCCGGCTTCAGCTCCACACAGTTAAGGGTGGTGCCTACGGGGATGTTGCGCAACGGCAGGTTGTTGCCGGGCTTGATGTCGGCGTTTGGGCCGGACTCGACCATAGCGCCCTGCTTGAGGCCCTTAGGGGCCACGATGTAGCGCTTTTCGCCATCGACGTAGTGCAGCAGCGCAATGTTGGCGGTGCGGTTGGGGTCGTACTCGATGTGAGCAACCTTAGCCGGCACGCCGTCCTTGTCCACACGCTTGAAGTCGATGAGACGGTACTGGCGCTTGTGTCCGCCGCCCTTGTGACGGGTGGTGATACGTCCATGGACGTTACGGCCACCGGTCTTGGAGAGGGGACGAACCAGAGACTTTTCAGGATACGAGCGGGTGATCTCGGCGAAATCCGAGACGCTCGAACCGCGACGACCGGGGGTCGTCGGCTTGTACTTACGAATAGCCATTAGGAAGCCGCTCCTCCGAAGATTTCGATGGGCTCGCTACCCTCCACGAGGGTGACGATGGCGCGCTTGGTGCTCTTGCGCTGGCCGTAGCCGGTGCGGGAGCGCTTGCGCTTGCCCTGACGATTGGCGGTGTTCACGCTGGCGACCTTAACTCCGAAGATCTGCTCGACGGCAATCTTGATCTGAGTCTTATTGGCGTCGGGAGCAACGTAGAACGTGTAGACGTTCTGTTCCATGAGGCCATAAGCCTTCTCGGAGACTACTGGGGCCAAGATGATGTCGCGGGGATCTGCGATGGTGCTCACTTGGTCTCCTCCTTAGGCTGCTTTGCGGACACGAAGGTGTTGAGAGCTTCCACCGTGAAGACCACGTCATCAGCGTTCAACACATCGTAGGTGTTGAGCTGATCGGCGGCGATCGGGTGGACGTAGTCGAGGTTGGCGATAGACTTCCAGGCGGCCAGGTCTTCGCGTCCGAGGACGACGAGGAACTTGGTGCGCTCGGTCAGGGCAGCCAGGAAGTCCTGGGCGGCCTTGGTGGAGGGGGTCTGGCCTTCGACGAGCTCGCTGATCACGAAGATGCGATCATTGCGCACGCGGTCGGTGAGGGCACCAGCCAGGGCGGCAGCCTTCATCTTCTTGGGGACGCGCTTGGTGTAGTCACGGGGCTGCGGACCAAAAACGGTTCCACCACCGGTGAATTGGGGAGCGCGGGTCGAGCCCTGACGGGCACGGCCGGTTCCCTTCTGACGGAACGGCTTCTTGCCACCACCGGACACCATGCCACGCGTCTTGGTGGCGTGGGTACCCTGGCGAGCAGCAGCTTGCTGGGCCACTACGACCTGGTGCATGAGGGCGATGTTGGGTTCCTTGTCGAAGATTTCGGCAGGAAGATCAACAGTACCGGCGGTCTTGCCAGCCGGGGTGCGGACGTCAAGTGTAAGAGCCATTATTACGCACCACCCTTCACAGCGGACTTCACCATCACGAGGCATCCCTTAGGACCGGGGATGGCACCCTTGATGAGGATGAGGCCGGCTTCTGCATCGACCTTCTGGACTTTCAGGTTCTGGGTGGTGACACGCTCGCCGCCCATACGACCAGACATACGCATGCCCTTGAAGACGCGGCCCGGGGTGGCGCAAGCGCCGATAGAACCGGGGCGACGGTGCACGGCCTGGGTACCGTGGGCGGCACCCTGTCCGGCGAAGCCGTGGCGCTTCATGGTACCGGCGTAACCCTTACCCTTGGAGGTACCGGTAACGTCGACGAAAGCACCAGCTTCGAAGATATCGGCGGTGAGTTCCTGACCCACCTCGTAGTTAGCTGCCGCATCGGCATCCGCAAAGCGGATCTCGGCGATGTGGCGACGCGGCGTAACACCGGCCTTCGCGAAGTGGCCAGCCACCGGCTTGGTCACCTTACGCGGGTCGATGGCGCCGAATGCGATCTGGACGGCGTTGTAGCCGTCGGTCTCTTCGGTGCGAACCTGGGTCACGACACAAGGCCCAGCCTTGACGACAGTCACGGGGATAACCCGGTTCTGCTCGTCGAAGACCTGGGTCATGCCGAGCTTGTTGCCCAGGATGCCCTTGATCTCGGTTTCACTCATTGGTTTCTCTGCTCCGATGCCGTTGTCCAAGCTCACTGAATGTTGACGTCGACGCTAGCCGGAAGGTCGATACGCATAAGGGCATCAACAGTCTTCGGCGTCGGGTCGAGAATATCGATGAGGCGCTTGTGGGTGCGCATCTCGAAGTGCTCGCGTGAGTCCTTGTACTTATGGGGCGAGCGGATGACGCAGTACACGTTCTTCTCGGTAGGCAGCGGCACTGGGCCGACCACGCTGGCGCCGGTACGGGTAACCGTTTCGACGATCTTGCGCGCAGAAGCATCAATTGCTTCGTGGTCATAGGCCTTCAGCCGGATGCGGATCTTTTGTCCCGCCACGCTTGTCCTCTTCCTTCACCCACCAGGTGGGTCTGTCTTACTCTGTGCGATCACTGGTATCGCACCTTTCCTCGGGTGATCGTCGGCTTCGACCGATGACACCGTCCCCCGGAAGAGCCGCGAGGGGTTTCCGAATCCGCTGTTCATCTGTCACGCCGTCGTTCCACGCGCTCGGGCGTGTCGCCCGATCACCTTTAACGATGTGTTCATCCGAGATCCCCGGGGAGCGAACTCGTGGGTATTCTCAGTGCTAGGAACACATCTCATGCGTGCTCGCTTTACCAGCGCTCCGCCGACCGTCGTGAGATGAGGCGCGGGCATCTGCCCTGTTAAAGCAACCTGAATAGTATGCATTAATCTCAGCAAAAAGGCAAAATCAGTGCTTTTGTGAGGTTCCTTCAGTATCTTGGAAGTAAGGGAGCAGGGCCGTCCTCACTGGCACATTAAGTGACACTCTCTCGGATAACCGCAGAGTAACTCGCTTCCTTACTCCGGAAATAAAACACGCAATTATTACCCCCATCGCTGCGCTGTTCACGGGGTTTCGCTTTTCCGGAGCGGACTTCCGCAACAGCTGGTCTAACACCACAAAGGAATGCTGATGTCTGAAAACAAAAACACTCCCACCCCCCAGGCCGTCGAACCTGCCGACCGCGGCCAGACCGTCATCGCCGACGTCGTGGTTGGTAAGGTCGCCGGCATCGCTGCCCGCGAAGTTCCCGGCGTCTACGACCTAGGTACCGGTGCCGCCCGCTTTGCCGGCTCCCTCCGTGAACGCATCCCCGGCTCCAACACCGATGTCCAGCAGGGCATCTCTGTCGAGGTTGGCGAAACCGAAGCGGCTGTGGACGTCGACATTGTGGCGGAGTACGGTGTTGCTATCCACCAGCTGGCTGGCGCCATCCGCAAGAACATCATCTCCGCTGTCGAGGGCATGACCGGTCTTAAGGTCAACGAAGTGAACGTTTCCGTCCTCGATATCCACCTTCCCGAAGAGGACAAGAAGGAAGAGGAAAAGCAGGCGTCCCGCGTCAACTAAGAGCGCCTGCCCCTCCTCCCTTTCGTCTACTCAGACGATTCCGCTCTGACAAAACGAATGGTGGCACACCCCATGACAACTGTCCCTTTTACTCTCACCGACGACCTGGCGGCACAACTCGCTGCAGCGGTGTCCCAGGTTCCCGGTGTTGACCACCTCGATGGTGGACGCTTCGGGGAAACCTCGACCTATACGCCCACAGGCATCGTCAAAGGTATCTCATATGATGCCGATACCCGTCGTATCCGCGTGGCGATCGCGGTACGGTGGCCTCATAACCTCATAAAGGTAGCTCAAGCGGTTCGCCGTGCCCTGTACCGTGGAGTCCCCGTCCCCATCGATGTGTACATCAATGATCTGGTGGTTCCCGCTGCCGAATCACATACCTAGGAGGAATCCATGTCAATTACGTATTACGGCATCATTGTCGGCCTGTTGCTGACGATTGCCTGGGCAGCCGGAGGATTTTCCTTCTTCCTTGCCGCCCTTATCCTGGGTGCAATCGGCGGTCTTGTCGGCGCCCAGTTTGAAGGCAAGATCGACGTGCGGGCTATCTTTACGAATCGCGGACGTGGCTAAATGGAGTCCACCGCTTCCGTAGCCACTGGCTCCCTCCGCATCGATCAGGCCGTCACCAACCGGATTATCCGGCAAGCGGCGTTGTCGGTTCCCGGATGCGTGGAAAAGGCTGCAGGAGTAGGGCGCCTCTTTGGCAAACCTCTCCCCCAGTCCGACATCACCACCGATGGCCCCTACATCGCCGCCGAAGTGCACATTGCCGTCAGCTGGCCTGCCCCAGTAGCGCAAGTCGCCCGGAGTGTGCGCGAAACAGTGCGCACTCACCTGGAGGCCTTTATGGATGCACAGGTGACGGAGGTTGCCGTGTTTGTGGACGTCATTACCACAGACCCACAACCCGGTTCGAAAAATCGCCCCCCGCGAGTAACCTTCGAGGACCTCGCAGCGTTCGACAGCAGCCCGCACGTTCAGCATGTTGTCGCCCCCTGCGATGTGGAGGAAGGAACAGACAATGAGCCAATCCGCTGAAAACTATGACCTCACCAAAGAACCCCGTCTGCCGAAGTCTCGACCCGGGGCCTCCGGATTCGTGTGGTTCCTTACTGTGGTGTTCCTCCTCGTCGCCGCCATCGCTATCCACGATGCAGCAGTCGCCCGTGGACACATCAGTGGCCCGTCGTGGTTAGGAACCGCCTCCCACACCATCGGCCACATGCAGTACGGCCAATGGGTTCTGCCGGCAGGTATCATTCTTGCCTTGGTCGGCCTCATCACCGTGGTTCGGTCACTACTTCCCGCCCGGGTGCGCTACTTCCCTATTCACAGTGAAGCTGCGGTCTGGATGCGCCCAGTAGACGTATGCCGCCTGTGCACCCATGCCGCCCAGGAAGTCTACGGCGTAACCCGTGCGAGCACTACAACCAACGACAAAAGAGTGATGGTGTCCATCTACACCGCCGGACCCGCCTCCGCGGATGTCGTCGAGCGCGTACGCGAAGCCGTCACCGCTGAGCTGGAACACGTCGATCGCACCCTCACCCTCACTATCCGACCTGTGAACAAAGGAGGCGAGCAGTAATGACCCGTGGTGCTGAAGCCTACGTACGCTTTATCACGTTCTTTGTTGGTCTCGTCCTCACCGGACTCGGCGTGGTCTGTATCCTGTGGTACGCCGGAGTGGAACCACTTACTGGATGGCTCAACGATAGCTGGCCGACAGACCACTTCGACGGCGCCGAGAACGCCAACTGGTGGTTCCCCGCTCTCGTCGTGGCAGCTATCCTCATCGTCCTGCTCTGTCTCCGCAGTATTACCCTGCTGACGAAGCGACGTAACGCCGACACTCTCGTGTTGGACGCCAACCAGCCAGGTGGAGCCATCCGCATTGAGCTTTCTGACGTCGGTCGGGCATTGGCTCGGGATCTGGAGACGCTTCCCGCTGTGCGGTCCGCCTCTTCACGTGCCATCAACGATCGGGGTGTTCCAACGCTGGACATTGACCTGCAATCGCCTGCTGATGTCCCGATCACCACCCTTATCAAGATTGCGGAACAAGTCTCTGCTGACGTCCCTGCCGCAGTAAGCTATTGTGGCCCGACAACCCGAGTGTTCTTGCAACTTGATAAGGTCCGTCGACCCGATGGGACCACATCTTCTGCCCGCTACCGGGGAACTCAGGAAGTCCACACGGATATTCCGCACGACCTCGAGCCTGGTAAGAAGTCCACGTCGACCGTAGAGTAACGGCGATCCGTCAGCGTTACCGCCCGGACACTTTTCAGCCCCCTACAGAGTATGGGGGCTGAATTTGTCTGCAAAGAAAGTAACGGGTGCAGATAGCACGAATCCCGCCTCACCGTGGAGGCGGGATTCGTGTGAGCTTAATCTGTGCTCGGTGTGTTACCCCTGACGGAGCAGATCACTTACTTGATGATCTTGGTAACACGGCCGGCGCCGACGGTACGGCCACCTTCGCGGATAGCGAAGCGGAGGCCTTCGTCCATGGCGACAGGCTGGATGAGCTCGACGCTCATCTCGCAGTTGTCGCCAGGCATAACCATCTCGGTGCCTTCGGCGAGCTTCACGACACCGGTCACGTCAGTGGTACGGAAGTAGAACTGCGGACGGTAGTCGTTGAAGAACGGGGTGTGGCGGCCGCCCTCATCCTTGGACAGGACGTAGACGGAACCCTCGAAGCTGGTGTGCGGGGTGTAGGCACCGGGGGCACAGACACACTGGCCACGCTCGACGTCTTCGCGCTTGACACCACGGAGGAGAAGGCCGACGTTGTCGCCAGCTTCGCCGTCATCGAGCATCTTGCGGAACATTTCGATACCGGTAACGGTGGTGGAGGTGGCCTTATCGCGGATACCGATGAGCTCGACGTCTTCGTTGAGGTGGATCACGCCACGCTCGATACGACCGGTGACAACGGTGCCACGACCGGTAATGGTGAAGACATCCTCGATGGGCATGAGGAAGGGCTTGTCGGTTTCACGAACCGGATCCGGAACGGACTCGTCAACGGCATCCATGAGCTCGATGATGGATTCCATCCACTTCTCGTCGCCTTGGAGGGCCTGGTACGCGGAAACGCGGACAATCGGGGCGTCCTCGTCGTACTCCTGGGAAGCGAGCAGTTCGCGAACTTCCATCTCGACGAGCTCGAGGATTTCCTCATCGTCAACCATGTCGCACTTGTTGAGAGCGACGACGATGTAGGGGACGCCCACCTGGCGGGCAAGGAGCACGTGCTCACGGGTCTGCGGCATCGGGCCGTCGGTGGCGGCGACCACGAGGATGGCACCGTCCATCTGAGCAGCACCGGTGATCATGTTCTTGATGTAGTCAGCGTGGCCGGGGGCGTCGACGTGTGCGTAGTGACGCTTCTCGGTCTGGTACTCCACGTGGGAGATGTTGATGGTAATACCACGGGCCTTCTCTTCAGGGGCCTTGTCGATCTCATCGAACGCGAAGGAAGCGTTGAGATCGGGGTACTTCTCCGCGAGCGCCTTGGTGATAGCTGCGGTCAGGGTGGTCTTGCCATGGTCGACGTGACCGATGGTGCCAATGTTTACGTGCGGCTTGGTCCGCTCGAACTTAGCCTTCGCCACTTTGTTGTCCTCCTGGACGATCATGAATTACCAGCGGGCGCTAGTAATTCTTGTTTGGTTCAGATCTTTGGTCAGATGCTACTTGGTTAAGTGTAGCTGGCATTTCTGCCAATTGCCTAGTCACAAGTTTCCCGCGACTAGGCAGTCAGCAGGGTCAGGGCCACGAAGATTACTCTCCGTTAGCCTTCGCGATGATTTCCTTCCCCACATTCTGAGGAACCTCAGCATAGGATCCGAAGACCATCGTGTAGTTGGCTCGGCCCTGGGTCTTCGACCGAAGGTCTCCAACATAGCCGAACATTTCAGACAGCGGGACGTCGGCTTTCACCACACGTGCGCCACTGCGCTCTTCCATGGCCTTAACCTGACCACGGCGGGAGTTGAGGTCACCGATTACGTCACCCATGTACTCCTCAGGGGTAACAACCTCCACGTCCATAATGGGCTCGAGGAGGACCGGTGAAGCCTTCTTTGCAGCTTCTTTCAGCGCCATAGAGCCGGCAACCTTGAAGGCCATTTCCGAAGAGTCAACTTCGTGGTAGGCACCGTCAAGGAGCTCGCACTCGATGTCGACCAGCGGGAAGCCGGCCAGCACACCGTACTGCATGGCGTCTTGCACACCAGCGTCGACGGAGGGGATGTATTCCTTCGGAACACGGCCGCCGGTGACGGAGTTGACGAACTTGTAGTGTTCGCCGTCTTCGCCAATCTCGGTGAGAGGAGCAAGCTTGATGATGACACGCGCAAACTGACCAGAACCACCGGTCTGCTTCTTGTGCGTGTACTCGTACTTGTCGACCACCTTACGGATGGTCTCACGGTAAGCAACCTGCGGCTTACCAACGTTAGCCTCGACCTTGAACTCGCGGCGCATACGGTCAACCAGCACGTCCAGGTGGAGCTCGCCCATGCCGCCGATAACGGTCTGGCCGGTCTGCTCATCGTTCTGCACGGTGAAGGTCGGGTCCTCTTCGGAGAGTTTCTGGATGGCGACACCCAGCTTCTCCTGGTCGGACTTGGTCTTGGGTTCGATGGCCACCTGAATAACGGGATCCGGGAAGGTCATAGACTCGAGGACGACCGGGTTACTGGGGTCACACAGGGTGTCACCAGTGGTGGTGTCCTTGAGGCCGATGAAGGCGTAGATGTGGCCAGCAAAGGCCTCATCAACCGGGTTCTCCTTGTTGGAGTGCATCTGGAAGAGCTTTCCGACGCGCTCCTTCTTGTCCTTGGTGGAGTTGACGATGGTGTCGCCAGACTTCACATGCCCGGAGTACACACGCACATAGGTGAGCTTGCCGAAGAACGGGTGCGCAGCAACCTTGAAGGCGAGTGCCGAGAACGGCTCGGACATGGAGGGCTTGCGGTCAAGCTCAACGGACTCATCATTGACAGCGTGGCCGGCGATGCTGGGAACGTCCAGCGGGCAGGGAAGGTAGTCGGTGATGGCGTCAAGGAGAGGCTGCACACCCTTGTTCTTGAAAGCGGTACCGCAGATGACGGGGTAGGCCTCGGAGTTGATAGTGAGCTTGCGGATAGCACCCTTGATTTCATCGAGGGTAAGTTCTTCACCTGCGAAGTACTTTTCCATGAGTTCTTCATCGGACTCAGCAACGGTCTCGATGAGCTTCTCACGGTATTCAGCAGCACGGTCGGCGAGATCCGCGGGGATCTCTTCGACGCTCGGCTCCTGGCCCGGCTCCACCTTGCCCGGCCACATGAGGGCCTTCATGGTGAGCAGGTCAACAACGCCGTCGAAGGCGTCTTCAGCGCCGATGGGGAGCTGCAGAACCAGTGGCTTAGCACCGAGGCGATCTTCAATGGTCTTGACAGAGAAGTAAAAGTCCGCACCCATCTTGTCCATCTTGTTGATGAAGCAGATGCGGGGGACGTCGTACTTGGAGGCCTGACGCCACACCTGTTCGGACTGCGGTTCGACGCCTTCCTTGCCGTCGAAAACGGCGACAGCACCGTCAAGCACACGGAGGGAGCGCTCCACCTCAACGGTGAAGTCCACGTGGCCGGGGGTGTCGATGATGTTGAGCTGGGCGCCCTTCCAGTAGCAGGTGGTGGCCGCGGAGGTAATGGTAATACCGCGTTCCTTTTCCTGCTCCATCCAGTCCATGGTGGAAGCGCCATCGTGAGTCTCACCGATCTTGTAGTTGATACCGGTGTAGAACAGGATGCGCTCGGTAGCAGTGGTCTTACCAGCATCGATGTGAGCCATGATGCCGATGTTGCGAACCTTACTCAGGTCCTTAAGCACTTCAAGTGCCACTTCGAACTCTCCGTTCGATCATGGATCCGCGGGGGATCCTCTTTTGACATAGGTCAGTTGCGCGAACGCCGCTAAAGCTGAACGTTCTGGACAGTGCATCTCCTAGTGTAGTGAGGCACTGCCGTAGCGTCACCAGCGGTAGTGAGCGAAGGCCTTGTTGGCTTCTGCCATCTTGTGAGTGTCTTCACGACGCTTCACAGAGGCGCCAAGACCGTTGGAGGCATCGAGCAGCTCGTTGGCGAGACGCTCAGCCATGGTCTTCTCGCGACGCTGACGGGAGAAAGCGACGATCCAGCGCAGAGCCAGAGTAGTGGCACGGCCAGGACGCACCTCAACGGGCACCTGGTAGGTGGCGCCACCGACGCGGCGAGAACGAACCTCGAGGGACGGACGAACGTTGTCGAGAGCCTTCTTGAGGGTGTTGACGGGGTCGGTGCCAGTCTTCTCACGGCACATTTCCAGAGCGCCGTAGACGATGCGCTCGGCGGTGGACTTCTTACCGTCGACGAGAATCTTGTTCACGAGCTGGGTGACCAGCGGGGAACCGTAAACAGGATCGTTGACGAGAGGCCGCTTCGGGGCGGGACCTTTACGAGGCATGTTTACTTCTCCTTCTTGGCACCGTAGCGGGAACGAGCCTGCTTGCGACCCTTCACGCCCTGGGTATCCAGAGCGCCACGGACAATCTTGTAACGAACACCCGGGAGGTCCTTCACACGACCGCCACGGACAAGCACCATGGAGTGCTCCTGGAGGTTGTGTCCTTCACCGGGGATGTAAGCGGATACCTCAATGCCGGACGAGAGGCGCACACGGGCAACCTTACGAAGGGCAGAGTTCGGCTTCTTAGGGGTAGTGGTGTACACACGAGTGCACACGCCACGGCGCTGCGGGCTGCCCTTCAAAGCTGCAGTCT
Organism: Lawsonella clevelandensis; assembly: GCF_001293125.1. Lineage (NCBI taxonomy): Bacteria > Bacillati > Actinomycetota > Actinomycetes > Mycobacteriales > Lawsonellaceae > Lawsonella > Lawsonella clevelandensis. The sequence goes on from NZ_CP009312.1 coordinate 641,607, forward strand.
TGGTGACTGCGGTCTTATCCTGGCGGCCCTTGCGGACCAGCTGCTGAATAGTTGGCATGAACCGACTTTCCTCAATGTGTTAGTAACCCGCACCTTGTGGCAACGGGAAGGGGCGTCTGGGGGTCTCCCCCATGCGCAATAAAAGCTAATGGGGCACAATGTCCAGATCAGAGCCGTTTTTTGTGTAAGAAAGAGCACGTCGGCCGCTCTCGCTGGCTTACCTGGGACAATAACCCGCCCACGTGTTGTGGGCACGGTTATCAATGCTAGTGTGAAAAACCCTGGAAACCAAACTCAAAGAATTTACGGACACCATCATCGATGCCTCTATACGTCCATTCCAGAGTGTCCGTATGCACCCGCTTTGACACCAAGGGAACCCCGTTTCCGTCACAGCGATACGGGGTCAGTGCCCATAAGAATCATGATAAATTCAGCGATCTCCCCACTCCATCACCAGATCGGGAGACATAGTTTTCCGGGATTCTGTCAGTTCCACCCGCATCGAGCCGATGGACTCGTCACGTTGCTGAAGTGGAACACTACCGTGCCTTATGCCAGAAGACTGCCCCACTAGTGCTGTACAGATCCGGAAGTTTCAACTCTTTGTTACCCGTTGATGGGATGCTGTTTGAACAGGACAGATAGTGTCGAGGAGACATCGTTGACACAAGGAGCTCCGATGACTTTTACCACACCGCGGGCCCTCCGCACCCATACCCCGGCAAGCCCGTGGCGTTTCACCAAGCACGCCCTGGCTGCCGCCAGCGTCTCGGCCCTCGCACTGGCCCCCTTCTCCCCCGTCGCACACGCTATGCCCGGGCTGGAGAACCCCACCGGGGTCCCCAAAAACGTCATCGTCATGATCGGTGACGGCATGGGCTTTAACACTCTCGACCTGTACAACCTGCACTACCGGAACAGCACCGGTTACTAGGTGTCCCGCGGCGGAATAAAAGCACACAACAAGCCCCAGCCTGGTTTCCAGCGCTGGCCATACGTAGCCCAATCCACTTATGCCGCCATTGGCGCCTACAACACCCAGGTGAACTGGTCTTCAGTTGTTGGGGCTAACCGCGTTCCTACGGACTCGGCTGCAGCGGGAACCGCTATGGCTTCCGGCCACAAGACTTTCCAAGGCGTGGTGGGCATGGATATTCTCCAGCGCCCCGTAGAAAACCTTACCGAGCGCGCCAAGAAACTCGGCAAATCGGCGGGTGTCGTATCCAGCGTGCCCTACTCCCACGCCACCCCCGCTACCTATGTGGCCCATGAACCGCAGCGCTCCAGCTACCACAACATCACCAACCAGATACTCAAGAGCCAGCTGGATGTTGTGATTGCACCTGGTCACCCACTATTCGACGATAACCACAAACGCCAGTCCCGCCCCAAATACACCTACATCTCAGAGTCAGACTGGATGGCTCTGAACACTGGGCGCGTTGAATGTTCTTGACGATAACCCGCGCGGAACATTCCTTATGGTTGTGGGAGGCGCCATTGACTGGTCTGGCCACGCCAATGAGACCGCTCGCATTATTGAAGGGACCACCGAGTTCGTGAAGGCCGTCAATGACGTTGCCGCTTGGGCCGAAAAGTACTCCAGCTGGGACGAGACCCTTCTCATCGTCACTGCCGACCACGAAACCGGTTTTGTAAACAGCCCGTCGAAGATGGACTTCCGCCCGCTCAGCAAGGACACCTCCGGCGCTATCGAGATGGAATGGCTCTCCAAACAGCACACCAACCAACTGGTGCCGTTCTTCGTCCGCGGTGCGGGCTCCCGCACTGTTTTCAACCTGGCTAACCAGCAGGACCTCATGCGGGGTCGTTACTTGGACAACACCGAGTTCGCCCAGCTTGTCATACAGCGTTGGTGGGTGAAGCGCTAAGCTTCCACTTCCTGTCTTTCTCGCAAAACTACAGACAGAAAGGCTGTGGGTGGTGTTCCCGTTGGAACACCACCCACAGCCTTGTCTAAGCGGAACTATTCGCCGAAGTCGAAGTCGTCCAGCGGAACGGCCGCACCGGTCTCATCGATGAAGGCATCGTCGGGTCCGTAGAAACCGTCATCGAAGCCCGTCGGGATAGCGTAGGCAGCTGCACGCGCTTCCTCGGTGGGATGCACCTGGATGTCGCGATAGCGAGTAATGCCGGTACCAGCTGGGATGAGCTTACCGATGATGACGTTTTCCTTGAGGCCGATAAGGTTATCGACTCGACTGTTGATGGCAGCGTCGGTGAGGACGCGAGTGGTCTCCTGGAAGGAGGCCGCAGACAGCCAGGAGTCGGTAGCCAGGGAGGCCTTGGTGATACCCATGAGGACGGGACGACCCGCGGCGGGGATGCCGCCTTCGCGCACAATGGCACGGTTGGTTGCCTCAAACTCGGGGCGCTCGACCAGAGAACCGGGGAGGAACTCAGTGGAGCCGGAGTCGATGATGGTGACGCGACGTAGCATCTGACGCACGATCACTTCGATGTGCTTGTCGTGGATAGACACACCCTGCGAGCGGTACACACCCTGAACCTCGTTGACGAGGTGGATCTGCACCTGGCGGGGGCCCATCACACGCAGCACATCGTGGGGATCGGCAGCGCCTTCCAGCAACTGCTCACCGATGGTGATGTGGTCACCAGTGTCGATAACGCCTTCAGTGCCATCCGCCTTCTTCAGGACGTGCAGGCGCTGACGCTTCGAAAGCTTATCGTAGACAACGTCGTCGGAGCCATCATCCGGGGTAATGGTGATGGTCCAGAACTTCTCGCCCTCTTCCAGCTTGACGGTACCGGACACCTCGGCAATAGGGGCCTTGCCCTTGGGTACACGAGCTTCGAAGAGCTCCTGCACCCGCGGCAGACCACCGGTGATGTCGTCACCGACACCGCCCTGGTGGAAGGTACGCATGGTCAGCTGGGTACCGGGCTCACCAATGGACTGGGCAGCCACAATACCAACAGCCTCGCCAACGTCGACGAGCTTGCCGGTGGCCATGGAGCGACCGTAGCACTTGGCACAGACACCGTTCTTGGAGTTACAGGTGAGCACGGAGCGCACCTTCACCTCAGTGACGCCGGCAGCCAAGAGAGCGTCGATCTCCGGGTCACCGATATCGGTGCCGCCAGCGACAATGACGTTGCCGTCTTTGTCCTTGGCATCCTCAGCGAGAGTACGGGCAAACACGCTGGTTTCGATGTGCGGGTCGCGGATGAGGGTGCCATCGGGCAGAACCTCGGCGATCGGCACAACAATTCCGCGGGTGGTACCGCAGTCTTCTTCGCGGACGATGACGTCCTGGGCCACGTCCACCAGACGCCGGGTGAGATAGCCAGAGTCTGCGGTACGGAGGGCGGTATCAGCCAGACCCTTACGCGCGCCGTGGGAGTTAATGAAGTACTCCAGCACGGTCAGACCTTCACGGAAGGAGGACTTGATGGGCTGCGGGATGAAATTACCCTTCGGATCTGTCACCAGGCCTTTCATACCAGACAGCGACCGCATCTGGGTCATGTTACCGGCAGCACCAGACTTCACGATCACGGGGATCGGGTTGGTGGCAGGGTAGTTGTCTTCCATCGCCTGGCCGACCTCTTCGGTGGCCTCGGACCAAATCTTCACGAGAGCAGCGTTGCGCTCATCGTGGGAAAGGGCACCGCGCTGGTACTGCTTCTCCACCTTGTTGGCACGCTTGTCGTAGGCGGCCAGAATTTCCTTCTTAGCCGGCGGAACCTGCACATCGGAGATGGCGACGGTAACACCGGAACGGGTGGCCCAGAAGAAACCAGCATCCTTCAAACGGTCAACGGTCTGGGCAACCACGATCATCGGGTAGCGCTCAGCCATGTCGTTGATGATGACGGCCTGCTTCTTCTTCGCCATCTGGTCGTTGACGTAGGGGTAGTCACCGGGCAGCAGGTCATTGAACATGATGCGGCCGAGGGTGGTCTTGCAGACCCACACGTCACCGGGCTGCCAGCCGTTCGGGAACTGCTCCGCCTCGATCTCTTTAGGGGGACGCTGGTGGGTGAGCCGAACCACGATGGGCGACTGGATAGACAAGGCACCTGCGTCGCGGGCCATAATGGCTTCCGCAACGGAGGAGTAGTAGCCGTTGGTGGGGCATTCCTTGTGCAGGTCCTCGCGGTAGGAACCCGGCGCGTCGGGATCCTCGGTAGTCAGGTAGTAGAGACCCGTCACCATATCCAGTCGCGGCATGGCCAACGGGCGGCCGGATGCCGGGGAGAGGATATTGTTAGAGGACAGCATGAGGATGCGGGCTTCTGCCTGTGCCTCGGCGGACAGCGGCAGGTGGACTGCCATCTGGTCACCGTCGAAGTCAGCGTTGAAGGCTTCACACACCAGCGGGTGGAGCATGATGGCCTTGCCTTCGACGAGCACCGGTTCGAAGGCCTGGATACCCAGACGGTGCAGGGTAGGTGCACGGTTGAGGAGCACCGGGTGCTCGGCGATAACCTCTTCCAGCACGTCCCACACCTGCGGGCGCTGACGTTCCACCATGCGCTTGGCGGACTTGATGTTCTGGGCGTAGTTGAGGTCAACCAGGCGCTTCATGACGAAGGGTTTGAAGAGCTCCAGAGCCATGAGCTTCGGCAGACCGCACTGGTGCAGCTTAAGCTGCGGACCCACGATAATAACGGAACGACCGGAGTAGTCGACGCGCTTACCGAGCAGGTTCTGACGGAAGCGGCCCTGCTTGCCCTTGAGGAGGTCAGACAGCGACTTCAGCGGCCGGTTGCCGGGACCCGCGACGGGGCGACCACGACGTCCGTTATCGAAGAGGGCATCCACCGATTCCTGCAGCATGCGCTTTTCGTTGTTAATGATGATCTCGGGGGCACCGAGGTCAATGAGGCGCTTCAGACGGTTGTTGCGATTGATGACACGACGGTAGAGGTCGTTGAGGTCGGAGGTGGCGAAGCGGCCACCGTCGAGCTGCACCATGGGGCGCAGTTCCGGCGGAATGACCGGAATGCAGTCGAGCACCATGCCGGCCGGGTTGTTACCGGACTGGATAAAGGCGGCAACTACCTTGAGACGCTTCAAAGCACGGAGTTTCTTCTGGCCCCTACCGGTGCGGATGATCTCGCGCAGCACTTCTGCTTCGGCTTCCAGATCAAAGCCCTCGATGAGTTTCTGGATGGCTTCAGCGCCCATACCGGCCTCGAAGTATTCGCCGAAGCGGTCATCGAGTTCGTTGTAGACGTTTTCGTCAAGGATGAGGTCCTTGGGCTCCAGCTTGGTGAAGGTATCCCAGAGGATGTCGAGGCGGTCGAGTTCGCGGTTAGCGTCCTCACGGATGTGCTTCATCTCGCGCTCAGCAGCGTCCTTGACCTTGCGCTTTGTGTCAGCCTTAGCGCCTTCGGCTTCGAGCTCGGCCAGGTCAGCTTCCAGCTTCTGGGCGCGCTCCTCGAGGTCGACATCGCGGCCGTCCTCGATCTCCTTCTTCTCGGCGGTGATTTCCGCTTCGAGGGTGGAGAGGTCGTTGTGGCGGGCTTCTTCGTCGACGCTGGTGACGACGTAGGAAGCGAAGTAGATGATCTTTTCTAGATCCTTGGGCGCCAGGTCAAGCAGGTAACCCAGACGAGAGGGCACACCCTTGAAGTACCAGATGTGGGTGACGGGGGCGGCGAGCTCAATGTGGCCCATGCGCTCACGACGCACCTTGGCACGGGTGACTTCCACGCCGCATCGTTCACAGACGATGCCCTTGAAGCGGACGCGCTTGTACTTGCCACAGGCGCATTCCCAGTCCCGGGTGGGACCGAAGATACGCTCGCAGAAGAGGCCGTCCTTCTCTGGCTTCAGCGTACGGTAGTTAATGGTCTCCGGCTTTTTGACCTCACCGTAGGACCAGCGACGGATGTCGTCGGCGGTGGCGAGGCTGATTCGGAGTGAATCGAAGAAGTTGACGTCGCGCACGTAACTTCCTTTCCCCAGTGGGATTGTGGCTACCCGGGCGGGTAACCGAGGTGAATGTCTCTTTGGTTCAGGTGGCTACAGGGAGCCGAAGACTCTTAGGCGAGATCTTCCACGGATGCGTTCTCATCGTGTGAGAGGTTGATGCCCAGGTTGGAGGCGGCCCGCTCAAGGTCGTCATCGTCGTCAGACAGGCTGACAACGTCACCGTCTGCGGAGAGGACTTCCACGTTGAGACAGAGTGCCTGGAGTTCCTTGAGCAACACCTTGAAGGACTCGGGGATACCCGGGGCAGGGATGTTCTCACCCTTCACGATGGCTTCATAGGCCTTCACACGCCCCACCACGTCGTCAGACTTGATGGTGAGGAGCTCCTGCAGGGTGTAGGCAGCGCCGTACGCCTGCATGGCCCAACATTCCATTTCACCGAAGCGCTGGCCACCGAACTGGGCCTTACCGCCGAGCGGCTGCTGGGTAATCATGGAGTAGGGGCCGGTGGAGCGAGCGTGAATCTTCTCGTCTACCAAGTGGTGCAGCTTCAGCATGTACATGTAGCCGACCGAGACCGGGTAGGGGTAAGGCTCACCGGAGCGACCGTCGAACAGCGTGACCTTGCCGTCGGAACCCATCATATTCTCGCCGTCGGCGTTGGGACGGACGCAGCCCAGCAGGCCTTCAATCTCGTCGGGCTCAGCACCGTCGAACACGGGGGTAGCGGTCTTGGTATTCGGCGCCACATCAAGCATTTCCGCAGGGAGCATCTTGGCCCACTCCGGGTCACCCTCGATCGTCCAGCCGTACTTGGCCAGCCAGCCTAGGTGGATTTCCATAATCTGGCCGATGTTCATACGACGGGGCACGCCGTGGGTATTGAGGACAACGTCGATGGGGGTGCCGTCTGCGAGGAAGGGCATGTCTTCGACCGGCAGAATCTTGCCGATAACACCCTTGTTGCCGTGGCGGCCGGAGAGCTTGTCACCGGGCTGAATACGACGCTTCTGGGCGACGTAGACACGCACCAGTTCGTTCACGCCAGGGGGCAGCTCATCGTCATCTTCGCGGGAGAAGACGCGCACACCGGTCACCTTGCCGGTTTCGCCGTGGGGTACCTTGAGAGAGGTGTCGCGGACTTCGCGGGCCTTTTCGCCGAAGATGGCGCGCAGCAGACGCTCTTCCGGAGTCAACTCGGTTTCACCCTTAGGCGTGACCTTACCGACCAGGATGTCACCGTCGCGGACGGTAGCACCGATCCGGACGATGCCACGCTCGTCCAGGTCGGCAAGCACTTCGTCAGACACGTTAGGGATGTCGCGGGTGATTTCCTCGGCACCGAGCTTGGTATCGCGGGCGTCAATTTCGTGCTCTTCGATGTGGATGGAGGTCAGTTCGTCCTCTTCCACGACGCGCTGCGAGAGGATGATGGCGTCCTCGTAGTTGTAGCCTTCCCACGGCATAATGGCGACCAGCATGTTCTTGCCGAGGGCCATTTCGCCCTTGTCGGTGGAGGGGCCGTCGGCAATAACTTCGCCGGCTTCCACACGCTGCCCGGCGGCCACAATCGGAACCTGGTTGTAGCACGTGCCAGGGTTGGAGCGGACGAACTTTTGCAGCTGGTAGGTAGCACGGGTGCCGTCATCAGCCATGACGGTGATGAAGTCAGCGCAGACTTCTTCGATGATGCCGGCTTTCTCACTAATGATGATGTCGGCGGCATCGTAGGCGGCGCGCATTTCCATACCAGTACCGACCAGCGGAGAGTCGGTCTTCAGCAGGGGCACTGCCTGACGCTGCATGTTGGCACCCATGAGAGCACGGTTGGCATCATCGTGCTCGAGGAAGGGGATCATAGCGGTTGCTACGGAGACCATCTGGCGCGGGGACACGTCCATGTAGTCCACTTCGTCGGGGGTAACGTATTCGACGTCACCGCCCTTCTTACGGACCAGCAGACGCTCGTCGAGGAACTTGCCGTCCGCATCCATCGGCGAGTTGGCCTGGGCCACAACGTGCCGATCTTCCTCATCTGCGGTGAGGTAGTCGACCTGGTCGGTAGCGCGGCCGTCGACGACACGACGATACGGGGTTTCGATGAAGCCAAAGGGGTTCACGCGGGCGTACACAGAAAGAGAACCGATGAGGCCAATGTTCGGGCCTTCCGGGGTCTCAATGGGGCACATACGACCGTAGTGAGAGTTGTGAACGTCGCGGACTTCGAGGCCGGCACGGTCACGAGTGAGGCCGCCCGGGCCCAGGGCAGACAGACGACGCTTGTGGGTGAGGCCCGACAGCGGGTTGTTCTGATCCATGAACTGGGACAGCTGGGAAGTTCCGAAGAACTCCTTAATGGCTGCCACCACGGGGCGGATATTGATGAGGGACTGCGGGGTGATGGCTTCCACGTCCTGGGTGGTCATGCGCTCGCGCACGACGCGTTCCATACGGGAGAGGCCGACGCGCACCTGGTTCTGGATGAGTTCGCCGACGGTGCGGAGACGACGGTTGCCAAAGTGGTCAATGTCGTCGGTTTCCACCGGGATCTCCATGCCGTCAGGGGCAGTCATGGTGGTTTCACCGGCATGCAGGCGCACCAGGTATTCGATGGTGGTGGCAATGTCCTGCTCGGTGAGGGTGAGGGCGTCGTTGTCGTCCTTGGGCAGGCCCAGCTTACGGTTGATCTTGTAGCGACCAACGCGCGCAAGGTCGTAGCGCTTTTCCTTGAAGAACAGGTTGGCGAGGAGGTTCTGGGCGCCTTCCTTGGTCGGCGGTTCGCCGGGGCGCAGCTTGCGGTAGATCTCCAGCAGGGCCTCATCCGGGGTGTCAGCGGTGTCCTTTTCAAGGGTGGACATCATGACTTCGGAGAAGCCGAAGCGCTCGGTGATGGATTCATTGGTCCAGCCGAGTGCTTTGAGGAGGAGGGTGACGGGCTGGCGGCGCTTGCGGTCGATGCGGACACCGACAGTGTCGCGCTTGTCGACGTCAAACTCGAGCCATGCACCACGGGAGGGGATGATCTTCACAGCGTGAAGTTCCTTCTCCGTGGTCTTGTCGATGGACTCATCGAAGTAGACACCAGGAGAACGGACGAGCTGGGACACTACGACACGCTCGGTGCCGTTAATGATGAAGGTGCCCTTATCGGTCATCATGGGGAAGTCACCCATGAAGACGGTTTGACTCTTGATTTCGCCGGTGGTGTTGTTCACGAACTCAGCCGTGACGAACAGCGGGGCGGAGTAGGTCATGTCCTTTTCTCGACATTCCGCGATGGAGGCCTTTACCTCATCGAATCGCGGATCCGAGAACGACAACGACATTGACCCGGCGAAGTCCTCAATGGGGGAAATTTCGTCAAGAATGTCTTCAAGACCGCCGGTGACGCGCTGCTCACCGGTGACCTCGTCTGCATCGGACTGGGTGTACTTCTTCGTTCCGACTAGCCAAGCAAATGAGTCAGTCTGAATGCTCAGCAGATCGGGAACCTCAAGTGGTTCGCGAATGGTAGCAAACGACGGCCGCTTGGGGGCTCCAGGGATCTGGGCCTTCGAACTGGTCTGGCGAGAGACTGCCAAGGTGCGTCCTTCCAGGACCTCATGCGCAGAAGCATACGCAGCGACCCAGGACTCGAGCCGCCAGGAATGTTTCCACGACGTAATCTACAGTGGTTCCGTTGTCAGCCTCTGCACTCTTTAGTACAGCAGTTTCCAGCTTCTCCAACTAAAGCCTTCCACTACCGAACAAAGCGTACATTTTGCCTGTTCAAAAGGGGTTTTGGGAAGTCCCGAAAGTCACTTTCTGATCAGTAAGCCCAGTCTTGGGTACAATTCGGCCAACGCAAAGATCAATAGTATAACGAAATCCGACTCATGTCCACCGGCGGAGACACCGGTGCTCGCGTACTGCCTTCCATCTGCACCCGTGAGAACCCCACGATGGAAGGGAACATCCCTCCTGAATTTATGTGCCACGTCATGTGGTCACACCCATGGTCACTTGCATAGAGAGAATTGTCAAGGATATGCACGGAAACAAGGGAACAATTCACCTAAAGAAAGTGCTGGTAACTGCTTTTTAGTGCACTGTCCGGGGGGCGGGAGGTGTGCTCGCAGAGGGCGAAACTAGTATCTTTTCCAGTTTCTGTCGGAAAATAGGGCAATGCCCCTCCCGCGGTTGCGGTGAGGGGCATTAGCGGTAAGTCGAAAAACTTACTTGAGGACGACGGTGGCGCCGGCTTCTTCGAGCTTGGCCTTGGCAGCCTCAGCGTCATCCTTGCTGGCACCTTCGAGGACAGCCTTGGGGGCAGCCTCAACGAGGTCCTTGGCTTCCTTCAGACCGAGGCCGGAGACGATCTCACGGACGACCTTAATAACCTGGATCTTCTTGTCGCCGACGGCCTCGATGACGACATCGAACTCGTCCTTCTCTTCCTCAGCCTCGGCAGCCGCGGCGGGTGCGCCAGCAGCGGCAACGGCGACGGGGGCAGCAGCGGTAACCTCGAAGGTGTCTTCGAAGGCCTTGACGAACTCAGAGAGCTCGATGAGGGTCATTTCCTTGAAAGCATCGAGGAGCTCTTCGGTGGTGAGCTTAGCCATGGTGGCTTCCTTTCCTTTGGTCCTTGGTTATGGACTCTTACGTTTGTGATGGTAAGTGCCCGGGCAACCCCAGGCGGTATCCGCGCTAGGCGGCGGATAGATGAACTACTCTGCGGACTTCTTTTCCTGCAGGGCGGCTGCGAGGCGAGCCACCTGGGATGCGGGAGCATTGAAGAGTCCAGCAGCCTTCGCCAGGTTGCCCTTCATCGCACCGGCGAGCTTGGCGAGGAGAACTTCGCGAGACTCGAGGTCTGCGAGCTTCTCGACCTGGTCCACGGACAGCGCCTGGCCATCCATGTAACCGCCCTTGATGACGAGTTCCTTGTGGTCCTTACCGAATGCACGGAAAGCCTTGGCGGCTTCGACGGGTTCGCCGTCGATGAATGCGATGGCGGTGGGGCCAACCAAAAGATCCTCGAGGCCTTCCACGCCAACTTCAGCAGCAGCGCGCTTGACCAGGGTGTTCTTGGCGACGGAGTAAGTTGCACTCTCTCCGAGAGCGCGGCGCAGCTCGGTCATGGCCGGAACGGACAGACCACGGTATTCGGTGATGATGGCGGCAGTGGAATTCTCGAACTGCTCCTTGATCGCGGCTACTGCGGTGACCTTCGTAGACTGGACCATGCTTTGCCTCCTTCCTCTTGTCGTTCGCCCGAAATAAACGAACGCCTTGCGCAGGAGACGCAAGGCGTGAATCACGGGCAAACACAACTATTTGCCGTCATCCTCGACTGAGTTCTACCTGCGTGGGCCGCCGAATTATTTCGGACCTTCAACTGCTAACGCCTGTTAACAGTGACCAACGGTCTTGGGTGAAACTTGATCGGGTCAAACTTCTTTATTGAGTGTAGCGATTGATTCTGCTCAGTACCAAATCGACCCCCATCCCGCCCTCTTGGCGGGTGGGGGTCGATGGTATAACACGTGAGATTAGTGCGAAGCACCGGTTCACGGGAAGAGATTAGGCTTCTGCCTCACCAAGGTAGTGACGAGTGACGCTGGGGTCCACCGGGATGCCCGGTCCGGTGGTGGTGGACATCGTAATCTTCTTGACGTAGCGTCCCTTGGAGGAGGACGGCTTGAGACGCAGAACCTCTTCGTACACCGCTGCGTAGTTCTCCACCAGCTGCTTAACATCGAAGGAAGCCTTGCCGATGATGAGGTGCAGGTTGGCGGCCTTGTCGACGCGGAAGGTAACCTTACCGCCCTTAATGTCCTTAACAGCCTTGGTCACGTCGGTGGTCACGGTGCCGGTCTTGGGATTCGGCATGAGGCCACGGGGACCGAGGATGCGGGCGATGCGGCCGACCTTGGCCATCTGATCCGGGGTGGCGATGGCGGCATCGAAGTCGAGCCAGCCGCCCTGGATCTTGGCGATGAGTTCGTCGGAACCAACCTCGTCGGCACCAGCAGCTTCAGCCTCAGCGGCCTTGTCTGCCACAGCGAAGACGATCACACGGGCGGTCTTACCGGTGCCGTGCGGGAGGTTGACGGTGCCGCGCACCATCTGGTCAGCTTTGCGGGGGTCGACGCCCAGGCGCATAGCCACATCGACGGTGGCATCCATCTTGGCGGAGGAGGTTTCCTTGGCGAGCTTGGCAGCCTGCAAGGGGGTGTAGAGAAGGGAACGGTCGACCTTCTCCGCAGCGGCCTTATAAGCCTTAGAGTTCTTGCTCATTTGTTTCCATTCCTGTCACTGCTGTGACGGTTGGGGGTGGTTCGAGCCGAAGCGGGCTCTTCCACAGGGGTTGTTATTCACCCTCGACGGTGATACCCATCGAGCGGGCGGTACCAGCGATGATCTTGGCGCCAGCCTCGATATCGTTGGCGTTGAGATCCGGTTCCTTGGTCTTGGCGATCTCACGGCACTGATCCATGGTCACAGAACCGACCTTGTTGGTGTGCGGAGTGGCCGAACCCTTGGCGATGCCAGCAGCCTTGAGGAGGAGCTTGGCGGCCGGAGGGGTCTTCAGAACGAAGCTGAAGGAACGGTCTTCGTAAACAGTAATTTCCACAGGAACAACGTCGCCGCGCTGATTTTCAGTGGCAGCGTTGTATGCCTTGCAGAATTCCATGATGTTGACACCATGGGCACCAAGAGCAGGGCCCACCGGCGGAGCAGGGTTGGCCTGTCCAGCCTGGATCTGCAGCTTGATGAGCCCGGTGACTTTCTTCTTCGGGGGCATCCGTGCTTCCTTACTTGTGTTGACTGTTAGCGGCTTTTCGCATGTCGCGCTACGCCGCTACTTGTAACCTCATCACATATAGTGCTGACCAGCAGAAAATAAATTCCTGCCAAACAGATAGGTGACTAGGAGACACTACCCGATACGCACGGAAAACCCCACATCGAGGCGGGGCTTCCGGGGTAAAGGGGGGCTTAGGAGATCTTCTCCACCTGGTCGAAACCGAGTTCCACGGGGGTCTCGCGACCGAAGATAGAGACCAATACCTGCAGTTTCTGGGTATTGAGATCAACTTCGCTAATTGTGGCAGGGAGGGTGGCGAAGGGGCCATCCATAACGGTGACGGACTCGCCGACCTCGTAATCCACCTTGATGACGGGGGCAGCTTCCTCTTCGGTAGCTTCCGGAGTTGCCGAAGTAGTGTCCTTTGGCATGAGGAACTTGACAACTTCGCGCAGCGACAGCGGAGTGGGGTTACTGGTGGCACCCACGAAACCGGTTACACCGGGGGTGTTACGTACCGCACCCCAGGACTCGTCATTGAGTTCCATACGCACCAGCACATAGCCGGGGAGGATCTTGCGCTTGACGGATTTCTTCTGCCCGTTCTTCAGCTCGATGACCTCTTCCTGCGGAACTTCCACTTGGAAGATGTAGTCACCCACGTCAAGGGTCTGGATACGGGTCTCCAGGTTAGTCTTTACCTTGTTCTCGTAGCCAGCGTAGGAGTGAATAACGTACCACTTACCGGGGAGGCGGCGGAGTTCCTTCTTGAACTCCGTAACCGGATCGACTGCGGGGGCAGGAGCGGCCTCAACGGCCAGCGGCTGCTCAGCAGAATCTCCCACTGGCAGTTCTACGGCGGCAGTGTCCGGCGTCTGCTCCTCAACCAGAGCGTTGTCGTCGGTGTTGCTCACTGTTCTCTTCCCTTCAGGCAGTACGGCCCGCAGCTAGGCGTGGCTCGGTCGTAGCAAACGTTGTGTTGTGCAGGTGATCGAGGAGGCTTGGTCACTCGTCCACCCGTACTAAGTCTATAAGTTCTGCAAAAACAATGAAGGCCCTCCGGAGAGGGCTTTCAGCGGAGATTTACATTCCAGGCATTCCAGGCATTCCGGGTGGAACCATATCGGCACCACCATTGGGATTCTGGAAGATTACCCGGACCAGCTCACCTGCCCCAGTATCCACACCGAATACCAGAGCAACCGTGATGACCAGGAAGATGAAGACTGCGAGAACCGACATCAGCATCTGCTTCTTGGTGGGCCAAACGACCTTGCTCATCTGGTCCCAGACGCTCTTGAAGAAGTGTCCGAAGCGGATGAAGAAGGCCTTGATGGCTCGACCTGCGCGAGAGAAGAAACCGTCCTTGGTGTCCTTCTCCTCGGTTTCCACAGGAGCTTCAACAACCGGACGCTCGGGGGCACCCTTGCGGCGACGCTTACCGGTCGGCTGCACCGACTGGGCGTCAGTGTCAGCAGCGTCGGCTGCGGACACGACCGGGTCGACAATGTTGTCGTCCGGTGTGCTCTTCTCGTCGCTCACTCGTTGTCCTCCATGTCTTCAACGGATGTCCTGCAATCCAACAGGGTCCTGGCAGGGGTGACAGGACTCGAACCTGCAACCTGCGGTTTTGGAGACCGCTGCTCTACCAATTGAGCCACACCCCTCTATTCACTGTCATCAGAGCACCTCGCTACCAGCCATAATAGTGGCAACGAATCCCTGCTGCGAGTCAACAAGGTGGCGTCTGCGTGCCGGGTTGGCGACACACGGAACTACGCCTCCTGCGATGATACGCGAGGACTAGCGCTGCTGACAAACGCCGCGCTGGCAGCTCCTTCCTCATTGTGCCGAAAAACGGAGAGTTTGGCTCGTCTGTAAGAACCCGTGCTTCCGCCTGTGACATGTGTCACCATAGAGTTATGACCAGAAAATCTATCTTCATTTCCGGTGCCGCCCGCGGAATTGGCCGCGAAACCGCTGAGCTGTTCGCCCGTAACGGCTACCTCGTGGGCGCGTACGACATCTCCCCCGTCGACTGGGCCGACAACATGCCCACCGTCATTGCCGGCCACCTCGACGTCACCAGTCAAGAAGACTGGGATCGCGCTCTCGCCAGCTTCACCTCCCACACCGGTGGCACCCTCGACATCCTGCTCAATAATGCCGGCCTGCTCGTCGACGGTCCCTTCAATGAAGATGACCGCAAACGCGAAGACCTCATGGTGGACGTCAATGTGAAGGGCGTCTATAAAGGCTGCCACGCTGCGTTCCCCTACCTGCTCGTCACTCCCCACTCGCAGGTCATCAGCATGTGTTCCGCCTCCGGCATCGTCGGTACCCCCGACATGGCCGTCTACTCGGCCACCAAGTTCGCAGTCCGCGGCCTCACCGAAGCTCTCAATGTGGAATGGGACCAATACGACATTCGCGTCGTCGACATGATGCCCCTCTACGTCAACAGCAAGATGCTCGACGGCGTCTCTACCCCCGGTACCCGCCGTATGGGTATCCGGCTGGAGCCCAAGGACGTCGCTAAGCGTATCTGGGAGGTGGCCACCGGCATCACTACCAAGCTTCCCACCGTCCACCACCCCGTCGGCAAACAGTGCACCGCGTTCTACCTCTCCGAACAGGTGTCCCCCAACGTCATTGCACGCCTGGTAAACCGCATCCTCACTTACGGGAAATAACAGTGCACTGCCGCCCCCTTCTCCGCGACTAGTGTCGATGCGAGAATATAGCGTAAGATACCTTCAGAGAAATCCGAAAAGCCCTGGTTAACACTGTTAACCAGGGCTTTTCTGTAGTAGCGATGGAGGGGATCGAACCCTCGACCTCACGATTATGAGTCGTGCGCTCTAACCGTCTGAGCTACATCGCCAAGTCTAGTTGTCAGTCGCAGCTCCGTAGCGAAGCGCTTTCAGAACAAAAAGAGAGCCCCCTGACAGAATCGAACTGTCGACCTTTTCCTTACCATGGAAACGCTCTGCCGACTGAGCTAAGGGGGCAATCTTGTTGGGAGAGGTTCACTCTCTCACCAAGCTTCTAGAAGATTACCGGACAGTTGCGTACATGACAAATCGCCTGCTTAGCGGTAATTTCTTGCTATTCATATATAAAACTCAACCCCCGCTTGTGGCGGGGGTGTGAGAGTGCCAGGTCAAGGATTCGAACCTTGGTAGGCAATGCCGACGGATTTACAGTCCGCTCCCTTTGGCCGCTCGGGCAACCTGGCGTGCACTGTAGAACAGGTGCTCACAAGACTTTAGCGACTCTCCCAGCAATATGCCAAACCGGCAGCTAAAACCAACTAAAGTAGGGTCGGCTACGGGACATACACCCTGCCATCAACCACCCGCACGGAAGGATACACCATGGCCGCAGGCTCCTCTTTCGACATCGTCAGCGAGATTGATCGCCAGGAAGTCGATAACGCCCTCAACCAGGCTGCCAAGGAAATCTCCACCCGCTATGACTTCCGCAATGTGGATGCCGGAATCGCCTGGTCTGGTGACGCCATCGTGGTGCAGGCGACTTCAGAGGATCGCGTACGGGCTGCTTTTGATGTATTCCAGTCCAAGCTGATCTGCCGAGGAGTTTCCTTGAAGGCCATTGCGGCAAGCGAACCGGCTACCTCCGGCAAACTGGTAAAAATGACCATCACCCTGAAGCAGGGCATCGACCAGCCCACCGCCAAGAAGATTTCTCAACTCATTCGTGACGAAGGCCCGAAGGGTGTGAAAGTACAGATTCAGGGTGACGAACTGCGGGTGAGCTCCAAGAAGCGGGATGATCTACAGGACACCATCGCACTGGTGAAAGCAGCAGATCTGGACGTGGCGCTGCAGTACACCAATTACCGCTAAGCAGTGTCGTTAACCTACCCGACGCGAGCGACAGTAAAGTCCACCAGCCGAAAGAAGGCTTCCTTGGCGGGGGAATCCTGGAAGATGCTCAGCGCGTCTTTGGCTTCACCACGGTAGGCGTACACCGTCTCACGGGCTTGCCGCATTCCTGCGGAGCCACGTAGCAAAGTCAGGGCTTCTTCCACCAGATTTTCGTCCGTCACAGGCCCAGTGAGAATCTCACGGAGCCGATCCCCCACCGGGCCTTCCTCATCTAGCGCATAGAGCACCGGCAAGGTGAACACGCCTTCGCGGAGGTCTGTGCCGGGGGTTTTGCCGGATTGGGTGGACTCGGAGGCAATGTCGATCACGTCGTCAACAATCTGGAAGGCCATCCCGGTAGCGTGAGCAGCCTTCTGCAAGGCGGCAACCTGCTCCTCGGAGGCACCTGCATAATGGGCGCCGAAGTGGCCAGCGGTGGCGATCAGCGAGGCAGTCTTCCCGTGAATCACCCGCAGATAGGCTTCCGCGGATTCCATCGAGCCGGCGTGAACAGTTTCTTCCATCTGTCCGTTGACGAGCTCAGCGAATGTTTCGGAAATCCAGCGAACTGCCTGCGTGCCCATATCGGACATGATGGCGCTGGCGGCGGCGAAGAGGTAGTCCCCCGCCAGAATGGCGACAGAGTTTCCCCACCGGTTATTGGCGGAGTCCGTACCGCGCCGCTGCGGGGCCTCATCCATCACATCGTCGTGATAGAGGGAGGCCAGGTGGATCATCTCAATCACCGCACCGGAGCGAATAACGTTGGCGGTGAACTCTTCTGTAACGCTTGCGGGAGAATTTTCGGCGATGGCGACCTGTGCGGCCAACAGCACCATGAGGGGACGGAAGCGCTTCCCCCCAGCCTGGGCAAGATAGGAGGCGGTGAGGGTGGGCATGGCGTGGCCGTTATCAAGGCTGCTGTACATCAGGTCCTCAACCTGCTGCATACCACGAGTGGTACGGGCGGCTAGCGCAGCATCACCGAGGTCGATACCAGAGACCTGAGTGTCTTCTGCCATGCGTATTACTTCCTTTGAGAGGTCTGCGATACCCGCGGGAGCATCCGGGGCCATCGGTGGAGGGCAACACCACCAGCCTAATTGGTGATGCGCAGTCTTGGGATAAATCCTACCGGTAGTTAGCGGTTTCGCTACAAGGGACGACGGCCATAATGCAACGCCACAATGCCACCCGTTTCGTTCTGGTAGGTAGCACCATCACCCCAGCCCGCATCCTGCAACTCCACTAAAAGCTGCTCCTGGTTCGGCCAGGCGCGGATGGATTCCGCCAAGTACACATAAGCCTCCGGGTTGGAGGACACCTTAGTGGCGACCCACGGCAGCGCCTTCATGAGGTACTCCATGTACACCACCCGGAAGGGCTTCCAGGTGGGGGTGGAAAATTCGCAGACGACGAGCCGTCCACCCGGTTTCGTCACCCGCGCCATCTCGCGCAGACCTGCACGGAAGTCAGAGATATTGCGCAGGCCGAAGGAGATGGTGACAGCATCAAAGGAGCTATCCGCGAAGGGCAGGTGCATGCCGTCCCCGGCAACCTTGGGAACAGTGCGGCTCTTGCCTGCTTCCAGCATGCCGATGGAGAAGTCCGTGGCGACACACCAAGCACCGGACTTGGCCAGTTCTACGGTGGAGACGGAGGTTCCCGCGGCCAGGTCGAGGACGCGCTCCCCCGGCTGTAAGTTGAGGAGTTGGCGGGTGTGGCGACGCCACAGTTTGTCTTGGCCGAAGGACAGCACCGTGTTGGTGATGTCGTAGCGTTTGGCGACGCCGTCGAACATGCTGGCGACATCCTGTGGTTTCTTCTCTAGGCTTGCTCGTGACACAACGCTCAGGTTACCCGTTTTGTGGGCAGAGCAGTAGCTGCACGCATCCGCAATATCGTGCGGGACTGGTTGACGTGGATCCCGGCGATGGTCCCCCCAAAGTGAGTGCGTCGAATGATGCCACCCGCCCGAATGCGGTAGCGGCCAATCACACAATAGGCCAGCGCGATCCAGGGGAGAACACACACCAGCAGGGACACTGCCGGCACAATAGACAGTGTCCAGCTGCGCCCGGAGATCCGCGCATAGTTGGGGTTGGTGTAGTCGTAGTCGACGCGAACTAGTTGTCCCTCCCGCACTCCGGTGGGGTAGAGGACACCGTTGCGGGGGTTCTGGACGTTGCCATCACGGTCAACGAAGCTGACATAGCGAGTGGAGCGTTCAGTGGATTCCACGCGGGCGTAGGTGCTGGCGAGGTGGCTATTGATATGGAGATCGCTGATGGCACAACCCACCACCATGCTGACTGCCATAAGGAGCGCGAAACAGGCCAGTGCAATAAGTATAATTTGAGTGTAGCGCAACCCTTTACGGAGACGAAGGCGGAGATAAGACATCTCGTAGTCGTCCGGCCGAAGTTCCTGTGGCAGAAGGCGAATAGTCTTCCCTAGCTTGGTAAACCAGGCCGCGATCCGGTGTTGACGAGGAGCCGGTCTAGATGCTGCAGACATCGCTACCTCCCCTCCAAAGTAGCCGCCAGTGCGTAGCGGTGACGACGCTGTGTGCGCACCTCCACCAGCCGCACGCCAGCCGGTTCCGCATACCCGGTCAGGACACCCGGTAGTTCCGCCAGAGTGCACTGCTGGTAGGCCACTCCCCAACCAGCTGCCAACGCCGCAAAGTCGGCAGTGTGCGGCACTCCGAAGAGCCGCTCAAACTGGGCTTCATACGCGGGCGCACCCTGCTCCAAGGTGGCGAAAATACCGCCGCCAGTATCGTTGGCCACCAGAATCGTGAGGTTCTTGGGGGCATTTTCCAAGGTGGGCACAAGAAGCCCTCCACTGTCATGCAGAGCAGCCAAGTCGCCGAGGAACGCCACGATCGGGCCCGGGTGGTGGAAGGCTAAACCCATGGCAGTGGAGATATTGCCATCAATGCCGGAGGCGCCCCGGTTTACCCAGCAGCGAGGGCCAAGGTCTGGGTGGGTGACGGCGAGATCCCGTACTGGATTGGAGGAGCCCACGAAAAGGAGCAGCGCAGGGTCCGCGGCGACCGCCTCCCCTACCGCATACGCCACCTCCAGGCCACTGGGTAGCCGACCCGGGTTGTCCTCTCGTTGCCCGGCGCGCAATCTGGCCACAACATCCAGTACATGGGCATGGGCAGCCCCGTCAGCTTCCGCACAGGTAGCCAACCAGTGCTGCGGGCTCTCTCCAACGGTGGTGAGGTGAGTACAGGCCGTTTGCGCCTGCCCGGCAACATCAGCCCACTCTGTGGGGGCAGTGGGAGCGGTAACGACGATCTGCGGAAGCGCAGGGTCCGCAAGCAGCCGGGTGACGGAGCGGTGCAGGGTGGGTTTGCCTACCACCACAAGCTGCTGCGGGGCGTGGGCGGGGTCGGCCAGCAGTGCTGAGACACAAAGTGGGTTGAGCAGAACGCCAGATGCTCGACCACCTGGTTCACAGAGGGTGGGAACACCAGTTAAAGCGGGTAGCTCCCAACTCCCCTGTCCCGCGATCACCAATGTCCGAAGTGAGAGATCCACAGTGGCGGTGTCACGAACTTCTGTCCAAGGACGCTGCGCAGAGCGGCCCTGCCAGCAGGGGGGAAGAGGTGTCTCATCCACTGGTGGTAGTGCTGTACTTACCGGTGGTACTGCACTATCTATCGGTGATACTAGGGGCTCTCGAAAAGGCACATCAATATGGACTGGGCCGGCACTCGCCGCTGCACGCGCCATGGTTCGGCAGAGAGCAGCCCGCCAATGCGCGTTCCATCCGTGTGCATCCGCCTCTGCTACGACGTCGGAGCCGGCTGCAGGGAGTACCAGTTCGTCGACAATATCGTGGGCGAAGATACCGCGCTGCACAATCGTTTGCTGCGCCCCCACACCCTCCATTTCGGGTGGGCGGTTAGCTGTTAAAAAGACCACCTGCCGGTGGTTGAAACGGGCCTCTACGGCGGCGGGATGGAGATTGGCCACCGCTGACCCAGAAGTGCACACCACCGCCACTGGGGTACCGCTAGCCGCTGTCAATCCCAGTGCCAGAAAACCTGCGCTGCGCTCATCCACTCGCACATGGAGGGTAAGCCGGCCGGCAGCCTCGGCTGCGGCTAACGCAAAGGCTAGGGGCGTGGAGCGCGACCCCGGGCAGAGCACGGCCTCCTGCATCCCGTTGCGGATGAGCTCATCCACCACCACGCGGGCGTGCAGTGTCGCAGGGGACAGGTCTAACGTCACGGTTCGCTCACCCACTCTGCCACAACCACCGAGCTGTCCCCCACTGCGGCCAGTTGCAGCGTGTATCCATGTGGCATGTCCAGGAAGGGCATCCCCTGCGGGTCTTTGTGAAGGGGCTCTTCGGTGAGTTCTTCGGCAAGCTCTTGGGCGATGCTCGGCTGGTCCTTCTCCGGTAATTCACCGGTAGCCGCCACTAGTACGACCTCCGGGAAACTGGGAAGGGTGAGCTCTGCTGTGCCGGACAGTACCGCCACTCGGTGCAAGCCCTCCAGGACACCCACCAGTTCCAGTGTCTCCCCCGGCGCCACCAGATGCACCCGGCTGGTTACCTGTGGGAGCTCCGTCACGACAGTGGCTGTAGGCAATTGAGGAAGCACATGCCGGCCGGCGGACAGGGCACGAAGTTGTGCTGCCCGCAACGTGGAGTAGAGCTGGAAGAGTAACTCATAGCGGGAGGAGTCGATGTGGTCGGGAATACGCCCGTCGACTGCCATCTGGCCGATCTCGTTGAGGATGATCGCGAGTTCTCCCGTCGGTTCCTTCGAGCTTTCCGCCATGGACATGGCGAAATCAGGCATTTCGCTGGTGAGAATTCGCGCTGCTTCCTGCGCGTACATGATGGTCATGGGGCGGTCTTGGGACACTCGCGGGTGTTTACCGGTGGCGACTGCTGCACAGAGCTGGGAGATCAGTGCCCCTTTGAGGGAGGGGAAACCTTCCCCAAAAATCTGGGGGAACTGCAGTTCCATGTAGCGGGCGGCGTAACCGCTGGTGGCTTGCTCTACCAACACCCCAGCTTCCGCCAATGCCTGGCCCACCTCCGTCGTATTGCCGGCGCTGATGGAACTGGCCAACACGATAGTTTCGGGCATAGTAGGAAGGGTTTCCAGAATCTCCACCACGGTGTCGGTGGCGGTGCGAATCTCCTGGGCGAGCTCTTCATCAGTGGGGGCGTGGGTGGGATCCGGTGGGGACCACAGGCGCGCATCCGCAAGGTAGATAAGGCTGTCGTAGTGGAAGGGAGGAAGCTGCTGTGGCTCAGCTGCGCCCAGCGGTACCGCCGGCTCACTCAGCACTTCATCTGTGGCTACTGTGTCCGCCTCTGCCCCGTTCGGCTCATCGGCGCTGGTGATGGCGGGGGTGTCGACAACGGGTGCGAGTGCCTCGCTGCCGGCAGCGGCAAGTTCTTCCTCACTGGCCAAGGGGGTTCCGTCATCAGCACTATCGGAAAAGAAGTCATCGCCGTCATCAGCCACCTCCTCGCCGTCATCGACGATCACATCGATGTCATCGTCGGTGGGAATAGTGGGGAGGAACTCCAACGGATCCACCACCTCTAGCGTGCGCCCCACGTGGGCGGCTTGCACCTGCATATGCCAGGCCAGCACACTGCGACTGCCACACACTAGAGATGCCATGGTCTTCATCCTCATTCTGCGGCCTTGCGGCCGCGGTCAAGTAACCCGTGTGGTCTCAGATTACCCAGAAACACTTGTCCCTGGGGAGTGGCCAGCCTCCACAACACCCTGCTCCGCATCCGCTTCGCCGGAGGGATCCGGTGCAGTATGGTTCGCAGGCGGGTCTGGGATAGGCCAGGCCGAGAAAATACAAGCAGGCACCATTACCGGCACAATCGCCCACAAGGGTGCATCCGCCCCACCACAGGCATAGGCAATTCCCACCGACACCAGCTGCACCAGCCCTACGATCCCCACGGTTTTACGGTGCGACCCAAAATACCGTTGCAGCTTCTGGTAGTTATGCTCGCGGTGAATAAGCATCGGGTTGAGCCGATAGAACATTCGATAAATAAAGGTAAAGAGCACATCCGTCCAGTAGACGGCAAGTGGGGCAATAGTGGCCGGAATGGACACCCCCCGCACCATCAGTACCACGCACATCACCAAGGTGGCCGCACCGGCTACATAGGCGCCGCTCTCCCCTGGGAAAATGCGGGCCCGCGGAAGGTTCCACGGCAGGAATCCCAGAAAGCCGGCAATGAAGATGAGAGTGAGAATCTGCAGTGTCTTATCGGTACAATCGCGGCACAAATAGAGTGTCCACACACCACAGATGATGACGTAAAGCGACGTGATGCCATTAATACCGTCCATGAAGTTGGCGGCATTCGTTACCCACACCGTAAACGGCACGATGAGGATGGCTGTCGTCACCATGGAGGCCATGCTGTACTCGATGGGACCCGTCACCATGAGATAGATGGTGGTTCCGGACATTGCCACCCCGCCCAAGGCCAACAGCACCACACCGGCAGTCGTATTGAGGCCATAAATGTCGTCGAAGATACCCACTGCGGTGAACCACGCCACCACGATGCCCACCAGCATGAAGAGCGGCGGAATTTGTTCCCACCCCTCCACAATAAGGTCGATGACATGCACCATAATTCCGAACAGGATGGCGAGGGAAATACCTATACCGCCGCCGCGCACCGTGGGAATAGAGTGTGCGCGGCGATTTCCCGGCATATCCACCAGGCCTTGGCCCCCGAGGAAGGGCAACAGGAGAATTGGCGCAATAAGGGACAGCACCAGCGCGATAAGCGGTCCCAACATACGTTTCTACCTTCGTCTCGGGGAATACGGGAGGGCACCTGCCCACCCACCATGCGCACCGGGTGGTGTGCATTCTTCAGTGCTCAGTCTACGTGGCTAGCAGGGGGAGGTGACGACGTTCGCGAGATGAGTTGCGAGCGGGTAGCAGCGCTCCAACCTCTCCCTCCACCACTGTTCACGCCCCACAGGAGCACGCAGCTCCTCCAGTCGGGCAGGGGCAGGGGCTGCTATCCGATAGGGCAAGTGGCCATCAACCAGCTGATGCGGTTCACAGACGTCCGCAGTGAAGAAACTGCCCGTGCCCAGCCCACAATCCGCCACCACCGGGAGGGCGGCGGCAGCGGCCAGGCCCGCGTTCATTCCGACCGCCGAGTCGAGAGCACTGGACACTGTAAGAGGGTACGGAATGTGTGAGGCAAGGCGCAGCAGCGCCCGTGGACCTCCCAGCGGGGCCGCTTTCACGACCACGCGATCCACTGCCCCAGCGGCGATAACGCGGAGCGGGTCGGTAGCGCGGCGGATTGACTCGTCAGCGGCTAGTGGGATGCTGCCGGCTAATGTGTCGTGGAGTTCCACAAGCTCGGGGACGGTGCGGCAGGGTTGTTCGGCATAGTCGAAGAAATCGCTGCCGCCGGCCGCCTCCACAATGCGGGGGAGGATGCTGCGGGCCTCCGCAACTGTCCACCCCATATTGGCGTCGACACGCAGCCGTGCGCTGGGTGCATAGTGGTGGACGAGGGCCACCCGGGCAACATCATCCGCCCAGCTCTGCCCACGTTCGGCAACTTTGATTTTGAAGGTGCGTACCCCGGCAAAGTCCTGCTGCACGAGGCGCCGAATAGTGTTCTGTTGAGTGACGACGTCGAGCGCCGGGATAGTGCCGTTGACAGGGATCTGGGTGCGGACTGCGGGGGGTGGGCCAAGCCATGCCATCTCGAGGCCGCTGGCTAACCAGTGGGCAGCCTCCTCATCCCCGTATTCGGGAAAGGCTCCGAACTCTCCCCACCCGGCGGGTCCCGCGAAGAGCAGCATTTCGCGGTGGTTGACACCCCGGAAGGTGACCCGCATGGGCAGGCTCACCACGAAGGCCCGCTCCTGCAAGTCGGCGAGGGTGGGTAAGGGGGTGACGGAGAATGTGGCGGAGGTGGGTGTATCGGCGGGCATAGTCCCACTCTACTGGTCTCTTTCTGGTTCTTTGGCTGCGTACATAACAGTAAGGCAGTGCAGTAGGCTGGAGTACATGGATCCTTCGGCCAACATCAAACGCTCTGGTGCGGATGCTCTTCACCCGGTAGAGCCGCAGCCTCGGCTCACCACCAATCCTTTCGACCCGGCACAGTGGCGTACAGTCCCTGGCTTCGAGGGCCTGACGGACGTCACCTATCATCGGCATGTGGGTGAAGGGCGCGAGTATGGCATCGTTCGGGTGGCTTTTGCCCGACCGGAGGTCTACAACGCCTTTCGCCCCCACACGGTGGATGAGCTGTTGCGGGTGCTGGACCATGCACGCTGCACTCCCGACGTGGGTGTAGTGCTGCTCACCGGCAACGGGCCGTCTCCGAAGAACGGTGGTTGGGCCTTCTGTACTGGGGGCGACCAGCGTATCCGCGGAAAGTCGGGGTACCAGTATGCGCAGACTGATGCGGACGGCGCCCCGGTGGGGGAAGATGTGTCCACTGTTGATGCCGCACGGGCGAAGGCAGAGGGTGGCCGGCTCCATATCCTTGAGGTGCAGCGGCTTATTCGGACAATGCCAAAGGTGGTGATGTGTCTGGTGAATGGTTGGGCTGCCGGCGGCGGGCACTCGTTGCATGTGGTATGTGATCTCACTCTGGCGAGCCGGGAGTGCGCTCGCTTTAAGCAAACTGATGCCGATGTGGGGTCGTTTGATGCCGGTTTCGGTAGTGCCTACCTGGCAAAGCAGGTAGGACAGAAGCGAGCGCGGGAAATTTTCTTCTTGGGCCGTTCGTATACTGCCGCGCAGATGTATGCGATGGGTGCTGTCAATGAGGTTGTCGATCACGCTGATCTAGAGACAGTGGCAATTGAATGGGCAAGGGTTATTAATAAAAAGTCTCCGACGGCCCAGCGGATGTTGAAGTTTGCTTTCAACTTGGCTGATGATGGTTTGGTGGGCCAGCAGGTCTTTGCTGGTGAGGCTACTCGTCTGGCCTATATGACAGATGAGGCGATGGAGGGCCGGGAGGCATTTTTGGAGAAGAGGACCCCGGAATGGGAGCAGTTCCCGTTCTATTACTAATGTCGTAGGTGTGATTTATTCATCTGGTGTTCACTCGGCAAATCTGTGATTTTTTGATGCTGGTAAATCCCTATTTACCTGTTTCCTTTATGCATAAAGATTTCTTTAGATTTATTGTGCCACATCCTGTTTAACTATCTTTCCAAGTTGCAGATCAACCATCCTAAACAATTGAATTACTTGTCCTCCTTATCTTTTAGACGTCTTACACGGAAGACCAGGATAAACGAGGGGTGAACTGCGTTGTGAATCGTCCAAAGTTAGACGATAATCATCTCCGTGAGTCCTGAATTAATCATTCTGTGCATCGTGGTCGTTACCGCTCTGGCTTTCGACTTCACCAACGGATTCCACGACACAGGCAACGCAATGGCTACCTCCATTGCCACCGGCGCACTGAAACCCAAAGTTGCCGTCTCCCTATCCGCAGCATTGAACCTCGTCGGCGCATTCCTCTCCGTCGAAGTCGCCGCCACCGTCGCCAAAGGCATCGTCAATCTCGACAAAGTGAGCGTTGACCCAGCAGACGGTAAAAACCACATGTTGCTCCTCATCGTCTTTTGCGGTCTTGTGGGCGGCATCCTCTGGAACCTCCTAACCTGGCTTTTCGGCCTTCCCTCCAGCTCCTCCCACGCCCTCTTCGGTGGCCTCATCGGCGCCGCACTAGTCTCCTTGGGGACGAGTGGCGTTGTGTGGGGCGGTGTCGTCGGCAAGATCATCATCCCAGCCGTCCTCGCTCCCGTCGTCGCCGGTATTATTTCTGCTGTCGCTACCGCACTGGTCTACCTCATTACCCGCAACGTCGAACATGAGAAGCAGATCCGCGGCTTCCGCTGGGGCCAAATCCTTTCCGCGTCACTCATTTCCCTCTCCCACGGCACCAATGACGCCCAGAAGACAATGGGTGTTATTTTCCTAGCCTTAATCGCCTATGGCAAAGTCAACCCAGATGACGGCATTCCTGCCTGGGTCAAGGTGTGCTGCGCCTTTGCCATCGCTCTCGGCACCTACATTGGTGGTTGGCGCGTTATCCGAACCCTCGGTAAGGGCCTGGTAGAAGTTGAATCTCCACAAGGTATGGCAGCTGATATGGCCACCGCCTCGGTCATTCTCGCCTCCTCCCACTTTGGCCTTGCCCTCTCCACCACCCACGTCGCCACCGGCTCTATCCTCGGTACTGGCCTTGGCCGCAAGGGTGCAGAAGTACGCTGGGGCGTGGCCGGCCGTATGGTCATCGCCTGGGTCATTACCCTTCCCGCCGCTGCCATCGTTGGCGCCCTGACCTGGTTGCTCGGCCACTATGTGGGGCTTCACAACGAGATGCTCGGCGTTATCGTCGTCTTCGCTGTGCTCGTTGCTGCCGCCGGCTATATCTACCATCACAGCCGCAAAGCCCCCATCAACGCCAACAACGTTAACGACGACTGGGACGAGCACAGCAACCCAGGCCAGCTCAGCAGCGCAGAGGGCAAGGACCCTACGAGCTTCAAAACTCGTAGGTCTCGCAAACTCGGCACAGCCACCAAGCAGGACGCTGTTTCTGCCGACCCGGCAACAGGCACAGACCCCGCCGCAACAGCGTCCACTGACCCGGGCCCCAACGCCTCCGTGGCCGAGGTGGTCGCCGAACCTCTTAACACTCCGCAGCAGCAGGGAGGTCACCGCTAATGTTGATGGAAACTCTTCGTAACCTGCCCGCCGTTCTCCTCGCTGGTCTCCTCTTCGGCGCCGGGCTACCTGTCCTCTTTGCCTTCGCCATGGCCGCCGGTTCCGGCAAGACTGAAGAAGTAGACGGCGAAATGATGGAAGTGAAGCCTCCGGCTCTCCCCATGCGGATCCTTTCCTACCTGCTTTTTGCACTCGTCATCGTCCTCATTGTGGTGGGCGTGCTGTGGGTCTCCCAGCACTTCATCTACACCACCTTCGGACTCGATATCTTCCAGAATGGCGGCAAGGGATAACCACCCGCTACACCAATAACCACATAACTCTTCAACAGGAAGCGGCGTCTTCCCATGCGACTCCAGGTACTCACCCTCGCCCCCACGCGAGATAGCTACCGCCAAGCAGAACCCTGCTTAGCGAACATGTTGCAGGATGACGCCGCTGCCGCCTATTTACCCGCCCCCACCACCGCGGCCGGAACCACCGCCCTCACCCAACTCACCCCCTACCTCCCCCAGCTCACGGCACGTGCCACCCTCGTCGTCGCTACCTCTGGTACCACCGGAGACCCCAAATATGCGCAACTGGGAGCAGCCCAGCTCCGCGCCTCTGCCACTGCCACCCACCAGGTACTCGGCGGCCCTGGTGTCTGGCTTCTTCCCCTTCCTCCCCACCACATCGCCGGGATACAAGTACTCCTCCGCAGTCTGGCCGCCGGGTATGAACCCGCTCTCCAAGACACGCGCGGCGGCTTTTCCCTGGACAACTTCGCTGCCATCACCCACCAGCTCCTGGAACGTACCCCAGACTCCCGGCACTACACCAGCATCGTCCCCACCCAACTCCACAAGATCCTCACCGCCTCCACCCACGGCGAACCTGCCGGACGGGCAGCCCTCCAGGCACTCACCAGCTTCGACGCCATACTCGTGGGTGGCGCCGCCCTCTCACCTGAGCTGCAGCGCCAAGCAACCGACGCTGGTGTCCGCCTTGTCCACACCTACGGGGCCTCCGAAACCGCCGGTGGATGCGTCTACGACGGCGTTCCCTTACCAGGTGCACGAGTAGAAATTGATGCCGGAACCGGGCGTATCTGGCTCGGTGGAGACACTATCGCCACCGGCTACCTCAACAAACCCCACCACGTTGCCTGGCAGCGTCCTGGCTGGTTCCGCACCGACGACCACGGCCACTGGGATACCACCCACACCCCACCACGCCTCCATATAGACGGCCGTCTGGACGACGCCATCTCCAGCGGCGGGCTCACCATTTTCCCGGATGCCGTAGAAAACGCCCTCGCCACCCATCCGGCTATTGCACAGGTCGTCGTCCTCGGCCGGCCCGACGAGCGCCTCGGTGAACACGTAGCAGCCGTCATCGTGCCAGCCACCACTCCACAGGCAACGTCCTCCCCTCCCCCCACCCTGGCAGAACTCCGCACCTGGGTGATGAATGCCGGGCTCCCCGCGACTGCCGCTCCCCGCGAACTCATCGTCCGCACCAGCCTCCCCCTGAAAGGCATCGGCAAAGTCGACCGGCGGGCCCTCCAGGACAGTCTGAGGGAAACAGCCGCACCGGCGCGAGCTTTGCGTTCCCGCCGCTCATAGGAGCACCCGTACGGAAAGTGCAACAATAGACCCGTGAACAACGCCACCCCTCCCACCACCCCCAGCCCGGACACCCCGCACTACGCCGCCACCTTCCACGACTGGCTCATCGGTGCCCGCACCCACACCTGGCCCAACGCTATCGCCCCGGTCCTCGTCGGCACCGCTGCTGCCATCCGTATCATGGGTGCGCACTGGCTACAGGATCTCATCTGGGTGCGTGCCCTCCTCGCTATGGTGGTGTCCTGGGCACTCATCGTGGGAGTGAACTTCGCCAACGACTATTCCGATGGCATCCGCGGCACCGATGACGACCGCGTCGGCCCGCAACGCCTCACCGGCTCTGGGCTAGCCAAACCCTCTCATGTGAAAGCAGCCGCGTTTGGCTTCTTCGGCCTCGCCGGTGTGGCCGGCATCGCCCTCTGCCTCATCT
Organism: Lawsonella clevelandensis; assembly: GCF_001293125.1. NCBI lineage: Bacteria > Bacillati > Actinomycetota > Actinomycetes > Mycobacteriales > Lawsonellaceae > Lawsonella > Lawsonella clevelandensis. Next base: position 671,007 of record NZ_CP009312.1, read on the forward strand.
CTGGCTTCTGGTGGCTCATCCTTGTGGGTATCTGCTGTGTCCTCGCTGCCTGGTTCTACACCGGCGGAAAGCACCCCTACGGCTACCGTGGCCTGGGAGAGGTGATGGTTTTCATCTTCTTCGGGTTAGTCGCCGTCATGGGCACTCAGCTCACCCAGCTGGGCCACATCAGCTGGGAAGGCGCCGTGGCTGCCGTTGCCGTCGGTGCCTTCTCCTGCGCCAACAACCTGGTGAATAACCTGCGCGATATTCCCTCCGATAGTGCCTCCGGCAAGATCACCCTGGCGGTACGCCTCGGCGACAAGCGCACTCGCATTCTGGACGCATTCCTAGTGTTCGGACCATTCATCCTCAGCTGCGTCCTGGCATTGAGTTCTGTATGGACCCTCCTCTCGCTGCTCGCCCTCCCCCTCGCGTGGAATGCCTATACCCCAGTCCGTACCGGACAGGTGGGGCACGGCCTGGTGGTGTCGCTGAAACAAACTGGCAAAGCTATGCTCGTCTGGTCCCTGCTCCTGGGCGTGGGACTAGCACTGGGAACCATCAGCCTGGGCGTGGCAATTGGTTAAAGTGGGGAGGTAGGAGTTCTCCGACGCCCTGCGGCCCCTATGTGGCCCCTATACGGCCACCCGGCAGCTGTCCGACTGGAGGAGTGATCTCAATGGGTCGTCTCATCATCGTTATTGCCCTTATTGCAGTAGCGGTACTGCTGTGGTTCGCCTTTGGACCCCAACGCCGATCCTCCGGCAGCTCTCCCCGAGGGCTCTTCGGGCGCGGGCAGGCTGCCGACACTACTCCCCCCTGTGACCCCTCTGTCAATTATCCACAGGGTTGGAACGGGCGGGGAGGCTCCTACTGGTATCACTCCACGGACGACGGTGACGATGGCAACTCCGACAACTCCGGAAAACGCCCTCTCGGCCCCGACGATGACCCAGATTTTTTGAACAAACTCTAACGTCCAAAACTCCTGCTAGCTTCTACTTCTCTCGCGGCAGTGAGAGCACCCTCACCGGATCACCACGTGATGCAAGGAGCGACAATCACGACGGTACAGTATCGTCGTCTATCCCATCGGCACCTCACGCTGGCAAGTGCGCGCACTCTCGGCCTGGCCACTACGCTCCCCTCCCTCTCCACCCCCTCCCTCTCCACGTCTATCGGAGGTGACTGTTCAGCAGTAGCGACAACCCACCATCCCTGGGTACGCCGGTCAACTTTCTACAGGGTTACGGCAATGGTTGCCGTCGCTGCGGCATGGCGAAAATCTCGTCTCCCATTCGTAAGTATTTTTTCGCTTTTCCGAAACTCAGCAGGTCACGGCAAAGATCGATTAAGAAACTGTGACACGCCCTTTCTGAAGTGCGATATACACTTGCCATCTGTGCACGTCAGAGTACGAAAAGCAGGGTTCTACTTTTCGATAAGGTGAAGGAGACACCGTGTTCTCGCCACGGCACCACAACTCTGCGTGAGGAGCAAAACATGGCATTTGCCACCAAGCACCCGATGTCTCGGGTGGTTTCCTTGGCAAGCGCTGTAGCTCTGAGTTTGGCCACCCTGGTTCCCATGTCCTCCATGGCACCAGCCTCCGCCGCACCTCAGGCTGCGCCGTCTTCCCAATGGATCAAGTCAACCAACTATAAGTACCCAGGAAACGATGGCAAACGCCACAAAGTCACCTGGGATAAGTACTCCTACAAAGTCGACGGCCAGCGCCTCAACATCTGGTCCGGCGAAGTCCACTACTGGCGGCTTCCCTCCCCCAACCAATGGCGTGACGTCCTCCAGAAGATGAAGGCCGCCGGCTTCAACGCCGTCTCCTTCTACTTCTTCTGGGGCTACCACCAGAGCGCCCCTGATGCCCCCTTCGACTTCTCCGGCGTCCGCGATATGGACCTGCTGCTCCGCATGGCTGCAGAGGAAGGCCTCTACGTTATCGCCCGCCCCGGCCCCTACATCAACGCCGAAATCTCCATGGGTGGTATGCCCGCCTGGCAGACCAACAGTGCTCTGCCGCTCCGTACCGCCTGGGATAAGACCAACTGGAAAGAGCAGCGTGCCTGGCTGCGCGCCATCAACCGCATCCTGGCCCGCCACCAGGTAACCAATGGCGGCGGCTCCGTCCTCATGTACCAGGCGGAGAACGAAGAACTATTCTCCCTCGGCCCCTACGCCGACTACGTAAAGAAAATCATCAAGGCAGCCAAGGAAGACGGCATCAACGTCCCCATCTTCCACAACGACTACGCCCCCTTGAGCAACTGGGCCTTTAACACCAAGGACACCGGGCTAGATGTCTACTCCTACGACGACTACCCCATCCGCTTCGACTGCTCCGCCGAACGCCAGGAACTCAGTGACCACAACTGGCACATTGACCCGGCGTTCAAGGCAGCCAACAATTCCCCGCACTTCATCGCAGAAGCCCAGGGCGGCGCCTTCACCCCGTGGGGTGCCTCCTTTAACGCCTCCGCCTGCGAGAAGTTTGTGGATGCCAACTTCTACCGCCAGTGGGCGGCTCTGAACAACGGCGCCGGTGTTACCGCCTTCAACTACTACATGATCTTCGGCGGCACGAACTGGGGCTGGACCGGCTCCGCCCACTCCGGCTTTACCTCCTACGACTACGGCGCCTCCATTACCGAGGACCGCAACCTGCGCGACAAACTGTCCGTGCAGAAGGAAAACGGCTACTTCCACCGCGCCTTCCCGCAGCTGGTGGTTATGGATGCCACCTCCGACCCGGCCGTCAACAATGTGTACGGCGCCAAGGTGAAGAGCTACCTGCGAACCTCCGCTGGTATGCGTAACCTGTCCATGTCCGGCAAGGGCTCGCAGTACATGGCATTCCGACTGGCCAGCTCCAATGACACCACCCTCACCAAGTTCACCACCAGCCTGACCACCTACGCCCCGAACGGACAGAAAGTCACCTTCAACCGGGTGCCGCAGGAAGGCCAACTCATTCTGCACGGCCGCGACGCCCTGCAGATGCCGGTGGACTTCACGATCGGCGATTGGGGAGCCTACTACTCCACCGGCCTGCTGTTCTTCAATTCCTCCATGAAAGGCCGCCCGCTAGCCGTGCTGACCGGCACCGCTGGCGACCGTGGCGAAATTGTGCTGCACGCCCCCACGAAGCCAGTGGTGAAGAGCGGCAACAAGTCCGTCACCTACACCTGGGACAAGACCAAGAAGCAGCTGCGCATCAACTACGACTGGGGCTTCCCCTACGACATCAAGGTATCCATGAAAGGTAAGGCCCCGCTGACCCTCCGCATCGCGGACCGTCACAGCCTCATCCGCTCCTGGTCCCCGCAGAACTGGCTGAACGGCAAGATACAGGGCATCCTCGTGGAGAACGCGGACCTCGTCCGCTCCGTCCGCTACGAGGGCACTACCGCGCACCTGGTGGGCTCTACCACCAAGCCGCAGAACATCAAGATCTGGCTCCCCCAGGGCATCACCAATGCCACCTGGAATGGCCAAGCCCTGCCGTTGGAAAAGGCTGGAACCCACTACCGCGCTGCCCTCCCCGGACCCGCCGCTGTCTCCGTTCCGAGGCTGAAGTGGGTGAAGCACGAGGAAGGCTACGAAGCCAACCCGAACTTCGACGATTCCCGGTGGCGCGTCGCCAACATCAAACATCCGAAGAACTTCCGGCAGGGCCCAGGCTTCTTCCAGGATGTTGTCCTGGATGCCAACGCCTACAACTTCCATGAAGGTGACATTTGGTACCGCGCCCACTACACCGCCGCCACTGACGACCCCGCTATCTGGGTGAAGGCCTTCGGCGCCCCGGGCTCCAACTTCCTGGTGTGGATGAATGGCAAGTACGTGGGTGCCTCCGCTGCCGTGAAGGGTAGCGTAGCAGACACCGGCCTGGACAACGAGTCCTCCAAGGACCCGACCGCCAACCTATCGGAAAGCCCCAAGTCCATCAGCTTCACAGTGCCACGTGGCACTGTGAAGAAGGGACAGAAGGTTGTCCTCTCAATCCTGCTGCGTAACAACGGCCAGCGTGTGGACTGGGAAGGCACCGGCAACAACCTGCATGCGATGGGTGTGCTGGATGCCCGCCTGGGTAACCAGGGCAAGGTGACGTGGAAGATCCAGGGTGCCCGCGGCGGCATCCACCCGGTTGATAATGTTCGTGGAATCTACAACAACGGTGGTCTCTACGGCGAGCGTGCTGGCTGGCACCTGCCGGGCTTCCCCGACAACACTTGGAAGCCGGCTGCCACCATGCACGCCAGCAAGCCGGGTGTCACCTGGTACCGCTCCGACTTCACCCTCAACTTCCCCGCCAACCAGGACGTCATGCTGCGGCTGAACGTCAAGTCCAAGCGTTTCCACCCGAATCGCAAGGACAAGGCACGCACCGTCATGTTCGTGAACGGCTGGAATGTGGGAACCTGGGTGGGCAATGTGGGCCCGCAAGAGTCCTTCACCATCCCTGCCGGTTTCCTTAACCGCAACGGCAAGAACGAAATTGCTATCGCGGTGACGGCAGAGGGTACCGGCTACGGCCCGGAAACCATCCAGCTTGGTGTCATCGGCAACTGGCTGGGTTCCATCCCGTGGAAGGAGAACAAGGCTCCTGGCTACCAGCAGCTGAAGCACAACCTGATGGCAGCCTATCCGCAGATTCGGATGGCAACCGTCAAACAGAGCTAACGCTCGGTTACTGACAACACCAGAAGGGGAGCATCCCACCGGATGCTCCCCTTCTGTTATGCATTCTGTTATGAATAGTGCCGCTTACACCAGTATGGCTATCACAAGGCCAGTACGACGTGTGGTGTTAAGCCTGCAAACCCCGTTTGAAGTCGGACTTCAGGCTAGCAGGATCCGACATACCGGAGGGTTCCTGGTACTCAATAGCAATAATGATGTCGCCATCAAACACCAGGGTGGTAATGGAACCAAGGGAGCACATGCGCTTGCCGGGATGGTGCCCTAGGCTCTTCTCCTCGGCGAAAAGCCGCAGTACCCAAATGACGCACTGGTGGCAGACACACACGGCCTCGTGTCCACGGTTTTCCCAGACAGCCTGGTGGGCTATTGCCAGCATGCGCTCCACCATCTTGGTGTAGTGCTCGCCCCAGGAGGGAGTCCGCAAGCTCCCCAAGTGTTTCCAGATACGGGGAGTGGTAAGAATCCCCTTGGGGGTAAGGAGTTCATTCTCCAGATACGAGCCTGCCTCAATGAGCAGCGGGCTAGTGACAATATCCAGGCCGAAATCCTGGGCAATCGGATAGGCGGTCTGCTGGGCACGCTTCAGCGGCGACGCATAGACACCCGTAATATCGTTATTGTGCAAGGATTTTGCCACATTGATGGCATGTTGCTCACCACGCTCCGTGAGTTTAAATCCACGTTGGCGGCCATACAGGCGGCCGGAAGGGTTGTCGACCTCGCCGTGACGCACAAAGTGCACCTTGGTAATGGTCCCCGACGCTCCCGGCGGATACTGCCATTCCTGGTCTTCTCCAGGCAAGGGTGACGGGTACGTGGACTCAGTCATCGAAGAGACTCCTTAACGAGCTACCCCACAGCCACCACCAGCCAGGCGGCAACTGTGCAGCAAGCTGCACACGGATGTTTGTACTCTCTGCAGTCTACCGAAACAGTAGCAAGAGCGAGGTGTTAGCCCCGGCGCAGGCGCAAGGAATTACCTACCACAAACAGGTCGGAACACACCATCGCAAACCCGGCCATCATTGGATTAAGGTAGCCAAACATGGCCAGCGGAATCATGGCGACGTTGTAGATAAACGCCCAGAACAGGTTTCCTCGCACGATACGGCTCATACGGCGCGCCAATTGCAGTGCCTCGGGGACAACCTCCAGGTCGCCGCGTACTAGGGTAAGATCGGCGGCCTGCATTGCCGCATCGGTACCTGTCCCCATGGCGATCCCTAGGTGGGCCAGTGCCAGTGCGGCAGCATCGTTAATGCCGTCACCGACCATTGCCACAGTCTTTCCCTGCTGCTGCAGTTCCGCAATCTTGTCGGCCTTCTGGGTAGGGAGCACACCGGAGATAACATTCTTCGCCGGGATGCCCACTTCGTCCGCAATATGCTGGGCAGCTTGTGCATTGTCGCCCGTCACCAGGACAGTGTGGCAGCCCTGCTCGTGCAAGGCACTAATGGCCGCTGCAGAGGTGGGTTTCACGGTGTCGGCAACAACAATGCTGCCGATAAACTCGTCATCCCGGTAGACCGCCACCTGCGAGGCAGCCAGGCTGAGCTCAGCAGTAGATAGGCGCAGTGCCTCAGCACCCACCTTATCCCGCGGCTTGCCCACAAACACCCGGGCGCCGGACACGTCACCAACCACACCTTCCCCCGGCACGGCAGTAATGCCGTCGGCCATCTCTACAGTCTCGCTGCTGGTTGCCCGCACAATGGCCGCGCCAAGGGGGTGCTCAGAACCCCGCTCCACAGCCGCCGCCCACTGCACAACCTGGGCGGAGGAGAAGCCACTCACCGGTACCACGTCCACCACCGACATTTCGCCGGTAGTAATGGTGCCTGTCTTATCGAATACGACGGTATCGATGTCCCGCACCTTCTCCAGGGTTTCCTGGGAGCGCACGATAATGCCGCGTTGAGCAGCTCGGCCGGTACCCACCATGAACGCCAGCGGTGTCGCCAACCCAAGCGCACAAGGACAGGCGATGATGAGAACAGCCACACCGGCGGTAAAGGCCGCCGCCACCGACTCGCCCGCCACCAAATGACCACCCAGAGCAACGAACGCCAGCAGAATCACAATGGGAACAAAGACACTGGAAATACGGTCGGCCAGGCGCTGCGCATTCGATTTGCTCTCCTGCGCTCGCTTCACCGCCTCCGTAATAGCAGCCAGCTGCGTGTCCGCCCCCACGGCTGTTGCGCGCACCAGCAGAGTGCCGGTGGTATTCACGCATCCGCCAATAACCTCATCGCCCGGCGCGACGGGCTGCGGCATAGACTCTCCTGTCATGGCAGAGGCGTTAACAGAGCTCACACCTTCGACAACCACACCATCAGTAGCGATCTTGTCGCCCGGCAGCACGCGGAAGAGATCATCCTTCGACAACGAACTCACTGGGATACGGTGTTCTACCCCCTGAGCATCGACGAAGAGAGCATCCTTCGCCCCCACATCCATGAGTGCGGTAAGCCCGGCGCGGGCCGAGCGCTTCGCACGGTGCTCCAGATAGCGACCCAGCAGGAGAAAGACGATGACGCCGGCAGCGGACTCAAAATAAACCTGCCCACTGGGGTCCACATTCGGGTTCCACAGCTGCATACTGTGGTGCATTCCGATGTGGCCCGCCGTTCCAAACAGCATGGCTCCCAGGCTCCAGAAGTAGGCGGAGAGCGTGCCGAGGCTCAGCAGGGTGTCCATGCTGACGGTGTGGTGTTTGGCATTAGCGATGGTGGCGCGGTGGAATACCCAGCCAGGGTAGAACACCACAATGGTGGTGAGAACCAGACACAGCCACTGCCAGCCCGGGAACTGAGCGGACGGCACCATCGAGATAACCATGACGGGCAGGGTGAGAACCGCTGCGACGATGAGGCGGGTGACGAGATCGCGGCTAGCTTTCTCCTCCGCCTCTACGATCTGCTGGTCCGCATCGACGGCGGAGATGCTATTGCCGTCAGAGAGAAGCCGGGCGTCGTAGCCGGCCCCCTTCACCGCCTCGATGAGATCCTGGGCACTGTAGCTGTCGGCTGCTTCCAGGGAGGCGCTTTCGGTGGCGAAGTTGACCATGCACTCCACCCCCTCAAGTTTGTTGAGGGTGCGCTGCACATGGTTGGCACAATTAGCACAGGACAAGCCCAGCAGTGCGAGTTCAACATGGCGATAGTCCGCGGTGGACGCCGGCACATGTGCGGTGGACGCCGGCGCAGTCTGCACCGCGGAGGCGGCAGGCGCCGGGCAACTGTCTTCAGCCGAGGATGAGCGAGGTGTAGAGGAAGGCATGGGCGACTCCTTGTGAGATAGAGAGGACCTGTCTGATGCCGATGGGTGGCGCCAGACAGGCGGGGAAACTTCTGGTCTCGATCGCTGCGGCGGTACATGCCGCACGACCGAGAAGGCGAGCGTTAGACAAGGGTGAAACCAGCCTCTTCGACGGCTGCGGCGAGGGCGTCACGGGACACGTCACCTTCCGCATCAAAGGTCACGTTGCCGGAGGCGAGATCGACAACGACGTTGGAGACACCGGGGACCTTGGAGACTTCATCGGTGACGCGCTGGACGCAGTGTCCGCAGGTCATGCCGTCAACTTTTACGGTGGTGCTAGCCATGAGGATACTCCTTACAGATCAAAAGGCCAACGTGGATATGCAGGCAGCCATCCGACTATCCGGGTATAGCGGCTCCTAGTCGGCACAACGTGGGAACTGAGGTGACTATTCCGGCTTCGGCCGACGGCCAGGAGTGAGAAACGTCACATCGGGGTAGAACCAGCGAACCGTAGTGGGCCACACCAACAGCACCAACACCGCCAGCACGACGAAGAGATGCAGCAAAGGCATCCCACCCCGCCCCACAATCGCGACGATCGCCAGCGCAATCACAGACACTGCCGTGACCCCGACCTGGATCTTCCAGCCCAGCGTAGACTTCTGATGTGTCGCACCTGCCAGCGCCCCCACTGCTAATCCGCTGACGATACAAATAATGGCAGCAGTTCGAGCCTCCGTCACCTGGAAATCCGACTCTGCATACGTGCTGATAGTACGTAGCATGATGAAGCCACCAGCAACTCCTAGTAAGGTGGCAACGAGAGATAGATAATAGGCGAAGGACACACTTGCCGGACGGATTGTCTTCACACTAGCTACCTTAACGGAAAAGCCCTTCGTCTCGCCTTTCTTAGCATGCATCAGGAGATGACCATGGTCGACTCTCATCAGCCTCAGACAGACGACGCTGCCCAGACGCCACGTCTGCTGGTGAGCCGCCCCGCCGGTGACCCCTTCAGCAAGGCCCTCGAACAGGCTGGATACCACGTGGTCTCCACCCCTTTCAACCACTGCTGCACCGCCGGTGACCCCCACGGTCCCGGCCTTTCCGCTGTCTGTGCCTGGGAAGAACCCCTCCGCGCCGGCCACGTCATGTGGGTGGTCTTTGCCTCCCGCCGCGGAGTTGAAGTCCTCAACAAACTTCTTCCCGATGCCCTCGCCGACGCTGCCAAAGCCGGCACCAAGTTCGCCGTCGTCGGCCCTGCCACTGGTGCCGCCCTGCGCCGCCTCGGCCTCGAGCCCGACCTAGAGATGCCCGCCTCTGCCGCCACCGGCCAGCAGCTAGGCAAGGCGCTTCGCGAGAAGGTGGACTACCCGCCGGCAAAGCCCACCAAGAAGAAGCCCCCCGTCCCCACCCTGCTGTGCATCGGCTCGGCCCTCTCCCGCTGGGATTCCGCCGTAATGCTGCATGAGGCCGGCTGGGACGTTACCTGTTTGCCCGTCTACACCATGCTGCCGTTGGAAGCGGAAGAACTCCCCGCCGGCACCATTGACGACTGGCGGCACGGCGTATTTGCATGCGCGGTGGTGACGGCCCCGTCCGCTGCCCGCGTTCTTTCCGACCTGTGTGGTAAAGGCACCGTGGTGTGTATTGGCGACACAACTGCCGCCACCGCCAAGAAAGTGGGCCTAAAGGTGAGCCGGGTAGCCAAAACCGCCGACCCGACCGGTGTCCTGGAGGCGGTTGAGCAGGCGTTCCCGCTGGAGGAGAGTACTGTCTCCGCTTCCCCCGCCCAGTCTTTCTAGAGGCTCTCACTGTGTATCCTGTGTAACGCCCGCGCCGCCTATGCTCCACTGCCGCGCTGCGTGATCTCGCCCAAGAGACTCGTATCTCCCCAAACAGCTCATCTATCCCGCTTTTGTTCGTGACGGGATCAGTAGACCCGTCGCCATCTCCTCTCTCCCCGGCCAGTATCAGCACACGCTGGACTCGCTGCGCCGGCTGGCGGTGGAATGTGCCGAAGCGGGGATCGGAGGTATCGATCTGTTCGGTGTGCCCCGCGAGGAGGATAAAGATGAGTGCGGATCACAGGCCTGGGCAGAGGATGGCATCCTCAACCGGGGGCAGCGGGGGTGGTTGGATCGCCAACGAGTGGTGCTGGAGTCGGTGACGGGCATTGTGCGTGCCGGTGCGGATATTGCCCTCACATACTGGGCGCCTGAGATTGCCAACTGGCTGCGCTGAGAACTGGTGAAGATTTAGCGGGGGCGCTGTGGGCCGTTCGGGGGAACAGGCGGCAGCGGCGGCATGGGCGGACGACGCTGTGCTGTCATCTCGTTGAACCACTGGTCCGCTTCCAGTTTGCGCATTTGAAAGAGGGCAGCCATGGCCACGATTCCCTGCAGGATGACCACGCAGAGGACAAAGAAGGAGAAGACACGGGAACCTGTGACCCCGTCTGCTTGGGAGAGGTAGTAGGCGATGGGGCTGAAACTTCCAGAGAGCCCTTGGGTGGACATAATGATGCCGGAGAGTGTCTGGAAGCCCATGTAGCAGGCGAAGAAGATGAGGGCGAAGCAGGCCCACTTGCGCCCCAGGCTCATCCGCCAGATGACGAGTGCTAGCAGTAGCGCCAGGAGAAACTCCATGAAGATCCCTGCGAAGGGAACGGCAGCCGACATGAGGTGTACTTCGTTAGCGCTGTAGTGCAGGCCCGGGGTGGAGCCTTGTTCCTGCAGTGTGGTGAGGCGGGTAGAAAGGTCCTCGGCGATGACGGCTGTGAGGGTCTGTGAGTAGAGGATACTCACCACGATCTCGGAGAGGATGTGCAGCGCGGAGAGTGCCAGCACTCCGATCCAGAGGAGGAGGGCAGTGTCGACACAGTACGGGCGGCGCAGTTTTTCCATAGCCTCAGATTATCGGAATAAGGGGAATGCTGCCCGGTCAGGAGCACTATGCCGCCTCGTCCTGCTCTTGCGGGGGTTTAGACGAGTGATCCACATGGCGGCCGAGGCGCGCACCACGCGCGGCATTGTGGTGAGGTATTCGCGGTGTCGTGAATTGGCGTGACAGGTTGTGACAGGGCAGTGACGGCACACCATCATGGTGTGCCGTGGGGGGAGCTCCTTTTCGTAGAAAGAACTGTGGCCACCCTGGTCATTGAAAAACAACCAGGGTGGCCACGCAGAATTCATACTGTCAAGCTACGCAGAGCACTGCGGAGCGAGCTGTTGCGTCTCTTACTTCTTGACGCTGGCGAGGTACTTTTCGACCTTCTTACGCACATCCTCGTCGGTGAAGTCGCCGGCGTCAGAGCCGACGCCCACCACGGTGAGGGAGGCGGTAGCGACGCCCCACACACCGGCCTCAGCCGGGCTGTAGCCTTCGGAAATGCCCTTGAGGAAGCCGGCGGAGAAGGAATCTCCGGCACCATCGGTGGCGATGACCTTTGCCTTCATGGCGGGAACCTTGGTGACAGTGTCGCGGGTGACGACAATAGCACCGTCTTTACCGGCAGTGGCGGCAACGCAACCAACACCGTAGTCGATCATCTTGCGGCAGGCGGCCACCAGGTCGGTTTCGCCGGTGTAGCCCATAATCTGCTCATCGTTGGGGAGCAGGAAGTCAATGTAAGGCAAGGCGTCCTGGATCCAGGTAACGACAGCCTTGGAGCCACCCGCAAGGAGGTCTGCGGAGGTGATAGCTCCACCGTCTTTAGCAGCACGCAATACCTTGGCGACAGCCTTGCCACCCTGAAATTCGGGGGCACCGTAGTGGACGACGTCGGCCTGGGCGATGAGATCCCACGGGGCTTTTTCGACGTCATAGAGAATTTCAGTACCGACCAGGTGGAGGGCAGGACGGGAGCCATCTTTACGGATCGGGATGACGGAGCCAGTGGTGGGGGTGCCCTCAATGATTTGGAAGTGGTCGGTATTGATACCGCGCTCGTTCATGAGCTGGCGCAGAATGCGACCGCGTACGTCATTGCCGCAAGCGGAGGAGACGTAGGTGTCGAAGCCCAGTTTCTTGAGGGTGAGGGCAGTGCCGCCGGCAGTTCCGGCCGGGGTGATGTGGATGTTATCCACGAGTGCGGCGCCCTGTCCCGGCGGAATGCTCTCCACCGGCTGGACGAGGATGTCCAGAACACTGGTACCAATTGCGAGGGCCTTCATAGCCATGGGGAACTCCTTTTACTTGGTTTTTTGGACGGTACCGTAACTCTTAAGTTTTGCTGCCGCGGCGACACCCACCACTTCACATGGTTTCATTTCTCGCGGCTCTCCGTGGACAGATGCGATGTGATAAACCTTGCATACCCATTCGAGGAGCTCGGCGTTCTCTGCAGCCGATTCGAGAGTCTTGCCGGAGCAAATGGTGCCATGCGCTTTGAGAATGATGCCCTTCTGCCCCAGAATCTTCTTCTTAACGGTATCGGCAAGTTTCTTGGTTCCGAAGGTGGCGTAAGGAGCGACTTTAATGGAGCCACCCAGTGTGAGCTGCGTGTAGTGGACGAGGGGAACCTCATCGAGCACAAGGCTGAGCGCAGTCGCGTAGGGAGAGTGGGTATGGACAACAGCTTGCGCCTTGGGGTCTGATTCGTAGATGCCAAGGTGCATCTGCATCTCCGAGGTGGGTTTCACATTGCCGTCGAGTACTAATCCATTGGCGTCGACAAGGGGAACCTGGTCGACGGTGATGTTGTAGAAGCGGGCCCCGGTGGCGGTAACGAGGAAATTATCCCCGTATCGACACGAAATATTGCCGGCGGAGCCTTCTACAAGGCCGCGTTCGGCAAGCTGGTGGGCAATGTCCACTATCTCCTGACGGAGCTCTGCAAGCTGTTGCGTTTCCATACTTTTAGGGTTGTCTGTTGACGTCCAACTGTCAACGGCATTTCCGTGAATTGCGGGCGATAAGCTGCACAGTTGCCAAAAAATATGGAGACTCTCAGGGCTATTAATCTCCCCCCTATGTTGGCAGCTAGGGAATAAAGCTGTACTGGTTCGTCGTGTCTGGCTGCCACGACCGTACGGGACGACAATAGCTCGAAAACGTACTCAGCCCTAGGTTCTTCTGAAGAACCTAGGGCTGAGTACGAGCAGTCAGCTTAGCTACGGTCTAGTTCGCGATGTGGAATCCAGGGATAGCCGCCGCTGCGCGGTCGTAAATGGCTTTGATAGGAACATACATGGTGAGTCCGTCTCCACCACCTGAGAGAATGCCGATAACGCCCTTAGTGTTGTAGACGGCGGAACCGGAGTCTCCGGAGATAGAGCGCAGCGTTGCCGAGCTGCCTCGGACAAAGCCGGGGATGATGGCGCCGCGCATGAAGGCCAACTGGTTGATCTGGGAGACCTTGCCGCAGCGGACACCAGACTTGGTGCCGTGGAAGCAGACCTTCGAACCGGGGTCTACCTGTCCGAGATAGGCGACGTGGGGGACGTCGTTCTGTCCAATGATGACATTCGGCAGAAGTTTGATGACGGCGTAGTCCGCTACCTGGAACTGAGAATTCCATACGTGGCCGATGAGCTTCTTCTTAAAATAGATGGGCTGGCCGATGAGCTCGCCCAGTTTGCCGTTGACACAGTGGCCGGCGGTGAGGAGGTATCGGTTACCGTGGGAGTCGCGGGCGGGAGCAGCTGCGGTGCACATCCCGGTAGCGACTACATAGTCTGTGTTGATGGTGTCCCCGGGCATGATGGTGATGGGTGTGGGGACGGCGTGGGCGGTAATGGGTGCTGCGATAATCGTGAGGGCGAGGGCGGCAGCAGATATGGCCTTAGCGGTGCGCATTGGGCCTCCTCTTTTCTGGGCGATACTGACCTATCTTATTTATGGTGCTGCGGTTGTTGGGTGGGGGAAAGATTCTGGAAAATGAAAATACAGCCACCTCTCGCATGGTGAGGTGGCTGATTTTCGCAAATAAGTCGAGGCGTGATTACTTGCCGAGCTTACGACGCTGAACGCGCGTACGACGAAGCAGCTTGCGGTGCTTCTTCTTCGACATGCGCTTGCGGCGCTTCTTAATCACTGATCCCATGGAGATCCCTCACTGTTCTGTATGGTCTTTGTGCTTATGGCGTACGGGGTGCGGTGAGAATCCTCGCAGCGTTCACCCTGAAAACCGTAGTTTTCGAGGAGTTCATACTCCCGTGGACTAGTAAAGCTTACCCCTACCAGCACGTCATGCGAAATTTCGTTGTTAGCCGACCTCGTAGAAAGAGGACTTCAGGTAGTCTTCGACGACCTGAGAATCGACTCGGAAGGAACGGCCGAAGCGAGCTGCCGGCAGTTCTCCGCTATGGACCATACGGTAGACGGTCATTTTGGACACGCGCATAATTTCCGCAACTTCGGCGACAGTAAGAAACTTGGGAGCTTCTCCACCTTGTGCGGTGAGCGCTTCATTAGCACCTTTCGATGCCATTACATACACCTCCAGCACGAGCTGTGCCACGAGCTTCCCCACTCGTGGACTAGTCACACACGTGCAGTAAGTAGCCTAACGTGTCTTGTGTGAAAAATGCGACACGAGTGGCCAATTCGATGAAAGTCCCCTCGTGTAGTTCTGGAAAAAGGCTGCAAAGGTCCTGGAAACCTGACCTGGAACGAGAAAAGCCTACCCCCAATCGGGGGTAGGCCGCATTTTTGTTGCCGCGCACTACATTTTCGGGCGCATCTCTTTAGACTTCTCGGCGACGGCATCCAGCACCTCGTAAATTGTGGACCGGAATCCACCATCCTCAAAAGCACGCAGCCCCGCCGCTGTCGTACCGCCCGGAGAGGTGACCGTCTCACGCAACTGGGCTGGGGTCTTTCCGCTCTCCTGCAACATCTTTGCAGAACCAGAAATAGTGCCAATAGTGAGCTCAGCAGCCACTGGGCGCGTTAAGCCCATCGCTACACCGGCATCAATCATGGCCTCCACCATAAGGAAGAAGTACGCCGGACCAGAGCCAGAAATAGCCGTCACCATATCCATATCAGCCTCAGGCACTTCCAAGACGGTTCCCACAGAACCAAGCAGTCCGCACACCTCCTCCACATGCTCTGGACGGGCATAGCGGCCAGCAGACACCGCACACACACCCTTCCCCACCAACATTGGGGTATTCGGCATCACTCGGATGACCGGCGAGCCCGCAGATAGCTGATTCTCGTAGTACACCGTAGGAATGCCGGCGGCGATAGACACCACGACAATCTCGTTCTCCAGGGTGGCAGTCGCATCCGCCAGCACCGCCAGCACCGTCTTCACATCCTTCGGCTTTACCGCCACAAAGACGTAGTCCGAGCTCTCCACCGCATCCTCAACATCCGTCGTGAGAATGTCGTAGCGCTCGCTAAGTTCGCTGGCACGCTCCGCATTGTTTTCACACACAATAATGTTGCGGGCCGCCAAACCACCGTTGATCATTCCAGCGACGAGGGCTTCACCCATCTGGCCGCCGCCAATTACAGCAATCCGAGTCATACCTCTAACAGTGCCATAACACGAGCCCTAATGCCACGAGTCCGTAGCCAGGAACAATGAGCTCGCTCCGGCACTCAGAAGGTTAACGAGGAACCAGTGCAATGGGGCCAATAGTGACGAAGAATGCCACCGCCCAGGTAAAAATAAGCACCCAAAATTCCTCCCGCCGACGCAGCAGACGCGCCGCAACCACCATCACCACCTGTACTGCCAAGGCAAGACCAAAGGTAAGAATATGAAGGGAGGGGCGACCCCACAGAATGCCGAAAAGCCAGAACAGGAAACCACCCGCCACTGCCGTAATGACGACCTGCCCGATCTGCAGGATACGATCCGCCGGTGTGATCTGTTCCTTATCGACATCCCGCTTCGTGAGGTTATGGAAGGCTGCACGCAGACGATTCTTCGCCCCCTGCTGCCGCACCGTGCCCTGCGCGGATGCAGCGGCCGGCTGGTTGACTGTCGTCCCAGACCTGTCAGCACGGGAGACACGGCGGCCACCCGCATGGCTAGCGCGATCGGTATGACCAGCATCGCCAACATGACCAGCATCATTAGCGTGACCGGTATGGCTAACACGGTCAGCCCAGCCAAAATGACTGGCATGATCGACTGTGCCATGGAGCTGTTGGTGTTCAGCTGTCGTGGGTCGCTCAACGCTGTGGTGAGAAGCGCTCATCCGCGCCTCCCACTCATCATCCAAGTTCCACTCTGTGGAATGTTCCGTCGGAGCAGGCTCCGCAGCCGTACGGGAATAGCGCCGGCGGCTTTCTTCAATCTCCCGCTCAAGTTCTTCGGCAGCGGCAGGGCCCAACGAGTCCATCCCCGCCGTAATGAAATACTGCTGCTCCACGTTGCTAGCAGGCGGATCCTCTAGTGTGGGGCGATCGAACCCCTGGGTATCGTCATCATTGAGAATCCAGCTCCGCCGAGGACGAGACGAGGCGGTCAACGGCATCGTGCCGGTAGCCTCGTCACAAGGCTCGCTCACCCGCCCGCCAGGTGATCCCACAGTTTCGCGCCCTGTACTGTCTCCCCGTGTGCCCCTAGGCATACGGGAGACATCCGGCCACGACATCAGTTCATCCGCAGCCGCCAGGTCGGCAGCACTCACCGTGTCGAGCGGCTGCGAGTACACGCCCGCCCGTGACCGATAGTCAGCAGACTGCCTATAATCCGTCACCCCATAGTCAGTAGAGCCATGGCGTGAGGAATTGTTGCCACCAAAATTACGCCCCGCCGCCGAACGAGACGATCCAGTGGACATACTGGTGCGGGACGGAGAGTGATCAACACGTTGCGGCTGGGCGCGTCGGGGCGGCATAACCGTCCCGGCGTCCCCCGTTGCAGCGGTGCTCACAGGCTCCTCCAAGGTAGCCTGACGCGCCCGCCGAGCAGACCGAGTTTCACCAGTATAACCACTAGTTTCTGGAGCCTGACGGGACATCCGCTCCAGCAATTCGGCAACCGTCACAGACCCATCGTCGTGCCCCCCGGAGGCGGGGGGTGACTGGTCATCAAACGATTGCGCCATAATCCCCTCTTCAGAACTGGTCGAATATCTACCAGCCTACCTACTAAGGGAGAATAGCCAAAGACTAATTCTCGAATTTATAGCCAAGGCCACGTACAGTCACAAGATGCACGGGAGAGGACGGATCCTCTTCTACTTTGGAACGCAAACGCTTGATATGAACGTCAAGCGTTTTGGTATCGCCCACATAGTCGGAGCCCCACACCCGATCAATGAGCTGCCCACGCGCCAACACCCGGCCCGCATTCCGCATGAGGTACTCCAGCAAGTGGAATTCCTTGAGCGGCAACTGTACTTCCTTCCCACGCACCAGCACCCGATGCGCATCCACTTCCATCACCACCGGGCCGGCGCTAATGGTCGTCTCCTCCGGCACTGGAGTATCAGCGGCACGCTGGCGGCGCAGCACCGCGTTAATGCGTGCGATCAGCTCACGGGATGAGTACGGCTTGGTGACGTAGTCGTCGGCACCAATCTCCAGGCCCACCACTTTGTCGATTTCGGCGTCGCGCGCCGTTACCATAATGATGGGAACATCCGAGATTGCCCGCAGTTCCTTGCAGACATCCGTACCCGACTTACCGGGCAGCATGAGGTCGAGTAGCACGAGGTCCGGCTGGACACGCGCAAACTTATTGAGGGCAGTCACACCATCGCCCACGATGTCGACATCGAAGCCCTCCCGCTGCAGCAAGAAACCCAGTGGCTCAGCCAACGACATCTCATCTTCCACGATCATGATGCGGCTCATTTATGCGTTCTCCTCTGTTGAAATAACGGCGGACAGCTCGTGGGTCTCTGCAGGCAGGAACCCCAACGTAAACGTCGACCCGACACCCGGCTTGGACCACACCGTCACCGCACCGCCCATATTGAGGGCAATCTGCTTGACGATGGCAAGACCCAATCCGGTACCACCACGCCCGCGAGAACGGGCCTTGTCGACACGGTAGAAACGTTCAAAAATGCGATTAATGTGCTTGGGGGAAATACCCACGCCCTTATCCGTCACCTGCACCACATAGAGTTCTTGCTCGTCCCGCAGGGCATGGTTGAGGGCCATATAGGCGTTCGGGCTGGACATACGTTCCCGCAGTGTCTCCACCAGCATGCGCTCTCGGGAAACCACCACTTGTTTGCCCCCATCGGAGTAGAGGATGGCGTTCTCAATAAGGTTGTGCAGCGCCATCACCAGCAATGTGCGGTCCCCCCACACCAGCAAGCCTTCATGCGTGTCCAGACGCACGGTCACATCGTACTTGTCCTGCGAATGGCGGGAGCGGGAGAGCGCCTCCGCCACGACCGCATCCAGCTCGATGACCTCCGGATCAGGAAGCTTCTCAGCGCCCTGGAGGCGTGACAGCTCCATGAGCTCCGAGATGAGCTGGGACAACCGCATCGACTCGGTGTGCAGCTTGGTGGCGAAATAGTCCACCTGGGCAGGGTCAGACACATCGGTGAGCAAAGCCTCGGCAAGGAGGGAAATGGCCCCCACCGGAGTTTTCAATTCATGGGAGACGTTGGCGACGAAATCCCGACGGGTCTTCTCCAAGCGGGCTTCCTCAGTGGCGTCAATGCAGTAGATCACCACAAACTGGGAGTCCTCCTCCACCAGCGGCTTCATGATGATGAGAAGCGACTCGACTGGTTTGGCAATGCGGTAGAAGGTTTTTGGCTGCAGGTGGAAGGTGACGGGTTCCCGGCTGGAGAACACCTGCTCCACCGTAGACCAGAGTTTCTCGTGAATATGCCGGTCCGCCACGATGCCGAGAAGGTGCGCCTGCTCGTTCATGAGGACGACGTCTTGCATACGATCCACGAGGGCTACGCCGAAGGGCGCGGAGGCAGAGATACGACGGAGCGCTTCGAGCTCGCTGATGCCGGTGTCATCATGGTGGTCGGCTTGGGCGGGGCGCTCGAGAAGATGGGTACCCAGTCGGTGGCAGAAGGCGCCAAGCAGAACGCCCAGGATGAATGTCACCAGGGCGACTAAGGGCAGATACTCGGCCTTCACCCCTCCTATGGTACGGAATGGTGGAGACCCTGGCCGAACCGATCACCCGCGGATTTCGCCCAAAATCCATGTTTTTCGGGGTATTTCAGCATGCCGTCGCTAATAATTCACCTTGCTGTAAACATCTTTGGATGGGGAGGAGAAGGTTCAGAGCTGACGAAAAACGGGAGACACCTCACCGAAAGGTGGGCGTCTCCCGTTTTTGAGAAGTGCTGAAAAGCTCTTACTTGTTGCCCTGGGCGGCCACAGCGGCAGCACCAGCAGCAGCAGCCTCAGGATCGAGGTAATCGCCGCCGGGGTTGGTGACCTTCAATTCGCCGTCAACCAGCTCGAAGTTGTACACCAGCGGAATACCGGTGGGGATGTTGAGCTCGGCGATGTCCTCGTCAGAGATAGTGTCGAGGTACTTCACCATGGCGCGCAGGGAGTTACCGTGGGCGGCAACCAGGACGGTCTTGCCGGCCTTGAGGTCCTGCTCGATGCTCTCGTGGTAGTAGGGAACCAGGCGGTTAACGACGTCCAGCAGGCACTCGGTGAGGGGAACCTCGTCGAGGTCGGCGTAGCGGGGGTCACCAGTCTGGGAGTATTCGTTGTCGGGATCAATAGCCGGCGGCGGGGTGTCGTAGGAACGACGCCACAGCATGAACTGCTCGTCGCCGAATTCCTTCTTGATCTCTGCCTTGTTGAGGCCCTGCAGCTTACCGTAATGACGCTCGTTCAGACGCCAGTCGCGCACGACGGGAATCCAGTGGCGGTCAGCGGCATCCAGCGCAATCTGTGCGGTCTGGATAGCACGACGCAGGAGGGAGGTGTAGAGGACGTCCGGCAGCACGTTCTTCTCAACGAGAAGCTCGCCGCCGCGCTTTGCTTCAGCTTCGCCCTTTTCAGTAAGACGAACATCCACCCAACCAGTGAACTGGTTGGAGGCGTTCCACTCGGACTGGCCGTGACGAAGCAGGATCAGGGTTCCAGGTGTATTTTCAGCCATACCCTTATTCTGCCTTGTAAACGCCCTATTGTAAAAGATGGAGCTGTCTGCCCTAGTGGGAAAAGCGCACTGGATAAGAGTGGGTAAACAATCATCCAACCCGTCGCATTGTCACACTCCTCCGCTGCCCCGCCACATCCCTCGCTAGGACGGCGAGTAATAGTTATCGCGCGCCCGTCGGTAGCAGTCGACGAGCTTCGAGGCCGTCCGCGACCAGGAGAAATTGGCGGCATGCCGGGGCGCAGAAATAGCCAGACCAATGCGCAGGGCATCGTCATCCAGCACCTTCCCCAGCACATCAGCCCATCGCAGCGGATCATGACCGTCCACCAGCAGACCACTCACGCCGTCATCAACCGCCAGCGGCAAACCGCCCACATTGGTGGCCACCACCGCCGTACCGCAGGCCTGCGACTCCAACGCCACCAGCCCAAAGGACTCGTTATAGCTGGGAACCGCCACCACATCTGCCGACCGAAACACCTGCACGAGCTTCTCTGGGGGCATCGGTCGGAAGAACTTCACATGGGCGGCAATACCCAACCGTGCCACCTGTTCCTGCAGCACCGTGGGAGCATCCAACCCGGAACCGGAGGGGCCACCCACAATAACAATGGTGAGGTGACGGTCGGGGCGGCGCCGCAACAGCTCCGCTGCGGCATCGATGAGCACATCGGGGGCTTTCAACTTTTGGATACGCCCCACGAAAGCAATAATCTGGTCCTCCTGCGGCAGCCCCAACTGGCGGCGCGCCGCCTCCGTCGCCCCGGGACCGCCCGGCGAAAACAAACTGAGGTCCGCCCCCGGCGGAATTACATCAATACGCTGAGCTCGCGCCCCCAACAGCTGCGCCAGCTCCTCCTTTTCCGCCGGCGTATTAGCGGTAAGGCGGGTCGCGTTGGCGGCGATAGCGTGTTCGGCGTCTAACCTGTTCTGTGGCTCCGGGGTATCCCCCGCCGCCAAACTGATATTCTTGACCGCCGCCACCGTATGGAAGGTGTGGACTAGTGGCACCTGCCAGCGGCGCGAGGCCATCATGCCGACCTGGCCAGACAGCCAGTAATGGGAATGGATGAGGTCAAAGTAGCCGCGCTCGTGGCGGGCTTCCACCTGCATCACCCCATGGGCGAAGGAGCACAGCTCGTGGGGAAGGTCGTATTTATCGAGGCCTTCCAGCGGCCCGGCTAACACATGGCGCACCCGAACGCCCGGCTCTTCTTCCTCCATAGGGTCGCGGGAGGATTCGGTGGCGCGAGTGAATATCTCCACCTCGATACCGCGGCGGGCGAGCTGACGGGCGGTCTGCAGGACGAAAACGTTCATGCCTCCGGCATCACCGGTTCCCGGCTGCGCGAGGGGAGAGGTGTGCATGGAGAGGAGGGCCACACGGCGTAGCAGGGGGCTGCGAACGCTGGAGGGGGCAGAGGACATACTCATATTCAACACCTGATGGGAGAAGCCGTCCATGCTCTCGCGACGCTCCCGGGATGATTCCCAGCGAAAAATTACGGCAACAAGGAAAAAATGCCGTAACCAGGGGTCACGCGCATTTACTAGGAAGTAACTCGTTTTCGCAGGTGGTAATACTTGGGCTATTTGAATAGAGGTGGATTACCCTATTAACCATGAGTTCACCACTACCGCCTAACGGGGAACCCACCGATCGTCAAAAGGTCTGGTGCGGTAACTACGAAGACGGCGTTCCTGCACGCCTAGAGGTAGCCACCCGCACCATGGTCGACATGTTCGAATCCAGCGTGTGGCACTGGGCTGCTAACGATGCTCTGGAATTCTTCGGCGAAAAGACCACGTACGCAGAATTGTCAGAATACGTTGAACGGTGCGCTGAGGGCCTTCGCCGTATGGGTGTCAGCAAGGGTGACCGCGTAGCTGTTTTGCTCCCGAACTGTCCGCAGGCCATCATTGCCTTCTATGGCATCCTGCGTCTTGGCGCCGTTGTCGTCGAGCACAACCCCCTATATACCGAACACGAACTAGCCCAACCGTTCTACGACCACGGTGCACGTGTCGCCATCTGCTGGGACAAGATCGCCCCGAAGATTGTGAAACTGCGTCGAACGAGTGATCTAGAAAATGTCGTCTCCGTCGACATCACCAAATCTCTACCCAAGAAACTCCAGTTCATTCTTCGTCTCCCTCTGAAGAGGACTCAGGAATTACGGGATTCCCTGTCCAGCCCTGCCCGCCACACCTTCCCGTGGGAGCGCCTGCTGGACCATCCGCGTATCTCCGTCGAGCACCCACGCCCCGGCATGGACGATCCGGCGCTCATGCTCTACACCTCCGGTACCACCGGCGCCCCAAAGGGTGCCGTACTGACCCATTTCAACCTCTCTTCCGAGTTTGAAATGGCTCGCGCCTGGATAAATAACGCCATCCCCGGCAAAGAAATCGTGCTAGTCTCGCTACCGCTCTTCCACGCCTACGGCATGCTCGCCAGCAACATCTTGGGTGTGGGTATCGGCGCGAAGCTCGTGCTCCTCCCCCGCCCGGACATCGACCTTATCATGAAGCAATTCAAGAAAGAGGTCCCCACCTTCGTTCCCGCCGTCCCACCGCTCTACCAGCGCATTCTGGAAGAGTCGAAGAAGCGCGGCATCTCTATTCACGGTGTCCGCCTAGCCTTTTCCGGCGCCATGACACTCCCCGCCGAACTGGTGGAACAGTGGGAAGCCGCCACCGGCGGCGTCATCTCCGAAGGCTATGGTCTCACGGAAACCTCCCCCGTTATTGCCGGTAACCCGATGAGCCGCACGCTCCGCCAACCCGGCTCTGTCGGCGTTCCCTTCCCCGAAACCGAGATCCGCATTGTCGACATCGAGGACGGGGTAACCGAGCTTGGCTTCAACCAACCGGGTGAGCTAGTGGTGCGGGGACCGCAGGTGTTCTCCGGCTACTACCACATGCCCGAAGCCACCGCCGAAGCAATGCGGGGCGGCTGGTTCCACACTGGTGACGTCGCCGTCATGGATAAGAACGGCTACATCACCATCGTCGACCGCCTCAAGGAAATGATCATCACCGGCGGCTTCAACGTCTACCCCTCCGAGGTGGAAGAAGCTCTCGCGGAGCACCCCTCCGTGGCCGAATGCACCGTAGTGGGCGTCCGTAACCGACGCGGTGGCGAAATGGTGGCCGCCGCAGTGGTGCTGGAACACGGTGCCCGCCTCAACGAAGAGGCACTGCGCGACCACTGCCGCGAATCCCTCACCCGCTACAAGGTGCCGAAGCGCATCGTCGCGATGGAAGAAATCCCCAAGAACGTCATGGGCAAAGTGCTCCGCAAGGAAGCCTCCAAGCTGGTGCAGGCCTTCATTGATGAGCACCCCACCCCCATCGTTCCGGCTAAAGAACTCCGCGAAACAGAAGATCTGAAGTAGGACACAGTAGGACAATGTCTGACGCTCCCCGCAAGATCGCGGTGGTCACCGGTGCTTCCTCCGGTATCGGTGCCGCCACTGCGCGCCGCCTCGCTGCTGACGGCTACCAGGTAGTGCTGGCGGCCCGCCGACTCGACCGCCTCCGGGACCTCGCCGCCGAGATTGACGGGGTGGCCGTACCGTGCGACATCACCAACCAGGCTGACGTCGACGCCCTGGCCGCCCAGTTCCCCACCATCCACGTACTGGTGAACAATGCGGGCGGCGCCCACGGCAAAACCACTGTGTTGGAGTCTGATGAAGGCCAATGGCGCACCATGTGGGAAACCAACGTCCTGGGCACCATGCGGGTGTGCCGAGCGCTGATACCGGCCCTCATCGCCTCCGGTGACGGCCTCATCGTCACCATCACCTCGGTGGCCGCTTTTGAAACCTACGAAGGTGGCTCCGGCTACACCTCCGCCAAACATGCCGAGTCCGCCCTGGCGATGACGCTCCGCAAGGAACTGCTAGGCGAGCCGGTGCGCCTGACAGAGATTCAGCCTGGGCTGGTGGAAACCGAGTTCTCACTGGTACGTTTCGGCGGCGATCAAGCGGCCGCTGATGCTGTCTACCAGGGGATGACGCCGCTGCAGGCAGACGATATTGCCCGCACCATTTCCTTCGTAGCGGCACAGCCCTCGCACGTTAACCTGGATACTATCCTCATTCGCGCCCGCGACCAGTACGACAACGACCACGTGCTACGCCGCCGCTAGTGGCGGTGACGACCGCATTGCAACCACTGGGTAGCGACATCACGGTGTTGTGGAGACGGAAACGATAGCGGAACAACCTCGCTGACCGGGTAGCAGAAGCCCTACTCTCGACCTCGCTCATCGAACCTCGTTAGTCCAGGGGCGGGATGCTGCAGCCCACCAAAATAGGCTCTGGCACCAACTCCACCCCACAGCGCTCCCACACCCCATCACGGACCCTCCGCGCCACCTCCAGAAGCTCCGCCGTCGACGCAGAACCACGGTTGGTGAGAGCCAGGGTGTGGCGAGTACTCAACGACGCTGGATGACCCTCCCCGGGAAACCCCTTCGAGAACCCGGCTTGGTCGATAAGCCAAGCGGCGGACAGCTTCACCCCACCCTGCCCAGGGAACTTGGGCATCACATCCGTATCCATACCGGCCGCTGAAATCTGTTCTAGAACACCGGAAAACATGCTTTCGCAAATGACAGGGTTGGTAAAAAACGAGCCCGTGGAGAAGGTATCCGGATCGGGTACAAAGTGCCCAGCTGGCGACTCCACCCACACCCCAGACGCGGACGGTTCCCCAAAACCCGTCGCCCGCACCCCAGAACCGCACACGACCATGCCCTTACCCCGACGTAGGTCCAGCACCTTCTCCCGCGCCTGTTCCACCGGCACGCGATCCAATGGCTGACAGCCCAAACAGCGAGCCAACTCCCGGTAGCGTATCGGCGCCGACAACCCATCCCGCCGCAGCCGCAACTCCACCGCCGTCACCACCGCACGATGCGTAAACTTCAAATTCGAATACCGGTACGCCAACCCCAGCTGATCCGCCGTCTCCCAGGTAATCTCCCCCGTCACCCGGTCCACCAACTGCACACGCTGCAGCACCGACTCCATCTCTACCCCATAGGCCCCCACATTCTGCACCGGCGTCGCCCCCACCTGGCCCGGAATACCCGACAGGCACTCCACGCCGCCCCACCCCCGGGCCACCGTCTCCGCCACACACTCATCCCAGTTGAGCCCCGCCGGCACCTGCACCGTCACCGAACTCTCCGACTCCCGCACCACCTGCAGATGGTCCCCCTCCCCCACCGTCTGGCGCAGCAACACCACCTCATGGCGTAGCACCCCGGTGGACTCGTCACCCACCACAAGATTCGATCCCCCACCCACCACAAACAGTGGCACATCCCAACGCAGCGCGGCACGCACCACCGCACTCACCTGCGCAGCAGAGGAACACGTCACCATCCCCCGTGCTGGCGCACCCAGCTGGGACGTAGTGTAGTCCGCAAACCGGGCCTGCAGCGACACCTGCACCCCTGCCGACCGTGCTGACTCCCAGAACCCGGCGAGTGCGGCAGCAGAAACAGCAGCAGAGGCAGCAGCCCCACAAGACGCCAACTCGCTGGCGTGACCCGGCAACGTAGTGTGATCGCTGTTCATGCCCTCAGGATACCCGCTCACGAGGCGAATCCCGGTAGGCTCTCTAGTATGCGAGCAGCCGACGCACGGGTTGCCGGAATTCCCACCACAATCCCCCGCACCCCACCCAATCATGCCCTGGGCACCATCACCCGGGGCACAACCGGCGTCAACCGACTCCGCAAATGCGACCGCTGGATGAGCCACCACCCGACCATCCGTGCCGCCCTCCACAGCACTCCCCAACCACTCGCCATCGACCTCGGCTACGGTGCCGCCCCCTGGACCACCGTTGAAATGGCCACCCGCCTCCGCACCCACGTCACCCCCCGGTTGGAGGTTGTTGGCCTCGAGATTGATCCTGCCCGCATCTTCCCCGCCCAACACGGAGTCCGCTTCGAAGAAGGCGGCTTCGAACTCTCCCACTACCGCCCACAGCTCGTCCGCGCCTTCAACGTGCTCCGCCAATACACCGAAGAAGAAGTCGGCAACGCCTGGCGCATCATGCAATCCCGCCTCGCCCCTGACGGCGTCATTGTGGAAGGCACCTGCAATGAAGTGGGACAACGCGCCGCCTGGGTGCTCCTCGACCAAGAGCGCCCCCTCAGCCTCACCCTCGCCTGGTCCCCCCACGCCGTCACCACCCCCTCCGAAGTAGCAGAACGGCTCCCCAAAGCTCTCATTCACCGCAACGTACCCGGCGAGAAAATCTACGACCTACTCCAAGCTGCTGACAACGCTTGGGCAGCCACCGCCGGCTACGCAACCTTCGGCCCCCTCGACCGCTGGCGCCGCGCCAAGGAAATGCTCCGCACAGACGGCTGGCCTGTCGACCGGCAACGCCGCAAACTCTACGATTGCCTCCTCACCGTTCCGTGGGACGCCGTTGCTCCCTCATAGGTGTTGCACCCGCAGAATGTGTTCCCGCCCGCGGAATTCTCCGCTCCCGAGGTATCGCACTAAAGCAGTGGCGCGGATGCCCCTACACCTGGAACAATGAACGCATGACCGCACCTGGAACCACCCAAGGACAGCTACCAAGCCGCCGCCGGGCCGCCATCCCCCTCATCATCATTTTTCTCTTCACTATCCTGCTGATCTGCCTGGGCATCGAACTCTACACACGCCACAGCATCGGCAACCAGGTCGCGGACTCTATCTCCGCCGAAGTCAACAAAAACTGCACGGAGAACCCCCGCGACGAACAAAGCTGTACCACTGTGGGAGTTCCCGTCCGCACCTCTTTCGGCTCCACCCCCATCCTCTTCGGTCTCTCCTCCAAGACCCTCCCGCAGATTAACGTACGCATTGGGCCCCTGCCCCCCGCCGACCTCCGTGTGGGCACAGTGGTGGAATTCGATGCCAAGGACATCGACTACTCCGACTCCAACAACCTGCACTTCGGCAGCGCCCACGCCACCCTCGCCATCCCCTCACAGGCACTCCACAACATCATCACTGACGAGATGAAACAGCAGGGTGGAGCACTCGCTGGGGCCCTCAAGGTCACCAAAGTCACCTACCACCCAGATTCCAGCACCATTGGGCTCCAGCTCAACAATGGCCTGGCGGACCTCACCATCGCCCCCAAGGTGCGTGATGGCCAATTCGTGTTCGAACTGAAAGACGCCTCCGTGGTCGGCTTCCGCCACCAAGCACTACTCAATGGTCTGCGCACCATCATCCCCGAACTCTCCAGCACATACCTTGACCTGCTTCCCCCCGGATTCACGGCAGAATCAGTGACGGTGCACGGGGAGTCCATTGACGTGGAACTGAAGGGCACCAACTTCACCTCCCAGGATCTGGCGCAGGCAGGCCAAACGCAGCGTTCCAGCCGCTAGCGTGGCAGAGGAGCAAACGGCTGCTCGTTGGGCATACCGGCTAGCAGCGCTGCAGCTTCCTCCTGAGAACACCCCAACTGGGTTGCCCCCGCCGCCATCAACTCCAACGCCTGCGCGGCCGTCGACACTCCACCCATCGCCTTAATTCCCAACTGGCCACCGATACTCTCCGCCATAGCACGCACCGCCTGCACGGACGTGCCACCACCCGCCGGGTGCAGGCCAGTACCCGTCACAACCATATCTGCACCCACCGCCAGCGCAATCTGGCAGCAGCGGGCAATCCGGTCCAGCCCATCCGGCAACGTCAACAGATAGGGCGTCTCCACCACGATCTGCAGGGTGACGGGGGCAGGCGCCGCCTCCCGCACCGTCACCAGATCCGCCATCAGCGCATTCCATTCCCCCGCTACGATGGCTCCCAGATCTGCCACCACGCACACTTCAGTAGCTCCCTGGTCTACCGCTAAGCGTGCCGAGAACGCTTTAGACAAGCTGTCATCCGCCCCCAGCGGGTAGCTCACCAGGGCACCCATCGGCAGCTGTGCTTGCGCCTGCGGCAACCTCCCCGACAGCACATAGCAGGCATTCAACCCCCACTCCCCTGCCTGCTCCACCAGCTCTGTCACCTGCGCAACAGTAACCTCGGAGGTCGTCACCATCAGATCAATAAACGCCGCCAACTCGTGGCGATTGGCAGGCAAGTCAGCATTGGCATTGGCAAATGTCATAGTTCCAGGCTACCCGCTAGAATGTGGCACATGATTGTGAACGACCAGAAGCCTGCCGTCTCCGGCAACGAACACCGCTATGTTCTCACCCTAGACTGCCCCGACCGCGTCGGCATCGTCGCCGAAATCTCCAAGTTCCTGGCAGATATGGGTGGATGGATTCTGGAAGCCGCCTACCACGCTGACCCCATCTCCGGCTGGTTCCACACCCGCCAAGCTGTCCTCGCCAGCTCCGTCGACATGAGCTTCGAGGAACTCCAGGAACGCTGGCGTGACATGGCT
Source organism: Lawsonella clevelandensis (assembly GCF_001293125.1). NCBI lineage: Bacteria > Bacillati > Actinomycetota > Actinomycetes > Mycobacteriales > Lawsonellaceae > Lawsonella > Lawsonella clevelandensis. The sequence continues at coordinate 699,427 of NZ_CP009312.1, forward strand.
ACCCACCTCGGCCCCGACGCCAACGCACAGGTTACCGACACCGCTCGCCTGAAGCGCGGTGTCATCCTCGTCTCCAAGCAGGGCCACTGTCTACATGACCTCATGGGCCGCATTCACCACGGCGACTACCCCATGGATGTTGCCTGCATCGTCTCCAACCACCCCGACATGCAGCCCGTTGCCGACTACTATGGGATCCCCTACCACTACGTTCCCTTCGCCCCCGGTGAACAGGGCAAGCGCGAAGCCTTCGACAAGATCGCCACAATTGTCGATGCGGAAGAACCGGACGTTATTGTGCTCGCCCGCTTCATGCAGATTCTCCCCCCTGACCTGTGTGAGCGGTGGGACGGCCGCTGCATCAATATCCACCACAGCTTCCTACCGTCCTTTATGGGTGCTCGCCCCTACGCCCAGGCCTACAAGCGTGGTGTGAAACTCGTAGGTGCCACTTGCCACTTCGTCACCAGTGACCTCGATAATGGGCCCATCATCGAACAGGATGTGCAGCGTGTCAGCCACGCCGACACAGAAAAGGATATGGTGCGGAAAGGCCGCGATATTGAGCAGCTCGTGCTTGCCCGCGGACTGCGCTGGTTCCTGGAAGACCGGGTGCAGGTCCACAACCACCGCACCGTCATCTTCGGGTCCTAGCAGTCTGTCCTAGCGGGCCCAGTTCTCGCCGTAGCCGTCCTGGGAAAAGCCCAGCAGATCATCCATCTCGGTACGCTTCGACCCCCAATACACGCCAACGATCACCCAGCCGATAATCACCAGTGTCACCATGCTGTAGCCCAGCGAAAAGACGTTCCAGAACATCACCATCGCGGACACCACCAGCATGGCCACCCACCCAGTCTTAGACACTCGGCCCGTCAGCTCAAAGGCATCCGACCGCATTCGTGCCGCATGTACCACCGAGCGGATAGCGTAGACGCCGCCGATAAGCGCCAACACCGCTACCGCCAACATTTCCACAGGAACAGACAAGACGTAGTGGGTAAACGTCGGCATGGCTTACACTCCCAAAACAAAGAAAGCGATGGTGTAAATTAGTAGGCCGGCCAAAGCGCCCACAATCGTGCCGTTCATCCGGATGAACTGCAGGTCTTTACCAACCAACACCTCGATTTTATCGGAGGCCTCCGCTGCATCCCAGCGTTCCACCGTGTCAGAAATAATGCCGGTGATCTCCGGGGCGTAGTTCGAGGCCACATGCTTTGCTGCTGCCACCACCCGCTCAGTAATGACCTCCTGTACCTTCTCACTAGTCGCCATAGAGTGGCCCATCGTCATAACCATCTGGTGGGCCTTGCGGCGCAGCAGACTATTCGGGTCAGCACTGGTGTGGAGCAGAAACTCCTTAGCGTTCTCCCACGTCTTCTCCGTCATCGACGAGGTCGCTTCCTTAGCCAGAATGTTCTGTTTGATCTCCTCCACCTTCTCTATGGTCTTGGGATCATTCTGCAGATCATTCGCCATCTCGTACAGCCACCGCTTCGCAGCGAGACGCGCCTCATGATTCGGCTGCCGCGACACCTTGGACGTCCAATCCACCAGCTCGCGGTGAATACGAGCCCCCACCAGATCCTGCAGGATCTGCGGCGCCCAGGCGGGGCTATCGCGGTTCACAATGCGGTCGACTGTCGGCCCCGCATTCACTGCCCACTGGAACGCTTTCTCAGAGAGGAACTGGATAGCCGGCTCTTCCTTCTCAGAATCCAGCAGCTTTTGCACGTACTCGCCCAGTTCTGGCGCAAGCACCCGGTCACCAATCTGGTGGTCGATGGTGCGATCAATGAGCTCCAACATTTCCTTGTCGTCAACAACATCCATAATGCCTTTGACGGCCGTGCCGAGCTCCCCAGAAACCTTGGCCGCATTCTCCGGTTCCTGCAGCCACTGTCCCACGCGTTTCGGCAGCTGGGCGGATTCGATCTTTTCCCCCACCAGCTCGGGGTTCAAGAAGTTGTCCGCTACGAAGGTGGCCATGCTGGTCCCCAGTTTGTCCTTCTGCTCACGAATGATGGCGGTGTGGGGGATGGGGATTTTTAGCGGGTGGCGGAAGAGGGCTGTCACCGCGAACCAGTCAGCCAGGCCACCAACCATGCCGGCTTCGGCGGCTGCCCGCAAGAAGCCCAACCACACCCAGTCGTAGTAACGCTGCAGAATATGGCAAGTAATGAAGATAATGGCCGCCACGATCAGCATGGAGGTGGCAATGATACGCATCTTCCGCAGTTCGGCACGTTTAATGCGCGCCTGTTCGGGTTCAATGTCGGGGAGCGGGAGGGGCTCTTTCTTCACGGGGCTGATATTTGCTGGAGCAGTCACTCTTCGATTCTGCCCCAAAATCCGTATTTTGGCAGCTCGCTGAGAAGTAACGCGCATAATAGGACACCGTCTATACTGCCGCAACGGAGTCAGTGTTAGCTGTGAGATCGGGCTATTTTCTCCACTTGGCCGGTAAAAATGGCGTTCAGACTAGCTGTCTGTTGGCGAGTGGGGGTGGTGTTGCGAGACCGCAGGATGGCGATCACGCCCACACCGCGCACATCCGCGTACAGGTAGGTGGAGGACACCGGGGAGCCCTGCCGCAGTGCGAGACGCTCCTGGTAGCCGCGCACTCCTAGTGCCTTCCCCGTCACCGGCTTGTGATAGTTGGCATTATCGGTGCCCGCTATAGCGGTGACGGCACGGTCTGGTACTTCATAGGGGGTGACGGTGACGTGCAGTGTAAGTCCACTGCCTGTGCGGGTGAAACGCTGGCAGTTTTTCAAGTACCCGTCAATGCGGGGGAGGGAGCCAGCGGGGCGCAACACCATGAGTGCGATGACGACATTGTCGGCCGGATATTCCAGGTATTCGCCGGCGCGGCGTTCTGCGGGGACGTCGGCTATCCAGGCTTTCGAGGGTTCCAGGCACTCGGTGAGCGACGGCTGTTGGGTGCCTTCAGTGGACCGGGCAAGTTCCTCAGCCACAATAGGTGAGGCGGAGAAGCCCTGCGGTAGTTCCTTTTCCGTCACCAGAAAATCTTTGACGGGAATGGACTGAAAACGTGACTCCGCACCCCCACAAGCGGTGAGGAGGGAACCCGAGAGGAGGAGCGAGAGCAGCAGCGCCCTGGCAGACATCCAACGACGTTCACCGGGGCGCTGCGCGTGCAGAGACTGCATGGGAGTGGAGTTTTGCTGTGTTAGGCCTGCTGCTCACCCTGCTCTGCAGCAAGGCGGGCGGCTTCTGCAGCCTGCATGGCCTGCTCCCACTGTTCCGCTTCCGGAGTGCCCGGGCGGGGCGGTACCGGAGCGTAGGACACCACTAGGTCCCAGGGGTTAGTGCCCCAGGAGGCGGCGGCGACGGTGGCGATAGAGCCTTGGTCGGCCAGCTCGGTGTTCGCGGCGGCAGCCACAATGGTGGGGCCGGCAACGGGCTTGTCGACGTTATCCCAGAACTGGGCCTCTTCCGGATGCGGGAAGGTTTCGATAATGGCCTGGTCACCCTCACCTTCCGGAGCGGGGAACACACCGAACAGTGCATAGTGGTTGGGGTGTTCCTGGCCTTCCGGCAGCTGGTCGAGGTCGCTGGCCTTTTCCACGATGGCGTATTCGCCGCGCTCCGGGTTGTCGGTGGCGAGGCGGCGGAGGAAAGCTTCGACGTCTAGCCAAGGGTTGGCGTCGGTTTCGGCCGGTTCGCTCAGGTGGAAGGTGTGGGTGCGGACGTAGATGTCTTCGCCGTCGGGCCCCTTGTCGCCCTGGATGGGGTCGGTGACGTTGGGGCTGTCTGCCCAAGGGGCCTTGCTGGGGTCGTCGACAATTTCCTGGGAGACCCGCTCCGCCACTAGGAGGGTTCCGTCGCCGAGGGTAAGGAGGGCAACTTCACGGAGGCCGGAGGTGGGGGTGAGAGTACGGGGGATGGCGTTGCGGCCCATGATGTCAATGAGTCGTTCCGGCTCGTCGACGGTCCACAGGCTGGCGCCCATGGGGGTATAGACGCTCACCATGTGGGCGGCTACCATACCGAGGATGGCGGGGACGGGTTCATTGGGGTCGAAGGGGAGTTCCGGCATTTCGCCATGCTCCATTTGTTCCCGCATGGTGGCGACGGCCTGGGAGAGTTGGTCGTAGGTTTCCTGGTCGATTTCTCCACTCTCGAAGGCGGCCTTGATTTCGGCGTAGTTTTGTTCGAGGACGGACAGCGCATTCTTAATCTCGTCTTGTTCCTGCGCTTCTGCCATGCCTTCGGTGCCGCCCTGCCAGTTGGTGGGGATATCGGTGGGGTTGGTCATGAAAACCTTCTTTAATGAGACGGTAGTACTTCTCCAGCCTACCGACCTTGCGAGGCGGCGGCCGGCTGTCTGGGAAATCTACGACAAATTCCGGTTGAGGATAAAGAAAACTGGGGCGCACCCCGGAGGGTACGCCCCAGCCACCGAACTGTCGCGGGGCCGGCCGCCACAGCTATAGGGAGGTGGTTTTATTCTTTAGTCGTCCTTGCCACGGAACATGCGGCGCAGTCGCTCCTTGTTGATGGCGGCTACCGCGGTGATCGGGATGTTAGCCGGGCACACCTCGGCGCATTCGCCGTAGTAGGAGCAGGAGCCGAAGTCCTGTTCGAGGACGTTCACCATGTTCTTAGCGCGGCGGCCACGCTCCATGGCAGCCAGGGGCTGGAGGCCCAGATGCATGAGCTTGGCACCGGTGAACAGGTGGGCGGCACCATTCGGGCAGGCTGCGACACAGGCGCCACAACCGATGCAGGCAGCGTAGTCGAGGGAACGCTCGGCCTGCTCATGGGTGCTGTTGACAGCGTCAGCATCGGGGGCCGTACCGGCGTCGATGGAGACCCAGCCACCGGCTTCAAGCACACGGTCAAGCTTGCCGCGGTCAATGATGAGGTCCTTGACCACTGGGTACACCGCAGAGCGCATGGGCTCCAGGGTGATGGTGTCGCCGTCCTTGAAGGAGGACAGATGTTGGTGGCAGGACGGGGTGTTCTTCTTCGGGCCGTGCGGACGGCCGTTGACGTTCATGCCACAGCAACCGCAGATGCCTTCACGGCAGTCGGACTCGAAAGCAATGGGCTCTTCGCCGGCTTCGATAAGGCGATCGTTGAGGCGGTCGAGCAGCTCGAGGAGGGTCATGGCCTCGTAGGCGTCGTCAACGTCGTATTCACTGAACGCGCCCGCGGCGTCGGGGCCAGCCTGACGCCATACCTTCAGATGCAACTTCATTCTTTGTAGTTCCTTGTCATCAGCGGGACCTTGTCGAAGGTCAGAGGTTCGGCGTGGCGGATGAAGGAGAGTGCGCCGCCCTTCTCGCTACCGGCAGACTCCCAAGCGGAAACGAAGCACCAGGCAGAGTCGTCACGCTCAGCTTCGCCTTCTTTGGTCTGGTGATCATCGCGGACATGGGCACCGCAGGACTCGTCACGGTCTGCCGCGTCCACAGCCATCAGCTCGGCGAGCTCCAGGTAGTCGGCAACGCGTCCAGCGCGCTCCAGCACCTGGTTGAGGTCGCCTTCCTGACCGGTGATGTTGAGATCGGACCAGAACTCCGCACGGAGGGCACGGATGTCCTCGATGGCCTGCATAAGGTCGGGCACGGTACGGAACACGCCAACACCCTTGTACATGATCTTGCCGAGCTTGCGGTGGAAGTACTCGGGGCCGTGGTTGCCGTTGATCGACATGAGGGCGTCGATACGGGCCTGGGTCCGGGTGAGGGCTTCCTGCACGGCCGGGTCGCTCTGCTCCAGGGTGGGAGTGTTGAGCAGCTTGGCCAGGTAGTTCGGCACGGTGTAGGGGAGGGTGAACCAGCCGTCCACGCAGGCGGACAGCAGGGAGTTAGCACCCAGGCGGTTGGCGCCGTGGTAGCCCCAGCCACATTCGCCACCGACGAAGAGACCCGGGATGGAGGTCATCATGTTGTAGTCGCTCCACAGACCACCCATGGTGAAGTGGACGGTGGGGGCGATACGCATGGGAACCTCGTAGGGGTTCTCGTTGGTCGCATCGGTGTACATGTGGAAGAGGTTGCCGTACCGCTCGGCGATGGTGTCCTTGCCGAGGCGTTCGATGGCGTCGCGGAAGTCCAGATACACGGCGTTGTGCAGCGGGCCGACACCGCGACCGGCGTTGATTTCACGAGACAGGGCACGGGAGGCCACGTCGCGGGGAACCAGGTTTCCAAAGGCGGGGTACTTGCGCTCCAGGAAGTAGTCGCGCTCGTTCTCCGGAATCTCGTTGGCGGGGCGGTCGTCGCCTTCCTTCATAGGCACCCAGATGCGGCCATCGTTACGGAGGGACTCCGACATGAGGATGGTCTTGGACTGCCAGTAGGAGTTCTTCGGCAGACCTGTCGGGTGGAACTGCACGAAGGATGGGGAGGCGAAGTAGGCACCGCGCTGGTGGGCACGCCAGGACGCCGAGGCGTTGGAGTTCTTGGCCAGCGTGGAGTCAAAGTAGACGTTGCCGTAGCCGCCGGTGGCGAGGATGACTGCGTGGGCGGTGTGGGCGGTGACCTCACCGGTCACCAGGTTGCGGACCACCACGCCCTGGCAGCGGTCGTCCTTGACGATGAAGTCGAGGACCTCGGAGCGGGTGTGTAGCGTGACGGTGCCACGGTTGATCTGCCGCTGCAGAGCCTGGGCGCCGGCCAGCTGGAGCTGCTGTCCTGTCTGACCACGGGTGTAGTAGGTGCGGGATACCTGCACGCCACCGAAGGAACGGGTGGCGAGGGTGCCGCCGTATTCGCGGGCGAAGGGGGCACCAATGGCGTCCATATGGTCAATGACGCGGATACCTTCTTGGCCAAGGCGGTAGGCGTCGGCTTCGCGGCAGCGGTAGTCACCGCCCTTCACTGTGTCTTTGACGAAGCGGTAGAGAGAGTCATTGTCGACCTTGCGGCCGCGGGGGGAGTTGACGCCACCCTGGGCAGCAATGGAGTGGGCACGACGGGGTGCGTCGTGGTAGGTGAAGGCTTGCACGTCGTAGCCGAGTTCACCGAGGGCGGCGGCAGCACCGGAGCCGGCCAGACCGGTACCCACAACGATGATGGTGAACTTACGACGGTTGAGGGGGCTGACGAGGTTGAAGTGTGCCATCGCTTCATCCCAGGCCACCGGAGTGGGGCCTGCCGGCACATGGCCGTCAAGCACATCACCCAGGGTGACGCCAGGGACGATGGAGGCGGGTGCCACAAAGTCCTGTGCAGCCGAGGCAGAATCGGTAATAGTCACTGCCTGCGTCTCCTTATCTTCTTTAGCTTGGAAAGCTTCGGTGGTACGCGCGGGGCGGTACCGGAAACTTATGGGGGTGTACTAGCCGATGACGCTCAGTGCGGCCATGGCGGCGTGAGCAGTTCCGTCGTACGCCTGGTTGGGGACAGCGAGGTCGACGGGCTGGATGACGCCAGTAGCAACGCAGATCACGATGGCGAGGTTGCCGAGGACGATAACGCCAGAGAGGATGCCACCAATCATGGAGAAGACAGCGCGCAGGCGCTTTCCGGTGGCGCCAAAGTCATTGGCGGTGGTGGCAATGCCATGCTCGATGTGTATGAGCAGCAGCAGCATGGTGATGGCGTAGAACGCAGCGACGGCGGGCCGGTCGAACGAGGCGATCATATTGTTGTACGCATCGCCATGCTGGAACTCGGCTCCGGTATCACCGGTAGTCAGGTCGAGGATGTGGAAGACAATGAAGCATGCCAGGATCAGACCGGACACGATCATGAACTTGGCAAAGACACCACGGGCGGTACTGACCTTGCGGGCACTGTTACCGTGGGCCTGCTTGCCGCGGACGGCCAGCAGAATGCCGGAGGCGAAATGCAGGATGATGCAGACGAGTAGCACGATGCGGAAGACCCACAGCACACCTTCGTAGCCGAAGAGGCCGGCGAGTAGGGTACGCAGCCAGTGTGCGTAGTCGTTCATTGCCTGAGCCTGCTGACCGATCTGGTCCGGCGAGTAGCCCTTGGCGAGGTCATACTGCGTGATCGTGTATGTGCCCCTGAACATCTTCAGGTTGCCGATCATGTGGACAAGCAAGAAGAGTGAGAAGATCCAGCCAGTAATGGCCATGATGAACTTCGCAACCCAGCTGGGGTAGAACGGCTTCTTGCGGAGGTGAGCGCGATTGGTAGTGCCGGTCTTCGCCGTGGTGCGCTCTGCGACGGCGGTACTATTTCCGGCCATGGAACCTCCCTATTGTTCGGGTTTACCTGACTTCACTCTATCGTCTTTCGGAGCGCTTCTTAGACTTGTCATTTTCGACCTTTTCGCAGGTTAGGGCACCCTTAGCTAGGTTTTGAGAGACCCATCTCACACCCTTTATTCACCCTCCTTGTCACCTTATTTAAGTCATACTTTTATTTCGTAAAAAATTGTGAACGAATCCCATGCAGAACATGTCACTTCAAAAGCTCCGCGACCTGTTTGTTTGCGAAATAACTGCGTTTTTTGCCGTATACCAGACCCAAAATGGCAACTCGGCAATAGCTTTTAAGACACTGAGGCTGCACTAAGCTCACTAAATTCCGAGGTAAGCCAGCTCACACAAAAGCTACTGCCGAGTTCTTTTCAAATTGTGGCGAACATCACTCTCAATTTTCCAAGTGGGTGAAATATCACCTGCGGTATGGCTACTGTGGCCGTTTAACCACCAACTTCTCACCCTCCTGCACCGTCACCGACTGGCCCCACACTTCCAAGCCCACCGCAACTGGCGAATCCCACTCCAGCTCCACCTCATCCGCACGTACCTCCACTTGCAGACGAGACCCCCACAGCTGCACGCGATACCGCATACTTCCCCACCCCTCCGGCAGCACCGGATTGATAGTCCACCGGCCGTCATAGTCACGCAAACCACCAAAGCCAAAGACCAAGGCCGACCACACGCCACCACACGAGGCGATGTGAAGACCATCCGCCGAATTACCATGCAGATTACACAGATCCACATAAACGGCATGGCGGAACAGTGCCTGAGCATGCGAGTCATAACCCAACTCGGCGGCCAAAATGCACTGCACCACCGCAGACAAAGACGAGTCGCCCGTCGTCAACGGATCGTAGTAGTCAAAATCCGCCCGCTTCAGCTTCTCACTGAACTCAGACCCACGCAGGAAGAGAGCCAACACCACATCCGCCTGCTTAATAACCTGATAGCGGTAAATCGTCAACGGATGATAGTGCAGCAGCAGCGGCCGCTTCGGCTGTCCCCGATCCTTATTCCAAATTTCCCGCTCCAAGAAGTGCGCGTCCTGCGGGTGAATACCACGCTCCCCATCAAAGGGAATACACATCGCGTCGGCAGCCGTGCGCCACTCAGCCGGTTCCTCCGGCCGCAGATTCAGGCGATGCACCATCTCCTCGAAATAGCTCTTCTCCACCTCCCGCAGGCGCTCCACCCACTCGGCGGCCACCCGCATGTTGTAGCGGGCCATCACGTTGGTAAAGAGGTTATCGTTCACCACCGTGGTGTACTCGTCGGGACCCGTCACCCCATGAATATGGAACTGACCGTCCACCCCAAAGAATCCCAAATCCTCCCACAGGCGCGCTGTCTCCACCAAAATGTCGATGGCCTCCCGGAAGAGGAAATCCGCATCGCCACTGGCACGCGCGTACTGCACTGTGGCATACGTGATATCAGCATCAATGTGGTACTGAGCCGTGCCCGCCGCATAGTAGGCACTGGCCTCTTCCCCATTGATAGTGCGCCACGGATACAAGGCACCGCACTGATCCAGCTCGGACGCCCGGTCCCGCGCCTTCGGCAGCATCTGATAGCGGAACCGCAATGCATTCCGTGCCACCTGCGGCATGGTGTAGGTAAGGAAGGGCATCACATAAATTTCGGTGTCCCAGAAGTAATGTCCCGCATAACCAGAACCCGTCACGCCCTTCGCAGAAATACCCAAGTCCTCCGCACGCGCCGATGACTGAATGAGCTGGAACATGTTCCACCGCACCGCCTGCTGCAACTCCGGCTGATCCGGAATCTCCACATCGGCACGCTCCCAGAACTCCGCCAGCCACGCCTGCTGCGCCTCCAGGTAATCTCCGGCCCCACGCTTACGCGCCCGGCGCAACGTCCGATCTACTCGGTCCATCAGCTCATTGACGGAAGCCCGCCGTGAGTCGTGGTAGGAGAAGTACTTGGTGAGGACGATCTTTTGCCCCGGGCGAGCATCCACGTGATACTGCACCTTCGCCATATCCGTCTGTGCCACCGAGGAAATATAGAAGTCGTTAGTAGTGGAAAAATCGTGGTCCGCACCCACCGCCAGCGTCATCCCGGAGTTTGCCACCCGGTACCCCAGCTTGATCTTCTCTCCCTCATCCACCTGCAACAGTGGCAGCAGCACACGAGACCGGAAGTGATCCGCCCGGCGCGGATCGGAGCCAGTGTTCACCGACCCCTGGGGAGCGCCTTCCGTCGCCACAAAACGATCCGGGTCGGAGGCCGAACCGAACTCATCCTGCCCATCCTGGCGGTTGAGAATCTGCGAGGAGAGCACCACCGGAGCGGCATCCTCCGGCAGCACAATACTCACCTCTTCGATGCCCAGGTGACGGTCGGTGAGGGAGACCATGCGGGTGAAATCGATGAGGACACGTTTACCGGCCGGGGTCCGCCACTCCAGGGAGCGACGCAGCACACCGTCGCGGAAGTCAAGAGAACGTTCATAGTAGAAGAGATCCGCCACAGACACGCGCAACGGTTCGTCATCCACATAAATACGAATAGTCTTAGCATCCGGCGCGTTGATGATGGATTGCCCCACCCGCGCCAGGCCATAGGCATCCTCGGCGTGCTGAATATCCCAGGTTTCGTGGAGCCCGTTCACATAGGTGCCGTTGAGGGCCGAATCGCGGCCCTCCTCCGGGTTACCGCGCACCCCCAGGTAGCCGTTGCCCACGGTGAAGAGCGACTCGGCCACACCCAGATCCGATGTGGAGGGTGCTGTCTCTACCCACCGCCAGGGGTCGACGGGGTGGATGGAACGGTCAATTTCCGGTTCTGCAAAGTAGCTGCGCAGGTTGAAGCGGTCGCGATGGGGGCCGCTAGCTGTCACCTGCTCATCGTAGAGTTCCTGCCCTTCCGCCATCGGGGCAGTGTCTGGGGTGGCATCCGGGGAGAGAGTGATGGTCTCTGTGGTGTGTAGGGCGGTGTCTGTGATGGAGTTCCTCTCGGTCATACCAGGGTCTCTCCTAAATCATCGACGACAAGGTCTGCTCCAGCGGCCTGCAGAGAGGCTGCACCGCTGCCACGGTTGACACCGACCACCAGGCCAAAGTCACCGGCCCGGCCTGCAGCCACACCCGCAGTGGCATCCTCGAAGACCGCACACTGGCGGGCGGGCACGCCCAACCGCTCAGCCGCATACAAGTAGGTGTCGGGGGCGGGTTTGCCGGGGAGGTGTTTCTCGTCGGCGGTATTACCGTCCACGATCACCTCAAAACGGTCGAGGAGGTTCGCTGCCTGCAGCACCGGACGGGTATTGCGGGAGGAGGACACCACCGCATAGGGGATGCCGAGGAGACGAGCTACCTCAATGAGGGCAACAGTGCCGGGGTAGGCGCGGATGCCGTCCCGCTGCAGCGTCTCCATGAACTCGTTGTTCTTCTGCAGCCCCAGCCGCTCGACCGTCCCCGGGTCCTCAGCTTCAGGGAGGTGGCGGGAGCGGAGAACGTCACGCACACCGTCTAGGCGGTGGCGCCCATCCACGTAGGTGTAGTAGTCCTCCATGGTGTAGGGAGCGAGCTCTTCTCCGAGCTCAGCAGCCCGCTGCTCAATGTAGGGGGCGAAAAGGTTAAACCACGCCCGTTTGTGGATATCGAGAGTAGGGGTGATGACGCCGTCCAGATCCAGCAGTACCCCCCGACAGTCCTGCCAGCGGAGCGTTTCGCGTGGATCCTTCTCGCCGCCTGCTGCTGCTTCCGGAGAGGCAACGGGGTTGTTGGAAGATGGCATGTGGGCTTGATTATCGAGATTCCACGTCATGTTTCTAGCATACTGAGAGAAACATTCCCTTTGCCCGCGATCTGCCTTTTGAGGCACTACACGGTAGGTTAGAAGGTATGACGGAGACCGAGCAGAACCCGACGCCTCCATTCGTCCAAAAGGACATGCAGCGGGCCATCCCCCGCCGCTGGTTGGCCGCCCTCATCATCACCGCAGTGGTGCTTGGGCTCTCTGTCTACCCCGGAAAATGGCTGAGTATGCAGCCAGTTTTCGCCCAGATCTTCGCCCCGCGCGGATTCTGGATTCTCATCTCCTTCCTCGCCCTGTTGGCCAGTGTGGTGGTCTTCGGAGTGCGCTGGCATCGCGACCTGCCACGCCGAGTCTCCGCCCTCTTTATGGCGATTACGCTTGTGGCGACCTTCGCCCATGTGAGTGTCGGCTGGGGCAGTGGTTTGCGCGTCGACCCCCTGCACACGGTGGCTACCCCCAACAAGGGCTACTTCGGCACCGACATCACGGTGATGTCCCTCAACGGCTACGACAATGGCGCCCGGCCTGTCACCATCGCAAAACTCGCCAATGCCGTGGGCGCGGATATTGTGATGCTCACCGAAACCACAGAAGGCACCGCTAAACTGGTTGCCCAGCTGATGGAAGAAGCCGGCAGCCCCATGCAGATGTTTCAGTCTGTACCCAGCACTCGGCGAGGTAGCGACAAGATCAACCAGACGGTGCTATTGGTGTCCGTCTACTTCGGCACCTACCAGGTGGATGAGAAGATCACCCCCCAGACTTCGCTGGGGGCCGTTGCTGTTACCCCGCAAAGCCGCGACGCCAACTTCCTCTACCTGCCCACGCTGGTTGCGGGGCACGTTTACCCCCCGAACCTGCTGCACACTGGCCGCTGGCGCCATGAGATGAAGCAGATGGTGGACATGTGCCACAGCCCGCTGGCCGGCAACCTCATTGTGGGTGGGGATTTCAACGCCACGCCCTGGCACGGTGGCCTCGCCGATATGGGCGCCTGTGTAGATGCCCTGGCGGAAAAGAAGAGTGGTTCCGTGGGAACCTGGCCCACCTACCTTCCAAAGCCGCTGGGTGTGCCAATTGACCATATTTTCGTGTCGGAATCCCGCTGGCATACGGCCGACTCCACGGTAGCAGAGGTGGATGGAACCGACCATCGCGCAGTGTTGGCACGCCTCAGTTACACGGGGATGTAACCGGCGGAGCCGATAGATAGCAGTCGCTGCACACCCGTCACCGCTGCCACAGGTGTGTAACCGTGGCAGCGGAGCACTGCTAGAGGTTAATCATTTCCCCCAGTACACCCTCGACGGACTCCTTCAGGGCCTCCGCTAATGTGGGGTGCACGTGTACCGTCCGGGCAACCTCCTCTGTGGTGAGCTCCCACTTCTGTGCCAACACCAACTCCGGTAGCAACTCGGACACCTGCGGCCCCACCATGTGGGCGCCCAGTAGCTCCCCGTAGCGGCCGTCAGCGACAATCTTCACAAAGCCCTGCGCCTCCGCCAGGCCCTGTGCCTTACCGTTCGCACTGAAGGGGAAGGTGGACACACGCACATCCATCTCCGGATCGTCCGCCGCCGCAGTACGTGCCTGCTCCTCAGTGAGGCCAAAGCTGGCGACCTGCGGGTTACAGAAAGTCGCACGCGGCATCATCCGATAGTCGCCCAGCGGCACCGTCTTCTCCCCCGCAATCGTTTCCGCAGCAACCACCCCTTGTGCTTCCGCTACATGAGCCAGCTGCAGCTTCGCTGTTACGTCACCAATGGCGAAAATATGGGGTACAGAGGTCTGCATGGAGTCGTCGACAGCAATAGCACCACGCTCCGTCAGCTCCACCCCCGTGTTCTCCAGGCCATAGCCCTCCACGTTGGGGCGGAACCCGGTGGAGATAAGGCAGCGTTCCGCATAGATAGTCTCCGAATGACCGTTTGCTGGGAGGGTTCCATCGGGCAACGCGACCGGTTCAATAGCGACTGCCACTCCGTCACCCGTCCGCTCGACGGAGGTGGTTTTGTGGCCAGTGCGTAGCGTAATGCCCAGCTTCTGGTACTGCTTGGAGATCTCCTTGGAGACGTCTTTGTCCTCGTTGGGGAGCACTCGGTCTAGGTATTCCACAATGGTCACCTGCACCCCATAGTTCGCCAACACATACGCGAACTCCATGCCGATAGCGCCCGCACCGACAATAACGATGCTGTGTGGCAGTGCCGGGTTGAGAATCTGCTCCTCAAAGGAAACGACAGGGCCGCCCATCTCCACACCGGGCAACTGTGCCACATGGGCACCGGTGGCGATAATGCAGTTGTCGAAGCTGATGGTGACGGGTCCCTCAGCGGTGGCGACCTCGATGGTATGGGCGTCGCGGAAGGAACCGCGGCCGTTCATCTCCGTGATCTTGTTTTTCCGCATGAGGTAGTGGACGCCTTTCACAATGTTGGCGGACACTTTCCGGCTCCGTGCATGCGCCACTCCGAAATCCATACTGATGTTGTCTGCCAGTACGCCGAATTCCGCCGCATGGTGCAGCATGATGTTAGCCACTTCGGCATTCTTCAGCAGCGACTTTGAGGGGATACACCCCACGTTGAGGCACACTCCACCCCAGTATTTCTCCTCCACAATGGTGACCTGGAGCCCCAGTTGGGCGGCCCGGATGGCAGCCACATAGCCGCCCGGTCCGGCACCCAGGACGAGCAGTTCGGTGTGGCGGTCGGCAGGGGAAGCCGAAGCAGAGGCGGAGGAAGCGGGCATGCGGGAAGTATCCGTGGGCTCATTCATGGTTCTGATACTAGTGGGGGCGGCACCGCTATGCGAGCGTTCAACGGCACCGCTCTGTGCACCTTGGAGCCTTTCGACCACGGGGGTGGGGCGGCGGTGCGGTATTCTGCTGAAGTGTGAACGTGCTCATTGCAATTAGTGCAATGAGCGGCGGCTATAGTAAACAGAAGCAGGGAAAAATCGCTACTCTGTAAGGGACACTGACGATAGAGTTTCCCAAGCCGGGTTCACTATCACCTGACCAGAGGAATGGGGAGAATGACCGAAGAACCGTCCGCTCCGCGCCGCCCCGAAGGCACTCCTAAACCGCAGCGAACTGGCTACCCGCAGATGCGCCCCGCCCAGGGCTACCAGGTTCCCGGTCGTGGAACAGCCAAACGCATCCCTTCGCAGTCGGGGCAACCCCGCTCTCAGGTCACTCCCTCATCTGCCCACCCCAACCAACCGCGCACCACACAGCTAGGGGCCTCGGGTACCGAGGACAGCACTCGTATCATCACCTCCGCACAGCCCCCCTCTCAACCTGCGGGAGGAACCCTACACATTCCCCAGGGAGCGCAGTCCCAGGGAGACCAGTCTCAGCGAACCAGCACCACTACCACCACCGCTTTCCGTCAGCCCACCTTCTCTCCTGCGGGCCCCGATAATGGTATGCGAGGAGATGGTGCAGTCGGGACCGCAGGTTCCGTCGGAGCTGCCACTGCCGCAGGGGCACAGCGTATGCGAACCGGACAACCAGCTGCCAGCCAGAATGCTGCGGCCATCCAGCAGGTGTATAGCCCTGCCGAGAACTGGGCAAACTTCCCGGCAGACAACAGTCCGTCTGCCGCTAGCAGTGTTGAAGCACGCGATTACAACGCAGCCCCTGTTCCAGACCCCACCTATGGGGTTGACGACAAGGACACCAAGAAGAAGCGATCCTCCCGTAAGCTTGGCGCAGCTGGCGTCATTGGCGTCACTCTGGTGACGATTCTCGTGCTCATCATCGTTGGCTTCGGCAGTTACATTTTGGGTAGCCGCGCCGGCCACGCGGAAGGCTACCAGCGTGGCTACTCCGAAGGCTCAAGCACCGTCGCACGGAGTGCCGACGACGCTCTGCAGAAGCTCAATTCGGTCAGCTCGTCCTCTTCCTCTGTGTCCTCCTCGCTGGCAGCGATGCTGCCACTGGTCAACCCGTGCTCAGAAAAGTATGGGCAGCGCGAAGCCGCACAAACTACCTGGGGCCGCTACGGCTGGGGCTGCAAGTTCACCGGTGAAAAAGGGCACAAGTTCTCCGTCCTCATTGGCGAAGCGGACCGGGATACCGTTGGTAAACCGCGCATCGAAAAGCGCCGCAATGGACAGACCAAGGGGTGCATCGCCACCGGCTCACCGCAAGCCCACCCTGCTTTTGGCCTTACCGTATGGGTGGCCGAAGACAGGGGTCTGGACTCCTGCAAGATGGCCAAAGATAAGTGGAACGAAGTCGCTAAAAGCAGCTAAATCTAGTCACTAAAGTTAGGGCAGACTACACTATCAGACGTCCCTCAGGGTAGACCGGAACCCGTCAACCAGCCCCCACCTCCGCACCGCGAAAGGACGTCCGCATGGCCGGCCCAAAGACACCCACGAAGAACGCTGGAAAGCCTGGCAAGAAACGCTCACTGTCGGCACGCGGTTGGGTCCCTGACTACCACGGCGCCTGGGCAATGGTGTTTGTTCCCATCACCTTAGGCATCATCATTGGCGGCTTTGTCCCCGCGCAGATCCCTCTCTACCTTCTGTGGGTGGTGGGCTACTTCTGTTTCTTCGCCCTCACGAAGTGGTTTGTAGCACGTCGCAGCTCCATCTACGTCACTCCCGTCAAAGCGTACGTGTGTATCTCTGCGGTGCTGGGCATCCTCACCCTTTGGAGCGCCCCCAAACTACTCCTGTGGGCACCCTGGTTTGTCATTCTCATCATCACCACCGTCGTCCTCATTAAGGAGCGAAAAGAACGCACCATGGGGGCGCGCGGCATCACTGTTGCTGCAGGTGTCCTGGTTGGTGCAGTGGCCTACGACCTGGGTACCGGCTTCCAGCGGTCGAGTTTCTCGCTCCTCCCTGTCCCTGTCGATACCCATATGGCGGCCCTTGCCGGACACAACTGGTCGAGCTCGGTGACGGGCTGGAATTGGATGTGGCTAGTTTCCCTCATCCTCCTGTTCTATTTCTTCGGAACTGTCCCCGTGGTCAAAACCGTCATCCGGGAACGCCGCAGCACTCCCCACCTGGTGTTTTCTATTGTCTTCCATGCCGTGGCTGCAATCTTTGCCCTGGTGAGCGCAGTGTTGGGATGGACCGGCTGGGTACTCTTCGCGGTGTTTGTCGCCCTGCTGGCCCGTTCAGCCTACTTCCCCTTGACGATGCGCTTCCAGGGTAAAAAGTGGAGCGCCAAGGCGATCGGTATTACCGAGATTGTCTTTACTGCGCTGGTAGTTATCGCACTGTGGCTCCCTTAGCAGAGAGAGACACATCACTGGCAGAGCCCCGGCCGCTTCACCATTGAACACTTTTTTCCTATCTGTAAAAACACAGCATTATTGCTATTTTTTGACAGCGTATTGGTCTTATGGCCATAAGGGAAAAACATGGCTCGGGACAACTTTCTAGATTTTTCTCAGAGTAATTATTTCGGTCTAAACGAAATAAAAGACCAGTTGAGAGCTTTTTTATTATGCGACGGATGTCGCTAACGTCGGCAGATCATCTCTCCCCTCTTTGCAATCGCGGCATGTCGTTCTACAGTTGTGGCGTAACAACAATCACGGTTGGATAAACACCTTCTCCCCTTCAGTTTTCCAACCACCACAGAATAAGGATGCTCCCATGAAATCCTGGCTTCGCTCAACTGCGCTCGCGGTGGTGTCAGCGATCACCCTCACCGGTGCTCCCGCCATCGCCAACGCAGCCCCCACCGATACCCCCGACACGGCTCCCGCCACGCAACAGGCCGCACAGGAGCAGCTCGAGCACGCCGTCCACACCTTGGAAGGTTTGACCACCAATGAGGACGGCAACGGCATCACCCTCAAGGACGGCACCTTCAAGGTCACCAAAGAGGGCGACAAGCTCGAGATCGTTGACGGCCAAGGCAAGCCCGTCATCTCCGTCCCGCTGAAGGGCATCTTCGGAGACTCCATCTACACCCTCCGCGCTTCCCTCAGCAGCAATGCCAAGACCATCACCCTCACCAAGGGGCAGTTTGAGGCCAAGGCCACCAAGGACCAGCTCGCCAAGAAGAACCGCTTCGAAAGCAATACCAAAGCATGGTTCCACCTCTACCGCGACTACGCTGACTACGCACTGCAGCACGACACCCTGAACTTTGTGGGCGGCACCGCGCTCGGTGTCATCACCGGTATCGTCGGCGGCTTCATTACCTACCTCGCCCTCGAACTCGTCAGCTACCCGCTGCGTCTCGTCCTTGCCCTCACCATCATTGGTATTCCGGTGAACTACCTGCTGGAATTCACCTTTGTGTTCACCGGCGTCACCGTTGTCATCATCTCCACGCTCAACATGCCAGCCGTGCTGTCCTCCAAGCTGGCCAAGGATCCAGTCGCCCACAAGAAGGCTAACCGCCTGCTCCGCGGCACTAAGGCCTACTTCACCGGCGGCGATGTCGCCCGCGTACGCTAAGTAGTACTACACTTGCGCTACTTCGGCTCAGCACCATGCTGAGCGAGACTCGACTTACGAGGCTCCCTATAGAGAAAAAGAACAATCCCCAGCTCGTGCAAGCTGGGGATTGTTCTGTCACACCTGGGTATAGCGGTTAGAACCAGTTGAGGTGGAAGAGGTTGTTCCAGAATCGCTTAACGGTGCCATTAACCTGGGGATTGTCGGAGGCAAGAGGAAGTGCAGCGGAGCCGACAAACCAGCCGGCAGCACAGGTGAAGGGTACGGAAAGGACTGCACCAGCACCGCAGCCAAGGACACCGCCGAGGTAGAAGTAAAGCGGATCTTTGTCGGTGGAGACTTTAGCGAGATTGATGTAATCAACGACGGCACCGTCGCCAACTTTACCAATTTCGGACGTGTAGGCGGAGGCGAGCTTAGCCTCGCGCGTCTTTTCGACTGCACTCAGCGGACGGTACGTGGTGTCTGCCGGACGCTGGAAGGTGACGGACGTGCCATCCTTCGCAACGTGTGCGGTGAGGGTGTAGATGCCTTGCTTGGAAGCATCGAAGCCCAGCAGCGGAAGAGTCATGAGGACGCTGCCATTGTGGCCGACAAGCTCCAGTCCACGGTTGTTATCCGCCAGGCGAACTGTGCCCTTCTCGACGGAGAGAGTATTGGCGTCCTGGGAGAGGCTACCAAAACGGAACTGTTGGCCCATCTTCTGGATTTGAGCTTGGGACAAGGGAGCCGGAGCGGTCTCAGCCGGGGTGGCTGACGCGATGGCGGGTAGCGTTACGATAGCGACAGCCGCAGATACTGCAACTGCGAGAGACTTCAGAACGTTTTCATGATGACTCGTTGGTCGATGTGACGTAGCTAACACTACACATATAAGTGGGCCTTGACCAGGGTATTTTCACCATGAGCGAACAGTAACGGTTGAGTAAAGTACTACCCGCGAGTACTCCACAGACGCGGACACATTATCGACACCGTGTTCACGCATCTACACAAACAGCCAGCCCTGTGCATATTTTCGCACAGGGCTGGCTGTCAAATATGGGGTTATTCTGCCACATTAGCAATGTTTCACAACGTGGTGAGCGTTGCACGATTGTAACCTACCATCGTGGAAACACCACCGTCTTCACCGTGCTAGCCTACGCCAACACGTGGCAGTGGATATACGTGGCGATGGTTTAGTACATGCCACCCATGTCGTCACCAGCGGGGGCGGCCGGAGCCGGGGGTTCCGGCTTGTCGGCAACCACAGCTTCGGTGGTGAGGAACAGTGCAGCGATGGAGGCAGCGTTCTGCAGAGCAGAGCGGGTAACCTTCACCGGATCGTTGATGCCAGCTTCGAGCAGGTCCTCGTAGACACCAGTGGCGGCGTTGAGGCCGTGACCACTGGGAAGGTTGCGGACCTTCTCGGCCACGACACCAGGCTCCAGGCCAGCGTTGAAGGCGATCTGCTTCAGCGGAGCGGAAAGGGCGGACTGGACGATCTTGGCACCGGTCAGCTCGTCGCCTTCTAGATCGAGATCCTCGATGGCGGACTCGCACTGCACGAGTGCAACACCGCCACCAGCAACGATTCCTTCTTCGACGGCAGCCTTAGCGTTGCGGACAGCGTCCTCAATGCGGTGCTTGCGTTCCTTCAGCTCGACCTCAGTAGCGGCACCGGCTTTGATGACGGCAACGCCGCCGGCCAGCTTAGCGAGGCGCTCCTGCAGCTTTTCGCGGTCGTAGTCAGAGTCGGTGGAAGCAATCTCTGCCTTGATCTGGTTGACGCGGCCTTCGATGGTCTCGGTGGAGCCGGCACCGTCAACAATGGTGGTCTCTTCCTTGGTGACGACAACCTTGCGGGCACGGCCCAGCATGGTGATGTCGGCAGTCTCGAGGGACAGGCCAACCTCTTCAGAGATAACCTGGCCACCGGTAAGAATGGCCATATCCTGCATCATGGCCTTGCGGCGATCGCCGAAGCCCGGGGCCTTGACGGCGACGGACTTGAAGGTGCCGCGGATCTTGTTGACCACGAGGGTGGAGAGGGCTTCGCCTTCCACGTCTTCGGCAATGATGAGGAGGGGCTTGCCGGACTGCATAACCTTTTCGAGCAGCGGCAGCAGGTCCTTAATGTTGGAGACCTTACCCTGGTTGATGAGGATGTAGGGATCCTCGAGGACGGCTTCCTGGCGTTCCAGGTCGGTGGCGAAGTAACCGGAGATGAAGCCCTTATCGAAGCGCATACCTTCGGTCAGTTCCAGGTCGAGGCCAAAGGTGTTGGCCTCTTCCACAGTGATAACGCCTTCCTTGCCAACCTTATCCATAGCCTCGGCAATGAGGTTACCGATCTCAGGGTCGCCAGCGGAGATACCAGCGGTGGCGGCAATTTCGTCCTTGGTTTCAACTTCCTTGGCGAAGTTGAGGAGAGCCTTGGTGACGACGTCCACGGACTTCTCGATACCGCGGCGCAGACCCATGGGGTTGGAACCAGCAGCAACGTTGCGAAGACCTTCGTGGACGAGAGCCTGGGCGAGCACGGTAGCAGTGGTGGTGCCGTCGCCGGCGACGTCATCCGTCTTCTTGGCGACTTCCTTGACCAGCTCGGCGCCGATCTTCTCGTAGGGCTCTTCGAGTTCGATTTCCTTTGCGATGGAGACGCCATCGTTGGTGATGGTGGGGGCGCCCCACTTCTTTTCCAGGACGACGTTGCGACCCTTGGGGCCGAGCGTCACCTTGACGGTATCAGCGAGGGTATCGAGACCCCGCTCCAGGCCACGACGGGCCTCTTCGTCAAATGCAATCATCTTGGACATGTGTTGTTTATGTCTTCCTCTGTTGATGGGGGTGACTGGTGGCCGACACTGCCAAGCTGGCACAGTTCCCGCGACGGACGACCGGTGTGTCTTGTACGGGATGGTACCCGGTCTTACTCGCCAGCTTTGGCACTCCCAATGATTGAGTGCTAAGTCTTTTCTAGCACTCGAACTAGTCGAGTGCAAGAACGATTCCAGCAGCTTAGAATAAACATATGGATTCCAAACTGATTCGCGTTTCCCGTACCATTCCCGCTTCTCTGTCCGCTGTCTGGCAGGTCGTCAGCGATATCAGCAGCATGGGCTCACGCAGTCCCCAATGCAAAAAGATGATCGGATTCCCACCCAGCTCCGACCCGGTACACCCCGATGGCGTCACCGTTAACATCAACCGCCGCGGCAAGTACACCTTCTGGATCACCACCGCTCGTTTCCTCACGGTGGAGCCCAAGAAGGAGCTATCCTTCCTTATTCCCGCCAACCACTACCTGTGGACCTACCGCCTGGAGCCAGCGGAGAATGGCGGCACCACCGTCACCTTGGAGCGCCTCCTTGCAGATGCCCGCCCGAGCCTTATTAATTCCGTATTCGTGAAGTTCTTCCTGGGTGGGGACGAGGCTTTTGCACAGGAAATGGCTGCCGGCATGCAGGAGACACTGGCTAAGGTTGAGGAGCAAGCGCTGGCGCTGCCCTACACCAGCTAGCCCGGCTCCTTCACAGTATATTTTCATTATGTGAAAAGTTTTTTCCATTTTCATTGACAGCGGGGGAGACCTCCCCTACCCTCTTAACCATGAACACGAAGCACCTAGTAGTAGCTCACAGCCGCAGTGGGGTCATCACGGACTAGCCCCCTTACTGCGGTGGAGAGAAGTGCTGGTCCACACACCCACGGACCACCCTGCACAGAAAGCTCCTCTCCAATGTCTACTCACCGCTTCTCCTCCCCTACCTCCCACACCACCACAACCGCCTCCCGCCCCAACTCCCCCATAGCGCCGGCGGCCACCCCCAACCTGCGGGACAACAACCCCTTTACCGAGCGGACCCGTTACCCCCTCCCCATCGAATTGTGCCCCTTCGCTGCCGGTATGTCCGAGGACAAATTCGACCGCACCTTCCGTACCCCCGGCAGCATCATGCTCGGCGCCTTCGGCAGCCAGCCCACCAGCCGCGGCCGCTCCCAGTACATCGCTACCCTCACCATCGACGGCACCATGTGCTGCACCACCGCCGAAGCCACTGGCCCCATCCAGGCCCTCTGCTACATACTGGACAGCTTCGACATCCGCCTGGACATTAAGACGTTCCGCCAGCGCAAGATGCCGGACAACCCCCACCACCAGTACGCCACCTTCCTGGAGATCGAGAACCGCTACTTCACCCACTGGTCCATCGGCTACGGCACCACCAGCGAAGAAGCCAGCCTCTCCGCCCTCATTGCGGCCGCCAACCAGTACCGCCAGCACCAGACCACCCTCCGCACCAGCGCCTCCACCGGCATCACCTACACGGGCAGCCTGGACGACACCAAAGAACGCCGTGCCGCCTAACTATCGACCAGCGGCACAACCATTGCGCAGCGCTCGGACACCCCTCGTACAGCCCGCGCACCTTTCACCCTATCCTCGCGGAAGGCTCACCGAAGGCTCGTGGGGGAAGGGTAAGCTGGGAGACATCACTACCCACCGACTAGAGGAGTCCACCACCCATGACTGAGTCCTCACCCCTGGTTGGAGCAGACCAGCTCCGCACCCACATCGCCAGCCAAGGCGACCAGGTCAAAGCCGACCTCACCACAGCTGTCAGCTTCGATTCTGTCTTCGGCACCAACAATGGCTCTTGCGCGGCAAGCGCCGCCTGGGTTCAGCAGTCGTTCACGGAAGTTGGCATTGCCGACGTGCACTCGGTGGAGACCGTTGACGGATCCTTCCCGCTTTTCGGTTTCACTGCCCCCGCGGACGGCTGCCCCACGGTGCTGCTGTACTGCCACCACGATGTGCAGCCGGCTGACGACCAGCCTGGCTGGAACTCCAACCCGTGGGAGCTGACGGAGAAGGAGGGGCGCTGGTATGGGCGCGGCACCGCCGACGACAAGGGCAATATGGTGGCGCACTTAGCTGCCCTGCGAGCGTTGCGGGAATGGGCTCCCCAGTCCGACCACCCCGAGCACACTTATGGTGGCATTGGCGTCCGGCTGGTTGTGGAGGGTTCCGAAGAGGCCGGCGGCGAAGGTTTGGAGATGCTCGTCGCGGAGCAACCCGAGCTGTTTGCGGCGGATGCGATTCTTATTGCGGACACCGGCAATGTGGCTGTTGGTGTTCCTACGATCAATATTTCACTGCGCGGCGTGGTGTCACTGAAGGTGACGGTGAAGACGCTGCGCTCCCCCATTCACTCGGGCCAGTATGGTGGCCCGGCTCCGGATGCCCTTTATGCCCTGATCCACATGTTGGCGAGCCTGCGGGACGCCGATGGTGGGTTGACCATTGATGGACTCGATGCCAGCCAAACCTGGGAAGGCGTGCAGTATTCGCCCGCAGAGTTTGCGGCGGATGCAGGTGTGCTGGAGGGAGTGGAGCTGTCCACGGCCGGTACACCTTCCGAGTTGGCGTGGGCTCGCCCGACACTGACCGTAACGGGTGTTGATGCGGCGAGCACGGCTCACGCGATTAATGCGGTGCCTGCGGAGGCATCGGCAATGCTGAACCTGCGGGTACCCCCGAAGATGGATGTGCGGGAGGCAGAGGAAAAGCTGATCGCCCATCTGCAGAACCATCGCCCGTGGAATGCCCAGGTGGAGTGTGAGCCGCTGGGGACAGGTGAGCCGTATCTGGCGGATACCTCTGGCAGTGCCCATGTGGGAATGCAACAGGCGTTGGCAGCAGCCTATGGCGTGTCTGTGGATAAGGTGGAGCTGAGTGCGGATGGCGGGTCCATCCCGCTGTGCGCGGCGCTGAAGACCGCCCACCCCAACACTCAGCTGGTGCTTTTCGGCGTCGAAGAACCTCTCTGCGGTATCCACGGCCCCAACGAGTCCGTCGACCCCACCGAAATCACCGCCATCGCCACTGCGGAGGCACTGTTCTTGGCGAATTATCGCTAAGAACCCACAAGCACAGTCTTAGCGAATTATCGCTAAGAACCCACAAGCGCAGTCTTAGCGAAAGTTCGCTAAGACTTAGCAAGCGCCGCCTGGCGAGTTTTCGCTAGGCGGCGCTTGTCGTTTGTGTGGGCAAGGCCCGCACGCGTTCTTTGTGGGGCGGCTGCGGACCTTGTTTGTGGTGTGTAGTTGTTGTGTGGTGTCGGCCGGTTAGCTGCCGGACTGTGTGAGCACCGATAATGCGCTAGCTCTGGTGGGAGGCTAGTTCTGGGGTGTGTGCACTGCGGTGGGCTAGTGTGTTGGGCCACCAGATGAGTCTCCGGTGGTGGTGAAGATGGCGGGGATGAGGAGGGTGCGGACGAGGAAGGTGTCGAGGAGGACGCCGAGGGAGACGATAATGCCGCACTGTGCCATGGCGATGAGGGGGAGGACGCCGAGGACGACGAAGGCTGCGGCGAGGGTGGCGCCGATGGTGATCCAGGCTGCGATGACGCGTTTATCCATACCTTTACGGTACGGGGTGGGGAGGAAAGTGACAGCCTATTTAGCGACAGGCTGTCTCTTTTTCTCTCTTGGCTGACGTGGAGTAGGAGAAAAGGGCATGCGGATGGCGGAGCACCCCGCCTCCACCGGGAGGAGGCCGTGTGGGGAGGAGGCGGGGCGGCCGCTACATGTTAGTCGTTCGCAAGAACCACAACGACGTCCTCGGAGTGCTTGTTGAGCCACTCGGGACGGACGGCAGTGGTGAACTTAAGCTGTTTGGCGATACTTTCCGCGGCGGCCTTCGACTGCGGGTTGTCTTTGTAGAAGACGGTGGAGGCGCTGAGGGATCCGCAGGCGCCTTGCGGGCAGTTGGCGGCGGCGGTCTGGTTGGCCCAGCCGGCATCGCGGAGTTCATCGCTGGTGCGGCCAGCATAACCTTCGCGGGTAGTGTTGTTGAGGACGATGACGCGCACGGCAGCCTTGTCGACCTTCACCGGCTCATCCTTCTTCTGTTGTTCCTTGGAGGCAGCTTCGTTCTGGGAGACGGAGGAGCTGGAGGTGGTGGGATTGGTGCGGACATGTACCTGGTGGCGACCATTGTCGACCAGCATGAAGATGCCGACGATGGCGCAGACCAGTGCGGCGGCAATCAGTACCATGGCGAGTGCCCGGTACGGGAAGCCGGCGGAGTCGCGCTCAATGTTGTCTTGGGTGCTCTTGTTCATATCAGCCACGCTGCTAGTTTAGCGGTTATTAGGGGAGGCCGTACGCTGACGGCGCGTTTCGATCTCAAAATTAGTGCGGATACCGGCGGTTACACCCTTTTTCCGCGCTGGTGACGGGCCCTTGAGCGGGAGTCTGCCACTCGCTGGAGCCGTCGGACCAAAGCCGGATCCTCTGCCATCGCGTCGGGTTTGTCGAGCAGAGTGTTGAGCTTTTGGTAGTAGCGGGTGGCGTTCATGTCGAACTGCACCCGGATAGCGTCTTCCTTGCTGGCTGCGTAGCGCCACCATTGGCGTTCAAAGGCCAGCAGCGCGCGCTCGTCGTCCGTCAACACCCTGGTCTACTCCTGGGGGGTGAGGGTGTTGGCGATGATGTCCTTCACCGACTGGGTGTCGTTGGGGACGTCCACCACATGGCGGGGGAGGTCTTCGATGCCCTGGAAACGTTCCGGGGTGTCGGGGAGACGGCCGGTAGCTTCCTTGATGGTGTCGGCAAACTTCACCGGAAGGGCGGTTTCCAAGCAGATGATAGGGGTGGTGACGGTACCGTCGGCGGTGAGCTCCCGGGCAACCTTGACACCGTCTGCGGTGTGCGGGTCGACCATGATGCCACTGTTTTCCCAGGAGGTGCGGATGGTGGCAAGACGGTCCTGGTGGGTGGAGCGGCCGGAGAGGAATCCGTACTCGCTTTCGACGGTGGCGAAGGCAGGGTCGGCGGAGAGGTCGAAGTAGCCTTCCACTGTCAGCTGGTTGCCGAAGAGGTCGTCGATGCGTGCGGCGTCGCGCCCCAACAGGTCGGCGATGAAGCGCTCAAAGTTGGAGGCCTTGGAGATATCCATGGAGGGGCTGGAGGTAGCCAGCGTCTGCTCGGCGGAGCGCACCCGGTAGACACCGGTGGTGAAGAACTCGTTGAGCACGTCGTTTTCGTTGGTGACGACGATGAGGCGGTCGATGGGCACACCCATAGTGCGGGCGACGTGCCCGGCGCAGACGTCGCCGAAGTTGCCGGTGGGCACGGCGAAGCTGACGGCGGTGGTGTTCCGCTGGGAGGGGTCGACCTGTTCGGTGAGGCGGATCCAGCAGCAGATGTAGTAGACGATCTGTGCCATGAGACGCGCCCAGTTGATGGAGTTAACGGCGCCGATGCTCCAAGTGCGCTTGAACTGGAGGTCCCGACTGACGTCTTTGACGATGTCCTGGCAGTCGTCAAAGACACCGTCTACTGCCATGTTGACGACATTGGGGTCCGCAATGGAGAACATTTGGGCCTGTTGGAAGGCGGTCATGCGGCCCCGCGGGGTGAGCATGAAGACGCTGATACCGTCGCGGCGGCGCATGGCGTATTCGGCGGAGGAGCCGGTGTCACCAGAGGTGGCGCCGAGGATATTAAGGACTTGGTTGCGGCGTTTCAGTTCGTACTCGAAGAGTTCACCGAGCAGCTGCATGGCCATGTCTTTGAAGGCGGCGGTGGGGCCGTAGGAGAGGCCGCCGATGTAGATGTCGTCTTCCAGGTGCTTGACGGTGACGATGTCGTCTTCGGAGAACTTGGGAGTGCAGTAGGCGCGGGCGCAGATGTCCTTGAGGTCCTCGGCGGGGATATCGTCGATGAAGAGGGTGAGAACGTCGGCGGCAAGGGCTGCGTAGCCCCGCTCGTTGAGGAGGTTCCGCCAGCGATCGAGGTCGGCAGCACCGATGGTGGGGTACTGCTCCGGCAGGTAGAGACCGCCGTCGGGGGCGAGGCCTTCCAGCAGGATGTCGCAGAAGCTGGTGGTGGTCTGGTCGTGGTCGCGAGTAGATAGATAGCGCACGTGTCTATTCTAACTGAGCTTTGCGCAGGTCACGAACAGCGGGTTAAGAACACGCAGGGTACCCTCACCAGCGGGTAAGCTGAAGGCATGACCGTACGCCCTATTGTCATTGCCGGTGACCCCGTCCTGCACCATCCCACTGAGGTAGTTGACCTCAGTGGTGGGGTGACGAAAGCGCTGCAGACGCTCATTAAGGACATGTATGACACGCTCGCTGCGAGTGGCGGAGTGGGGTTGTCTGCCAACCAGATTGGGGTGGGTAAACGGATTTTTGTGATCGACTGCCCGGATACGGATCTCCCGTTGGGCGAGGAGATGACGCCCGACATGATTCGGGAGCGGGCGGGCCGCCCGGGTTGGAGCAAAAATGGTATGAACCGGATCGCCTGCGTTATTAATCCTGTTCTTACGGTGGATAATCCGCCCAATGGGGAGCCGGTCCTGTTGCGGGAGGGGGAAGGGTGCTTGTCTGTTCCCGGTGCCCATTTCGCGTTGGACCGCTACGACTGGGCGCAGGTGACGGGTACCGATGCGCACGGGAAGCCCATCATGTTGTCGGGCTACGGTTTCTTTGCGAAGTGCCTACAGCACGAGGTGGGGCACCTGGATGGGCATCTTTATACGGAGTTTGTGCCAGTGTTTGCCCGCCCGAAGGTGAAGCGCCTGTTTAAGAACCGGAAGTGGGATCAGCCGGGGCGGTCGTGGATGCCGGGGGTGGACCCGGATCCCTTCTCCTAGGCCACCCTGTTTTCGGGTCACACTATCAGAGTTTCCCCGTCTGATGCAGTCGTCTCGGCACGTTATGCGCACCCTCGCGGCAGGTAATGAGCACTGACTCCGTCGCCCCGTCTCCGCTGTGGGGACGGGGCGGTAAACTGCAACCATGCGTTTGGCTACCTGGAATGTGAACTCTATCCGCGCACGCGTCGACCGTGTGACCGACTGGCTTCTGGCCAATGACGTGGATGCCCTCTGTATCCAGGAGACCAAGTGTAAGGATGAACAGTTCCCCTTCGAGCGTTTCGAGGAGATGGGCTACGAGGTGGCCCACGTGGGCTACAACCAGTGGAACGGCGTCGCCATTGTGTCCCGGATCGGGATCGAGGACGTTGAAGAGCATTTCCCTGGCCAACCCGGTTTCGCAAAGGACCCGGAGGCGGAACAAGTGATGGAAGCGCGGGCAGTGTCGGCCGTGGTGGGCGCACTGGAACCCAGTGGACCCACCACCCTATGGAGCCTTTACATCCCCAATGGTCGTGAGCTCACTGACCGCCACTACACCTACAAGTTGGAGTGGCTGCGCAAGCTGCGGGATGCGGCGGCCGGGTGGCTGGCGGAGGATCCGGAGGTGCAGATGATGCTGGCAGGCGACTGGAATGTGGCCCCGCTGGATACGGACGTGTGGGACCCCGAGTTTTTTGTGGGGAAGACGCATCTTTCCGCACCGGAGCGGGAGGCGTTCGCGGCGCTGGGTGAGACGGGCTTCCGAGAAATTACCCGGGAGTTTCTTCCCGAGCCGCATACCTACACCTATTGGGATTACACGCGGCTGAGCTTCCCTAAGGACTACGGTATGCGCATCGACTTTGCCTACCTGAGCCCGGCTCTGGCGGATCGGGTGACGGGGGTGTCCATTGACCGTGAGGAGCGGAAGGGCCAAGGGGCCAGTGATCATGTTCCGGTGCTTCTTGAGGTGACCGACTAGGTTCCTGCCGTCAACCTTCCCAGCTGGCGTCCAGGCTTCTTTGACGCTGCTCTAAAATTGCCACCTAGCTGCGAAGATGAACTTTTCGCTAAGTGGTGTTTACACCTTTAAATTTCTCTCTCAGCGACCTACCATGAAGGTATGACACGCCTCACTGCCCTATCGGTCGCTTTGACCTCTACTCTCCTTACCTCGGTTGCCGTAGTGCCTGTTGTCGCACATGCGGCAGAACACCCGCACTGCAATACCTACACCACTGGCCAGGAGGCTGGTGTCACGTGCACCAATCCCACTGACAAGAC
Source organism: Lawsonella clevelandensis (assembly GCF_001293125.1). Lineage (NCBI taxonomy): Bacteria > Bacillati > Actinomycetota > Actinomycetes > Mycobacteriales > Lawsonellaceae > Lawsonella > Lawsonella clevelandensis. Next base: position 728,793 of record NZ_CP009312.1, read on the forward strand.
CTACACGGGCAAGCTTGTGGTGCAGTGTGCCAGCCTGGACAATCCAGAGCGCGTGAAGTTCCTCAGCCGTGACGTCACCATCCCGCCGTCGCAGGACAATGTACTGTCCTCGGTGAGCTGCCCCACTGGTACGGAGCCCCTTCCACCTCTCTTTACCGGCCCAAACACCAAATAGCATCTATTGTGTTGGCACGTTGTGGTTCTGCCACAACGGATATGGGATCCCCAAGGAACTTTTGGTCGCTTGTCAGACTTCTGTGGAATCCCCCGCTAAACTTGGTATTTAACCGGACAAAAAAGGGTAGGAATGGAAAATCGCGAACTTCGAGACTACATCGACCGCCTCCGCGCCGAGGGATACACCGTTCGTGACGACCACGGTGAAGACCCCGACCTTATCGACATCAACGGAAAGGCCGTCGATACCTGGCGGGAAAACTATCCCTACCACCACCGTATGCACCGCAACAGCTACGAGGTGGAGAAGTACCTGCTGCAGATTGAGCTGCTGAAATTCCAGAACTGGTCAGTGGACAACAAACTGCGCCACCTCATCATCTTCGAGGGTCGCGATGCTGCCGGTAAGGGCGGTACCATCAAGCGCTTCAACGAATACATCAACGTCCGGCACGCCCGTGTGGTGGCACTCTCCAAGCCCACCGAACGAGAAAAGAATCAGTGGTACTTCCAGCGCTACAGTGAACACTTGCCCTCTGCCGGCGAGATCGTCATGTTCGACCGCTCCTGGTACAACCGCGCCAATGTGGAGCGGGTGATGGGTTTCTGCACACAAGACGAGTACGAACTCTTCATGCACCAGGCCCCCAAGTTCGAGAAGATGCTCATCGAGGACGGCATCTCCCTTACCAAGTTCTGGTTCTCGGTAAGCCAGCAGGAGCAGCGCACCCGCTTCGCTATCCGCCAACTGGACCCGGTACGCCGTTGGAAACTCTCCCCTATGGATCTAGAGTCCCTGGATAAATGGGAGAAGTACACGGACGCCAAAGAAGAGATGTTCCGCCGTACCGACAGCAACTGGGCCCCCTGGACCGTCATCAAGTCCAACGACAAGAAGCGCGCCCGCATCAACGCCCTGCGCTACTTCCTCAACAAGTTCGACTATGAGGACAAGGACACCCAGGTGGTGTTCAACCCCGATTCCAAAGTGGTGCAGCGCGGCAGGGACACTCTGCCAGAGAACCAGCGTGGTAAGAAAGCCCAAAAGCTCGCCCACCTGGAGTGAGACCGTCTGTCTCCGCTCACCCGACACGTACCTAGCAGTCTGCCCGGTATAGCCACCGCTCATGGAGAACTACCGGGTGATGGTTTGTTGTGACTGGATGAGAGATACCGCGACCAGATGAAAACCACCGTGCTCCGATCAGGGAAGGCAGTAACCCGATGAGGGGTGGCGAAGGGACACGGGACGCTCCCGTCTCCCCACCTCCTAGTAGCTGCGCAAGGTGGAGACGGTGCTCACCAGCGGCATTGCCACACCGTCTACCGGGGAGTTGATGACCTCCATCTGGTTGCTCGTCACCCGTAGATAGATTTCGTGGACACGCTCACCTGCCATGTAGGTCTTGATAAAGGCAGCCAGTGCCGGGTCGCTCTTGGCCGTGGCCCACAGATTTTGTGGAATCGCGAAGGCCGCCACGTAATTACGCTTCACCGTGGCAACCAAGCCGGCCGGGCGGGGGCCGAACTCGCCCTCGAACGGCTGCATACGCATGGTCAGCGGGGTACCCAGGCGCCCATCCACACTGTGCAGTAGCACTTTATAGGCCTTGCCCTTGATGGTAAGGCGTACCGGGCGGGTCACCGAGGCGTAGGCGAACTCATGAACGTCCAACTGCACACCTGGCACTAGGGTGCCACGGAAGTTGTAGGGGGACGGGGCGCGCAGAGTGTCACGGGAGCGATCCTGTGCCGGATTCTGCAGCACCTTGCCCTTGAGCGGCTGGCTGGTGGGGGTAAAGGCCCACTTCTTGCCGTCCACCATCTTGTGCCAGAATCCGGTCACGCCGCCCTTGATGCCTTCCACGCGCAGCTCACGGTTCTGGGAGCCGGGGGCGGTGGAGTGGATGGAGATGCGGTCGGTGATGGTGCCGGGAATCTTCGGCTGGTGCTGCCAGTCCTGCGGGGGCAGCTTAATGGCAGCGGTGCGGGGGTCGAGGCGGTGCTGTAGCGCATCCTTGGCCACCGGCCGGTTGTCCTCATGCCAGGTGTAGCGGAATTGGGCCGGGTCGGAGCCGTTGATGTCGAAGTCCGACTGGCGCACGTACATGTCGCCGTACTTGTTGGTGATGAAGACGACTGAGCCGGAAGCGGACATGGTGTGCACGAGGAACCGCGAGTTCAGCGGGGTGCCGACCTCGTAAGAGTAGTCGGTGGCCAGCCACGGGTCCATCGAGTAGATGCGGCTGCCATCCTGGGAGAGGGCGATCACCTGGGTGCACTTGGCCAGGGAAATGGGCTGCTGCTTACCGGAAGGGTCCTGGTAGGTCTTATCAGTGTGGTTACCGATGAGACTGAAGGACCACTTGCCGTTGTCGATGTTGGGGGATTGCTCGCCCTTGCCGAACCACACCGGGCCACCCCAGGCACGGATCCAGCCCCACTTGGAGGGAGAGGAGAGCAGCTGGCTTATGGTGTAGATCCAGCCGCCGCGGTCGAGGGCTACCATGGCGCCTTCGTTAATGGAGATGCCCACAATCTTGCCGCGCAGGCAGCTGGGGGTGGGCATTTCTCGCCAGGGTTTAGCGCCACCGCGGAAGCGGACGAAGATAGTACCATCACGCAGCGCGACCTCGATGCGCTGGTTGAAACCTTGGGTATTGTCGCGCAGGTCCACCCTGGTGGGGAGATTTTTCCCCCGGGCGAGGGGAAGCATGTCGTAACCATCTGTGCCGTAGTCTGGGGCACGTAGGCCCAACGGATATTGGCCGTAGCCCTTGACTGGATCACCAATGAAGGGTACGCACTCGGCAGGGGTGGAGGTGCGGTCAATCTGCGGCTGAGGGGTATCGGGGGCAGCCTGGGCGACACCTGCTCCAGTAAAGAAGAGGGCGGCGGAGACAAGTACTGCGGATGCTGTAGACGGCATGGTACGTGGGCAGCGGTGCATGGTGGTGCTCCTTAGGAGAGGGGAGACGGAACTGTGTGTGTTCCGCAGTGCCTTCAGCATAGAAAAATAGTTTTACACTTAACACAAAAGTGGAAACCTGTGGAAACAAGGCAATTAACCCACACCCATCACCAACAGCAGAAACACCAAAACGCTTGCCAACAGGGTGCAAAAAAATCTCTATCCGCTACGCTCAAGGATGCAACAACAAAATTGCGGGTGCTCCACCGACCCTGGGGCTGAGAATGCATAGGCGTGTGCATGACCGCCATGACCTGATCGGATAATGCCGAAGAGGGAGTAATAATGAACAATTCTGCCCGTAGCTCCATTTCTACGATCACCACGGGACCCATCTACCGCAGCGAGAAGCACTACCTCGACGTGCCCTACGACGCAGCGGAATCCGCCCCCGGAGCAACCCTCCTTGCAGGCTCACCCACCACCTGCACTCTCCGCGTCCCCGTCCGCCGCATCAACCTCACCAACGGTGAGCATTGCGACGTCTACGACACCTCCGGTATCTACACGGAAACCCAGTACGCCCCCACAGAAGATGGCAGCTACCCCTTCCAGCCGGACCTCGAAGCCGGCCTAGAACGCCTCCACGAAAGCTGGCCCCAGTTCGCCGCCGTCCCTGCCGACCCCACCAGCGACACCCCCGAGGGGCAGAAACTAGTGCGCACCCAACTGGCGTGGGCACGCAATGGCATCATCACCCCACAGATGGCGTTCATCGCCGCCCGCGAAAACATGCCAGCCGAACTAGTGCGGGAAGAAGTCGCCGCCGGACGCGCCGTCATTTGTTGCAACCATAACCACCCGGAGGCGGAACCGTGCATCATCGGCAAACGCTTCGCTACCAAGATCAACTCCAATATTGGCAATAGCGCCGTCACCTCCTCCATTGCAGAAGAAGTGGAGAAGATGGTGTGGGCCACCCGCTGGGGAGCCGACACCATCATGGACCTGTCCACAGGCAAGGACATCCACGAAACCCGCGAGTGGATCCTCCGTAACTGCCCCACCCCGCTGGGTACCGTCCCCATGTACCAGGCGTTGGAAAAGGTGAAGGGCGACCCCACCAAACTCACCTGGGAGATCTACAAGGACACTGTCATTGAGCAGTGTGAGCAGGGCGTAGACTACATGACCATCCACGCCGGCGTGCTGCTTCAGTATGTGCCGCTCACCGCCAACCGCGTGACCGGTATTGTGTCCCGCGGCGGTTCCATTATGGCCGCCTGGTGCCTGGCCTACCATAAGCAGTCCTTCCTGTACGAGAACTTCGCCGAACTGTGCGACATCCTGGCCAGCTACGATGTGACCTTCTCACTGGGTGACGGCCTGCGCCCTGGCTCCATCGCCGACGCCAATGACAAGGCACAGCTCGCCGAGCTACACACCCTGGGTGAGCTGACGAAGATCGCCTGGGAGCACGGTGCCCAGGTGATGATCGAAGGCCCCGGACACGTACCAATGCACAAGATCGTGGAAAACGTCACCCTGGAAGAGGACTGGTGCCACGAGGCCCCCTTCTACACACTGGGGCCGTTGGCCACCGACATTGCCCCCGCCTACGACCACATCACCTCGGCTATTGGCGCGGCGATTATCGCCCAGGCCGGTACCGCTATGCTCTGCTACGTCACCCCCAAGGAGCATCTGGGCCTACCCAACCGGGACGACGTGAAGGTGGGGTGCGTAACATACAAGATTGCTGCCCATGCCGCCGACTTAGCAAAGGGGCTGCCGAATGCGCAAGCTCGTGACGATGCGATGTCCAGGGCCCGCTTCGAGTTCCGTTGGCGCGACCAGTTCGCGCTGGCGTTGGACCCGGATACCGCACAGGACTACCACGACGAGACACTGCCAGCCGAGCCCGCCAAGCACGCCCATTTCTGCTCCATGTGTGGCCCGAAGTTCTGCTCGATGCGCATTTCAAAGGATGTGCAGGACTACGCCCGCGAGCACGGACTGGACAGCGAGGAAGCTATCGCGGCCGGTATGGCGGAGAAAGCTGCCCAATTTGAGGCCGTAGGCGGCGAAGTCTACGTGCCTGTCGAGGAGTTGCAGGCGACCAACACCCTGTAGAACAGGCCCTCAAGAAAGGGCCCTCCAACAGAGAAGGTCTCCGCAACACTAATTGGAGATAACGAAGCCGGGACAGTACGAGACTGTCCCGGCTTTGTTCTATAGTTTCACGCTACTGCGCGACACTCACATAAGCGCAGTGTACGAGCCAACATTCCCGAGGAGTAAGCCGCTGATTCAGCGTTGCTCAGCGTTGCTCAGTCTTCCTCAGTGGCAGCGAGTTACAGCTCGTGGGCACCCTTATTGGGATCACGGGGTTCCACAGCGTCGCTGGGCGGCATTGCCTCTAGCGGCAACTCTGCTCCACCAGCTTGGGGCGGAACTGTCGAGCCGGTACTAGCCCGGTTAGCCATAGGAACCTGCTGTAGTCGGGATACCGGAGCAGCTGGAGTGCCAGGGACAGCCGGAGCAACAGCGGTAGTCGGGGCCACAGGAGCGGACGGTAGCGTAGACCCCGCAGCCGGGGCATCTGCAGTCGTATTGACCGCAACCGGCTTCGGAGCACTCTTGAACGTTCGCAGTGCCGGATCGGCCACGAAGAGCCCGATGAGGAAAAGCAGCGCCGCAATGCCGAAGAAGTAGGCACCGGCTCCGTACTGGTTCCACTTAAAGGTAAATACTGGCGTGGTCGCAGAGCCGTTAATGAAATAGTAGATGTTCTGGAACGGCAGGAACGAACCAAAGTTCACCTTGGCGGAGAACACCAGAAGTATGGTTTCAATAGCCGTCATCCACACCACTAGCAGTGCAATGGCACCAGCAGTATTGCGGATGATCATGCCGATTCCCATCGACAAAAGCGCCACCAAGAAGAATGCTACCGGGATACGCCAGTAGTAGTTGGCCCAGGTAGAGGAGAAGATCTCCACGTCACCGACATTGATCGTGACAAGCTTCGCTGCCAGACCGGCAAGGAAGGTGGTGACAAGACCCACCAGCGCCATGTAGAGGCCACCCACCACCAGCTTTGCCAGGAAAACAAGGGGGCGGCGCGGGGTTCCACGGAACGTGGATTCAATGGTGAGGGTACTGTACTCGGTGGTCACCATGGTGACAGAGAAGATGAGCACCACGAGAAAACCGATACCCGTCACACCCATGAGGAGTTCTTCCGGCTGATAAGCGAAGGAAACGACGACGCCTGGTCCGTGCAGCAGGCTGCGGTAGAGCCAGGCGACAAACGCGGAGCTAGCGATACCGAAAACGCCAATAATGATGGTGGAGACAAGGGCAGACCGGACGGACCACATCTTGATCCACTCGGCGCGCATAGCGTGATAGAACGTCTTCATACTACTTAGCCTCCTTTCCGCTAGAAGCTGGCACAACCGGGGCGGTACCAGACATGCTGCCACTGCGATACTGCTCCCACTCCTGCGTCATCTGCAGGTAGACGTCTTCAACAGTGGCACCTACCGTCACTAGCTCGTAGAGCGGAATGTTGTTCTCCGCAGCCAGGTCAGCAACAGCGGAGGTGCTCTCCACATCCACCAGGACGGCTGCCCCCAGCGACGGGTCGATGCTGAGGTCGGTGGGGTCGATGGCGGCGGACAAGCCAGCCTCGGTGAGCACCTGCACCAGCTGCGGGGCGAACTTGGTGCGGGCCCGGACCTGGGTGGGAGCCTGCTTGGCAAACTCCGTCACGGTGGTGTCAGCGAGGAGCCTGCCCTGGCCGAGGACAACCAGGCGGTCAGCGGTCAGGGATATCTCAGAGAGCAGGTGAGAGGAGACGAGAATGGCACGCCCCTCCGCGGCAAGGCTCTTGGCGAAGTGGCGGAACCAGGCGATACCTTCGGGATCCAGGCCGTTGATGGGTTCATCGAAGAGCAGGCAGCTGGGGTTTCCGAGCATAGCTTCAGCCATGCCAAGGCGCTGGCGCATACCCATGGAGTAGGAGCGGGTGGGGTTGTTCGCGGCCTCCGTAAGACCCACCAGGTCAAGGCATTCGTCGACGCGTTCCCTGGAGATGCCGTTGGAGGCGGCCATGTAGCGCAAGTGGTTACGTCCGGAGCGCTTGGGGTGCATACAGCGGGTGTCCAGCAGGGCACCGACTGTACACAGTGGGTTGGTGAGCGAACGGTAGGACACGCCGCCAATGAGTGCAGTACCGGTGTCAGGGGTTTCCAAGCCGACAATCATGCGCATGGTGGTGGACTTGCCTGCGCCGTTCGGACCAAGGAAGCCAGTGATGTGTCCTGGTTCGACGGTGAAGGTGAGGTCGTCTACAGCGGTCTTCTTCCCAAACCGCTTAGTGAGCCCTGAAATCTCAATCATGAGAACCAGCATTCACCAGAAACCTGGAGGCTTCCTGTGAACACACTGCTGTGTGGTTAAAACTTTGCGGCTAGTCGTCCTCGTCGGAAAGGTCGAAGTGGCCGGCCGGGGAGGACGCCTTACCCCAGAACCGCTTCGACATACGGCCGGCTCGGTAGGCAGCGCGACCCGCCGCTACCGCATGGCGCATTGCCCGCGCCATCATCACCGGCTCTGTCGCCCGGGTAATAGCGGAGGCCATCAGAACGGCGTCACAGCCCATTTCCATAGCCAGGGCAGCATCCGAGGCGGTACCAATACCGGCATCGCACACCACCGGTACATTCGCCTGAGCAATAATCATCTCCAGGTTGTGCGGGTTGCGAATACCCAAGCCGGTACCAATGGGGGCGGCCAGCGGCATCACTGCCGAACAGCCCACCTCCTCCAGATAACGGGCAATGATCGGGTCGTCGGTGGTGTAGGGCAGCACCTTAAAACCGTCATCGATAAGTTGCTCGGCTGCGTCCAGTAGGGCAACAACATCGGGGAGCAAGGTGCGGTCGTCGGCAATTACTTCCAGCTTGATCCAGTTCGTGTCCAGTGCCTCCCGTGCCAGCTGGGCAGTCAGCACTGCCTCACGGGCAGTACGGCAGCCGGCCGTGTTGGGGAGCGGATCAATATTGAGATCCTGCAAGAGCTCCAGGGTGCTGGCGGCACCCGTACCATGGCCCAAGCGGGCATCCACCCGGCGGATGGAGACGGTGGTTAGCTCGGTGCCGGAGGCATCGAGTGCCTCCTTCAGCACCTGTTGGTTAGCCGCACCGCCGGTACCCATGATGAGACGCGAGCGGAAGGAACGGCCGGCAATAGTGAGCAGATCCTCACCAGCATCAGCATGGTCGCTGGCAGCGAGACGCTGGGTGAGCTCCTCTGCCTGGTTCTCATCACGCATTGGTTAGCCTCCCTGGACGGCGGTAAGAATGTCCACCTCAGCACCCTCCGCGAGGGTGCTGGTGGCCCACTGGGATGCGGGGACGACAGCGGCGTCAACTGCAACCGCGGTACCCGCACTGGTGAGCTGGCGCTCGGCCATAAGGTCGGCGACAGTGGCGTTGTCAGCGATGGTGGTCGTTTCACCATTCACGGTAATGATCATGGTTTCCTCCTGTTGTCGGAAAGGGCAACCGCCCTCTGCAGAGTGACGGGGGTAAAGAGGCACACTAAAGAATGAAGTTCGGGATGCGGTGCGGATCGCAAGACTTTGCCTCCGGCAATTCCTGGCCTACCAGAGCAGCTACCGCTGCCACTGCGGAGAGCGGCGTATGGAGAATACCGTTGCGGCCATGCCCGGTGGCCACCACCAGGCGACCATCCAAGGCCTCCTCGACCCGGCCCAGATAGGGCAGGTTGTCGATACTGCCCGGGCGGAGGCCGGCGATGCACTCGTAGAGTTCGTAGTCAGTGACGCCGGGGAAGAGAATCTCCGTGTCCTCCAGTAGCTGAAGGACACCGCCCACCGTCACCTGACGGTCCTCCCCATGCTCGTATTCGGTGGCACCGATGAGCAGACCCCACGGACGCGGCACCAAATAGATGGGGCGGCCATGCACACGGCCGCGGATTGTGCGCTTGGGCGGCTCTGGCACACCGGGGCGGAAGTGGAGGCGCAGCACCTCCCCCTTAATGGGGCGAATAGGTAGGTTAAGCCCCACGGTGGCCGCAAGGGCCTGGGAACCACTACCAGCTGCCAGTACCACCTGGTCGTAATTACCCACCTTGCCGTTCACCAGGTCGTTCAAGTCATCAATCTGGCGTTCACAGAGGGTGACGCCATAGGTTCCCTCGCACTGCTCACGCAGCGCCGCCAACAATTCGCGGTTATCGACAGAACGCTCCCCCTCGGTGAGGAGAGCCGCTCGAGCAGCCCGGCTCAGCGACGGCTCCAGCGCACGCAGCTCGCGGCGGGTGATCTTACGCATCCGCGCATCCACCGGATTATCCGAACCGGGGGCTAAGAAGGGCGCCACCCCGTCGATGGTGCCACCACGGGCCCACAGATCCTCCCGCTCAGTGACGTACTGGTAGATCTTCTCAAGATCCTCCACGTCACCCTCGTCCACACCCACGTTCAAGGTGCCGACCGTGGAGGTGAAAACGTTGGGGTGGTCGGCGTTCAGTTTTCCGCCGAAACCCGGCCAATGGCGCAGCGAGGCAGCCCCCAAGCGCAGCTGTTCATCCTCCCCCGGCCACGCTTCAGTGATGCCGCCGAGCATGCCGCCAGCACACCACCCAGCCGAGTTCCCCCAGGCGAGGGAAGGGTCATAGACAGTGACGGTGAAGCCTGCCGAGGCCGCTTTGAGTGCGGTAGCGAGGCCGATAACAGATCCACCGACCACGGCGATGTTTGTCCCTAACGCTTTACCACTGGAATCAGTCGCAGTAATACGTGAGCTGAGGTCAAACATAAAAGCGCGCTCCCTTCGCCGGAATTATCCGGAGCAGGTTCAACCGGTCGGACTCCACGAGTCCCTCTCAGCCTCTCCGCTCAGTGACGACATCACACCTCACCAGCGGAGGATCCGTCGGTAGTTGACAGCCTGCCACAGACCGGACAGACCCGGAGGCTCCCGGGAAATAAATCTCTTCTTTATCTACTTATCTACCCTACTCGTTGAAATGTGGCACGCTAGGAGATGTGAAACTTATGCCGTCCGAACCCACCTCCCGTTCCGCCGCAGCTCGCAGCCAGAGCACCGTCGCCCCCCGCGAACGACTCCAGGATGCCCACCTCTACCTGTGCGTAGACGCCCGGCGCCACCTAGACGGAGACCGCCCCCGCTTCACCGCCCTGCGGGAACTCGCCGAGCAGGTCTGTGAAGGCGGCTGTGACATCATCCAGTTACGCGACAAAAACTCCGTGGGGGAACACGAACTGGGAAAGATGACGATCCTCGAACAACTGGAGGCACTGCGGGTACTTGCTGAGGTGGTGCACGCACACGGGGCACTGCTGGCCGTCAACGACCGCATGGATGTGGCAGTCGCTGCCGGAGCCGACGTCGCTCACGTCGGACAAGACGACATTCCCACCGAGGTGGCCCGCCAGATTCTCGGTGACGACACGGTGCTGGGCCTCAGCTGCCACTCCCCCGCCGATGTGGACTCCGCTCTGGCCAACCCCTTCATCGACTACTTCTGCACTGGCCCTATCTGGGCCACCCCCACCAAGCCCGGCCGCCCCGGCGTCGGCCTGGAGTTGGTGGATTATGCCGCCCGCCAACAAGCCAAAGCCCGCCAGCAGGCGGTCAAACCTTGGTTCGCTATTGGAGGCGTCAACACCGACAACGCCCCCGAAGTGGTGGCAGCCGGGGCGAACCGGCTGGTGGTGGTGCGTGCCCTCACCGACGCCCCCGATCCCGTCGCCGCGGCCCGTGATCTTCGCGCCTGTGCCACTGGCGAATAGGCGAAGGCGTATCCACCTCACGAGCAACCAGACAAGTAACACAAAAACTGGCAGAATCGACACTATAGGTAGGACTAGCCGCTGCCCGCTGTGTTTTGCGGGCTGCACCAGATGTATCAGCTGCACCGGCTGTGCCAGCTGTACAAGCTGTGTCAGATGAATCGCTTGAGGAGGTTGTTCACCGATGCGCCTCACTCCGCGTCAACGCCTCCTCCCCGAACGGCCCCTCACGGAACTACGTAACGCCGTCCAAAACCGCGCCATCGACAAAGCTCTCAACGCCAGCTTCGACTACGACGAAACCTCCGACAACCCTGTCAACAATCACGAGTTCAGTGTGCGGGAGCGACTCTCCTTCCTCCGCGGCTTCCTCTCCACCACCCCCGGAAAATTCTCCATCGTCACCACCCTGCTGTTGTTGTGCTGCATCATCCTGGGCGGCGCCTCCGCCTCCCTCACCTTCGACCGGCAGCAGCAGCTCGACACCATGCTGCGCGAGTCGGAACCTCTCGCCCACGCCTCCCAACAGCTCTACAGTTCCCTCTCCCTCGCCGACACTGCCGCCACCACACAGTTCATGACCACTGAGGAGAACGACCAGGTAACGCGTCAATACGAACGCGCCATCATTAACGCTTCCACCAACGCAATCGGTTCCCGCTCCGGTGCCTCCACCTACGACAAAGCCGACCGAACGTTGCTCGTGCAGATTAACGCCAACATTCCTGTCTACACGGCCCGTATTGGCCAGGCTGTCGCCGAGCAGAGTATGAACAACCCGCTCACCATCATGCACCAGGCCGATGCCCGCTCCATCATGGAAGAGCAGCTGCTCCCTGACGCCGAACAGCTCTACAAAAACCGCTACGCCTCCATCAACGTGGCGCAGAAAGCCTGGGCGCGCCCCCTCTACGCCGCCGGTTTCTGCCTGATCCTGCTTATTGGCGCGCTGGTAGCCGCACAACTGTGGCTCACTCACGTCACCCGCCGCCGTTTTAACCTGGGGCTCCTGGCCGCCACCGTGCTGGCAATCGTCTCCCTCTTGTGGGTGTTGGTCTCCTCCGGTATCTCCTTCGCCACCGCCGACAGCAGCGTCCCCGACAACCACTCCATTTCCGAGATCCTCACCGACGCCCGCATTACCGCCCAGCAGATGCGCTCCCACGAGATGGTGGAACTCTCCCAGGCCAACGCCGGGTCGACCATCGACTCTGCACCGTTCCTCAAGAACATGGATAAGGTGACGGAGGCTGTCGACACTTTCGCAGAACGCACCAACTCAGCAGAAACAGTAAAGCTCTCCGAGCAGACCACTACTGCTCTCCACGCGTGGCGGGATACCCACCAGGAGATGGTGGACCAGCTGGCTGACGGAAACCGCAGGGAAGCTACTGCCATCGCCACCAGCATGGCCCGCAGTGCCGGCGGCGGACAGTTCAACGAGGTCGATGCACTTCTACAACGCTGTATCAGCGCCGCCCGTGGTCAAGTTCGCGATAGTGCCAACCTCGCCCACAGCACGATCTTTGCCACCGGCGTGGGACTCGTCATCCTGCTGGTGCTGGAGTCCGTCTGTGTAGTTGCCGGGTTCCTCCCCCGCTACCGGGAGTACGAGTAATGAGCGAAGACACCACCGAACCGACCACCGAACCGACCGGGCCGACCCGCGCAACGGGGCCGACTGGGCCAACCGGGCCGACTGGGCCAACCGGGCCCGTCAGCGAACCCGCAACTGCCATGACCGCCATGACCGCCATGACCGCCGCTGTCCCCTTCAACCTGGACGACGACGATGACGAGGACGAGTATTCGCTCTCTGAACTCCTCGCCCTGGGCGAACCCACCCTGCCCGACGCTGCGTCTACCTCCGCCTCCCCTCCGCACGGTGCCCCCAACGGCGCCCCCAACGGCGCCCCCAACGGCGCCCCCAACGGCAACCCCAACGGCAACCCCAGCGACACACCCACCGCTGCCATCAACACCCCCGACACTGACGACGTCAGTACCGTCGGCGTCGTCAAAGTCCCCGTCGTGCACGGCCCCAACGGCGGCGAACAATTCCACCGCACCGACACCGCTGACCGCCTCACCACCGAATTCGAAGTTCAACAGCGGCCCGGTCGCCGCGTCGCCGATGGACTCGTCACCATCCCGTTCATCACCCCCTATGATCCCCGCGACGCTCTGTTGAGCCGCGAAAAAGTCGCTAAAGTCGCCAAACAAAAAGGCGTCCCCCTCCCCCGCTTAAAACCTGGCGCCTGGGTAGGCGACCAATACGAAATCCAAGGCGTCATCGCTTACGGCGGTATGGGATGGATCTACATCGGCCGCGACCACAACGTCTCGGAACGCTGGGTCGTCTTTAAGGGCCTCCTCGACACCAACCGGGAAGAATCCCTCGAAGTCGCCCGCGCCGAAAAAGAATTCCTTGCACAGGTCACCCACCCCGGTATCGTCAACATCTACAACTTCGTCATCGACCACAACCCTGCCCACCACAGCAGAACCCAACCCGACGATGCCAACTACATCGTCATGGAATACGTGGGCGGCCCCTCCCTGCGCACCGTCCGCAACTCCAACCCCGGGCACGTTCTTGACGTCACCCTCGCCATCGGCTACATCCTGGAAATCCTCCCTGCCCTCTACCACCTCCACTCCCTCGGACTCACCTACAACGACCTCAAACCCGAAAACATCATGCTCACCGAGGACCAGGTGAAGCTCATCGACATGGGAGCCGTCACCCCCATCGGCAAATTCGGCTACATCTACGGCACTCCCGGTTTCCAAGCTCCCGAAATTGCCACCAGTGGCCCCTCCGTCGCCTCCGATATCTACACCGTCGGCCGCACCCTGGCCGCCCTCATCATGCGGCTTCCTCACAAAGACGGCGTCTACAAGCCCGGCATCCCGTCCCCCAGCGACGAACCACTCATGTACAAACATGACAACCTCTACCGGCTCCTCCGCCGCGCCACCGACCCCAACCCAAAGCGGCGCTTCGTTTCCGCCGACGACATGTCCGTACAGCTCATGGGCGTACTGCGGGAGATTCTCTCCGAACGGGAAGGCCGCGAATACCCCTTCCTCTCCACCCAGTTCTCGCCCCAGCGCAACACCTTCGGCATCACCAAAGAGGTAGCCCGCACCGACTTCCTCCGCGATGGCCAGATGCACGACTTCCTCCTCAACCCGGAGTCACTCGCAGAGGCGCTCCCCCTCCCACTCTCCGGCCCGGACGATCCCGGCGTCCAACTCGTCAACGCCACCAGCTACTCCACCCCGCAGGAACGTATCGACCAACTGATGGCCGCCCTGCAAAACCCCGACTCCCCCGCCCGTCACTCCACCGAAGTGCCCCTCGCCATCGTGCGCTCCTACATTGACCTGGGCGACCCCCGGATGGCCAAAGACATCCTCACGCAGATGCACCCCCACATCCTGGACTGGCGCTACGAGTGGTTCCAGGGCATCACTAGCCTACTCAAGCACCACTACCGCTCCGCCTACCAGCACTTCGATAGAGTTCTCGACAGCCTTCCCGGCGAAACCGGCCCCAAACTAGCCCTCGCCTCCACCTCTGAACTCATCGTGCAAGACGAACTCGATATGTCCCTGGCCGAGAAGGAGGAGTGGCAGGCCATAGCCCGCAGCTACTACCGCACCTGCTGGCGCTGCGACCACACCACCGTGTCGGCCGGCTTCGGCCTTGCCCGCCAGCTCAACCAGCTTGGAGAAGTCGACCGGGCCGTAAACACACTCTCCGAACTACTGTCCAACAACCGCCACTACCCGACGGCTGTGCTGACGGCTGTGCTGATGATGGTACGTCGCCCACCCGCCGAGCTGACGGAGGATGCACTAGTGAAGGCAGCGGACATGCTAATGACGTTGCCGGAGACTGAACCCCGTATTCGGCAGATACGGATCGTTGTGTTGGAAGCAGCCCTGCGGTGGCTGCGCTACAACAAGCTGCGCTATGCCGAAAACCACAAGACCATTTTCCACCTGCATTTTTCGCGCAATGGTGTCCGTGGCGGGCTGGAGCGGAGTCTACGCATTATGGCCCGCAACGCCCCCACCCGGGTGCACCGCTACCGTCTGGTGGATATGGCAAATACACTGCGGCCGGTCACCCTGTTCTAGTTTTTCGTAACTATCGAGGGGACCGGCACGCGCGGTGTTGTAGAGGTGTGTAGGCTACTCTGCGAACTGGATGGCCTGGCGGGAGATTGCCAACTCCTCGTTAGTGGGCACCACCATCACCGTCACCTTTGACTCCGGCGTAGAGATGATGCTTGGCTTACGGAAGTGATGGTTGTTGCTGTCCTTATCGATCTCAATGCCCAGTTCCTCCAGGCCGGCCAGACAGTCTTCGCGGATCTCGGGGGAATTCTCGCCAATGCCGGCGGTAAAGACGATGACGTCCACGCCGCCTAGCTCCACCATGTAGGCACCAATGTAGCGCTTCAGACGGTTGATGTAGACATTCCAGCACCGCTGTCCGACGGCATCGTGCGCAGCCATCAAATCATCCAGGTCGCGCATATCGGAGGAGCCGATCATGGCTTTCACCCCAGACTGGCGGTTGAACATGGTGTCCATTTCGTCCACCGTGTAGCCACCCTGCCGCATGAGGTGGAAGACAACGGAGGCGTCAATGTCACCGCAGCGGGTGCCCATGACGAGGCCTTCCAGCGGGGTGAGCCCCATGGAGGTGTCGATGGGCTTGCCGCCCTTCACAGCGGAAGCGGAGGCACCATTGCCCAGGTGGAGGATGATCTGACGCAGCGTGGCAGGGTCACGGTCGAGCAGCTCCGGCACCTGCTGGGAGACGTATTGGTGGCTGGTGCCGTGGGCGCCGTAACGACGCACAGAGTACTTTTCCGCCACATTTTGGGGGATAGGGTAGATGCGGGAGGCATCCGGCAAGTCGGAGAAGAACGCGGTGTCGAAGACGGCCACGTGGGGGACGCTGGGGAGGAGTTTACGGGCCACCTTCATGCCGAGCACGTGTGCGGGGTTATGGAGGGGCGCCAGCGGGGAGAGACTTTCGATCTGTTCCACAACGGTGTCGTCGATCTTGACGGGTTCGTGGAAGATGTTGCCCCCTTGCACGACGCGGTGGCCGACTGCCACGACATCTTGTGTGTCAAGGTCGAGCCCTACTTCGCTAAAGAGGTCAATGACGAGTTGCATACCAACAGAGTGGTCGGGGATCGCCGCAATGTGCTCGATCTTTTCCCCATCATGCTTAATGGAGTACTTGCCTTGCGGGAGACCGATTTGGTCCACCATGCCGGAGGCGACGACAGCATCTGTACCCTCCAGAGCAGGGTTGATGAGCTGGTACTTGATGGAGGACGAACCAGAATTAATAACGAATACAGTGCTCAAGTGTGGCTCCTAGATGCTCTGAGCTTGGGTAGCGGTGACCGCGACAGTGTTAACAATGTCCTCTACGAGGGCGCCGCGGGAAAGGTCGTTGATGGGTTTCTTGAGACCCTGCAGGATAGGGCCGACGGCGACTGCACCGGCGGTACGCTGCACTGCCTTATAGGTGTTGTTACCAGTGTTGAGGTCGGGGAAGACCAACACGGTGGCACGGCCAGCAACGGGTGAGTCGGGGGCTTTGGAGGCGCCCACGGTGGCGTCCACCGCAGCGTCGAACTGTATGGGGCCGTCCACCGGGTAGGGCATGTCGCTATCGTTAACGATAGCGACAGCTTCGCGCACTTTGTCAACGTCCGCGCCGGAACCGGAGGTGCCGGTGGAGTAGGAGAGAAGGGCTACACGAGGTTCCACTCCGAACTGGCGTGCAGTGTCGGCGGAGGAAACGGCAATGTCGGCCAGTTGGGCAGGGGTGGGGTCGATATTAACGGCGCAATCACCGAAGGCCAGCACGTGGTCGTCCAGGCACATGAGGAAAATGGAGGAAACGGTGGCGACGCCTGGCTTGGTCTTGATGATTTCGAAGCTGGGGCGGATGGTGTGGGCGGTAGTGTGGGCCGCGCCGGAGACCATGCCGTCAGCTTTCCCAAGGTGGACCATCATGGTGGCAAAGTAGCTGATATCCTTCATCTTTTCGCGCGCGTCATCAATACTGATGCCCTTATGTTTGCGCAGTTCGAAGTAGGTTTCGGCAAACTCATCCAGCCCGTCGTAGTGATCAGGGTCGAGGAGGGCGGCAGCGGATATATCCAGGCCAAGCTGCTTCGCGCGGGTGAGGATGGAGTCCGGGTCCCCCAGGATGGTGAGATCGGCAAAGCCTTCATGGAGGATGATGTCGGCGGCTTCGAGGATACGGTCGTCGTCTCCTTCCGGCAGCACGATATGCTTCTTCTCCGCTTTTGCCCGCTGTAACAGTTGGTACTGGAACATTTGGGGGGTAACTGAGGTGGGTGCAGGCGTGGAGAGGAGATCGTCAAGCGGGGTAGCATCGAACCACTCGGCGGCGAATTCTTGCGCTTTTGCCAATTTGTGGGTGGCACTGGTGCGCAGGACACCTCGGGTGTTGTCGATGGTGGTGGCGGTGACGTAAGTACCTAGTGAAGTACTAAGGATGGGTACCTGGACGTTCGTCTTGGCCATCTCGAGCTGTTCAGCGGTGGGTTCTACGTTGGCGGTCCAGATGATGCCGACGATATTAGCGGTTTCTGGGTTATCTTGGTTGGCCAGCAGGGTGGCGAGGGTGTTTTCTCGGTCGGCGGGGACGACGACGATGGAGCTTTCCGAGATGTGGTCGAGAATACGCTGAGAGGTGACGCCGGCGACGGTGACAGCGAGGGCCTCATTGTTGAGCAGCTCAGAGTCGACGTCGTTAATGAGGGTAGCGTGGACGGCACGTTGGAGTTCGGAGACGGTGGGGGCGTGCAGCAGTGGAATTTCGGGGGTGGTGAGGACGGGGAGGTTTAAGGCTTCCCCGAAGGATTCCCGAATTTCGGCAGCGATCTCCTGGTAGTTGTCGTTGTCTGCGGGAATCCGGTTGACGATGAGAGCAGCCGGATTCTGGTGGTTCTTGCGGAGGTGTTGGACGGCGGCGAAACAGATGGAGCGGAAGGTGGTGACGTCGCGGTCGCGGAGGCTTTCGACGAGGAGAAGGCGTGCACCCAGGTTCATGGCAATCTGGCCGTTCAGATCGAACTCGTCGGCCATGCCAGTGGAGTAGTCGCTGCCGAGGACAACGACGATGTCGCACTTGTCTTGGATGGCATCAAAGCGAGAAATGATGGTGGACAGTGCCGTATTGCGGTCTTCGAGTAGGTCGAGGTAATTGACCCCGGTGCAGTCCTCGTAGGCGAGGTCGGCGTTGCTGAGCTCGGTGAGGGCCTGCAGCATGGGGTCCCCTTGCTCGGAGGGGATGACGCTGGCGGGAAGAATGGAGTTCACTGGGCGGAAAATGCCGACAGTGTACCCCGCGTCTTTCAGCCCGTAGATGAGAGCTGCGGTAATGATGGAGGTGCCGGCATTGGCTGCCGATGCCATGACATAGAAGGGGGATTGGTTCCGCTCCATAGAAGTCACCGATTCCTTGCGTTTTATGAGTTGTGCGGAGTTGTCGTGGTAGCGACACTATCGTAGTCGTAAATCAGCGATAGCCCGGGTGTCTTGTGGATCCCGGGTCGTGGCCTTAGCGCTTATTCTACTGAGCAAAATTAGCTCTAGACGAATTCTCTTGGCGCACAATAGTCGCCCGCGGTGGGCCCGGTCGGTGGTCCTGTTTATGCCCCTTGTCGTCGGCTCTACCCTGGTGATCTCTACCAGATGCTAGCTTTTTCGCCACGACCTGGGACAATGGACGTATGACAACCAAATCTAAGACGGCACAAGTGAGTGCACGTTCTGCAGAAAATATGGAGGAGGTCTCCGCAGTGAAGAGGCAGCAGGACGACAAAGAGGAGAAAAAGGACGCACCATCGTCTGTGAAGTGGAACTTTCTGACTGACATGGACGGCGTTCTTGTTAAAGAGGATAAGCCGGTTGATGGCGCTGAAAAGTTCCTTGAAGAGTTGCAGGGCAACGACATCAACTACATGGTGTTGACGAACAACTCGATTTTTACGCCGCGCGATCTGTCTGCCCGGCTCGCCCTCAGCGGCATCGACATCCCCGCGGAACGTATCTGGACCTCCGCGATGGCCACCGCCGCCTTCTTGGATGAGCAAAACCCCAATGGTACAGCATATGTGGTGGGCGAAACTGGCCTGACCACCGCCGTCCACGAGGCAGGCTACATCCTGACGGACACCAACCCCGACTATGTGGTGTTGGGAGAAACCCGTACCTACAGCTTTGAGGCCATCACCAAGGCTATCAACCTCATTTTGAAGGGCGCCAAGTTCATCTGCACCAACCCCGACAACACTGGCCCCGCCCCGGAGGGCGTGCTGCCGGCTACCGGTTCGGTGGCGTCCCTTATTATGGCGTCCACTGGTAAAGAGCCTTACTACATCGGTAAGCCGAATCCGATGATGATGCGCTCCGCGCTCCGGGCGATGGGCGCACACTCCGAAGAGACCATCATGATTGGTGACCGGATGGACACAGATGTGAAGTCTGGTCTGGAAGCTGGCATGCACACTTTCCTAGTACTCTCCGGTATCTCGGGTGTGAAGGAAGCGGACCGCTGGCCTTACCGCCCCAGCCGCATTATTGATTCGGTGGGTGCATTGGTGGGCCACACGGACAATCCGCTGAGTGTAAAGGACTCCGACAAGGTCAAGGACTAGCGGAAGAGGCAGGAGTTATCCCATACGTGGGTGAAGTTCTGCGGGAGCTCATTGATGAGGTCCTCATTGTCGGTGACGACGATGGTGTCCCGCCGTTGTGCCACGTTCTCCAGCACCATTTTCTTCACAAAGGACGCTGAATCGTTTTCTGCGTCGAGGGTGTGGAAGTAGCTTTGCGCGGCGTACGGCAGTGCCCGATCTTCCTGCGCGCCCACAATTTTGCCGCCGAGCACCACAGTGCAGTGTGCGGTCCAATAGAAGCCAGGTTCGTCCACGATATTGGCGTAGCCGTCTTCGTCAATGAAGTCCATGTTGTGGCGGCGGCACCATACCCAGGGGCGGCTCTTCGCGATTTCACCCAACATGCGGTCAGCTTTGCTACGACGACTCTGCCACATGTGGGTGGTGCGACTAGCGTAGACGGACTCACCATCCACAATGAGGTCTGCCTCGATAGTTTGCAGCCCAGTCCAGGCGTGTGCGAAACCTGGGATGAGTTCGAGCTGGGAGATGTCGTCTTCGGATAGCCAGGCGAGTTCTTGGGATTCTTCGTCCGCTTCGTACGCTACAGGGGCGTTGAGGTCAGCAACGACGGTGGTGTAGGTCCACAGGCCGCGCTCTCCGTTGACTCTCTCGAAGTAGCGTTCACCATTGCGAGCAACACGGTCCCCGAAGGGGTTGAAGTCACGGGTGAGCCGCTTGCTGTAGTACATGCCAGCGGTGGGGCCGTACCAGCGGGCACGGGCCGGGTCAACGGTGATGTGGGTTTCTTCGTAGACTTCGCGGAGAGCACCGGATACTGGGCTTTCGTGGGAGTCTATGGCGCCACCGGGGAGGCCCCAGGTGCCGCCAGCATTCGTCCATTCGGCGCGGTGCTGCATGAGGATGAGGGGGGTGCCGTCTTCAGCGGGGGCACGGAGTAGAAGCCCGGCCGCACCGAAAATGCCCCAGCGGTGTTCGTTTTGGGAGCCAATGCACATTCCATCGCCATCATGATCCACGGTGCCTACTTTACTGCTGAGAAAGGTGGAAGCGGACTTTTCGTGGGTTCCGTTCGCTGCTAGCGGTAATTTTACCCCGAAAATGAGGGGTAAATTACCAGCGACCCCCACCGGAGCGCGTGTGTGGGGGTCGCTGATATCTTGTGACGAACGAGGAGGAGTATCTGCCCTTACTCCATCTCGCAGTACTTATATTAGGGTAGGCTAACCTACGAGCGCAAGTCCTCTGCCAAACTTTTTTAAAAATAGTTTTCTTGCCCTCTTCTGTAGAATAGAAACCACAACTGACCTCGAATGTAGAAGAAGTGATTATGACCCGACCTATTCGCGTCGCCATCATTGGTTCTGGCCCTGCCGGCATCTACGCTTCGGACTGCCTCATGAAATCCGCCGCCGCCCAGGATCCCGGCGTGAGTATTGACATCCTCGAACGTATGCCCGCCCCCTTCGGCCTCATCCGCTACGGTGTAGCCCCCGACCACCCGCGCATTAAGGGCATCGTCACCTCCCTGCACCAGGTTCTCAACAAACCGCAGGTGCGCTTCTTCGGCAACGTGGAGTTCGGCACTGACGCCACCCTGGACGACCTTTTCCAGTACTATGACGGCGTCATCTTCGCAACCGGCGCCAAAGCAGACCGCGCCCTCGACATCCCCGGCATTGACCTGGACGGATCCTTCGGCGCAGCCGAATTTGTCGCCTGGTACGACGGCCAGCCGGAATTCCCCCGCGAGTGGCCCCTCAACGCTGAAAAGGTCGCCGTAGTGGGCGTCGGCAACGTCTCCCTTGACGTCTCCCGCATCCTTGGCAAAACCGCCGACGAACTCCTCGTCACCGAGATCCCCGACAACGTCTACGCCGGTCTCAAAGAATCCAAGGTGAAGGAAGTTCACGTCTTCGGCCGCCGCGGCCCTGCCCAGGCCAAGTACACCCCAGTCGAACTGCGCGAACTCGATCACTCCCCGAATGTTCAGGTACTCGTCGACCCCGAGGACATCGACTACGACGAAGCCTCCGAGGAAGCCCGCCGTACCACCAAGGCAACCGACATGGTGTGCACCACCCTGGAAAACTATGCCATGCGTGACGAGGACCCCAACCCGGACATCCGTAAGATCTACATTCACCTCTTCGAATCGCCCGTCGAGATTCTCGGTGAAGATGGCAAGGTGGTTGGCATCCGCACCGAACGTATGGAGCTCAACGGACAGGGCGGCGTTACCGGCACCGGCAAGATGACGGACTGGAAGGTCGGCCAGGTTTACCGCGCTGTCGGCTACCTGTCCTCCGCCCTCCCCGGCATCCCGTTCAACCACACCTTGGGCACCATCGACAATGTGGCGGGCCGCGTCATCGACCAGACCGGCGAACACATTGCCCCGCTGTACACCACTGGCTGGGTGAAGCGTGGTCCGGTGGGCCTCATCGGCAACACCAAGTCCGACGCTAACGAGACGGTGCAGAATCTGCTAGACGACTGGGCCAACGGCAAGCTGAACGAGCCGGCCCATCCGACTCCGGAAGAGGCCGCAGCCTGGCTGGATAGCCTGCCGAAGAAGGTGACCGACTGGTCCGGCTGGTACCGCCTGGATGCCCACGAGAAAAAGCGTGGTGCGGAAGAAGGCCGCGAGCGGAAGAAGATCGTGGAGTGGGAGGACATGGTTGAAGCCGCTCACGACATGAATATTGAGGACGAAGCCCAGGCCATCCGCAACGGCAGGGGCACACGCTAACAGCATTTCCACCAGACATCTCTCATCAGTGAAGGAGCGAGATATGACTACTGCTGTTGTTGTTCTTATTGATGGTTTCGAGGAGATTGAAGCTCTGGCCACCGTGGATATTCTGCGGCGCGGCGGGGTGGACGTCACCACCGCTTCCCTCACCGATTCGCAGGTGGTGACGGGTGGCCACAACATTCCAGTGCAGGCGGACGCAATGTTCGCCGACGTGGATGTACAGGGCGCGGACGTGCTCATCATCCCTGGAGGCACCACCGCATTTGACGAGCACGACGGCCTGAAGAAGGAAGTTGTGGCCCGTGCGGATGCCGACAAGTATGTGGCCGCGATCTGCGCTGCCCCCATGGTGTTGGGCGGATTGGGCCTGCTGAAGGGCAAGAACGCTACCTGCTACCCAGGTTTCGAGAAGTACTGCGAGGGCGCAGTCATTCTGGATGCTCCCGCGGTGGTGGATGGCAAGGTTATCACCGGCCATGGCCCCGGCTGGGCACTGGAGTTCGCGCTGTCTATTCTGGCTGAGGTTGTCTCGGTGGAGAAGGCGGCCGAGGTTCGCAGTGGCCTGTTGCTGGATGGCCCCAACATCCCCTAGCCCCTCCTCTAGCGGACATCCCGTTCTGCGGCTACCCGTCCTTATAGCTTCATAACACAACGACCCTGGTGGCGCATGCTGCCAGGGTCGTTTGTCGTGAAGTGCGGAGGGCCCAGCTGCAGAAGACCCAGCTGTGGAGGGCCCAGCTGTGGAGACGGTTCCGGCCTGCAACCGGATTAATATAGCCTCGCGGTGGCACGGTGAGCGTGCTGCTCGGCCGGTTAGAGGATGCTGCGGCGGCCTTGGAGGGCGCGGCCGAGGGTGAGTTCGTCGGCGAACTCGATGTCCCCACCCATGGACAGACCGGTGGCCAGGCGGGTGATGGTGAGGTTAGGGAAGTCTTTGAGAATGCGGGCCACATAGCTGGCGGTGGCTTCGCCGACGGTATTGGGGTTGGTGGCCAGGATGACTTCGCTGATGTGGATGCTGGTGAGGTCCCCGTTGTGGTCTTCGACAGGCTGTCCGATGCGGGTGAGGAGGTTGCGGATGTTGAGTTGATCGGGGCCGATGCCTTTGAGGGGGTCGAGTGCGCCGCCGAGGACGTGGTAACGGCCGTGGAATTCGCGGGTGCGTTCGATGGCTTGCACGTCTTTGGATTCTTCGACAACACAGATGACGTCGAGGTCTCGTTTGGGGTCGGCGCAGATGCTGCAGGTGTCGGTTTCGGAGACGTTGCCGCAGATGTGGCAGTAGGTGACGCCGTCGCGGAGGGCGGCGACGGCGTTAGCGAGGCGGTCGATGGTGTCGGGCTCTTGGTTGAGGAGGTGGAAGGCGATGCGTTGGGCTCCTTTGGGCCCGACTCCGGGGAGACGTCCGAGCTCGTCGATGAGGTTTTGGACGGGTCCTTCGTACACTATTTTTCCTCCAAGAGCGTGGCGCCCAGAGTTTCTTGCAGGCGTTCGATGGCAATATCGGTGGCGCTGCGGTGGTCGAGATTCTGTTGGGTGGGGTCGGCGGCGTCGGCCAGCATTTCGGCCAGGACGTCCTCGTCGCTGGGGGCATCTCCCAGCGGCCCGGTCGGTGACGGCCCGCTGGGGGACGGATCGTTAGGTCGCAGGTCGCGGGGGGCGGGGCTGCTCGGAGCTGGCTTTGTGGGAGATGTCCGGTGCGGGGACGAGATACCGGCTGCTGGGGTATCGGCGGCGGGGGCAGCCTTGTCGGGGCGCCGAGGGATCTTCGGCACGGTGAACTTACGGGCTTTTCCCGCTGTCCCGCCCCCCTCCTGGGGTGTGGAGGAATTGGCAGCTCCGCGGGCGGCATCTTGGCCGGTGAGGCAACGAACGTGCACCTGCACACCCATTGTTTGGACAATGGCCTCGGTGAGGATAGCGAGGTGGCGGGGTTCGTTGATGCGGCTGACCAGTGGTCCAGAGGTGTGGCTGATGGACAGTTGGGCACTATCGGGCTGGTAGTCGATGACACGGGCAGTGGCCAGCATGACGTCGAGGGTGCGGGAGGCGGGCCGGACAGCGTTGCGAATGGCGACCCACTGGGAGGAGAAGTCTTCTGCAGTGACATCGGCGGTGGCAGCGGCAACCGGGGCCGCTTGTTCTTCCGGTGTACTGGGCGCGGGAGCTGGTACTGCAGCCGCAGGAGCCGGCGAGGCAGCCACGGGTGCCGGTGTGTCAGCCTCGGGTATGTCTTCTATGGGTTCGTCAGCTGATTCGGGGGTGACGGGTGCCTGCTGCGGGGCAGCAGCTTTGCTCTCCTGTTGGAAGGCAGCCTTCTTCTTAGCTTGGCGCTTCGCCATCAGGGCACGGGCACGGGCGGCACCTTCGGCGGCACTATGGGCGGCCTCGGCGCGGGACACCCGGGGTGCGGGCGGCTCCTCCTCCGCGGCGGCGAAGCCCACTGGTTCGGCTCCTCCGTCACCTGGCATATCGCCGGGATCTCCTGTTGCCATCGCGGCGGCAGTGCCGTCACTCTGCCGAGAAGCACCAGCAGCAGAATGCGGTGCCGCAGAGTTGAGGGAAATCCGGGATCCCACACCACGTTCCAGCTGTTCCACCCGCTGCAGTAGCGCCTCATAGGAGTCGTCGACGGCAGGCAGCAGCATCCGGGCAGCCATAATCTCCAGCAGCAGCCGCGGGGAGGTAGCGCCGCGCATGTCATTGAGACCAGTGCTCAACACATCGGCGAAGCGGGTGGCGGTGGCGGGGCCGAGGTCCTTCGCCTGGGCGAGCATTCGCTCCATCTGGTCGGCGGGGGCATCAACCAACCCGGAATCGGCCGCATCCTGCACGGATTGCAGCATGATGAGGTCACGGAAGCGGTCCAGCAGATCGCTGGTGAAACGGCGAGGGTCATGGCCGGCGGAAATAACACGCTCGATGGTGCTAAACATGCCCGGCCGGTCCGCCGCCGCCAAAGCCTCCACTGCATCATCTATAAGGGCAATGTCGGTGGCTCCCAGGAGTGCCAGCGCATTGTGGTAGGTAATGCCCTCGGATCCAGACCCGGCTAACAGTTGGTCCAGCACCGACAGTGCGTCACGTGGGGAGCCACCGCCGGCACGAATGACTAGCGGGTAAACCGCCGGATCCACCTTCACCTCTTCCTGCTCACAGATACGCTCCAACAGTCCACGCATGGCGTTGGGGGCGAGCAAGCGGAATGGATAGTGGTGGGTACGGGACTTAATGGTGGGGAGGACCTTCTCCGGCTCCGTGGTGGCGAAGATAAAGATGAGATGCTCCGGCGGCTCCTCCACAATCTTCAGCAGGGCGTTGAAGCCAGCGGAGGTGACCATGTGTGCCTCGTCAATGATGAAGACGCGGTAGCGGGACTCGGCGGGGGCATAGAAGGCACGGTCGCGCAGGTCGCGAGCATCATCCACGCCACCGTGAGACGCAGCATCCAGTTCCGTAACGTCCAGATTGCCGGGGCCGCCCGGCGCCAACGCCAGGCAGGAGGGGCACGTCCCGCAGGGGGTACTGGTGGGACCTTCAGCGCAGTTGAGGGAGCGGGCGAGGATGCGGGCAGAGGAGGTTTTACCGGTACCACGGGGGCCGGAGAACAAGTAGGCATGGTTAATGTGGCCACTGTCCAGGGCCTGCATCAGCGGTTCGGTTACATGCTCTTGTCCGACGACTTCCGCGAAGGTCGCGGGACGGTACTTATGGTAAAGCGCCACGCTTAAGAGCCTACCCGGCCGGTGCGACAAACGCGGATTATTAGGGTTGCCGACCTCGCCACCTGGGCTTTAGTGGCCACCGTCACCCGCCAAAAATTTTTTTTAAAGTTTTTTCGAAGACCTTTGAAAGCACTGTTTCCACAGGTGGAATAGGGTTTTTAGGAGGTGACAGGTCCTTGTGAGGAAAAGTGGCTCCCCCATGCGCCACACAGATCCCTCATACTGTGCGCGCCTCTAGAACAACCTCTACAACCACCTCTAGACCAACAACAACGCATGGAGCTCTGTGACATGCGGCAGCCGACAGCACAACAGAGTGGCTACCCCCAATGTGGAGTAGCGGACGACCACCACAGTGGCCCACCACCCAGGAGTAAAAGCATGGTTTATTCAGGATTCGGTGGCGAGCAACAGAATGCCCAGCCCATACCACCCAGCGGCGAGACCTCTCCCCTCTCCGCCTACCCGTCTGCCCCCGACAGCTCCCCCGCAGCTCCCTCAGTTAATCCTGAACCCGCCGAACGTCCCTTTCTTCTCTCCGATGATGTTGACGTACCGGCCCCTTTCCCCAACTCATTCGAGCACGCCTTCCCTCCCGCCCACAAAAGCACCCCACCCCCGCCCTTCGCCACCCCCTACGCCTCCTACCCGGGTAGCGACAGCTTCCCCGGCGGAGCCGGCGCCCGCGACATAGGAGACTTCTCTGCGGGCAACATGGCCGGCATGGGTGGCATAGCCGGCATGAGCGGCATGGGAGGTTCCACCAGTGCGTTAGGCGGCGGCATGCCCGGCTCCACCCCGCTGGGTGGAATGGATCCACTCTCCCCCACCACCGGGGCGGCTAACGGCACCATCAACAACCTGCAGCTGCTACAGCAGAAGAAAGCCACGCCCCGCTCGGGCTGGCGCAAATTCGTCTACAAGGCCACTGGCGGCGCCATCAACCCCGGCCCCTCCTTGGATGAGAAAGAGCTGGAGACGTTGGAAGAGCGTGTCCGCCAACCCGTCCGCGGCGACTACCGCATTGCTTGCTTGTCCCTAAAAGGCGGCGTCGGCAAAACTACCACCACCATTGGCCTGGGATCCACCTTCGCATCCCTGCGCGGCGACCGCATTATCGCTATCGACGCCAACCCCGACTTGGGCACCCTCGCCCAACGTGTCCCCCAGCAGACCAACTCGACGGTACGAGACCTGTTAGAAGACCCATCCATCCACCGCTACTCGGATGTGCGCGCCCACACCTCGCAGGCTCGTTCCCGCTTGGAAGTGCTGGCGTCAGAATCCGATCCGGCTATTAGTGAAGCATTCTCGGAGCGTGACTACCGCCGCACCATCGACATTCTGCAGTCCTTCTACAACATCATTCTCACCGACTGCGGTACCGGACTGATGCATGACGCTATGCGCGGTGTACTCGACCTGGCGGATTCCCTGGTGCTAGTGTCGTCACCCGCTATTGACGGTGCACGAAGCGCCTGGGCCACCCTGAACTGGTTGGACGCCCACGGCTACCAGCATTTGGTGGAGCGCACTGTCGTGGCGATCTGCTCCAGCCGGGCCGGCTCCGCCAGCGTTGATATGGACCAGCTGCGGGCAACATTTAACCAGCGGTGCGCCGCCGTCCACCTGATTCCCTTCGATGAGCATCTGGCGGAGGGCGCTGAAGTGGATATTGACCAGATGAGTAAGGGCGCCCACCGCGCCTTCATTGAGCTTGCCGCTTCCGTGGCGGACGGATTTTCACAAACTCTCGTCCCGTCCAGTGTGAACCGGCGGGAGAAGCATCACCCGGAGGGACCAGCCACTACCATGCACCCTTAGGTTGGCCCTTGGTGATGTGAGGAAAGCCCCGGTCATATTGGAGAGTACGACCGGGGCTTTCTGCTATTTCTTTATGTATCTGTGGGGGCTGCCATGGGCTGAGTTAGGCAGCGAGAGCCTTCTCGAGGGCGGCCTTCAGCACGCAGGTGGCGACACCATCCATGGCGACGGTGACCTCCTCCAGCGGAGGCAGGGAGGGGGCGAGACGAATGTTGGTCTCGTTCGGGTCCTCACCCTTCGGGTAGGCGGAGCCGGCACCGGTGAGCTTGATGCCAGCTTCTGCGGCGAGGGCAACGACGCGCTTGGCGGTACCGGGCACCACGTCGAGGGAGATGAAATATCCACCCTTCGGCTCAGTCCAGGAGGCCACCTCGTAGCCGCCCAGTCGATCGGCGAGGATCTTCTCCACCGCATCAAACTTGGGGGCGAGGATGTCCTTGTGCTTCAGCATGTGGGCCTTGACGGCGGCAGCGTCACCGAAGAAACAAGCGTGGGCGAGCTGGTTGACCTTGTTCGGTCCGATGGTGGCGATACCCAGGTACTTCTGGTACCAGGCCAGGTTGGCGGGGGAGGTGTTGAGGAAGCTCACACCGGCACCTGCGAAGGTGACCTTGGAGGAGGACGTGAGCTGGAAGACGCGGCCTTCGTTGCCGGCGTCCGCAGCCATCTGCACGATTGGCAGAATCTCCGGGAATTCGTCGGTGAGGGTGTGGATGCAGTATGCGTTGTCCCACATGATGGTGAAGTCGGGGGCGGCGGTCTTCATGGAGACCAGCTTCTGGGCCACCTCGCGGGAGGTGACGGCACCATCCGGGTTGGCGAACACGGGAACAAGCCACATGCCCTTGATGGCGGGGTCGTTGGCAACGAGTTCAGCGATAGCGTCGGCGTCGGGGCCATCTTCGTTCATGGGGACCTGGATCATTTCGAAGCCCAGGGTCTCGGTGATGGCGAAGTGGCGGTCGTAGCCGGGGACGGGGCAGATCCACTTAAGGGTCTCTTCCTTAACCCACGGCTGGGGGCTGGTGGGGAGGCCGTGCAGCATGGCGAAAGACAGCACGTAGTGCATGATCTCCAGGCTGGCATTGTTTTCGGAGATGATCTCCTCGACGGGAACTCCGAGGAGCTCGGCCCAGATGGCACGAATGGACTTCAGACCAGCCAGGTTCCCGTAGTTACGAATGTCGGTACCGTCTTCATCCTTGGTGGAGCCTTCACCGGGCAGCGTGAGGAGACCGTTGGAGAGGTCGAGCTGCTGGACGGAAGGCTTACCGCGCGTGAGATCCAGTGCGAGGTTCTTGCCCTTGAATTCTTCGTAGCGGGCGTTGATCTCTTGGGAAAGAGCTTCCAGCTCTTCGCGGCTCATGGTCGACAGTGACATGAGAGGCCTTTCTGAAAATGGGCACAAAAAAAGCGGGCCCCGCGCACCCGCCAGAGCCCGCTGACCCTTGCTGCCTTCCGGCCCTGGGGGGATTCACAGGATGGACGCCGCGCGGTGCCCACCTATAGTCTAGCGGTTCTTTCCCATTCATGGGAATTTAAAATCTGAGACGGCCCCCGGAGGGTGATCACTCACACCACCAGGGGCCGTTTCTCTGCGTGTGACTACAGTTTACGCTTTTCCTCAAAAAATTACAGTTCTCTCTGCGCACGCGTTGCACCGACAGCCGTCACCCCACCGTCACCCCGCATCATTTCATCGTTGACAACAGCCACTCCCGCACCTCGTCCACACTTTTCCCCCGCGCCATTTCGGTGCGGAGCGTCATGCCACCACCCCCGGCGCGTTTCGCCAACCGCTCCCCGTGGGCATCCTGCATCAGCGGCACATGCCGGTAGATGACGGGTTCCACACCCAATAGGTGTGCCAGATACGCCTGCCGAGGGGCCGAGGACAGCAAGTCCACCCCGCGCACCACCTGGTCCACTCCCTGGGCGGCATCATCCACCACCACCGCCAAGTTGTAGGCCCACACGCCATCGCCCCGGCGCAACACCACATCATCCACCACCCCGGTATAGGGCTGGGGATGGCCGGGTCGGGCACCATCCACCGCACACTCTTCCCACACCGTCCACTCTGGCACCTGCGCCCGCAGCCGTAATGCTGGCTGGCGGAAATTATCGGAGGTCGCCAGCTGAGCACGTTTCGCGGCCCGCTGCCCCTCCGTTAAGTCCCGGCAGGTGCCGGGGTAGGAACCAGGTGGCGAATGGGGTGCCCGGGGGGCCTCCAAGATTTCCCGGCGGGAACAGTAGCACTCGTACACTAGCCCCTGGGCTGCCAGTTGGTCGACGGCGGCCTGGTAGGCGGCGTGGCGCTGCGACTGCCACAGTGTCTCACCCTCCCACTCGATGCCGAGAGCGGCAAGGTCGGCGAGCTGCCGCTCCGCCACCTCAACAGAGCAGCGCTGCTGGTCCAGATCCTCCACACGCATGCGGAAACTGCGCCCTGTACTGCGGGCAGCGTTATAGGCCAGCAGTGCAGTGCGCAGATTTCCTAGGTGAAGGTCCCCCGAAGGTGTGGGGGCGAAACGGCCAGCTCCCATGGAGTTGAGTCTACCGCGGGGCGGGACTGGAGTTAGTTGGTGGTGCCGGCAGAGTCGGTGGTGCCGGTGGCGCTCGCCAGCAGATCGGACACGACGAAGAGAATGAGCGTAACGATAGAGAGCACTACCCCACTGACGAGGTTCGTGGTGTAGGCAGGCTAGAAGGCCCCCAAACGCTCCTTCGCCATACCTTCCACCCCGTAGGCGCTTTCGAAAGACTCCTTCTCCATCCACTTCCACTGCTTAGTGCGATTGTCGTTGATGATGAAGATGGCGACAGCCCCGGCAACCACCACGGCGGCGACGGCAAAGCCCAGCGGACCACGCACGTTGACGGCGAGACCCGGCCAGTCGGAGATGACGATGAGGAGGGCCAGCGCCAGAATGCAGAGCATAGCGCCCACGGCAGCGAGTCGCGCCGAAGCGAACTTGGCAGCGAGGTACCGGCTTGCTTCCTCCATGCTGATCTTGCGGAGAGGGCTGTCCTGGAAGGTACCGGCATCCGCGAGTGTGGGTACGTCGTAGTCGTCGCGAATGAGGTAGTCGGTGGAGACACCGAAGAGTTCGCTGAGGGTAAGGATGCGGTCGAGTTCGGGAGTGCTTTGTGCAGCCTCCCACTTGGAGATGGCTTGGCGGCTGACGCCAACTCTCTCGGCTAGTTCTTCCTGGGACCAGCCGTTCTGTTTGCGGAGCTCGATGATCTTGTCGGCCAGAATCATGGGAGTCAATCTTCCTCAAGTGTGGGAATAGGAGCAGAGCGGTCACGGAATTGTGGAGCTCTTACGACTCAATTCTCCAGGGGAGCTCAGTTGCACTCCACCAAGCACACCTTGAACTTTCGCAACCAGCGGTTGCATTATTCGTTTCCGCTGGTAGCAACGGTGGATTTCGCGGTTGACGAACTACTGTACAGGCGCCGACGAGGACGGTGTAACCACCTCGACGGTGCTAGTGGTAGGCCCCGGAAGAGTGTTCTGATCCTTCCGCCAAGGGATGTAAATAGCCAAGAACAGCACGAAAATGAGCACCAGCGTGGTCATCATTGCCGCGAAAATCTTGTTGATGTTGCGGGCGCGCTGCTTCTCGGCGGCCTCAATCGCTGCGATCTCTTCCGGAGTCTGAGGAGCCTGTTCCATCCCAGTGAGGTCGAGTGTCTCTGCAGCTGACGGTTCAGCAGCCTGCTGGGCGTCGTCATCAACGGGGCGGGGAGTGAGATTGTCGTCAGTCATTGGAGCCTTCCCTGGGCGTGCACCTCGGCAGTGGCAGCCCACTCTATCTCTACGGCTCATGCTACCTGGCGTCCTCACTTGCCCGTTAGAGCGGCTGACGTAACGTGCGCAACGCTCGAGGTATCACACAGAAATCTCGAGGTGTCCCACTAGGAATACTGACAACGAGGGCCACGCCGTGTACGGGTCCCTCGTCTGTGACAGAACGAACAATTATCCAACGTCAGCCAATTAGTGCGGGTAGGCTATGCTATCTTTGTACGTTTCGGTCTAAGTTCTGCCCCGCCCCCAGCGCGGCACCATCGCATCCCCGCGAAAGGAACTGCCATGCCTGATTCTCCCTGCCTGCTCTCCGACCTAAAACCCGGCGATAGCGCCACCATCGTGTCTATCTCCAGCGACACCCCCGACAGCACCCGACGCCGCCTCAGCGACCTTGGTTTCGCCCCCGGCACTCCTATCACCATGACACGCCGTGCCCCCATGGGCGACCCCAGTATGTTCCGCCTACGCGACTACAACATTTGCCTCCGCAAGAGTGAAGCCAAACAGCTCTACGTCACCCCCGGGGCACGCTAACCCTACTGCCCCTACTGCGCAACCGCGCGACAACCACACCGCGCGACAACCACACCGCGCGACAACCACACCGCGCGACAACCACACCGCCCACACCCCACACACGACTTACTCGACCACCGGGTCACACACACGTTGTTGACGGCACAACTGTACAAAAGACGAGGAACCATGGCCGACTGCCACAACCCTGACACAAACACCCCTAAGACACCACACGGGAAGAAAGGGACAGGTGCTGCTACAGTCCTAGCCGACACCACCCCCATCACCCGCATCGCTCTCATCGGCTCCCCCAACGCCGGCAAAACCTCTGTCTTCAACAAACTCACCGGCCTCAACTCCAAAACTGGCAACTACCCCGGCATCACCGTCAGCCACACCGAGGGACACGTCACCCCCACCGTCATCCTCGAAGACCTCCCCGGCACATACTCCCTCGACCCCATCAGCCCCGACGAAAAAGTCGTCACCGACGTCCTCGCCGGACAACTCGACGGCATCCCCTCCCCCCAAGCCCTCCTCATCGTCGTCGACTCCACCACCCTGCACCGCTCCCTCAACCTCGTCGCTCAAGCCCTCTCCCTCGGCCTCCCCTCCGCCGTCGTCCTCACCATGACCGACGAACTCGAAAAACTCGGCGGCGACCTCGACCTCACCGCACTCTCCCAAGGCCTCGGCGTCCCCGTAGTCGGCGTCGTCGGCAACCGCAAAAAAGGGTTCGCGGAACTCCGCGCTCTCGTCGAAAACCCCACCGGCTGGCCCGTCCCTGTCGTCGCCCCACCCGCCGAACCCGGCCCGGAACGCGAATCCTGGACGCACTCCATGCTCACCCTCGCCCACTATGTGGCCCCGCAGGAAAACGTCACTACCAGCAAAGTAGACAAGGTGCTGCTCCACCCCGTGTTCGGCACCCTGTTCTTCTTCCTCATCATGTTCCTCTTCTTCCAGGTGATCTTCACCGTCGCCGCCCCCTTCCAAGGGTGGATTGAGGACTTCTTCGGCTGGTTAGGGGAACTCAGCGCCGCCCACATCTCCAACCCGCTGCTCTCCAGCTTCGTCAACACCGCCCTCATTGGCGGCGTTGGTGGCGTCCTCGTGTTCGTGCCGCAGATTCTGCTGCTCTTCCTCCTCATCAGCCTCATGGAAAACGTGGGATACATGTCCCGCGCCGCCTACTTAATGGACCGCGTCATGGCTAGCGCCGGCCTGGAAGGACGCGCGTTCGTCGCCCTGCTCTCCAGCGTGGCCTGCGCCGTCCCCGGCATTATGGCCACCCGCACCATGCCGTCCTCCAAGGACCGCATCGCCACCATCATGGCCGCACCCCTCATGACCTGCTCCGCCCGCCTCCCCGTCTACCTGCTGCTGGTGGGTATGCTGGTGGACCCCGGCCAGCGAGTCGGCCCCTTCTCCGTCCAAGGCATCGCCCTCTTCGGCCTCTACGTGCTAGGTGGGGCGAGTGCCATGTTCGCCGCCTGGGCGTTCAAACGCACCAGCCTGAAAAGCACACTGCTGCCCTTCTACATGGAGATGCCACCCTACCGCATCCCCACCGGCAAAACTGTGCTCTCCGACATGTGGAAATCCACCAGCATGTTCCTTCGCAAAGTTGGGCGCATCATCCTGGTGGCTACCATCGTCATCTGGGCCCTCATGAACATACCCCCCCAACAGCAGACTATTGATGAACAGCATATGGACGAAACGCAGGCGGTACAATACACCATCGACCACTCCGCAGCTGCTACCGTCGGTAAAGCAGTGGAACCCGTCTTCAGCCCGCTCGGCTTCGACTGGCGCATCACCATCGGCCTGATTGGTTCCCTCGCCGCCCGTGAAGTTTTCGTGGCCACCATGGGGCAGACCGCGGCAGCCGCCGACCCCGACAACCCCACCGATGCGCTGGAGAAAATGACCTTCACCGAAGGCCCACATGAGGGCGAGAAGGTGTTCACCACACCCACCATTGTGGCCCTCCTCGTGTTCTTCGCCTACGCCCTGCAATGCATGTCCACCGTGGGTGCCATCAGATCGGAAACAAACTCATGGAAGTGGCCGATAATTGCGCTGGTGTACATGCTGGTGTTGGCCTGGGTGCTGGCATTCATCGCTAGATGGGCGACCATCGGCATCATGGCCATATAGCCGCACCGATTGGCCCCACTGTGAGCGCACCGCTACTGTTCTACCCGCGCACTACTCCCGACCCACTCGTCCTCGAGTGGGTGGTGGGCCCTGGCCTGGTGCGGTTCAGTTGGTCTGGCGGGGTGACGGAGGGTCGCGAACTGGCTGCCCACGGGGCAATGCCGGACACCATACTGGGCTATCTGGAACGTGGTGAGCTGGCCCGGCTGAGCCTCACACCGGGACGCATCACCACAGTGCTCCCAGGTGAGGGATCCTGGCAGACGCGCACCACCGGGCAAGATGCTCTTACGGACAGCTCCCCCAACAAGCAGGGTGAGACGCTGGCGACACGACTCCGCCGTGACCTCTTCACCCTCCTCTCCACCCCCAACGACAAAGGTGAACTGGGCTGGCCCACCGGCACCCTAGACGTTCCCACCCTGGGCGGCAGTACCGACGCGGAGCTACGGAACGCGGTGGAGGAACTGTTGGGCGGGGCTGCCGGCGATTTCGCCGCCTCACACGGTGGCAGTATGCGGCTGGCCAGCGTACAGGATGGGGTGGTGCGCATTACGATGGGTGGGGCCTGCCGGGACTGCCCGGCGATTGGCCGCACCCTGCTGTTCCATGTGGACCGGCAACTCCGGCCGTACTTCCCCAACCTGGTGCGCGTAGAAGAAACGTAGCGCGACACCCTCCTTCCTGAACTGATGTCGGGCCGGATTCGCGTCCGAGAGGCGCGGAATGCCGTCGAAGAATACACAAAATTCCGGGTAACCCAAGACGCTATCTACGTTTCAGATTTTGATGCTTTCAATGCTGCTGGTCAGCGGGCTATCGAAGGGCATGACAATGGCCAGGTTTAATGAATCCACAGTAGAACAGGCGGCGTTGGATTAGTTGGCCGAGATCGGCTACCACACTGGCTTTGCACCGACATTCAGCGCCGCGCGGCGATGCGCGGCAAGACCATGATCGTCACCATGAGCCGTCGCATCGTGGTCAAACTGTATGAAAAAGATCGTCACGCTGCGTCCCGAGTGGCATAGCGATGATTTAGACAAGGGCAAGATCAAAGTCGTCATGACAGGATCGGCTGCTGACCCAGCCAACTTCCAGCCCCATATTCACTCGAAAGACGAACGCCGCGATCTCAAACTACGAGCAAAAAACCCAGACGATGAGCTAGAAATCGTGATCGTACGTGACATGTGGCTAACCGGTTTCGACGCACCATCCCTGCACACCATGTACGTGGACAAGCCAATGCAAGGCGCAGGCTTGATGCAGGCCATTGCACGAGTCAACCGCCGCTTTAAAGATAAACCAGGCGGGCTGATCGTTGACTACATTGGGCTGTTCCAGTCACTACAAACCGCGCTGGCCGTCTACTCGCCTTGGCCAAAGCCTATGCACTTGTGGCATCCCGACCAGAAGCAGAAGCGATCCGTGATGACGTCCGACTGTTCACCGACGTGCGGGCAGCCGTGCTGAAGATCCTCAACCCTGATGCTGGTAAGGGCCGGGTCGGAACCGGGAACATTGATTCTGTGCTCGCACAGTTGGTCAACGAATCGGTCACAGCTGATCAAGTTGTTGATATCTGCCAGTTCGCAGGAATGGAACGTCCAGAACTGACCCTGCTATCCGATGAGTTTTTGGATTCCATCGGGAAGAATGGGAAACCCAACCTACAAATCGGACTGCTACGGCGCCTACAACGACCAGATCCGTACTCTACAACGAACGAACCGTCCAGTCACGCAAGTTCTCCGAGATACCCACCGAGGCCGTCAAACGCTACACGAATCGTTCGCTGACCACCGCAGAGATCATCGCTGAACTCGTAGCGCTTGCCAAGGAAATGCGAGGGAACCAAAAACATGCGGCCGGAAGGCACAGTAAGAACAACCCCCAGCCGTCTACTCGTGAGACAACCAGGGGTTTCTTGTTTCATGGCGGAGGATGCGGGATTTGAACCCGCGAGGGGCTATAAACCCCAACCCGCGTTCCAGGCGAGCGCCATAGGCCACTAGGCGAATCCTCCGGGTAGAAGTTTACCTAAAGGTTGTCTCTTCGCCAAAATGTAGTCTCAACTGCTTCTCCCGCGTTTCTCCACACTATGCGGCAGGCGCTACGACACTGTCGGGCAGACTCTACGACACCTGTACCAGACCACCGCCGGGACCCGTCACCGGCACCTGCACATGCACCACACCCTGCAGCGCGTCATACCAATAGTAGTGGGCCGGGTCCTGCTGATACTGCTGCGGCGAACCACGGCGCAGCACACGCCCATTCACCCGCACCGAGCTGGCCTTCGGTACCTGCAGCTCCACCCGGTACATGAACCGACTCGGCATCCCCTGGTAGCCGCCACTAGCCGCACCAATGCGAAACTCGGCAGACACGCCAGAAGGAGCCTGCGCATTCCGCACAGTCACCACCCGCAGCGGAGTACGCAGAACCTGGCCGCGGGTATACGCCAAAGACTGCCCGTCATCCTGATAGTGCACCACCTCCCGGTTCACACCCGGGGCGGAAGCATTCACCCGCACACCCACAATGCTCTTATCGGACCGCAGCCAATTCTTCCCACCCTGGGAAGCCTGGCCGCCCAAGGTTCGCAGCATGCCGCCCTCCCGCAGGAACACCGGCATAGTATCCCAGGTAGTCGTCACCCAGTGCGCCCCCGGACCCTGGTAGGTGGCGCCGGTGAAGTAGTCCACCCACCGGCCCGCCGGGAAGTACACCTGCTGCGTGGCCCTCTCCCCTGGGACAGTCACCGGGGCCACCAGCACGTCCTCCCCCAGAAGATACTGGCTCGGGTGCGTGTAGGCGGCAGGGTCCTGCGGGAACTCCAGGTAGAGCGGCCGCACCATGGGAATGCCCGTCAGGCGCGCCTCCCAGGCCAGGTCATACAGGTAGGGCACCAACTCTTCCCGAAGTTTTAGGAATGCCACCCCGGCCTGGCGCGCCTGGGGAGAATACTCCCAGGGAAGGCGGGCCGCATGGTCGCCGTGGGGGCGGTTGATGGGCTGGAACACCCCGAACTGGGTCCACCGCACATAGAGGTCATCGGGCAGCACCTTCCCTTTGTGGCCGCCAATATCGTGCGACACGTAGGGCAGGCCCAGGGCGGCCGCTTCGGCGGCGGTGAACTCGGACTCGAAACGGAGGGTGGTCCAGGAGGCCCATGTGTCCCCGGTGAAGTGAACATTGTTGCGCCGCTCCGCCCACTGGCCGCGCTGGCGGGCCAGCATGAAGCCGCGTTTGCCTTTGTCGCGGAGGCGCTGTGCATACAGGGAGCTCTGCCACTGTTCCGCGTTGAGGCCGGGGATGGTCACCCCGTTGACGCC
Source organism: Lawsonella clevelandensis (assembly GCF_001293125.1). Lineage (NCBI taxonomy): Bacteria > Bacillati > Actinomycetota > Actinomycetes > Mycobacteriales > Lawsonellaceae > Lawsonella > Lawsonella clevelandensis. Next base: position 766,597 of record NZ_CP009312.1, read on the forward strand.
GGTTGAGGGCAGGGTGTTCTCGTAGCCTTTCTCGGTGGGGAGGCCTTCTTCGAGGGGGATGCCGCAGCCGTAGTCGAGCCAGAAGAAGTCCATACCGGCGGCTTCAAAATCTTTGTGGAGGTTGAAGAATTCCCGCACATGGCTGGGTTTGGAGACGTCCATGGCCCAGGTGAAGCCGAGGGGATCCCACCAGTGTCCGCGCCCGTTGGGGATGAGCCTGTTGTGGAGGCGTTGTTGGACGCCGGGGAGTTTCGGGTCGTCGTGGTTGATGCCGTCGTGGATGTTGAAGCCGAGTTTCACTCCCAGGCTATGGAGCCAGGAGACTTCCTGGGCGGGGTGGGGCCAGAGTTCCTTGTTCCAGTTCCAGCCGTTCCAGTGGCTGGGGGATTTGAAGTCGGTGTCGACGATGAGGACGCTGAGGGGCACCCCATAGCGGCGGTAGGTGCCGAGGATGCGGCGGTAGTCTTGCCGGGTGAACGCGGAGTAGTTGGAGTACCAGTTACCGAAGGCCCATTCGGGGAGCACGGGGCTGGGTCCGGTGAGGGTGGCGAGGTCGCGGAGGCCTTGCTTGTAGTTGAGCCCGTATCCGAAGAGGTATCCATCCTGGTAGGAGTAGCGGCGGGGCAGTTGGCGGGTGGCTTGTGCTTCGGTGAAAGCGCGTGGGTTGCCGGCTTCCACGGCGGTGCTCTGTTTGGCGAAGTGTTTGCGGGCGCGCGGCCAGCTGCCGGGTGTCCACAGGGCGGTGTCGGTGTCGACGACAAGCTGCCAGCCGTCACGGCTGAGGAGCCCCGGTTTGAGGGGTATGGGGCCCATGTTGGCGCGCAGGTCCCGCTGCCATCCACCCAGCTGGTGGTGGGGAACGACGAGGTTGTCGCCGGTGAGGTGCCAGGAGGGGTGGGCGACGGTGCGGCGGCCGCCGGTGGTGAGGGTGAGGCTGAGGTTGTGGGGTGTGAACTGGCCACTCTTTTGTTGGTAGGTGAGCAGCATGCGGCCGGTTTTGAGGTACCGGATGCCGTTGGCCACCCAGGTGGTGTAGGGGGTGGTGCGGGGTCGGTGCTGGACATTGATGGTGGTGTCGTCTTCGAAGCGCTGCCCGTCGGCGTATTCGACGCGGATGAGGGTGGGGCTGAGGACTTGAAAGCGGGCGTTGCCGTCCACCACCGAGGGTTGTTGTGGTGGGGTGGTGGCGACGTGTGCGGCTGCGGGCGCGGAGGTGAGCAACGGCAGGGTGAGGCTGGCGGCAGCGAAGCAGACCAGGAACCGGCGGTGGAGCTGATACGTCACCATGATGTGTCTCCCAACAAGTCGCATGTTCAGTTGTTACGTTACTGCTGGTGACGGTGTTCCTTCCGGGTTTTGATGACGGTGTTCCTGCGGCTTTCGGTGAGATGGTATTGGCGGCGGGAGGGGATTCCGGTGCCGTGTCTTTCCCTAAAGCTGGCATGGCAGGCGATAATGGCAGGGTGACACCATTTTCTTCGCCATCGTCTCCCGAGCCAGGCTCGGCTTCCGAGCAGGCAGCGGGACCGGAGCTGCGGGCATCCTTGCCGGAGAATGCCTCGTCTTCCGAGCCACCGTCATCCAAAGCCGTGTTCGCCCAGACCACTGCTAGCTATGTGATGCCGCTGGCGGTATTTTTTGTGGCGGTCATGATGATCTCGACACTGACGGGCACGAAGGGGGTTCAGCTTGGCCCCCTCAATACCGATGGGGCGTTCTATCTGTTTCCACTGGCCTATGTGTTGGGCGATGTGATGAGCGAAGTTTACGGGTTCCGTACTATGCGACGCGTGGTGTGGGTGGGTTTCAGCGCACTTATCCTCATGAGCCTCTGCATGTGGATAACCATCGAGCTGCCGGCCGCCAGCTTCTACACTCACCAGGACGCCTTTGTGGCGGTGGCGGGTGTGGTGCCGCAGATCCTGGGCGCCAGCCTAGCCGGCTACCTGGTGGGCGAGATCCTCAACTCGTGGGTGCTGGTGAAGATCAAGGAACGCACCGGGGAGAAGAGCTTGTGGGCGCGTTTGCTTGGCTCCACTATGGTGGGGGAACTGGCGGACACCCTTATTTTCTGCACGATCGCTGCCTCCGCTATCGGCATTGCCAGCGGCGCAGACTTTTTTAACTATGTGGTGGTGGGGTACCTATGGAAGACCTGCGCGGAGATTGTCGTTATGCCGCTCACCTACCTGGTGGTGAAGTGGATTAAGCGCCGCGAGCCCAGCTACCAGGCCACCCTCGAAGGGGTGCCCAGCTAGCGGGCACTCGCGCATGGTGGCAGCGGTGACCGCCCCGTGCCTGTGCCCGCGCCCGTTATCGGGGGGAACGTTCTTCAGCGTTTCAGACGACCGCCCCGTGCCCGCGCCTGCTCGATGGCGGCCACGCTAGCGGGTGCCGCCGTAGTAGCGGCCCAGCACCTCCGCCTTGTACTCCCAGTAGGTGCCGTTGTCCATGGCCTCCCGAATACCGTCCACCAGCTGCACAATAAAGAACAGGTTGTGGATGGTGCAGAGGGTCTGACCCAGCTTCTCCCCCGATTTCAGCAGGTGGCGCAGGTAGGCGCGGCTGTAATTCTGCGAGGTGTAGGACGCTAATTCCGGGTCAATGGGGCGGAAGTCCCGTTTATACTTGGCGGCCACCAGGTTCATGCGGCCATCCTTGGTGTAGACGCCACCGTGGCGGCCCAGCCGGCTGGGTGCTACGCAGTCGAAGGTGTCGGCACCGTTTTCCACGGCAGTAAAAATATCGTCCGGTTCGGAAATGCCCAGTAGGTGGCGCGGCTTGTCCTCGGGGAGTTCTTGGTTGCACCAGCCCACGATGGTGCCCAGGTTTTCTTTCTGGAGGGCACCACCAATGCCGAAGCCACCGAAGCCCACTCCACCACGTTCCTCCGACTCCAAGGAGAGTTGTTGGAGGTCGCGGCAAGCTTTCCGGCGCAGGTCTTCATATTGGGCGCCTTGGATGACACCCCAGAGGGCCTGCGGGGGGCAGTGGGTGCGTTCTGCCGTCAACCGGCTGTGTTCCGCCAAGCAGCGTTCTGCCCACAGGCGGGTGCGTTCCAGGGCTTCTTCCTGGTACCCGCGGGAGTTAAGGAGAGTCGTCAGCTCATCGAAGGCGAAGATGATGTCTGCCCCCAGGTGGTGCTGGATCTGCATGGAGACTTCGGGGGTGAAGCGATGCAGGGAGCCGTCGAGGTGGGAGCGGAAGGTGACGCCGTCGTCGTCCACATTGGCCATGCGTTCTTTGCCCTTGCGGACTTCGCCGTCGCGGTCGGTGCCGGCAAATTCGGCGGCCAGCACTTTCTTGAAACCGGAGCCGAGGGAGAGTACCTGGAAGCCGCCGGAGTCGGTGTAGGTGGGGCCGTCCCAGTTCATGAAGGTGGCAATGCCACCGGCCTCGTCCACAATGTCGGGGCCGGGCTGTAGGTAGAGGTGGTAGGCGTTGCCGAGGACAGCCTGTGCTCCGGTGGAGCGGATCTGCTCTGGGGTGAGGGTTTTGACGGTGGCGCGGGTGCCGACGGGAATGAAGGCGGGGGTGTGGATGTCCCCGTGTGGGGTGTGGATGGTGCCGGTGCGGCCGAGTGGTTCCCCTGTGTGGCGGCGGGTGATGGGTTCACCGCTGGTGGGTTCGCTGAGGTAGGCACCCAGGGTGAAGGGGGTACGCGGCTGCTGATCGACTGTCATGCAGACATTGTATATAAGAGACACCACCACCCCGGCTTTGTGGCCTTGTGCAGTGAACACAGTCAGTGGGCACGGCCGGTAAGCACGGAGCGGTGGTGTGGTGTTGTTGAGTTGTGACGAGTAATCGCCGGGTGGCTTAGCGGGTGTGCAGCGCGCGGGCGATCATCGGCCAGCTCTTGCGCATGGCCTGACCGAACTGGCCGAAGCTGTGGGCACCGTAGGGCTGGTTGAAGTACTCGTACTTGACGCCAGCAGCGTTAGCCATGCCGCGGAAGAGGCCAGTGCACAGGTAGGCACCGAATTCGACCATGGACTTGTCGGGCTGCTTGCTCATGTCGTGGTCGTCCGGTGGCATATGGGGCTTGCCGAGGGAGGCCGACAGGAAGATCGGCTTACCGCGCAGCTTGTCCAGGTGCAGGGCCGGGTCGTAGTGGTACCAGGCGGGGGAGATGAAGCCAGCGTAGGCGTTCAGCGGGTTCACGCCGGGGGTGTTGATAACCATGGAGTTCATGATGACAAGCTGGCTGAGCGGGTTCGCGGAGACGGGGCAGCCGGAGTAGGAGGCGCCAGCGTCGTAGAGCTTACCGTGGTGGGCCAGCAGGGCCAGGGCGGTGCCGGCGGACATGGAGTAGCCGGCGATGGCGTTACGACCGGTGGTCTTGAAAGCGCGCGCAATGGCAGGGGGAAGTTCCTGGGTGAGGTAGGTTTCCCACATCGGCTTGTAGCCCAGGGTGCGGTCCTCACGATACCAGTCCGTGTAGTAGGTGGACGGAGCACCGAGGGGGTTGACCACGTAGACGTTCTTATTACGGAAGAACTTGCGGGCCCCGGAGGCAGGGTGGGACCACTGGTCGCCATTGCCGCCGAACATGCCAGAGAGGAGGTAGAAGACGGGAGCCCGCCCCATATTCGGAGGGGTCATCACTTGGTTGGTAATGGTGCGCTTCATGGAGGGGCTGTACACCTTGACTTCCATGAGCTGGTTTCCGATCCAGCGCTTGCTCACAAGCTTTCCCGTGGGGGCTGCCTCTGCAGGAGCGGCGTTAAGTCCGAAACCTACCGCGAGGGCGGTGGTCGCTGCGACCAGTGTCTTAGCGAAATGTCGACGCATACGCTTCTCTTTCCTATATATGGTGATAGTGAGGAAATACCCACCTAGTCTACACAGCTACAACGACGAGTCCACAACTAATTATTTACCCTTTGACCTGGTAAGGGTTATTTTATGGGGAGAAACACGGTCATCAGGTTGTTATAATCAGAGAAGCTCAACGTTTTAGACGATTGACCTACTTCACTGCATCACGCATCACATTCGTAACTTAAGTTTCATTTTCTTGTTGAGGAGGATGATATGAAACGCTTCCCCATCCGCACCCTGCGCGCCCCCCTCGCCGGCGCCCTCGCCCTCATCGCCAGTACCGCGCTCTCCACCGGTATCGCCTCCGCCTGTCTCCCCCAGCCCACACCCATCATCGAAGGCATCAACTGGCACTACCTCAGCCCCGACGGCGGCCACCTAAAACTTGAGAACGGCAAGGTATCTGGAAGCGACTCCTGCAATTTGGTGTTCGGCAACTACACCATTACCCGCTCTCCTGCTGGCAACGTCCTCACCTTCGGACCTATTGCCACCACCAGCCGCTACTGCTCCCAAGGGCAGGCCACCCAGCAGGCCTTCACCGCACTCTTTAGCCGCCCCAACGGATACAAGGTCGTCACCCTCCCGGGCGGAGAACAACACCTCTCCCTCTACCTGGCCGGAACCAAAGGTGTCCTCTCCACCAACACCATGGTGTTCAGCAACCGCAACACCCACCCCGAGAAGCACTAGCACTGCGCACACAGCTCGCCTGTGCAACACTGTCCTGCAACACTGTCCTGTTACACTGCGCTGTAACGCTGCCGTCACAGCAACCCGACAAATAGAATATAAAGTTCAGCCCCGCAACGGATTTCCCATATGCGGGGCTGAACTATTCACCGCGGTGGCGGCGGGATTTGAACCCGCGGTTGGGGTTAACCAACACTCGCTTTCGAGGCGAGCACCTTCGGCCGCTCAGACACGCCACCGGGGAAAACTATACGTGAATTGTGCGAAAAGAGGAAAGTGGACGTGCCAGGCCATCCACCCCACCCCTAGCGCTTAGCACGGAAAAACCTCTCCAGTACCGCCGCGCAGGGCGCCTCACACACACCCCCCACCACTTCTGGCACAAACGCCGCACCCGGCACCCGCGGAATATCAATCAACGAACCACACCCACCCGTCTTGGGCTCCCACGCCCCGAAGACAATCCGCTGCACCCGCGCTCCCACTGCAGCCCCCGCACACATCGGGCAGGGCTCCAACGTCACTACCAGGGTGCACCCTTCCAGGCGCCACCCGTCCCCCACCGATTTAGCGGCCGCCCGCAGCGCCAGCACTTCCGCATGTGCCGTGGGGTCCCCGTCGGCTTCCCGCCGGTTGACGGCCTCTGCTACTACCCTCCCCTGCGGATCCACCACCAGGGCAGCCACCGGTACGTCGGCCTGGCAGTCGGCGGGCCGCACATCGTGGCCAGCATCGTCAACGAGCAGTGCTAACGCCCGGCGCACCAATGCCTCATCAGAAGCCGCTGGGGAGGGTTGGGGCAGACCCCTACCGATGAGGGCCACTAAATCTCGACCGCCTGCTCCAGTTCCTCGTCAAATCCGAGCGTCTCTGCGATCTCCATAATCTGGTCGTCAGCCCAGCTCTCGTCATCGTCCACAATGACGCTGAGGACGGATTCCACCAAACCTAGGTCCTCCAGTATGTTAAAGTCGCCGATGCCCCAGGAGCCTTCCCAGTCTTCGTCAATTTCTGTCTCGTAACCGCGGTCCTCCAAGGCGTCGATGACGAAGTCGTCGTCAAGGGCGGCGTCGAGGTCGCTAACGAAGAGCTTGGTGCCGTTGGGTCCAGGCCGGACGATGATGAAGTATTCGCAGGCGCGGTTGAGGATGCCAAAGTTCACACCCTCGGCACGGATACTGCGCACTGCGTCTTCAAAGAGTCGGTAATTGTCGAAAGCGTCGGCAGACAGACGGGTGACGCGCCAGATGTTATCTGGGCGGGCCACTGCTAGACCGTACGATGGTGCTGCAGTGGTGTTCTCCGGCGGGTTTGCCCCGGTGGGTCGCACGTTCCGCAAGTCCTCATAATCGTTCTGTAAACGGTTGTTCTGCGGGTAATTCTTTGCCATATGACATACGGTAGCGATATGAACTCGAATTGTCAGTCCCCTCTGAAGAAGTCTCCATCACAGTCTGTTTGTGTGCTGGGTCTGGGCCTCATCGGCGGTTCCCTGCTACGGAGGGTGACAGCGTGCGGCTATCCGGCGTTCGGGTGGAACCGTAGTATCGCAACCGTAGAGCAAGCGTCACTGGACGGAATGGATGTGTCTGGGGACCTGCCGGCGACACTGCAGCGGGCCGCCCGGGAGGATGCGCTACTGGTGGTGGCAGTGCCGCTGTTTGCACTGCGGGAGCTGCTGGTGCAGATTGCCGAATATGCCCCCCAGTGCCCGCTGACCGACGTGGTGTCGGTGAAAGTGGAGGTGCTGCGGGCGGTGCAGGAGGCGGGGTTGGCTGCCACCTATGTGGGCTCACATCCGATGGCGGGGACGGAGAATTCGGGCTGGGCTGCGACGGATCCTTCGCTCTTTGAGAACGCCACCTGGGTGGTGATGACGGGTGGCGCGGAGTCCGTCACCGCCCGCGTCCGAGAGATTGCGGAAACGGCCGGCAGTGTGGTGGTGGAGACGGACCCGTTGTCGCATGACGGCGCGGTGGCCTGTATTTCGCATGTGCCGCACTTGGTGGCGGAGGCGCTCTCAGTGGCGGCAGTAACAGAGCAGGTGGGGGGCGGCGATACTGCATTGTGCTTGTCGGCAGGGTCATTCCGCGATGGGACGCGTGTGGCGGGGTCGGCCCCGGCGCTGGTGCGGGCCATGTGTGAGGGGAACCGCGAGGCGGTGCTGCCGGTGTTGGCGAAGACAATTGCACTGCTGCAGCAGAGCTACGATGAGCTGTCCCAGCAGGGGACATGCGAAATTCTGGTGGAGGCAGGGTATGCCGCGCACCAGAGTTATCGCACCATGATGAAGGAGTTAGGCCGCTAAACCGGGTAGGCTGCCGCTGCGGTTAGTGGGCGGGTGGGACACGGGTGACTTTAGTCTCCGGCTTCACTTGGTTCTGCTAGACGGAGTGGGCGGCCACCCAGGGGTTAGGCGTCGACCGGTCCGAGAGTGTGCTCGGCGGTGGCGTGCTTGGGGCCGGTGCCGGGACTGTACACACGCTGCAGGCGGACGTTGTCGCCCAGGTCCCACACTTCGCCCAGGTCCATGGGTTGGAGGTCGTCGCGGTCGGCGGTACGCGGCAGAGGAACTCCGCGCTCGGCGGTGTCGGCCACCCCAGCGACATTCTTCCCTTTGCTCTGGCCTTCGCTCTTGCTTTTGCTTTGGCGGGCAGCGGCACCGGCGGCAGCGGCACCGGCGGCAGTGTTCTTGGAGTCGTATTCGGAAGGTTCCAGGTCGATAGAGTCGCGCAGCACGGTGGAACGCATACAAAGCACACCGATGAAGGCGAGGATGGACACGATTCCGATGCAGATGAAGATGATGTTAATCGAGTCGCCGTAGGCGTTCATCACCATCTTCGCGACTCTATCGCCGGAGGACAGTACCGACAGGTCTCCCACGTGGGTGAGTTCGGTGAGCTGTTTCGCGTTGACACCTTGTTTGACGAGGGTATGAGCTCCGGCAGTGACATTGTCAGTGAGGTTGCGGTTGAAGAAGGCACCCAGTACCTGCAGTCCGATGGTGCCGCCCATGGAACGGGAGAAAGTGACGACGGCAGTGGAGGCGCCGATGTCCTTGTAGGCGACAGTGTTCTGGACGGCGAGCACGAGATTCTGCATGGAGGCACCTTGACCACTACCGATAAGGATGAGGCCGATGGCAATGAACCAGAAGGGGGTGTTGGCGTCGCAGAAGCTCATCATGATGGTGCCGAGCATCATGATGCCGATACCGAAGGTGACGGAGGGCTTCCATTTTCCGCGGGCGGACACGATGAAGCCGGAGACGGTGGAGGCAACGAGGGAGCCGAGAACAATGGGAAGTAGGGCGAGGCCAGAGTGGGTGGGTGTGTATCCACGGCCCATCTGGAAGTACTGACCCATGAAGACGCCGACGGAGTTCTGGGAGATGCCCAGGACGATGGAGACGGCAACGGCGAGTTTTGTAACGCGGCTGTTGAGCACGTCGAAGGGGATGATCGGTTCGGCAGCCTTGTGTTCCCAGAAGATGAAGCCCACGCCGATGGCGATGGAAACAATGAGCGGTACCCAGAACTGCCAGGTGGCGGGGGATACCTTCTTGGAGGCTTCGGACATCCACAGCATGAAAACGGTAACGCTGAGGGTGACGAGGATGGCGCCCAGGTAGTCGACTCTTGGCTTCCGCTTGGGGGCAGCTGGGACGGTCAGTTTGAGCTGGACGACGATCATGGCGATGACGGTGAAGGGGACGCCGATCCAGAAGCACCAGCGCCAGCCCATGAGGTCTACGATGAAGCCGCCGAGGACAGGTCCAGCGACGGTGGCAACGGCAATGACGGCACCGAGGTAGCCGTTGTATTGGCCGCGTTCACGGGGACTGGTGACGGTGGCGAAGACAGCCTGTGAGAGGGACATCTGCAGGCCGAGGCCGAGGCCCTGAACAATACGGAAGCCGATGAGGGCACTGGTATTCCACGCGAAACCTGACAGCAACGAACCGATGGCGAAGATAACGAAGCCGGCCATCAGCAGGTGTTTCTTGTGGAATTGGTCGGCAAGTTTTCCGGCAATGATAGTGGCAATCGTGGAGGACAACATGCTGGCCGTCACCACCCAGGTGTAGGAGGTTTGAGAGCCATGCAGTTCCTTAATCATGGTGGGCAGAGAGGTGCCCACGATGGTCAGCGACGTCATAGCGACGAACATCCCAACCATCACGCCGGCTAGTGCTTGAAGCACTTCGCGCCGGCGCGCCTTCTTTCCTTGCTTGTCGTTCACTGCTGTCCTTTGTTTCTTTTCGTCGTTTTTCGTGCGTTTATGGTGTATGTGGCTCATGTGGGGCCGGGTGACGTGTGGCCTGTGGGCCGGGTGGTGCGGGGCGACGGGGTGCGAGGAGACGGGGTGTGGTGACGCCCTGTCCTATGGGGAATCTGGCCTGCGGGCTGGGGGTGGCGTCGGGTGGTGGGGTTAGGGGTTGTCTCGGAGTTTTTTCCGCATGTCTGCGCTGAGGCGTTCGAGTATGTGGGTGACGTGTTCGATATCGTCGTCGGACCAGGTCTCGAGGGCTTCTTTGGTGAACACGGAGTGTTGTTCGATGACCTCTTTGAGGGTGGTTCGGCCTTTATCGCTCAGGGTGATGAAGGTGGCGCGGGCGTCTTGGGGGTCGGGAGTGCGGGAGGTGAGGCCGCGTTCTTCCATGCTGGCCACTTGCCGGGAGATGACGGACTGGCTGAGGTGGAGGATGGTGGCGATGTCGTTGATGCGGATCCCGCCTTTTGTGCCGATGGGGTGGCCGTTGGGGCAGTCTTCGCTGTGGGGCCCGGCGATGGTGCCTTTTTCTTGGGCGCGGGTGTAGAAGTCCTCTTCAAGTTTGAGGTGCCAGAGGATGCCAAATTCGGTGTGGCTGAGGCCTGATGAGGAGCCGATGGCGATGGCGACGCGCCGGTAGGTACGGTTCAGCCGAGCGATCTCGGCGGCGAGATTCGCGATAGGTTGACGGTTCTCTGGGGTTTCGCTCACGCACTCCACTATAAATTTGTATTCGGAATGAATACAAATTGTAGGCATCTCATACCGGCACATACCGAATCGTGGAAGATAGGTGCTGACAATGCGGTAACTATCTGCACGCTAGGTGTGGGAGATACCGTTCGCGAGTCGGATGATCGTACACCTGTAGGTCGTACAGGGCACACGAGAGGGGAATGAGGGCATAAAGAAAGAGGCCGAGAAACGACTACTAATTGCTCCCATGTATATCGTTTCTCGGCCTCTTCAAGTAAGTGACTGCACACAATACCGGCGCTCTCTCTCTTGCACTAACGGTCTCCCATCCGTCAGGCAACGCCACAGTCACTTCGCCGCCTCAATCGCTCAAAAGGCGGCAGTCTTTGAGGACTATCAACACTATTCGTTTTTGTCCCGCCTTCAGTGTACATACCTCGCCCATGATTGACTAGCCAGATGACCAAGTTTCTATTTACACATGCGCGAAATCACTCTGAGATAACTTTCCACGGTGTCCACTAGCAATTTAATGTGGAAAAACACTGTAAACCTGTAAATTGTGAAAATAACTTTCTTACTTTCTCGATTAACTGCTGTTAAATCATATTTTTTAGACTATGAAATAATCATCTTTCGGAAAGAAATTTGTTATTTGTAATCTGTTATCCACTGTGGACAAACCTATGTTACGCGAAAAATGCGGTTGGACAGATACCCAATCAATTGCCCAATTTGCGTAGAACATAGCCGGAAACTTTGGCAACTTTTTTTCCTTATTGCCTGTTTACGGGACTCATCACCACCCCGACAGGGAGTACCCACCCTTGTCTCAAGCCCCCTATTTTTCAGACACTCCCGCATGCAGTGCGACCTGGTGCTGTGGACACCACCAGCTCACCGACACCCCAATAAACTGGCCCTTCTGCTCAGCCGTCATCCCATTGTCAACAAGCAGCAGTGCCATAGCGATTTGATCGAAAGAATAACCTTTATCAAACTGCCGGCACACCGACTTTGCCGCCGCCACTTCATCCGCCTGAGTCCCCTTAATCCCCACCGTCACAAGATAATTGTGGAACAACGGTGCCTTCTGCTCTTCGGACATCGACGCCAAAGCATCCCCCGCCTGGTTACTAGCACCCCCATGGTTATCCCGCCACGCCCGCACTCCCAACGCAAGCGCAGCCGTCACCACCGCCACCAGCAGCACCGTCAGCAGCGTCTTCCCCCACACCCGCCGCTGCTGCAGCTGCGCAAACGTCTTCATATCCACCGGCTGCTGCCACATCTCGTCCGGCCGCGTGTGCGCAATGGCTTCCTGCAGCTCCTGCACAAACTCCACATTGGTGCGCGTGGTGGCCGCCTCTACCCGGCCAACCTGCATCTGCTTCGGTAGATCCTGCGGCACGTTACGGAACGTGAACACCACCGTGCCAGGCTTCTCCTTACCTTCCTGTGGGGCACGCTGCCACGCCACACTCCGCAATGCGCCCACCGGAATCTCCACCGGCTGACCCTGGTTTTTGCGGGGGTCCTCATGCGTCAGGGTGACGGTGTTCGTGTGGCTATCGAAAGTAGCGCTGGCCTGCTTGCCATCCAGGTTGGAGATACTCATAGGACTCAACCTACCGGCAAAGCCAGATTAAAAACCACCATTAGGAAAACTCTGTTGGGCCAACGCCACCCCCGTTACTGTCGACACCAACACACCAACACACAAACACACCAACAAAACTTAGGAGAACCGCCATGAGCACCATCACCACCGACGCCACCAACGCCACCACCACGACCATTAGCAACACGTACCCTAACGACAGCCCTACGGCTGACCTCCACACTGCCGATAGCCACGCCGCCGGCACGCACGCCTACGACGACCGCAAAAACGACTCCCCCAACACCGCCCACCACAGCCTCTGGGCATTGGCAGCCACCCTCCGCCGCGACTACACGTGGGTAGATCTCACCCACACTTTCTTCCCCGGCCAACCCAAATTCCACCTCCTTCCCGACGAGGAACGAGAGACCGTCTTCACCGTCGCCGGCACCGGCTTCCACGTGGATCGCTACAGCCTCGTCGGCCAGTGGGGCACCCACGTGGACCCGCCCATCCACTTCGTCGAAGGCGCCCGCACCCTAGACAACATTCCCGTCAGCGAATCTATCCTCCCCCTGGCAGTGCTCGACCTACACAACGAAGCCGCCCAAAACCCTGACCTGCAGGTGAGCGTCGACCATATTCTGGAGTGGGAGAAACGCAACGGTCGCATTCCCCCCGAATCCTTCGTGGCGCTACGCACCGACTGGTCGCAGCGCTGGGACAACAACACCCTGGAGAACTTCGACGCGGACGGCAAACGCCACTACCCCGGCTGGACCGTGGACGCCATCCGCTTCCTGCGCGAAGAGCGCGACGTGCTGGCCATCGGACACGAAACCACCGACACAGACTCCGGCCGCAGCATTGACGACGGCGACTTCGGCAGCGAACTGTGGTGGCTGCAGCAGGACCGCTGGCAGATTGAACTGCTGGACAACCTGGCCGAGGTACCGGAGACGGGCGCGCTGATCGTCGCCACCTGGGCCAAGCCCAAGGACGGCACCGGCTTCCCCGCCCGCGTGTTTGCCGTCGTCCCCCGGACTACAGAACCAGTCCCCCGGACTAAAGAACCAGTCCCCCGGACTACAGAACCAGTCCCCCGGACTACAGAACCAGTCCCCCAGGGCTAAAGAACAGCCCCAGGACTGACGAGCCTGCCCCCCCAGCATTAACATCCCACCCAGAGCACAGAAGGGCCCACCATGGCCACCGCCCCGCGCAGGAACTCCTCAAAGAAGGAGCCAGCGTTGTCATCTGCGCCCGCAACGCCCAGGAAGTCGAAGACGCCATCCAGCGCCTCTCCGAATACGGTCAAGTTGACGGCACCAGCGTGGACGTCCGCGACGCCGGCGAACTCGACCAGTTCATCGACTTTGCCGTGCAAAAACTGGGCGGCATCGACATCGTCGTCAACAATGCCGGCGGAGCCCACCCCGGCAGTGGCGAAACCCTAGACGACGACGCCCTACTGGCCGACTACAACACCAAGGTGCTCTCCTGGCAACGCATCATCCGCCGCACCCTTCCCTACCTGCGACAGAGCGACCAGGCACGGATCATCACCATTGGGTCGGTCTACCAGCACAGCCCCGACTACCGGTTCTTCTCTACCAGTGTGCACCGCGCCGCGGGGGCCAACCTCACCCAAGCCTGGGCGGCCGAGCTAGCCAAGGACAATATCCTGGTGAACTCCATCAACATTGGATGTATCCATACCCCCCAGTGGGACAACATCCACCAGAAGCGGAGCCCAGAGCTCAGCACCCAAGAATTCCTCGACCGCACCGCTGCCGAAGACATTCCGCTGGGCCGTTTTGGTAAACCGGAGGAGCTCGCTGCCGCCGTGGCTTTCCTGGCGAGCGAGCGGGCCTCCTACATCACCGGGGCAATCCTCGATGTGGCCGGTGGCATGGGACTGCGATTCGGCCCCTAGGGGCTGGTGTTGAGAGTCCGACACGCCCGTTGACCTGGCGTTGACCTAGCAATGCTAGGCAATGTGCTGACGACGATATAACAGCAGCGTGCAGCCCCCATTTCTGGTGACATAGTGGGGACACAGATAAACGCCTAGATAGCGTTTATGCAGGCCAGAGCGGCGCGAGGAAAATACGAAAAAGCCCTAGTGGAAAGCTTAAAAGCTTATACACTAGGGCTCTAGCCGTGCGCTCGAAGGGATTCGAACCCCCAACCTTCTGATCCGTAGTCAGATGCTCTATCCGTTGAGCTACGAGCGCCCACTGTTAAGTTCAGCAAAAAGAAGTATATGCGTTTTTGTGGCGGAAACAAAATTGTCCAACCTTTCCCACAAGCGAGCACTCTCTTTAGACTGGAATTCGCCCCCGTGACAATTGCATTTAACCTACCGGAACGTTACCCAGCTCACCTCTCGACGTCTCCCCTCCGGCACCACCCTCTCTACACATGTGAAGGAGAAGTCATGTCAGAAGGCATGTCCCGTCGCACATTCCTCGGCTACAGCGCACTCGCTGCCGGAGCCCTCGCCACCTCGCACCTCAGCATCGCCAGCCCCACCGCCTGGGCAGCCCCCGCCACCCCACCCACGCGCCCCTACCTCAAAAACGTGCGCATCCAGGCCACCGCCCTCGAATTCATCACCATCCAGCGCAAAGTGGGCAAAACCTGGTCCCCCGCCATCGCCGGCACACCCTTCCCCCTGGTCACCCGCACCGACCTGGCCAAGCGCCGCAGTCTCCGCCCCACCCACCCCCTGCTGGCCTTCGCACAAATCACCGACCTCCACGTCACCGACGCACAATCCCCCTCCCGCATGGAGTTCGCCCACGCCCGCATCCGCTCCGCCTACCGCCCCCACGAACCCCTCATCCCCTTCGGCATCAACGCCGCCGTCAAACGTATCAACCGCTACCCCTACGGACCCATCACCGGCCGCCACCTGGACTTTGTGGTGATGGGCGGTGACGCCACCGACAACCACGAAAAGGTCGAACTGGACTGGGTGATGCGGATGCTCAACGGCGGCTCCTTCATCGCCAACACCGGCAACCCCCACAAGTGGGAAGGAGTAGGGGCCACCGGCGACCCCTACTACTGGCAGCCCAGCAGCTCCGTCGCCGACATCTACAAGAACCGCGGCTTCCCCACCATCCGCGACTTCTGGCACACCCTGCTCCGCACTCCCGTCCACTGCCCGGGTCTCACAGTGCCCTGGTACAGCGTCTACGGAAACCATGACAATTGCTTCATCGGGGCCTTCCCCGACAGCCCCATCGTGGACCAGTTCTACGTGGGCAACAAGAAACTCATGAACCTCGACCTCGACGACATACTCGGCAACACCTACCCAGAGCTCGACAAGGACACCAACCCGCTGGTGGACATCATCACCGGTAAGAAGGAATTTCTCACCACCGTCACCCCCGACAAACGACGCACCCCCTTCAGCATCACCGACTTCGTCAACGAACACTTCAAACCCGAAAACCTGGGCCCCGGCCCCCGCGGCCACGGGTTTACCGGCACCAACACCCGCCCCTACTACCTGTTCGAAATGGTGCCCGGCGTGGCCGGTATCGTGCTAGACACCAACAAACCCGACGGCGGGCCGGACGGGTGGCTGGGTGGCCGACAAATGGCCTGGCTGGAGCAGCAGTTGAAGCGTCTCAACTCCCGCTACTTTGATGCCGATGGCACCCTCCACCGCACCGGTGTCAAAGACAAGCTGGTGTTTCTCTTCAGCCACCACCCCTCCACCAACATCGACAGTCGTGGCAAAGCCACTCCGCGGGACGGTGAGGATTGTCTCTCCAGCCACAGCGCCACAGAGATCATCACCCTCCTGCAACGCTTCCCCAGCGTGGTGGCGTGGGTGAACGGACACACGCACGCCAGCTGCATCACCCCCCACAAGCACAGCAACCCGCTACGCAGCTTCTGGGAGATCAATACGCCGAGTTTCGTGGACTGGCCCCACATGGGACGCATGATCGAGCTGGCCGATAACCATGACGGCACACTCTCCCTCTTCACCACCCTCTTCGAGCCAGACATTCCACACAACCCCGATGCGGCCACTAATGTGCAGGACCGGTTGGCCTCCCTCTACCGGGAGCTGGCACTGAACGACTTCGAGAATGACTGGAAGTCGCTGATTGGGACGGTGCGTGATGGCAATACCGAGCTGGTGTTGACCAACCCGCTGACCAACCTGCTGGGCCACTAGACAGCCCGGCAGAGCAGCCCCGGCAGACTGCCTGCGCGGCGTGGACTGCCTGTGCCGCGTGAATAATGAGAAAACGACGGACCCCCGACTGCTGATGCAATCGGGGGTCCGTCATAACTGCGGAGGCGAGAGGATTTGAACCTCCGGACCCCGCAAGGGGTCAACTCCTTAGCAGGGAGCCCCATTCGGCCGCTCTGGCACGCCTCCAGGTGAAGTTATGTGAACCGTGGCGAACCACGTGAACACTGGCTGCAAGTTTATTAGGCCACGGGTGAAAAAAGCAACACAGCCTAGGCATTTAGCCACGCACCCGGCACACCAACCGCTGCACAAGCATCATGACAAGGTAGAAGAGCCCCGCCATAACAGCAATCATGCCGCCCGCCGACAACTCAAAGAGCACACTCACCACCACACCCAGCAGCGCAATGCCCACACCCGCCAGCGGCGCCACCACAAACAGAGTCCGCCAGGACTTCACCAGAGGTGTCAATCCGGCAGCCGGAGCCGCCACCAACGCCACCGGCAGAATAGTTCCCACCGCGGGAATGAGCACCACAATGGTCGCCACAATAAGCATCAAAATAATGCCCTCGGCACGTGCCCCAGACAGCCCCGCCGCCCGGAACCCAGACCCATCAAAGGCATAAAACACCAGCTTGTTCCCCACCGCCAGCACCACCACAACCGCCACCAGGAGCACAACCGCAGCAGCCACCACATCCGCCGGCCGCACACTCACAATGGAGCCGGTAAGGAAACTTTCGATGCGCAACGGCAGCGGCTGGAACCACTTCAGCAGGAAGTAGCCCAGCGCAAAACCTAGGGTGAGCACAATTCCTGCGGCCGCCTGCGAGGATTGGCCGGGAATGCGCGCCAGCCGGTGCATAAGCCAGGCCATCGGTATACACATGAGGGCCGCCCCGGCGAAGAGGCACAAGGACAGCACCATATGGCGTTGCATAGTGGACAAACCGGCAGCCAGCGGCACCGCGCACACCACACCCAGTACAGCGCCGGGGAAAGTAGCGTGAGTGACGGACTCGGTAAAGAAAATGCGCTGGTGGAGGACGGCCAAGCAGCCTACCAGTCCACCAAGTGCCCCCACCAGGATGGCCTCCAGGAGGGGCAGGCGGAGAATCTGCCAGCCGGACACGCTGGCTACATCTACGGCAGCAGCGGAGATACTGGCGGTGACAGTAGACGTACTAACGGCAGCAGCGGAGCTGCCAGCGGCAGCAAGGGTAAGGAAACTCATGCCCCGGTACCCCGCTTCCGCATCACATAGCCCACCGGCAGCAACAGGGCATACAGTGCCAACACCGACAAGGCGACAGCAGCCTGCGGGGAAATGGGGTGTGGGGAGTCCACCGTCATCAACCACATACCGAACCAACCGCCAACCACACCCACCAGAATGGCCACCGGTACCATAGTGGAAATGCGGTGCGTCACCAGGCGGGCAGCCGCCCCCGGCACCACCAGGTAGCCGATCACCAGCAGCACTCCCACCGCCGAACTAGATGCCACCACCACCGCGGCAATAGCGGCATTGGCCAGGAAATCCACAGCCGTAGCACTCATACCGGAGGCCATGGCCCCGTCCCGGTCGAAGGCGCGGAACACTTGGGCACGCCACGACACCCCAATGGCTACCAGAGCGATGAGGCAAACGAGGATGGACTGCACCAAGCGGGCGTCGGAGACCTCCAGGAGGCGGCCGAACATGAGAGCCTCCAGCTGGCCAGACATGTCCCCTTTGTAGAGGGAGAGCACCACGCCGAAGCCGAAGAAGCTGGTGAGGACTATGGCGGTGCCGGCTTCGTTGATGCGGCGGGAACGCCCCAGCCAGGTGAGGGCGACCGCAACGATAACCGCCACTACGGCGGCACCCGGCACGATATTGTCGATACCCCAATAGAGGGCGCCCGCAACAATGCCAGGAAACACAGAGTGCACCATGGCTTCTGCGTTGAATTCCAGGCAGCGTAAGTTGACGATAACCCCCACCAGGCCAGCAGCAATGCCGAGGAACATCAGCATGATGAAGGGGCGGAACATATAGGGAGCGGAGGTGACGGCCGCTAGCCCCGGCACACCCTGCAGAGCGAGGCGGAGATGTTCGAGGGCCGACATGACCGCCGCGACGACGCTATCCATTGTTGTCCGGCTCCTGAGGGGTAGGAATGGTGGGGGTAGCAGCGTGGTACTCCTCCGGTAGGTGCCCGCCGTAGGCCTCCGCCACCAACTCGGGTACCAGCACCTCTTCCTTCGGGCCGAAGCCCACCTGCCGATTGGCCAGCAGCAGCACCTTCTCGCAGGTTTCCTTTGCCAGCACAATGTCGTGGGTGGAGACCACTACGGCCACCCCCTCCGCCTTCACGGAGTGGATGAGGTCCAGGAGTTTCACTCGGTTCGGCTCATCCAGCCCGTTGAACGGCTCATCCAGGAGGATGAGTTCCGGGCGAGCAACGATGGAGCGGGCCAGCAGGACACGCTGCTTTTGGCCGCCGGAGAGGCCCCCGAAGCGACGCCCGGCGCGTCCCAGCATGTCGACCCGTTCCAGCGCCTGGTCGACGCGGGTGCGGCGTTCTTTGGTGATACGCCCCAGCCAGCCGACTTCACCGTAAAGACCCATTTCAACAACCTGCCGGACGGTGACGGGGAAGGTAGGGTCGAGGTCGGCCACCTGCGGCACGTAACCGATGGCGCCTTTGCGGACTTTGCTGACGGGTCCACCAAGGACTTCCATGTCTCCGGTGACGGTGACGGTGCGGAGGATGCCGTAGAGGAGGGTGGTTTTGCCGGAACCATTGGGGCCGATGAGGGCTAGGGCTTCACCGGGGTAGAGGCTGCCGGTGACGCCGGTGAGCACGGGTGGGCCGCCATAGGAGAAGGCGGCGTCGCGAAATTCCAGTGCGGGGGCGGGGGGAACCGCGGTGGGGGACGAAGGGTAGGCGGCGGTGCTCATAGGGGTCCTTGTGGGTGATTAGCCTAGGGGTGGCAGAGAGCAGAGTGGCACCCCAGCCCCTTACCGAGGCGTGGGACGTCACCAGCCGTACTCTGCAGTTACTTCAGCTCTTCCGGAAGAGCCGGAACAGTGCCGTCCCACTCCTCGGTGAGGGTGGTGACGTTGTGAACAATGGATTTAATGTAGGTCTCGCCGGCCGACCCGTCCGGGCCGAGGGAATCCCCATAGAGGGCATCGCCACCAATAACAGCCTTCACCCCAGCAGCCCGGGCGATAGCTTCAATGGACTTGGAGTTGTTGGAGTTCTCGGCGAAGAGCGCCACAGCACCCGACTTCTTCACCTCTTCCGCAGAGGCCTTAATGTGGGCAGCAGTGGCATCCGACTGGGCGTTGAAATCTGAGAGGGCCGCCCCAATGAACTTCACATCGTAGTCGCGGGAGAAGTAGCCGAATGCGTCATGGGAGGTGAACAGCACCCGCTGGCCAGCCGGCACCGAGTTCATCGCCTCCATCACCCACTTATCGAGGGCATCCAGATTCTTCTCGTAGCTGGCCACCATCGTGCCGAACTGCTGAGCGTTGGCCGGGTCTGCCTTCTTCAGAGCCTCGCCAATGTTGTGTACCTGCACCTTGGCGTTCTTAGGGGAGGTCCACACGTGCGGGTCGTACTCGAACTCGGCCTTCTCACCCGGTTCGGGGGCGAATGGCCAGGGGGCCACGTTCACCTTCTGGTCGCCGCGGTCCACCTTGTAAGGTTTACCCTTGTCATTCTGGGCGGCGGCGGACGGGTCCTTTACCTCATTGGCGGTGAGGATACCGGTCGTCACTACCATGGTGCCCTTGAAACCGGAGGCCTCCACCGCAGAGTCCAAGAAGTGCTCCAGATCCACCCCGTTCACCAGGAAGAGCTTCGCGTTGGAGAGCGCGTTCATCTCCTTCGGAGTCATCTCGTGGTCGTGGGCGGAGGCGTTGGGGGCCAGCAAGCAGGTGAGGTTGATGTCCTTGCTGCCGGAGGCGATCTGCTTCACATAGTCGCAGATTTGGGTGGTGGTAGCGACGACACCGATGCCATCACCAGCAGAAGAAGACGTGGAGGAATTGCAGCCCGAAAGAAGAGGGGCAGCGAGGAGCGCGGCGGCTGCGGCAGCAGCCAGGAAACGCTGAGAGCGGCGTGGAGCGTGCTTCATGAAAGACTCTTTCGTATGTGGTCCGCGGGCAGGGGAACAAGTTCTGCGGGGCGGGCAGAAAGTGCACTGTTAAGATACGCGCTCTGAACAACAGTCTACTCTCCACCCCACGTTCCCTCTACGATGGAAGACATGACCTCGTTATTCCGTGAAGATCTCTCCTCCATCCCCGCCTATGTTCCAGGGCGCACCATCCCCGGCGCCATCAAGATCGCTAGCAACGAAGTAACTGACGGCCCCGACAAGGTCGTCCTCGATGCGGTGATGGCGGCCGTGGGCGGCTGTAACCGCTACCCGGACACCTCCTCTACGGAACTGCGAGCTGCCATCGCCAATGCCCTCAACCGGGACCTACAAGCGCAGAACATGAGCACCGACAGTCACATAGCCCCCACCCAGATCGTGGTGGGCAACGGCTCCGTCTCCCTGCTCCAACACCTCATCCAAGCCACCTGCCCGGCCGGCGCCAACGTGGTAATGGCGTGGCGTAGCTTCGAGGCCTATCCCATCATGGGACATGTCGCCCAGGCTAACCTGGTACAGGTCCCCAACCTGCCTAACGGCAAGCATGACCTGGACACCATGGCAGAAGCCGCCCAAGACCCCAACACTGGCATTGTGCTGCTGTGCAACCCCAACAACCCCACCGGGGAAACCTTTAGCCACACTGACCTGGTGGAATTCCTACAAAAAGTCCCCAGTACCGTCCTGGTGGCACTCGACGAGGCCTACTACCACTACAACCGGCTGGGCACCTTCCCCCACAGTATGGAACTGCTCTCCGCCTACCCCAACCTGGTGGTGTTGCGCACCTTCTCCAAGGCGTACGGGCTGGCTGGCCTGCGCGTGGGCTATCTGGTGGGTTCCGAGGAGACCTGCCGGGAACTAAGCAAAGTAGTGATTCCCTTCGCTACCGGCCTGGCCGCACAAGCTGCCGCCGTGGCTGCCCTCACCCTCCGCGACCAGCTGCTGGCCCGCACCGACACCATCGTGGAGGAACGGCAGCGCGTCACCCAGGCACTCCGCACTATAGGCTTTGAGGTGCACAATTCGGAGGCCAACTTTGTGTGGCTGCCCCGCACCGACGCCCAGCAGCTGACCGACTACCTGACCGAGCAAAAAGTGCTGGTGCGCGGATTCGTGGGTGACGGTGTACGCGTCACAATCTCCACCCGCGCCGAAAACGACCAGTTCCTGGACGCTATCGCAGGCTACCCGGCAATTTAACGCGAAGCTCGATAGGCTAGCTGGTGAGGACCCCCCCCCCACGATGATGAAGGATAGGACACTATGACCGATAAGCCCGCCGACGAGCGGAAGCGGCGCGCCGCCCGACGCCGCGCCGCACAACGTCAACGCAAAGCCGGAGGGCTCAACTGGCGCAGCTGGGAACCCTGGGTGCTCATCACCATTGTGGTGGCCATCGTCGCCGTCATCGTCACCCTCATCGTTACCACCAACAGCAACAAGAACAACCTCTCCTCCCCCGAGGCGCAGATCGACCCCGGCCGCTTCTCCAGCGACTCCTACGGGCTCGCCCACCGCCGCAACGACGGCCTGTCCATCGGCGACCTCGACGCCCCCGTCGTCCTGATCGACTACGGCGACCTCCGCTGCCCCTACTGCGCTAAGTGGATGGAACAGGTAGAACCCGAACTGGTGGACAAATACGTGCGCACCGGAAAACTCCGCATCGAATTCCGCAATATGGTGCTGTTCGACCAGCCATCCCTGCTGGGTGCGCGTGCCGTCATAGCTGCCGCACAACAAGGCAAAGGCTACGCGCTGATGCAGAAGATCTACTCCACCATGCCCCACAAAGGCCACGGGGAGATCACCGTGCCGCTGGTGCGGAAGTGGGCGGAAGAACTGCAGCTGAAAGACATCGACCACTTCATGAAGGACGCCCAATCCACCAAGTTCGATGCGCAGATTGCGGAAGGCAAGCAGGAGGCACACTCTATGGGCTTCCAGTCTGTGCCGGCATTTCTCATCAACGGCTACCCGGTGCTGGGGGCCCGCGACACACAAACCTACATTGACATCATCGAATCCGCGCTGCTAGCCCTCGACAAGTAGACAGCTCGGGCAGCGCCTGCGGCTCTCACGGCTGACGGCCCCGGCGGCTGATAGCTCCGGCGGCTGGCCTGCTATACCGCCGGGTGTGACCGGCTGGCGACCGCACCCCCACCCCAACGAACGTAAAGGACGACGAGTGAGCACTATCGGTATCCTGGGAGCCTTCCTAGGCGGCATCCTCACCCTCATCAGCCCCTGCTCCGCACTGCTTCTCCCCGCTTTCTTCGCCTACGCCTTCGACGGCTTCGGTAAACTCATCACCCGCACCGGCCTCTTCTACCTCGGCCTCTGCATCACCCTCGTGCCGCTAGGCGCCGGCCTGGGCAAAGTCGGCTCCCTCTTCGACTCCATCCGACCCAGCATCATGCTGTTCGCCGGCATCCTCATCATCATCTTTGGCATCATGACGGTGTTCGGAAAAGGCTTCGCCTTCCAACCCGCCCAAGACGCCGTTGGTAAACTCTCCGGCACCAACGCCGTCAGCGTCCTGCTGCTGGGATGCGTCTACGGCCTAGCCAGCTTCTGCTCCGGCCCTATCCTCGGCAGCATCCTCACCGTGGCGGTAGCCGGCGGCAGCGCCCTCTACGGCATGGTACTGATGGCCATCTACGCCCTCGGCATGGCCATCCCCCTGTTCATCCTGGCCATCCTGTGGGAACGTTTCGACCTGTCCCACAAGAAATGGCTGCGCGGCAAAGAACTGACGTGGGGACCCATCACCACCAACACCACCTCTATTGTGTCCGGGGTGCTGTTCATCCTGATCGGCGGACTTTTCCTGGGGACCGATGGCACCGCCGGGCTGAGCGGCATCGCCGGATGGGACAGCCAATTCAATGCGGAACTGTGGGCGACCCACGTGGGCAACTCCTCCACCGACCTGATTGTGCTTCTGGTGGTCCTGGTGCTGCTGCTCATCGCGCTCGCGGCCTATATTGTGCGGCGCAAGCGCGGCGGTGACGGTGCGGAACCACTGGCCGGACAGATAGATGCCAGCGAAGTTGCCGACAAACTGGACCAGCTGGAAGCCAGCTCGGCAGGCGCGAGCTCGACGGGCACCAGCGCAGCCCTGGCCGGCGACGGGACCACGCCCTCACGCGACTAGCCGTCAGCTAGCCAACTGCCCTAACCGACGGTGCAGGACGAGACGATTATGCCATCAACCGTCAGCGACGCCGTCCACATATTCGTCTGAAATGCCGGGGAAATATCCGGCGGAATCTCCACCCACAGGATCATCCCATCCGTCATCGGCTCCATGCGCGTCCACCCACGGTACTGGTACTCACCCCGTAACTTCGGAGTGGAGGACTGCCCCACCACCGCCGAGTTACGGGCGATCACCCCATTCCGTACCCCTACCAGACGCTGATTCTTCCCCTGGTTCGTAGCGAAGGTAAAAAGCGACAGCTTAGACGACTCCAGCTCGCCCGCCAGCACATACTTCACGAGCAGGCCACCTCGGGAACTCCTAAACACCGCCGCAGCCTTCCCTCGTGGCAACGACTGCTTAGCAGGGGCATTGCAGCGAGACAGTCGCCGCTCCGGCGCACCCAGGCGGCGATTCGATCCCAGGTCCTCCGTCACCTCCAGTGGGGCACGGCTCTTCGCCGTAGTAGCTGTCGAACTGCCGGAGCTACCGGATCCGTCACTCTGCTGTGTGGACTCTTGCGGCCCAGTGCCCTCGACGCTGGAACTAGTGGCGGATTGACTGGTGGCGGTGCCCTCCACTTCCGAACCGCAGCCGGCCACAGTAAAGGCCAGAAGGACGGCAGCCGCCGGTGCGATAAGGCGGGTTGCAAGGCTACGGGGCTGCATGGGTTCTCCTAGGCAGGGGTGGCCGAATACGTTCTCTCCCCTCAGGCTACCGGCAGACGAGTACGCTGCTGTATCGATCTGGGAATATTCATCAAACGGAATTGTTTTTATTATCAGATCGATATTTTTCACGCGTGCGACTGCCGGGCGACCGGGCGACCGGGCCAGAATTGCCAGCCAGCACTGTTCACGCAAAGATAACTACAACAGATAGTTATCACTAAACGCATACCGCACTACACAAGGAGTTACTGTGAGCAGCTTCTACAGCCAGAATTTCCAGGTTCACACCACTGCCGGCGGCACCGTCAACCTCGACGATTTCTCCGGGAAAGTGCTACTGGTGGTCAACACGGCCTCCAAATGTGGATTTACCCCACAATTTGATGGGCTGGAGCGCCTCTACCAGGAATACAAGGACCGCGGCTTCTACATTATTGGCTTCCCCTGCAACCAATTTGCCCAGCAGGACCCGGGCACCAACCAGGAAATTAGCGAATTCTGCCGCCTCAACTACGGCGTTAGCTTCCCCATGATGGCCAAAGTAGATGTGAACGGAGACAACGAATCTCCCGTCTACACCTACCTGAAGTCTGAGAAGAAGGGGGTACTGGCCAGCAAGATCAAGTGGAATTTCACCAAGTTCCTCATTGGCCGCGACGGCACCGTCTTGAAGCGCTACTCCCCCACCACCGATCCTTCCAAGATCGCCTCCGACATTGAGGCAGCACTAGCCCAGTAACAGCGGGTAGCCGGACCTCCCTAAATGAGGCAGTCTGCGGCGCGGATAGGTTGCTGCCTACCGCGCCGCTGGTGTCTGCCTACCGCGCCGCTGGTGTCTACCTACCGCGCCGCTGGTGTCTACCTGCACGAGGAAGCAGGTGTGGGTGCAGCAGGGGCAGTTTTGGGCGTGGCAGGTGTGGGTGTGGCCGAGGCAGTTTTGGACGGAGCAGGTTGCCTGCAGGATGGGGAGGCTTTGGGCAGAATGAGGGTATGGGTTTGCATTTAGAGCGTATGTTGGCCGGTGAGTGGTACAACCCCGCCAAGGATCCAGATTTGGCGGACGCGTATATGGAGTGTCAGCGGGAGCTGGCACGGTTCAACGCCACGGGGGTGGAGGAGGATGCGCTGCGGGCGGAGATTCTGCGTGGCTTGTGGGGGGAGTTCGGGGAGGGGTCGGTTGTGCGGCAGCCACTGGTGTGCGAGTTCGGGTTCAATATCCGTGTGGGGCGGGGCTGTTTTGTGAATTTTGATGTGCTGTTCTTGGATACGAATACAGTGACGTTGGGGGATGGTGTACAGGTGGGGTCCCGAGTGCAATTTGTGACGCCGATTCACCCGGTTGATGATGTGGAGATGCGGGCTGCTGGGTGGGAGCGGTCTGCGCCGATTGTGGTGGGGGACAATGTGTGGATTGCGGCGGGGGTGACGGTGTGCGCGGGGGTGACGATTGAGGAGAATAGTGTGATTGGGGCGGGCAGTGTGGTGACGCGTGATATTCCGGCGAATGTGCTGGCGGTGGGTACACCGTGTCGGCCAGTGCGGGAGCTGCACCGGCCGGGGGAACCGGGGATTCCGATGTTGGACGCCTAGCGGGGTTGCTGTAGACGCTTAGCTGGGATTGCTGCGTTCGGTGCGGACGACATAGTCGATTATGTCGGCGAATTGGCTGAAGGTGCGGAACCAGGGGGCCCGGCCGAAGCGTTTGGGGGTGGGACGGCGGAAGTCCCATTGGGGGAGGCCGTCAATGTCTTTGGTGGGGAGATCTTCGTGGTAGTCGAGGAGCTGGATGGGGGCGTTGCCGACGATTCCGCGAAGGTGGGCGATGGCTTCGTCGAGGTCCAGGGTGGGTTCGGCGCTACCGGGGCGGATGAGGATGCCGGCGATGCGGAGGCGGGGGATGCCGGCGAGGTACTGGACGATGCTGATGCTCTGCTGCATGGGGTGGTAGACGTCCTTGATGACGGGGACGACCCAGGGGCTGCCTTTGGCGGGCAGGGGTGAGTCAAGGGGGCGTTCGTCTGCGCTATCTCCCCACAGGTGGGCGAGGGTGGTAGCGCCGCAGCCGGGGTAGGTGCCGACGAGGTGGACGAGTGGGATGGCCATGTGTTACCTAGTTTCGGGCGGATGAGGGTGTGGGCTGTGAGGCGGATGTCTTGTTGGGCGGAGTGCCGGGGTTCTTGTCGGCTTATTCGGCTGCGGCTTTTGCTGAGGCTTCTTTGGCAGCTTTTTCGGCTTCTTCTTTTTTGCGGAGTTCCTGGACGATTGTGAGGTTGGGGCGTATGCCGGTGATGCGGAGGCCGACACCGGGGAGGTTTTCGATGTGGTAGTCCCCTACCCAGGTTGTGTTGTGGTGTTCGTCGCCTTTGGTCCGCCAGTCGACGATGACGGTGTACCAGCCTGGTTCAGCGGTGCGGATGGTGGTGCACCATTCAAGTGGCTGTTTGGGGAGTGAGTCGATGGTGCTGGCGACGGCCTCGGCGTCTGCCCAACCGCCGCTGATGAGGGCCATGACAGCGGGGGCGGAGCGGGTACCGAAGTATTGTTGCTCCATAGTGGCGAGGAGCCCTTCGGGGGTTGTGATGTTGCCGCCGGCGTTGGAGATGTAGGGGTTGGCGGGCTGGGGGGTGCACCATTGTTTGACGACGGGGGCGACGGTTGTGGTGGTGGGGGCTACCTGGGTGGCCTTGGTGTTGTGGTTGTGAGTGAGCCCGAGCCCTACGCCGAGGGCGAGAATGAGCGTGGGAGCGAGGAGTGCTGCTGCGTAGATGAGGTGTTTTTTGGTGCGTTTGGGTGTGCCGGTGCGGATTACAGGCTTTTTGGGTTCTTTTTGTTTCTTGGGTGCCTTGGGTTTTTCCTGGACCTCGGGCGTTTTGGGGGCTTTGGAGGGTTTTGTGGAGGTGACGGCGCTGGCCGGGGTGGCGGCGAGGGCGTCGTCGAGGCTGAGGAGTGGGCCAGTGGTGGTGGCGTAGCGCGGGTTGGGGGCGCTGGGGGTGGTGTAGGGTTTGGCCGCGGCGGGGATGGCATTGGGTGGGGTGAAGATGGAGATGGGATTCTCCACGGGGGTGGAGGGTGCGGCTGGCGGGACGGGCGCTGCCGGGCCCGTCGAGGACAGGATGGCGGCGGTTGTCTCGGTGGTGGTTGGGCGGTTGGGGAACCCGGTGTGGCGGTTTCCTGTGGTCGCTTCGTTGGCGTCCCACTGGCTGAGCCAGTCCCGCCAGTCGCTATCAAAAAGCACTACTTGTTGTCCTTTTTGGGAGTGCGGAAGGCCTTGTCGAGCTTCTTCTGGAACTGCTTGGCGTCCTTGTTAAGGTCACTCTTGTTTGGCTTCTTCATCGGTTTGTCGGTGGGGAGCTTCCCTACCTGGCCAGCTTTGCCAGCCTTCTTGCTGACTTTGTCGACCTTTCCGACTTTGCCGAGCTTCCCTACTTTGTCCAGCTTTCCGGACTTTCCGAGCTTGCCGGTCTTGTCGCGCTTCAGCCCGGCCTTATTAGCACGCTGCTTGATCAGGGTGAGGATCTCCTTGATGTCCTGGAAAGTGGCCTTCACGTTCTCCGGCATGCTGGAGTAGTCCAGCGGGTAACGGTCGGCATCGACGGGGACATAGTTGTCCCGTGCGCGGGCAGAGTTCTCCAGGGAGACGACGGCCGCCGTCACTCCGGAGACAGCTGCGTGGGCTACGCCGCCAACGACTGTCGCACCGAAAAGTGCTCCGGCGGTTCCGGCGAGAGTTCCTCCGGCGAGTGCCCCGGTTGCCAGTCCGACGGGTGCTCCCAGTAGTAGGCCGGCGCCGAGGCCAAGGCCGGTGAGTGCAGCAGTTCCTGCCACGGTGATGGCGACGCCTGTGGCTGCACCAGCTAGTGCGCCGCCGACGAAACCAAGGGCGGCGCCGGGGATAACAAGTACGGCACCTGCTGAGCCAAGTACGGCACCGACGGCCGATCCGCCCCCGATACCGACGGCACCTCCGACGACTGCGCCAACACCGGCCACGACAGCTGCACAGGGAATACCGATGACGGCGCCAACTCCGGCAAGAGCAGCGCCGACAGCTGCACAGATTCCTCCTGCTGCGGCACCTGCGGCACCGCCGACTCCGGCTGCACCCACCGTGCCAACAACGGCAAGGCCGACGAGTGCACCGGCAGCTGCACCACCGACTCCGCCGCCAACGAATCCGGCTCCGCCAAGGAGGGCTGTGCCGCTAATTGCTCCAGCGACTGTGAGCGCAACGGTGAGGGCAGTACCTGCGGTGAGACCGAGTACTGCGCCACCGATCACGGTGGCGATGGGCAGGGTGGATGCGCCGATGAGTGTTCCAGCTGCGCCCCCCACGACAGCTCCGGCGGCGGCGGCCGGTACGCCAACGAGTATGGCACCGGCGGCCGGGAATGCTATGGCAGCAGCTGTTTTCTTGAGAATCTGGGGATCATTTTTCAGTGCCTGTGGGTCGCGGAGCAGGATCGCGGGGATCCGCGGAAGGTAAGTGGGTGCGGTGAAGCCGTTGACGGCGTGTTCTGCACCACTCTTCGCTGCCGCTTTAAGGGCTTTCTTGTCGGCGAGGGTGGCTTTGAATGTCTCCCCTTTGCTGACGAGGTAGAGGCCCTTGTAGGGTTTCGGCGCCGGTTTACTGGGTTTGGGTGCGGGTGCGGCGGGGTAGGTGGGGTATACGGGGTAATACTCTGGGGGCTGGTTGTAGGTGTTGCCAGTTCCCTGGTTGGGGTTCTGGTTGTGGCTTTCGGAGGGAGCTTTGTCGGGGCCGAACTGGGGGGTGGTGTCGACGTCGGCGTGGGCTAGCCCGAGGCCAAGGGTGGCGGTGAGTGCGAGGGCTACAGGGAGCGAGTGAGTTTTCTTCATGCGCTCAATTCCAACGGTGTGTTTGAATGGGTCGCGCAGCAGTGTAGTTGGGGCGTGGATGCGGTGGGGACCTACTTTTGTGTTTCTGTGGGGTTGTGTGTTCCTTTTTTACGTTTGAACTGGAGTTTTGTTGGTTTTAGGTACGTTGTTTTTTGGTGGGAAAATTTTTGGGCTACATAGCTAAATAGGCTGCACCCCACGCCGAGTGTGTGTGGGGTGCAGTGTGGAGTTCTCGGAGAAAGCGTTTATTTGTCGGAGGAGGTGGGGGGTTCGATGGGGCCGTCTTTCTTGGTGTGGTCGTCGGGTTCTGCAGGGTGTGCTGGGCCTGTGGGACCGTCGGTGGGGGCGGCGAAGTACGGGCCAGGGTAGGGGAAGGTGTTATTGAAGGACGGGCCGGGGTTGTGCGGGTAGACGGGGTTGCTGAACGGTGCTGCACCGTTGGGGGTTCCGGCGGGGTTGTCGCCGGTGGGGTTGATGGGTGCGTAGTACTTGTGTCCGTCGTAGTAGAGGCCGTTGGCGGCGGCTTCTTTTTGTTTCTTCTCGTGGGTGTAGGACAGCACGATGTAGACGATTTGTCCGATGTTTCCGGTGAGGAGGACGATGAGCAGCCAGGCTACCCATGGAAGGCCGGCGACGTCGACGTAGCGGAGTTGGATGACGCGGACGACGGCCCAGATGAAGATGGCGAGGCCGAGGATTCCGAAAAGTCCGCCCAGGATGAAAGCTGTGACGGTGAATCCGTACTCGAGCTCGTTTGCAGCAAGAAGCATGGTGTTCATGGTGTTTCTTCCCCGATTGGTGATGTTGTCATTGTGTAAAACGGACGAGCATCCGGAAATGTTCCATCTTTTTGAGGTGATGTTGATTACTCGGTTTATTTTTGTGTACAACACCTCTCTTTGTACTACTATTACTAATACAAGAGGTACAAGCTTGACCTTGCGTAAGGATACATCATGATCATCACCATCAACCCACATTCTGCGATACCCATTTTCCAGCAGATTCACGACCGCATTGTGGAGGCAATTGCCCAGGGCACTATCCGCCCCGGCGAACAGCTGACTCCAGTGCGGTCACTAGCTATGGATTTCGGGATCAACCCCGCGACGGTAAAGAAGTCCTATGACCTGCTGAAAGCAGAAGGCATTATCACCACATCAATGCGGGAAGGAAGCGTAGTGGTGGGGAATACCACTCCGCACCCAGATCATGTTGCACAGTTCCAAAAGGAGTTAACGACCTTATTGGCGAAGGCTCACTGCCAAGGTGTTGGTGCTGCCGACATAAGCACACAGGTCAACAGGGTCTTGGAATCATTTCCTACGATGACGGAAGAGAAGGGCGTATAGCCATGTCCACTGTATTGTCTGCGCTACTATTTGCGATTATTCCGCTGCTATGGCTCAGTTTGCCAGCACTAGTCCCTCACAACAGTCCGCTAGGTGTGAGCGTGCCGGTAGCACACCGAGATGATCCCGTTGTTGGTGTTGGCTGGCGCCGCTTCCATACGACAAACGCTGTGGTGGCCGTAGTGCTGGCTGCGGTTGTTGTAGTGTGCGGGCTTGTTCTACCGGAGCATCAGGCTGTTGTGGTGTTGTCTGTTCTAGTGATGGTACAGGTACTATCTTTGGTGCCTATCTGGTGGTGGGCTGGCCAAGTGATTCGCCGGGAGAAGGCGAAAAAGAACTGGTTTGAAGATGCCCGCGTGGAGGTTGCGGGGTCGTTGACACCCGGCACACCTGCCAATGCGATGCCGCGAGTGCCGGTGCCGTGGCCGCTCTATGTAGGAGCGTATGCGGTGACGGCCCTTACCGCACTGGTGTTGTGGCTGCGGTGGGATGCGATTCCGGCTTCGATACCAGACCCAGATGGTACCGCTGGTGCTGTGGTGGCGAAAAGTGTGAGCACTGTGTTTGGTCCCGTCTTTTTTACTCTCGGGCTAGTAACCGTACTGCTGCTGGCGGCAGTAGTTGTGGCGTTTAACCCTGGGCGATTCCGCACCGCCACCTCACCATCCGCACGGCTACGCGCGGGATTGTTATTTGAGGCACTGCAGCAGGATTTGGGGTGGGTGACGGTGTGCTACTCCCTCGGGCTGAGTGCGCTGACGTTGTCAGTGATGCCACCGTTTGCGGATGCGACGAATGCGGTAACGTTTGTTGGTATGGCGCTACTCCTGGCACCTATTGCAGCAATGCTGGCACACATGGTGAGGGTAGCCCGATCTGTACCGGTGGACCCGGATGATGCGGATGGCCGTAACCAAGATGAGTTCTACCGGTTGGGCCTGTTTTACGTGAACAAGAATGATCCGGCGATGTTCGTGGATCGACGGGCAGGCGTTGGTCTAGATATCAACTGGGGCAACCCGCGCGGTGTACTGCTAGCACTGGGTTTCTTCGTGGCAGTAGTGGTGTTGATCTCCTTGCCAGCTTTCTTCTGGTAGACGTGCACACGTAGTGACATCACGTGAACTGCCCCGGGTGTTGTTCCTCAGCATTTGTCTTGGTTTCTATCAATTCTTGGGCTGGGTTGTTCTTCCACAATCCTGCTTCAACTTCGGCCGGTGTACGGTAACCAAACCCTGAATTGGTGAGGTTGTAATTTTCGGCTAGTGGTGGGTGCCGCATCCTTAAGTAGGCGGGGTGTTGTTAGAGAGGAGTTGTTATGTTGGGCCTATGTATTTGGCGAGTTCTAGTGGGTTATAGGAGCCCATGTAGATGACCATCATTTGTAGCCAGCAGTATGTTCCTATACAACAGACTGCGAGGGCGACGAGTACGAGTTTTGTCCATCCTTTCCAGGTGGATGGCCGTATGGAGATAAAAAGTAGAATAACTGCCACGACGATAATGACGGCAGCGAAGATGAGGATGGCCTGTGGTCTGTTGCGCAGTTTAAAACCCTGTTCTAATGCTGTCGACACCAGGATGCTGCCCGGCAGAACAATAAGCGCTGCTGCTAGAGACAGTAAGAGGCGGGATTGTGGGCTCCTTTTCCGTGGTGTGTTCTTCTATTGGGGATTCGTGGGGGTTGCTGTGTGGTTGGGTCGCGTCCCTAGGCGGGCGGGGTGCTTTCTTGATCGGGGAGCTACGGTGCTGAGAGTGGGGAGTGGTCTGCTGACTAGTTTTTATTTGTAGCAGAGGTGGCGGATTGCGGTGCGGTTTTTTGCGAGAAGGTGGGTGTAGTGGGTGTATTGGGTGGGTGTCAGTGGGGGTGTGGTGTAGTCGGGGTTGGTGGAGTCGATGTAGATGGCGTCGAGGCTGAGGATGGTAGTGGTGAGTTGGCGGATGGTGGGGGAGACGTGTTTGGCGGCGCGGATGTCGTGGAGTTGGTAGGTTTCTTCGAGCGCGAGTTGTCGGGTGAGAGTATCTGGGTGGTTGCGGTAGGTGTCCCAGAGGTTGTCGTGTATGGTGAGGCAACTGTGCGCGTCGGCGAGGGTGTGGTGGGCGGCGCGGAAACCGAAGCCGAGGCCGGTACCTACTAGGAGGCTGGTGGCGAACACTATGCTGGCAAGTGCTGCGAGGGGGAGTGTTTTGAGGTGTTGCAGGGAGGTGTGTGCACTCATTGTGGTAGTCCGCAGTGCTGGTAGATGTCGTGGAGGGCTGTTTTTTCCGCACGGGTGAGGTAGTGGGTGTGGTGGGGGTACTCGTTGTAGATGTTGTGGTGGTTGATGGCGAAGATCATGTAGAAGGAGGTGAACAACTGGACTTTGTTGCTGAGCTTAAAGTCGCTGCGCAGGGACGCCATGGTGCTAACGGCATCGGCGGGGGTTGAAGGCGTGGTATCGAGAGGAAGCCGGGTGGGAAGAGCCTGGCAGAAGTCGCGGTCGGTAAGACGCGTGTTTTCCACACTCAGCGGGATAGTGATACCAAAAATAAGCCCCAAGCAGAGGCAGAGAACAAGAGTGGCGCGTTTAGTGGGTGGTGTCATGATGAGTAGTGGAGGGGACCTTGTATGTAGTCGTACCAGAAGACGGGGTACTGCATACGGCAGAATCCATCCCATATGGTGTAGAAACTTTTGAAGTAGTAATCAATATCAGGTACAGGAATGTAGTAGGTGAGGAATGAAGCTTCCTGTAGGGCTGCGATGCGGGGATCGTAGTGTTCTGTGACGAGGTAGCTGGTTTCAGAAAGTGTCTCCCACAGTCCATTAAGCGCCGCGGTATTGCGGAAAGGTTCTTCTCCAGGGGGGAGGTATCCATAGAAGCGAGTTTCGCAGTAGGGGCGGTTGACGAGTACTGCGCGGCTTTGGGGGATTACTGTTGCGATTCCTGTTACTAGTGTGAGGCTGAGTGTGATGGCGGCTAGCCTACGAAACCTATGAACATAAGAAGACATGTCATTCACTTCCGTGGCTCCCCTGGGTAGTAGACATGAACAAAAATAGCCATGTCTTCAGAGTTTCGGGTGTCTGTTTGCCAGTCAGCATGGTAGTCGTGTTTGTCTTCTGCGCTGCTGTGTTGGTTGACGATGTCGACACCGTTTTTGGTTCCCATACAGAGGGGCCCTCGTGCTATTGCTCAACTAGTTGTTATGCAGTGATGAGCTGGCTTACTCGTTGTCTCGAAAGTTTTACAAGCTTCGCGGTGTCGGTGATGGTGAGTCCTCCGTCCACGAGTTGGTGAAGAGCGGCGCTTCTTGTTGTGCGCGCATCGCGTGCAAGTTGTTCTGCTTCTTTTTCTTGTGTGGATGCTTTATCAAGAATTTTCTGGATAGAGTCTGGGATTTTAAGAGTGACGGTCGTTGTAATTTCACTAGTGGGGCAGTCTAGCCATAAGCCAATAATCTCTGCCGCAACGTCGTCTACTTCGGCAAGATTACGTGCCTGCCCTGTGATCTCTAAAGAGGGAACACGGACAATCCACCAGCGTCCTTCTGGTTCAGCTACAACATCATAGTGAGTGGACATGAGCAGCTACCTCCATTCTTTCGGAAGAGGAATATGCTTTCCAATTCCTTGTAAAACGCCTGCCGAAATATTTTTATGATGCGGAACAATAACCCGGTCTCCGGAACCCGGGTGCCACCATATTTCATGGCTACCCTTTCCTTGCCGGAGAAGCTTCCATCCGTTTTCTTGAAGAAAACTAGTAACCGTCCGGTACTTTTGTTCTTTCACCATAACTATATGCTATAGCACTATAGCGCACAACGCAAGATCGCTATAGCGATTAGTTTTAGTTAGATAAAACAGGGGAATAAGAGTGTTAGCTGTTAGTGAAGGAGAGAAACCAAAGAAGGAGGGAGCTTTTAGCAGGCTAATTTGGCGGCTCGTTGGTAGGAGATGTTGAAGATAATTCCTAGCCCTCAGACTGTGTAGTCTTGTTCCTTCATACCTTCTATTGCTCTTATAGAAGGTAGACAAAAGTATTAATGGTGGTTTAGGTCGAGGGTTATGGCTGCAGTGGGTTTTCTTCTTGTGGGGTGGGGGTGGCCGCCCGCTTTGAGCGGACGGCCACCCCTTTAACGCGACTTGTCATTGTGGTGGGGTGGTCGAAGCTGGGAAGCCCCGACCGTTATGGAAGAATGCTCGCCTACGTATGGTTAGGACATACCCTCCACAACCTGGAGCTCATTCACTATGGCTACGCACATGAAGCCACCTACGCAGGTCCCTACCGCTACCAGACAGAGTTTAAAGCGGCAGAAAAAGATGCCCGAGACCACAACCGAGGACTATGGAACCCGAGCGTCTGCCCACAAAGATAATTACTTCCGCAAATATTTCTTCTGATCCATAGGAACACGAGACGGGTAACGACCCGGCAATTTCTGCGGATTCTTTATACCAGGAATCTCAAAGTAATTACGGTATTCGTGAACCCACATACCGTTAAAAATCTGATAACACTTAAAATTTAAGTTCTCTGTCCAGTCATTCTTGGCCATCCACACATAATGCTGCGGAACAATAATGTTCAGCGGCGCGTAAGTATGTCCGGCAGGGTCTAAAGCTGCGTTGCACTCATGGGCCGTCTTATAAAACCGGCTATATCTAAGCGGCTGTCCAAACGTCCCTTTAATCGGCGCATTCTGAAATGCTCCCGAAAAAGTGTAGTTAGACTGCGCTTTTCCTCGCGGAACCAAACCATACGGCTGTGCATAAACGGTCCACTCCACCGGCGGCTGTGCAAGAGGATACGGCTCAGCCGGATTCTTCACAGTAATCTTCGCCGGGGTTGATGGCGGATCAGCAATAATCACATCCGCATGAGCAACACCCGCGCCCAACCCCACCGCGAGAACACCTGAAAGAACACCACAAACAGAACGCTTCACCACAAACAGAACCCTTCACCAACAGCATGAGCAACAACACCTAATACTAACCACTCGGCAGAGCACCACAACAGTGACGACCCTCGCATCTACCCACCACTCATCCCTAGAGAACATCTCTTTGAGCAGAGGGAAGAAGCTTAAGAAGGTAGTTCCCAACTAGGGGACTCCATAACAGGAGCCTTGGTGTAGCGAAGACGCATCCCCTGATCTTCTATGTCGATGTTGGCAGGGTACACACCCTGCACAATTCTCAGCAGAGAGTGGGGGGCAGAGATCAAGGCGACTCACATCATCCCAGAAGAAGTACATGCCGCCCGTTATCTTGCCGCCTTCTTTCAGGATAGACGCTATCTCGCACATGCATTATCTCGTGGAGTAGCTGGGTGTGAACCGCTTGATGATGTAAGAGAAAGAGAACTCTTGAGGGGCAAAACATCGGTAGAAGTGTACAAACTAATGAGGGAGCAGCACCTCCAAGGAACGTCACAAGGGCTCTACTGTACGGGTGGCGAAAAAAGAGTCTCGCCTCTAGAACCAGCCCCGCTGACACACATCGAGCCCTACTCCACAACAGCGTATCCCATGCCGGAGAAGAGATCTTTCAGCCTGCCCCGAGACTATGGGTTAGAGAGTTGATAAACGGAGGAAAACGGCTTTTAAGTTGTCGTTATTTGATCTCTAGTTTCCATGTCTAGAAATTTGACTTCGGTCACTGTAGGTCTAGAGCTCTGTTTCGCCGTTCATTGTCTCGTCCAATATCGTTAATGATGTTATCTTGGTACAGTCACTATATTGGACACCGATTGTGGAACATCTTGAAGGGTGTGGATGTTTGTCTTGGTGTTTGTTTTGGTGTGGTGTCCGTGTTGGACCGATATTGGACACTAGGAAATCTGACTGGAACTGCAAGACAGTGATGATGGATTGTGAGATGTGCTTGCAGGAACCAGGGTTGAAGTTTTCCTTAGGGGGTCATGCTTGGTGTGTCTGCAGTGGAGGTGGTTCTTGGTGAAAATTGGTTACGCACGGGTCTCAACTGCTCGTCAGGGGCAGTCGCTTGACACTCAGCGTGAGGCGCTTATTGATGCTGGGTGTGATCCTCGGCATCTGTATTCGGACACTATCTCTGGTGCGAAGTGGCAGCGTCCTGGCCTTACTGATGCTCTTGGTTACATGCGTCCTGGCGATACTCTTGTTGTGACTCGTCTTGACCGTCTTGGTCGTAATCTTTATGAGACGGTGACTACTATTGCTGATCTTGCTGAGCGTGAGATCAATGTTCAGGTGCTTGATCCTGCGCTCGATACTTCGCGTCCTGCGGATAAGGTGGTGGTGAATGTGATGGCGTCTCTTGCTGAGTGGGAGCGGGATTTGTTGGTGCAGCGTACTCGTGAAGGGGTGGCGCATGCTAGGGCGCAGGGGAGGGTTGCGGGTCCTAAGCCGAAGTTGAGTGTGGAGCAGAAGAAGCAGGTACGCGCTTTGGTGCGGGGAGGGGAGACGGTGTCGGCTGTAGCTCGAAGTTTTCATGTCTCCCGACAAACTATCTACCGTGCTTTGCAGGAAGCAGAGTAAGTCGCCATGACTATATGAAAAAGAAAAGTACACACGTGTGTATTAGTGGTGTGATGGTTATATCGGTGGGGATGTAACCATCGGCTAGGTCATTGTCGAGTTTCTTTAGGCTTGTACGGCTACGTGCTGGTTCCGTAATTGTGGGATTCGCTTTTCTTCATTTTCCCCTGTGCTTTCCATTATTGACAGTACTTCCCTAAAGGTGTAGTATTTTCTGTGAGGTTCCAGAAGAGAAGTATTCAGCAGTTTTATGAGAATGGGGTACATGCGAAATCAGTGCCTGCGGAGCTTCGTAAGATTGTGCATCGGAAACTCACCTATTTGGAAGCTGCTACCTCTTTAGATGCTCTTCGGGTTCCTCCTTCTAATCACTTGGAGAGGCTTAAAGGGGACCTTGAGGGGTTCTATTCTATTCGTGTTAACAGTAAGTACCGGATCATTTTTCGTTGGACTGATGAAGGGGCTGACAATGTTGATGTCGTTGACTACCACTAGTTACTGTGATGACGATACTTATGGGATGTCTAGTGGGGAGAGTTCCCAGTTAGAGACGTGTCCGGGTGAGGTGCTTAAAGAAGAATTTTTAGATCCCATGGGGATTAGCCAGTATCGGTTGGCGAAAGAAGTTGGGGTGAGTGAATCGCGTATCTCTAAGGTGGTTCGCGGTGAAGCTCGTATCACTGCCGACTTGGCTTTACGTCTGGGGAAGTTTTTCTCTATGGATCCTGTTGTATGGATAAGGCTGCAGTCTCTTTATGATCTAAGGACTGCACGTCGTAAAACTGACTTATCAGATGTTGGTGTATGGGCGGCTGCCTAAAGACTCTAAAGAATTATGCCTCCACCNTCTGNATGGTGGAGGCATAATTCTTTAGTTGGGGTAGTTGTTCTTTAGGATACGTAATCGTCTGGGGTATTCCACCGACGCGGGCGGCTAGGTCACCCATTTCGGCAATGTGGTCGGGGTGAGTGTCGAACTTTAGATACGGTGGGGATATAACCATCAGCTAGGTCACCGTCGAA
The DNA here is from genome assembly GCF_001293125.1 of Lawsonella clevelandensis. Lineage (NCBI taxonomy): Bacteria > Bacillati > Actinomycetota > Actinomycetes > Mycobacteriales > Lawsonellaceae > Lawsonella > Lawsonella clevelandensis. The sequence goes on from NZ_CP009312.1 coordinate 804,689, forward strand.
TTATTAGGCTTGTACGGCTACATGCATTTGGTTCTAAGAGGGCGGGCTTTATTTTCTTTTTCTCTCCGCAAGAAGCACCGGCTTGTCATGTCACCGCGCATACAGTTTTGATTGTTGGTGGCTGAAATTTGTAGTTGTGTACTGCGTATAGTTTCGTCCTCCTCGTCTGTTGTGTGAGGAGAACATTTTGTGCGGGTTATGTTGGTCCTATGTATTTGGCGAGTTCTAGCGGGTCATAGGAGCCCATGTAGAACATCATTGCCATCATCCAACCCCATGCTCCTATACAGCAGACCGCGAGGACAAGGAACACGAGTTTTATCCATCCTTTCCAGCTGGATGGCCGTATGGAAATACCGAACAAAATAAGTGTTATTCCAATGATGGTGACCGCGAAAATAGTAACTGAACTGGGGCTATTCCGTGCTTTAAATGCTTCTCCTAGTAGAGACACACAAGCAACGCAATACGGCAAAAAGACAAGCGCCACCGCTACAGAAAACAAAATGCGAGATAATGGCTATGTCCACTGAACAGGTGGGAGCGAAATACCACGAAGATACAGAGTAGAGACAGCACTACAGAAAGCATGAGCTCAAACATTCCCGGTATAGAAGGGCTCCTTTCTATATCTTTGTGTTGTGCTTCATGCAAGAACACTTAATGGTAAGGTTGCGGGTTTATTTTCCCTGGGTAGATGGCGGTAGTGGTGTTTGTGGGGGATGTTGGCTGAGCTATTTTTATCTCTGGCAGTGGTCTTTTAGTCCGCGGTAAGCGTAAGTGGTTTCTTTTGGTAGTTCTAGCTGGATGGCTATCGCTTCTTCTATTGTGTCGGCTGGTGTCTGGTTTAAAACGTAATTTCGGTAATTGTTGATGGAGGTTATGTAGCGGTGGAATTTGTTTCGTAGTGTTGGTGATGTGCCGGGAGCTATATAGGTTGCTTGTAGATAGTGTTGGTAGTCGTCGTATAGTGCTAGATCTTGTTGGGAATTGTCGATGTTGGGATCAGGACTAGTTAGCTTCGCGGATTTATCGTCTATGCGGTAGGTGCTGATTCTTGTGAGGATTGTGGTGCAGGAGACTCTGTCAGCATTGCTGATGGTAGGGTTAATGGCTGCGATGTAATGACTGCTTCCTATCAGCAGGACGCAAAGAAGTAGGCAGATAGCTGCGTGCGAGATGGTTCTTGACCGTAGACTACTCATTATTCGTTATTAATATCGTGCTAGTGGAACGTCGTTTTTAAGGAATTTCCGGTAAGTATCATCATCTAGGTCTTGCCACTCTCCCTTCGTGCCGAAGGGATTGATAGGTGCGCCTTGTGATGTTTCATTAGTCTGATACACAATTACTATGCTTTGATATTGAAGGCGATATTGGTATTGCGTTTTCCGGTATTTCTTTCCGTTAACAGTAACAACGCTTTCTCCAATTTTGCGTGCTCCTATTACTCGAGTGCGGTAGCTGATTTTTGCATCTATTGGACGGTCGTTTGACTGAGAATCAGGTTCGTATAAAGGCTGTTGTTTACTCCACTCTGTTGTGTTCCCAGGTGCAGTTGAATCTATAGAAACAACATCAGGTAGAGGTGGCTCTTCGATAGGTGTCAGCGTAGAGACTGTCATGGGTTGACGTGCTACTGTTGTGCTCCCATCGGGTAAAGGAAGTTTTTTACCTGGAACATCAGCAGGATATTTGGGTTTTCGGACGGTACTAGTTTCATTCCGAGAGTATTGCTGAAAAGAACCAGGCCTAGAGGATGAGTGTTTAATTTTGCTCCTATTTCTGAGCCCGCTGAGGAGTCCTGCTGTCATGAGGAGAAGTGTTAGTGGGTCGGTGGCAGTGTTATTTTCCGCTGGCAGGCGTTTTCCATCTGTGGAGGTGGCAGAGCGCACAGGGGATGTGTCATCAACAGAAGGTACGGGCGCCGAGCCATAATTTTCCTGTACAGGTGGCATGTGGCGGTGGGGGGCCAAGTTATCGACCAACCGCTGCCAGAAATGAGTGGCCTCTGAGTGTTTGTTATTTTTTATCCCACTACTTTTTTCGTGGTGGTTGAGGGGGTGGGTTTCTGGGGGTGTGGGGTGCCAGTCGCCTAGGTTGGGGCGGTCGATTCCCTGTTTATGGTGTGGGTTGTTGGTTGGGGTTGGGTGGTTGAGTGGTGGGGTGGATGGGGTGCCGGTTCGTCTCCCGTCGATCCAAGGGTTGGTGGGGTTGTAGTCGAGTTGGCCGGGTGTGTTGTGGGGTGGGTTTCCTGCGTGGTAGCCACTGCTGCCGGGTGTGACGGGTTGGTTAAGTGGTGGGGTGTTGGACGGCAGTCCTGTGATGGGGTCGATGTGTCCGGGGATGGGTGTTCCTCCGCCGACAGACCCGCTGGCTCCGTTGGTTCCTCCAGCCGGTGGTGTGGGGACAGATGTGGGGGTGATGCTGGGGGTGCCGACGCACCGGTAAGGGACTGGTGGGGGTGGCGGGGTTTGTCCTGTGGCGATGGCGTCTGGGTGGTTTTGTGACCATTGTCGTTTCCAGGCGTCGTTGTAAGCTTGGGTTTCTCTCTGGCAACGTTCCTCAGGGGTTTCTTCAGCGTGTGCATGAAGGGCGCCTTGGGGAAGGAGAACGAGCCCTAAGGTGGCGACAAGGGTAGGAAGAGTGCGGTGGAGGTTAGTCATCGGTGGTGTCTGCGGGGATGGTGGATTTTGTGTGGCGCCAATCTGTCCAGTCGTGGCTTAGCTGTGTGACACCTTTGTTAAGGAATGCTCCGACAAGCATCATGATGAGGAAGAAAGCAGTGTAGACCAAGACTGGAGCGTAGTGGGTTGCCCAAGTGGAGATGAGGGGCAGTAGTGCGCAACAGACGAGGAGCGCAGTGAAGCCCACTAGTCCGAGGAGGTAGTTGGTGATGCGAGGTTTCATAAGGTCAGCTTCCGGAAAGTGTAAGTGGGTTTAGATTCTAAACGGGCGGCCGTAGGCGATGACCATGGCGGTTCCTTGCTCAGTTTCGACGAGAAAACGCACGACGCTGCGGATTTTGACGGTGGTTCCGCATCCGGTTACTGCAAGGTTCGCCCCGATAATCGAGACGCCGCCGCGCATAGAGCGGAGCTTAGCGTTCAAAAGCCAGACAGTGGTGATGTAGCCGGGTTTGACGTGGGCTGAGAAGCTACTGGTGTGAGCGAGAGTGGTAGTGAGGTCAGCATGTTTTCCGATGTTGGCGTGTCCTCCGAGAGTATCGGAAGCACCTACCGTGGCAGAAGCGCCGCCTGTAGCGGATGCTCCTACTGTTGCTGAGCCACCAACATTAGAGATGGGAAAACCGAGGGTCACTGTGGGGGTGAGGGAACCATTACCAGTGAGAGAACCGCTGGGGGTAACAGAGCCGTGTCCGGTGGTCTGGGATGAGACCCCTTTGTCTGTGGAGAGGCCAACGCTGGGGGTAAGAGAAGCAGAATAGGATTGCCCGATAGTGAATCCATCGGAGGTATCAACACCACAACCCACCATATAGCCGACGTCAACAGTACCCTGCAGAATCTTTGAGACGCCATGACCGGTGATTTCTCCTATGCCTTGCAAGGAAATAAAACCCTCATGCGAGGATGCGTCCCCTGCAAGTGGAGCAACGATGCGGAATCTCTCCCCTTGTTTTTTCGCGGTGACAGTCCACCCATCAATGGTTTTACCTGATCGGATAACATCCGCGCGACTACCGTCAATACCCGGCTCCCACGCATGTGCGGCAGGGAGACCACATGATAGGCAAAGACTGCACGCCACGATACTTGCTGCTCCCTTGTGGAGACGATGTGACCGGAAGCTGGGAGTAGCAATAGGGAGCATGAGGAGCCTTCTTCAAGAGGGTTTTTGATGAGTCGAAGAAGTATTACTCCTAAAAATCTAGCACCAAGAAGTGCAACCAGCGCCCACAGACCACATAACAATCAAACCCGCTCATAAAACACGAAATAGGGAAGCACAAGATAAAGCTTCAACGCCTACGCGACAGGCTGTGCGTGAACTGTCAGACTCCAATTTTCCTCACCGCGATATTGGAGCACTTTAAGGGGTGAATTTCCGGCGTACCTAGAAATTCGCCACCACATAAAACATTCAGAAGTGGCTCCATCCGAGCGATTTATATGTGGTGGTGTCGCATGCCCACAAGTGGGTAACTCCACCAGGGTACGTGAGTTGGTGTGGTTGGGTGGGCGCTTCATGCGGATAAGAGGTCTCGTCGCCTGTCGTGTAATTGAGAACAGGCATAGTTAGTGAGTGGTTATTACTGTGGTGAGTTTTCTTGTTGAGACGTGGAGGTTTCCGGTGGGGCGGTGAGGTGAATGCGGTGCCGGGGAAACACTACAACCACGAGCTCACCATAAGCTAAAATCGTCCGCATCTGCCAGCGCACAACCCACTCGCAGGGAACTAACGTAAGGACCGTCACCCAGCTGTCACTACACAGCACAAAGGAGAAGCGGCATGTGCGAGCACATCAACACCCAGGCCAGCAGTGCGAATGAGCTCCGCACACAGCTGGAAGAATTAGGCGAACCACCCCTGCGGAGCTTCAACGCACGACTCGTCCCTACCGAATCCGACGAAGCGCTCCTCGGCATCCGCATTCCCACCCTGCGACAGATCGCCAAAGACCTGTGGCGGCACAACCGTCCCCTGGCCGGCGCCTTCCTATCCGACCTGCCTCACCGGTATCTGGAAGAGAACCTGCTGCACATGCTGCTACTCAACCAGCTGCGGGATGCTGACGAGTACGCTACTGCGCTCGAACCCTTCCTGCCGCACATCACCAACTGGATGGTGAGCGATGCAGCCGGGCCGAAACTCCCCACGGAGGAACTCCAACGGCTTGAACCATACCTGCGTACCTGGCTGGCCGACTCCCACACCTATACGTCCCGGGTGGGTGGGGTACTGCTGATGTCCAACTACCTGCGCGACCTTTTCCGACCCGAACATCTGCAGTGGGTCGCCCGCATCCCCAGCCAGGACTACTACAGCCATATGCTGCAAGGCTGGTACCTGGCGACCGCTCTGGTCACCCAACCCGACGCCATCTGGCCTGTCCTGCGGGACCCGGAGGCTGCCGGGGTGCCGTTGAGCGTGGAGGCTCGGCTGAAGGCGATACAGAAAAGCATTGAGTCCCGGCGGATCAGTGCTGGCGACAAAACTGAACTACGCGCCCTTCGGGCAGCTATACGAGGCAGGCACGCTTGAGTTAGCCGCCGAGTACGCTAGCGCTTGCAGCCGAAACTAGCGATGACAATAAGCTACCGGCAGCACCGGCTCAAGTGAGCAGTGTTTCCTGGTGGCGTGTGTTAGTGGTGTGTGTTGGTGGTGTCGTTAGTGGCCGGTGTTGTAGAGGGGGTCGTTGGGGTGGCGGATGGGGCCGTGGGGGAGGTTGCCGGGTTGGGGGAGGATGCGTTCGGTGTTGTGTGCTGAGCGGCGGGGGCGGCGGGGTGTGGTCTTGCTGGTGGTGTTGTGGCTTGTTCCTGTTCCGGGGGTTCCGGGGATGCCGGAYGTGCYGGGGCGGCCTGTGCTGGTGGTGGGGGTGTTGGGGYYGGTGCCGGMTTTAGCTGGGGAGCCTGAACCGGCAGGGGCTTTCGTGCTGGAACTGGTGGGGGTGTTGGGGTTGGTGCCGGCGGTGCCTGGGGTTTGACCCGCACCGGGTATGGCCCTGAGCGCACCACCTTTGGGCACAACTCGATCCGAAGAGCCTGTACTAAGACCAGTGCCGAAAGCTCCGGCGCCGACAACAAGATTCGTGTGTGGTCGGGATTCGCGGTTTTYGTGGGGGCTTTGGTGAGGGTTGTTCCAGTGGCTGGGGTASCCGCCTAGGTATCYGGCACTGGGGTGTCCTGCAGATCCAGYGGCACCGGCGGTGGTGGTCCCTGCTGGGGTCGCGGGGGRAGGAGTGGTACCTGAGGCCATACTGGTGGGGCCACTAACTGAACCGACACCGCTCCCTTGGCTGGGGGGCAACGGATGGGCTGCATTCGGTGTGGTCTCCGCTGGAGGCATGCCCTTTCCAGGGGTGGCCTTGGGGATGTCTGTAGTGTCCGGGGGCGGGACTACCGGCTGGGCAAGAACAGACTTCGCACCAGCCGGGCTGGCCGCGATGAAAGGAGCATCCACTACTCCATTAGAATTCGCGGGAATGAAAGATCGTTGAGGTGGTGTGGACGGATCGTAATCGCTCTTAAACGCCCGAAGTGGAACTGGAAACTCGACCTTGCTCGTATCTACTTCATGCAGCTGAGGATTATAGTGATTTCGCAGAACAGCGTTCGCTTCCTCACTATAACGAGAGCCATCAAACGGTTTCTGTTCAGCTGCAGCTTTAGTCTGTGCACGTTCCGATTCATCGGCAATAGCATTTAGGTGAGTACGGGTCTCAGCGTAGCTTCTCGTAAACGCATCTAGGCGACTACCGATTTCGTGCGTCCTTCGTGAAAGCTGATCTATTGAGACTGACCAACGGCGAATGCCTTCCCCTGCTGCACTCGTAAACGTGCCTTGCGATCCAGAATTCTCAACTTCAGAAGCAATTTTCTTAATACCATCGGCGAGATGAGAAAGATTCTTGCTGGCATCAACCCAAGCCGTTGCACACTCATAAAACGTCGATGGATCATATTTAGAAAAACCAACTGCAAGTGCTGAAACATCCTGCTCAAGTGGCTCTTCTACGATCTCGATCCCATGGCTAGCGTAGGTCAAATAATGCTCGCCATTCTTGAGCTCGAAACCCTTACCAAGGTCTTGCATACCCTTTTGATAGTGCGGTTCATGCTTCAGATTTCCCGAGATATTGTCATAGACAAGGTCCAGAATCTCGCCGAAATCATCATCAACATAGTTCAGAGTTTCACATTGTTTAGCGAGTGCTTGCCAAACACAGTCTCCCTCAGAGGCATGCCATGTCATCACTTTCAACAGTCCATGATTGGAGTCAGCAAGAGCATTTATCTGATTGAAGATACTCTGAAGAGAAACAAGTTGGGAGCTTAAGCCATGGAACGAGCATTTGTTGTAACTCGTAATGTCAATGTCTGAAACAAGCTTTTGTAACTTCTTTGAGGCCAATTGAAGATCATCGACCCTTATATTCATCTCAAACACTGAACTTCCCCTACTCTACTTTCGTCACGATACTCATTAGCTCGTTGCAGGCTTCGTCGTGGCTTTTGGGGTCTTTGCCGGTGATCGCTGCCGCATATGCCACACCGTCATGCTCATAATTCAAAGAACACTCAAATCCCTGTAATGATGTTCCTTCACCGACGAACTTGATATGCCCCATGTAGTAGCTCCGCCCGTCACGTTTCACTACACCCCGCAGTTCAAATCCGTCCCGATGATTCGCCTCATCCAGTGACTTTTCTTGGCTGAAGAAGAACTGAATCTGCCCTTTGTTGTGCGACCAATAACACGAGTACTTCCCCACTCCCCCGTCTCGATTGAGTAGATCTTTCTGCGGGTCAAACCCCACCTTCCGCAGCGCCGACACATTCACCTGATTACAAATCGCCAACCAATCAGAGGTTTGCTTCAAACCCCACTTCCGATAAATCGCCAGATTCCTATCAACATCTTCACCGGTTTTTACTGAATCCCAGGATTGATCCGGCTCAACTCCCTCGGTATGGTTCGCATAAATGTGGTCAGGGTTTCGTTGACTACTGCTCGACCAACTGGCGCTCGTGTTGTCGTTAAGAACTGACTGGTTGTCACATCCCGCTAGTCCACCAAGAACAGTGCAGACAAAAGCAACAGCTGTGAGCTTCTTCCCTGGAGAAGTCAGTGAGAACGAGGACATCATCGGAGAGAACCTTTCAACAGTGAGCACTACGCCCAGCATTAAACCACGCACAGCACTGTCGTAGGGGCGCTACTTTCGCGGAGGCACCATCTCGATAAGCTCATCACAAGCCTGCTGAAGCGAATGAACTCTGTGCGGGAGGATCCGCTGCGGCAGAACTCAAGCTGATTCTTTCTGAGCCCACCGACTGCCCATCGCATCCGACCAGGCAGAGGATGAGGCCGGCGAATACCACCACGTAGATGACGCGTTCAAGATAGCGGGATGCAGTACTGCGGGTAGTCATAGTCATGGGTGCTGTCCTTCGGTGATGCGGTAGGAACCGCATTGTGGTGCTGTGGTAAGTACCAGGAAATTACCGCATGGCCCACCTGCACACGGGGAGCTACATTCCCGCACAAATGCCATAGATACGCCCCCACCTGCGGGGAAAGAAAACGAAACTAGGTGTGCGCGGGCTACAACCGATGGGAGGGTGGCAACCTATGCGTGGGCTGCAACCGATGGGGAAATCCGCAACCTTCGGGGGCCGCTACAGTTTGCGGGACTGCATCTCCCACAGCGAAACCTCCGACTGGTAGCGCTCCACCACCGCCTGGGTCACATACTGCAGGCCAGGAACGGTGTAGTGGTAGCGGGCACCCACCTCTTCGTGGTTGAGAATGAACCGCTCGGGGTCGGCGGCGCAGAGGGTGTGGCCGGTGACGTCGCGGAACGGCACGTTGAACACGCCACTGCTGGCAACCTCCAAGCCGCGGTCGCGCATCACTGCGGTGCTGTAGTCGGCCGCCCGGGTGGTGGCGTTGGAGAGGGATTCGTCCGCTCCCCGCCGCAGATTCTCCACTCGTGCCATCTCCAGAGGCGTCATGTTGGGCAGGTTCTTGCAACCCACACCTTCCACTAGTGGCAGGTAGCCGACGGTGACGATCATGGCCTTGGGGGCCAGGGCACGAATGTCCTGCAGCACGTCAACCAGGTCCTGCTCCACCGCGCTCTGTTCTGCATGCGGCAGGTAGGGGCCAGTGCCGGGGAAGGCGTTGTCGCTGATCAGCTGGTTCTGCACATGTAGGTCGTTGGAGCCGTAGCTCAACAGCACCAGCCGGGTGGTGGGGCCCACATACTTTTTGGCGTTGAGTTTCCAGTAGAGGCCAGAGCGTGCGCCTGCACAGGAGAGGTCCGCCATGGGCAGTCCCAGTTTGGCAGAGACGCGTTGTGGCCAGGCGCCCTCGTAGTGCTTGCACTTGCTTAACGGGTTTTCTGCTTGCTTCTTGGTGGGTGCCAGGGACATGGTGGAGTCCCCGAACACCACCATTGGGTAGCCGTCCGGGTAGGGGTTGGGGATGGGCAGTTCGATTTCGCTGCTGGGGGTGGCGATCTTCGTTTTTGCCACCTTCTTGGGCTGCTTCTTCGCCATGGAGGTGGCGGGGGTACGCTCCTTGTTGTTGTGTGTGGTGGGTGACGGCTTGTGGGTAGCGACCTGCGGATTTTCGGTGGAGGCGATAATTGCTTCCTCATGGGAAGTAAATAGTCCGCCCGTCGCCAGCTGGGATACAGCCAGGATGACGGTGGCGGCTAGGGTTCCCGCCACAATGCCCACGCGCTGCGTACGAGATAGGTCTTTACGCTGCATGGAACTCACCAACTTCTTGAACAACAAACTTCGCACTCTGTTCCGCCCCGCACACTGGCCACTGGCTGGTGCGCAGGTAAAAAGGAAACCCCAGACTCGATCCGGAATCCGGCCTCACCTGGGGTGTCCCGAAGGCGGAAGTGAAGGGATTTGAACCCCTGGTCCGCGCTAACGGACGCTCGCTTTCAAGGCGAGTGCATTCGGCCGCTCTGCCACACTTCCTTGCGCCATCACTGGCGTCTTTTCCATGTTACCGGCAAGGCCCGGCCACCTGAAAACCTAGTGGGCGAAATTACGCACCTGACGCTGCCATACCCGCTGTTCCGACCAGTACTTCCGCAACACTCGGTCCGCAATGTAGCTCAAACCCTTGGTGGTGTAGTGGTAGCGTACACCCTTCTTTTCCTTATTGAGGATGAAACGCTGCGAGGTCTTGGCACACAAGTCATGCCCAGACACTTTACGGAACGGCACATTGTAGATACCCGGCGACACCACCTGGAGGCCCTGGTTTACCCATTTTTGTTTACTTAACGTCGCCACTCGGTTGGTGGAATTCGTCAACGCAATGTCGGCGTTCTCCCGCAGATGACGCACTCGCGCCGTCTCCAACCGTGTCATATTGGGCAGGTTCTTGCACTGTGCCTCCTGCACCAGCGGCAGGTAACCGACGGTCAGAATCATGGCGTTGGGGGCACGCTTACGCACATCCCGCAGGATTTTCACCAGGGACCCTTCCACCTCTTGCCGGGTCTTCCCCTCAAAACGGGGGCCGGTGCCGGGTAGTGCGTTGTCGCTGATCAGCTGGAATACCACCCGCAGGTCATTCGAGCCGTAGCTCACCACCACCAGTTGGGTGCGCGGCCCCAGGTACTTATCCAGCTGCTTCTGCCAGTACGCCCCCGTCTTGGCGCCGGAGCAGGACAGGTCCGCCAGCGGCAAGTGCAGGGACTCGGACACCTGCAGCGGCCAGGTTCCGGTGTAGTGGCTGCAGGAGCCGAACGGGTTGGTGCGGCGCTCCGTGGGGGCCAGCGCCATGGTGGAATCCCCGAACGCCACCATTGGGTAGCCGAAGCGGTAGCGGTTGGGCTTCTTCTTGGCAGCGTTGGTGCCGGTGGCGAAGTTCATCCCTTGGCGGGCATCCCATAGGTGTACGCTGCTGCCGTCCTGCGGGGAGGGTGACGAGTCCCGGGACGTACCACCGTGGCTACGCCCGGCGCCGGTGGAGGTGGAGCCGGAACCATCCGGCGTGTGCTTGGGGGTGAGAGTGACGGATTCGGGGGGCACAACAACATTCGGCAGGGCAGCCTGGGCGGTGGCGATGCCGTCGTCTTCCGAAAAGACACCCGTGAGGGTGCCGATGGTGCCCAGACCGAGGGCGGCCGTCAGCACCAGGGCGCCCGCGACGACCGTGCGTCGCGTGAAACGGAAGAGCTTGTTGTGCATGGTGGTACTCGCAATTCTGTTGAGTTCGTGGTCAGTATGACAAAAGAAGGAAACCCCTGCTCGGGCAGCACCGAAAACGCAGCGTGTTGGCTACATTAAGAACCATGTATGCGCACGCCTTACCCGTCTGCCGCGGCCCCCGGTCACTCACCTGGAGGCACGTCCCCGACCCAGTTCCCGGCCCCGGCGAAGTCCTCCTGCAAGTGGCAGCTGTCGCTGTCAACCGCATGGACCTCGCCCAGACCCAAGGCCGCTACCAGCCGCCCGCCGGCGTCGCACCCTACCCCGGCATCGAATGCTCCGGCAGGATTGTCGCCCTGGGGCCAGACCAACCAGAAGGCTCACCCTGGCAGGTGGGGGATGAATGCTGTGCCCTCCTCAACGGGGGTGGCTACGCCGAGTTGGCGGTCGCACCCACACTGCAACTTCTCCCCATCCCACAGGGGATAGCCCTGGTCGATGCTGCCGCACTCCCGGAGGCTGCCTGCGTCGCCTGGTCCACCCTCGTCATGGAAGGCCGCCTGGCTCCCGGCAACACCGTCCTCATTGAAGGCGGATCTGGTGGTATGGGATCCTTCGCTATTCAGTTAGCCAAAGCCCTCGGCGCGGGAGTGGTCGCGATGGCCGGCACCGACCAAGGGGTTAACCTGTGCTGGGACTTGGGTGCAGATGTTGCCCTCAACTATCGTGACGAAGACCCCGTCATGTCGCTCCGCACACTCGGCGGCGCCAACGTCATCTTCGACCTGATGGGCGCATCGCATTTGGCCCAACACATTGAGTGCATTGCGCCCGGGGGCAGAATTGTTACAGTCTCCCTGCAAGGAAAATTAGACAACCCGGTGGATATGGGTGTCCTCATGCCACAACTCATGGGGAAACGCGGCGCCATCATCACCACCAGTATGCGTAGCCGCCCCGCCACCGGCCCCGGCTCCAAAGCAGAGGTCATCCGGCATGTCACCCAGCATGTGTGGCCACTCATCGCCACAGGCCTCATTGGGCCCGTCATCCAGCGCCGCGTTCCCATCCGCTCCGCCCATGACGTCCTCACCGACGTGCAAAACCGCACTACCCTGGGGAAGTCGGTCCTGCGTGTAGGCCGCTAGCCACACCGTCGCCCCATTTCCCCACCCCCGAGGTGGTTTGGTGACGCGTCCAGTACCTAACTTTTCCTGCTAGGAAGGTAGGCTCAAAGAGTGCACAAAGTAGAACGAACTGCTGGTGTGATCCCCGATCACGACCACACCGGCCTCGGTATTCTCGCGAAAACCTTTGAAGGCGAACCGCCCAAGTCGGACTCCTTCACGTTCAAACGCGCCTTTGGCGACCTGAAGGACGGCTGGAAATCCGATCAACTGTGGCTCCAACTGGGCTGGCAGGACATCAAGCAACGCTACCGTCGCTCCACCCTCGGCCCCCTCTGGATCACCATTGCCACCGGCGTGATGGCTGTTGCCTTGGGCCTCCTCTACTCCCTGCTCTTCAAAGAGGAACTTTCCTATTTCCTCCCCCACGTCACCCTCGGCCTCATCCTGTGGGGCTTCATCGCCGGGTGCATTCAGGAAGGTGCCCAAGTCTTCATTGCCAACGAAGGCCTCATTAAGCAGCTACCTGCACCGCTCAGCGTGCACGTCTACCGGCTGGTCTGGCGGCAAACCCTCTTCCTGGCCCACAACATGATTATCTACCTCATCTTGTTGGTCGTCTTCCGCCCTCATCTGGGCTGGGACGCGCTCCTTTTCCTCCCCGCACTCCTCCTTTTCCTCCTCAATGGCGTGTGGGTGGCCATGTTCTTCGGCATCATCTCCACCCGCTTCCGCGACGTCGCCCCGCTGGTGGACTCCCTCGTGCAACTGTGCTTCTACATGACCCCCATCGTGTGGACCACCCGCACTCTCTACTCCAACAACACCATGTCGGAGCGCGCCCGGCTGGCCGAGCTTAACCCGCTGTACCACTACATGGAGATCATGCGCTCCCCGCTGATGGGCCTCGACGTCGCCCCCTACCACTGGTATATCGTCATTGGCTTCACCGTCATAGGCTGGGGCCTGATGCTCCTCGTCATGAAAAAGGCACGCGGCCGCGTGTCCTACTGGGTATAAGAGAGGGGACAGCACCACCATGAGCCACAAAGAAAACCGCGCCGAAGCAGCCGCCGCCCGCGCCGCCGAACGTGCCGCCCGTCGTGCCGCCCGCGTCAGCCTCTCCGACCGTCTTCATCGGCCCGCCCCCCGCACCACCGACGTCTCTATCGACACCTACGATGCCTGCGTCGACTTCCCTATCTTCGACGCCCGCACCCGCTCCCTCAAACAAACCTTCCTGGGTGCCGCCGGCGGCGCCATCGGCCGTAATAGCAGCAACGTCGTTGTCGTAGAAGCCCTCAAAAACATCAACCTGCACCTGCGGGAAGGCGACCGGGTAGGCCTAGTTGGCCACAACGGCGCCGGAAAATCCACGCTACTGCGCCTCCTCTCCGGCATCTACGAGCCCACCCGCGGCTCCGCCGAAGTCCACGGACGCGTCGCCCCCGTCTTCGACCTGGGCATCGGCATGGATCCGGAAATCTCTGGCTACGAAAACATCATCATTCGCGGCCTCTTCCTCGGGCAGACCCGCCAGCAGATGAAAGAAAAGATGGAAGAGATCGCCGAGTTCACCGAACTGGGCGAATACTTAGACATGCCGCTACGCACCTACTCCAGCGGTATGCGCATCCGCCTCGCCCTAGGTGTCGTCACCTCCATCGACCCCGAGATTCTGCTGCTGGACGAAGGTCTCGGCGCGGTGGACGCGGCGTTTATGAGGAAAGCCCGCCACCGCCTGAAGGACATGGTGCAGCGCTCCGGCCTACTGGTGTTCGCCAGCCACTCCAATGAATTCCTGGCGCAGCTGTGCGATAAAGCCATCTGGATTGACCACGGCGAAGCTGTGCTAGCAGGGTCTGTCGAGGAAGTGGTACGCGCCTATGAAGGCAATGAGGCGGGCGACCATGTTGCCAACATTATTGCCCAGATGGAGCGGGAGGACCGGGAACGCGGTATCGACTCGCGCCGACTGATTGTGCCACACGGTATTGAGCAGCCGGGTGATGATGACAGTGCGGCGGCTGGCACTGATGCAGGTGCCGCTGGCGAACCGGGCGAAGGAGCATAGCATGCAGGTTGTCGGCGTCGTCGTCACCTACAACCGGACGGACGTCCTCGGCCGCTCCCTGGACATCCTCGCCCACCAAAGCCGCCCCCTCGACCACCTCATCGTCGTCGACAACGGCAACGACCCAGCCGTCGCAACACTGCTGGAGAACGCCGGCGCTACCGCCAACAACGGCGCCGGCATGGCCGTCACCTACCTGCCCTCCCAGCACAATCTCGGCGGAGCCGGCGGTTTCGCCCTCGGTATGCTGCACGCCCTCGCCCTCGGCGCCGACTGGGTCTGGTGCGCTGACGACGATGGCCACCCCGACGGACCCGATGTCCTCCGCACCCTCCTCGACTGCGTTAAACGCTACCACTTGGACCAGGTGTCGCCCGTCGTCTGCACCATTGACGCCCCCGACACCCTCGCCTTTCCTTTGCGCCGCGGCCTCGTCTGGCGGCGCACCCGTGATGAACTCTTTGACGACGATGACCCCCAGCACCAGAACATGCTGCTGCCTGGCATCGCCTCCCTCATGAACGGTGCCCTCTTCAGTGCCCACTGCCTGGACACCATTGGTGTCCCCGACCTGCGGCTCTTCATGCGTGGTGACGAAGTGGAACTGCACCGGCGGCTGGAACGCAGCGGCCTGAAATTCGGCACCTGCCTGGCCACCGCCTACCTACACCCCAATGGGGCTGACGAGTTCAAACCCATTCTGGGTGGACGGATGCACGCCCAATACCCGGACAGCCCCGCCAAGCGCTACTACACCTACCGCAACCGCGGCTTCCTCATGGCCATGCCCGGCAAACGGAGCCTGCTCCTCCAGGAATACGCCCGCTTCACCTGGTTCTTCCTAGTGCAGCAGCGAGACCTTGCCGGCTTCCGGGAGTGGCGACGGCTGCGCAAACTCGGCCGAGCCGAAAAGCTCTACCGCATGCCGTAAGACGGCCCACCAAGGGAAGGGTGTGCAGTGCAGCCGCCAGCCTAGCGCCCGCTAGCGCATGTGGAACGCATCCACATGCATACGATCCGGGCTCACACCCTGCTCCAAGAAATACGTGTGGTAGTCGGCGCACAAATCCGTTGGCCCACACATGTGGATAGTGATGTCCTCGCCATACAGCGGGGCAGCCTCCCCGGCTACCGCCTCCGTACCCGACAACGCCACTGCCCCAGCCGTCGGCATCCCCGCCAACAGCGGCTGAGACTCGTCACCCTCCAAGGGGAACGCAATACGGTGAGCCTGCTGCGGTGTCAACCGCTCCCCACTCTCCGTATCCACCTCCACCAAGGTAAGCCATCCCCACTCCTGTGCGCACTCGCGCACCAGGTTCACATACGCCGGCTTCTCTGACGGCCGATACGACCACACCAACGTCACATGGCCGGGGAACTCCTCCCCTACCGCCAGATTCAAATCCCGCAGCCATGCCACAAACGGGGTAATGCCAATACCGCCGGCCACCCACAACTGCCGCACCCCACCATGGGCAGGGTGTGCGCCCCCACGTGGCGTGGACACCGTCACCGGCATCCCCTCATACACGTTATCCACCAGCCAACGAGACCCCTTCCCGCCAGCCTTAATGCAGTACTCCACCTGGCGATCCCAGGCCATACCCTGCGTCCGCATACGCGACCCCACCCCCACATGCTGAGTAGGGCCAGTACGGCCCACCACATTGGGGATAGACGTCATAGTGAAGGGGTGCGGGCCACCCTTCTGCCCTGGTACACCCAGATAGGAATACTGCCCGGCCGTATACCAGTAGCCCACCGGGCGGCCCCGCTGCAGACGCGACTCTAACTCCACAGTGACGATGACGGTATCCGGGTTGGGGTACATTAGCTTCACCACTGTGCCTGGGTACCGACGATCCGTGCGGAACTGCTGGATGATCATGACGCGCAGCACTACTAGCGCGGCGGCGATAATCACCAGGCAGTAGGCCGACAACAGACACGGCAGCCCCACGGCACCGGCCACATCGGCCACACTGGGAACACTGTTTGTACCGGCTAGCCCCGCTCCCGCAGCCCCCGTTCCATTGTTATCTGGCATAGACTGGTTGAGCACCGAGGTTTCCCACATCTGCCAGGCCAACACGGCCCACAGCGCCACCGTCGCAGCATTAAACACCGGGTAGATTACGTCAAATGGGATACGAGCAATCCACGCCCCCGGCCCCCGCCGCGGCGCATGGCGCATATTCGGCCCCACATACCGCAGTAGTGCCAGCACTGTCACCAGTACCAACACCACTAGCAGTACCGTGTCCGACACATGCTTATCCACTGTATTATGGGTGCTTCCCAAGGCAGCTCGACGTATCACATACGCCAACCATTCCACCGCCAGGCCCAGCACCGTGGCGATCTTATTCCAACGCAGCATTCCCTCCGCGCCATTAAAGGACTTATTGACGCGCGGCAGCGCATCCAGCGCCCCAATACCCGTCACCATCAACCACAGGCCCACTATCTGCAGCACCACTGCAGGGAAGTCGTAGACGGCCTGCAATTCCACCTCGCCCAGTTGGTCGCCGTAGGCCAGCAGCGCCAGCAGCAGAGCGGCCACACACGAGAGGAGCATGCCGGAGTTCGCCTTCAACACTTTGATGGTAGCGGAGACGAAGTAGCCGATTTTCTGCCTGGCACTGGTGTGGGCTTCCGGTCTGCGCGGTGCGGCCATACGGCGGAGCTCGGTGGTGGAACTGGCGTCGATGGGGTTGGCGTCGGTGGGGCGCGGAGAGGTCATAGTGTTTAGGGTAGTCCCCTGGGTCCTTGTTCTGCGCATTAGTGGGCTGGTGACGGCACTGATCTGTGCCCAGCGAACAGGGTGTAACGCCTGCCCGGTGTGTTAACGATAAATGGCTTCGGCAAGCTCCAACGCCTGCCGAACACTTGTTTCACGGCGTGAAACGTCGCAGCTGTGGTGGGGCGGACGCACCGGTAACCCCACCGGATGCACCACTGGCCACAACGACCCAGCCGCCTGCACGCTCTCATGCTTCACCGAATAGTAGCCCAGCCCATGCGCATCCACCGCCACCCCCTCACAGCCGGCAGCCGCTGCCAACAAATGCGGGTGGAACCGGGTGGACAGCCACCGCACCTGCTCCCCCACCGGCAGACCCTCACGCCACAACCGCGCAAACGGCACAAACTCCGCCCCCGGAAAATACTCCTGCACTACCTGCTGCCAAATGACGTAATCCCCATAGGGAATACACTCCACCACCAGCAGCTCTGGACCCGTCACCTGCCACTCCGTCAGCGTCTCTCGCACCCAGTCCCACAGCGCCTCTTTATCCCCCACCAAATCCGACTGCACACACAGCACCGTAGACCGGCCATGCGGCACCGGATGGTACGGGAAGCGGCCATGCGTATCCGCACAGGACAGGTGCTGAAACCCCCACTCCAGCAGCGGCAGGTCCGAAGTGATAACGGCGCCTGGCGCTGGGTCACCCGGCTGTGCTAGCTCACCCAGCGCTCCCGTTTGGCCCGGTATAGCCGACGTCCCCGGATGGCCCGATACCCCCAGCTTTCCCGCATACTGCAGTTTCTCTGACCACCGCTTCCACACCGGACGACGCGCCGCCGCAGTCTGCGCCTCCTCCAGACGCTGCTCGGCCTCCTCCACAATCCCCAAGGCCACAGCCACCCATGTATCGTCCCCCACCTGGGAGAACTCCGCTCTCGGCAACGGCTGGTAGGAACGGCGCGTGCCCTCCGCCTCCAGTTTCACCACACTATCCACCGCACGCTGCAACACGGCCGCACTTGCCGCATCGCGTACCGTTACCGCATCCGCCTGCAGCACATAGGGCAAGATGGTCCCCTGCCGCTGCGGCATCAGGCCAGCACCGGTGGCTACAAACAGTGGCCGCGGCTCCCCTTCCGGTCGCTCACGCTCCGCCACCGCCGCCACTGCCGCGATAATCGCTGCATGGTGTGGCCACATGTCGTTCAGGTAGCCACCACCCACCACGTGCAGCACATCTGCATTGCCCACCAGGTCCAGGTTGGAGGCTAGGTCCGCCTGCGCCCCACCATCCAGCACCCAGGAGCTGGTGAGCTCGCACAGTTTTGCCAACTGGTCAATGTTGACCTCATCTGTGGTGACGGCGGTGTCCCCCTGCGGGAAAACCTCCCGCCCGGCCCGCTCCACCAGATCCCACAGAGTGTTGGTGACCACCAGGTTGGGATGGAGGCCACGCAGCAGCACGGCCGCTTTGCCGGGGCTATGGCAGTCCACCACGACAGTGGCATCGGGGTGGGTACGGGCGAGGTAGCGCAGCCAGGTGGCGACGATGAGTTCGTCACCCCAGTTAGGGACGCCGGCGGGAGAAACCAGGTAAAAGATACGAGGGCGCTCCGCCTGCCAAGTGCGGCGGGGATGGTGCCGGAGGACGGACGAAACACTCACCCTTCCAGGCTAGCCAACTCGGCCCTGGAGTGCAGTGGAAACCCCCGGCAGCACAGCGGATTGCAACCAAGCTGTTACCCTGCGGGAGACAGTCGAACATGCGACAGTGGGTGCGCCGGCAGACAGGTCGGGAGGTGAAGGTGGCGCGGGTGCTAGCCGGCAGGCAACAAGGTTAGCGAACCCGGAAGATGACCGTGCGCTGCACCACGAAGTTCACAATGGTCGCCACCGCCTGGCCGATAACGAAACCGATCGTCTTTGCCCACAAGTGTCCCAGCGGCAGTGCTGCCTCATACACCACGTGGAAAATACCGACGTTCAAGCCGAAAGTGACGGCGTAGAGCAGGCACACCGCCAACAGTCGCTTATTCGAGTGGGCCGCTTGGAAGGTCCAGCGGCGATTAATCATATAGGCGGTGGTGGTGCCGCAGATGAAGGAGATAGCCTTCGCCATGGTGGGATCCATGCCCAGCTGAGAGAGTAGGAGTAGCAGGCCAAAGTCCACCACGGCCGACAAACATCCGGTGATGAAAAAGCGGATGATCTGCGTTTTTAGGCTGATGCCGCGGGCCGCCCCTTCCATCGGGACAGCCGTCACGTTCGTTGCGGCCATCATGGCTTCATCGGCTTCGGCGATGAAATCCTCGGCACCCAGGGGGCCATTATCCTGCTCAAACTGCTGCACGTTCCCTAGAGTAAACCCAAACATGCACCCACGCCACTCGGCCCGCTGCACAAAAGCCCAGTTCTAGACCTAAAATAGAAAGAACCCTAGCGTCCCTAGGAGAGCGAGGACCACTATGCGCCGCTGTGAACCCGTCACCCACCGCCGTACCGCCAGCCGGATCAGCGGTACCCTCCTCAGCCTGGGGTGCACCGCAGCACTGTTAGCCGGCTGTACTATTCCCACTGCGGAGGAGCGTGCATCCGGGCCGGAAGGCACGGCTAGTAGCTCCGCCATCCACCCCCCCAAACCTGGAGTTCCGAAGGGGCAAGGCCCCGCTACTATTAGCGACCAGCAGGCCAATGCTTTGCAGCAGCAGTGGCAGCGCCTCATTTCCCAGTATCCAGATGCCAGCCTCAGTATGACGTTACTGCCGGTGGGCGCCCGGCATGGCACTGCTCCCCTAGAGCTCGGTTTTGCCCCCCACTTGGCTGGTGCGGAAACACTGCGTGTACCCATTGCCCTTGCAGCAGTTCAGAAGTCGGGAGGTAACGGCGACGTGGGTGGGGACCTGATTACCGCCCTGAACGCCAACGATGCGAGGGCGACAGCCCGCCTGTGGACGTCCTTAGGTACCGACGAGCAGGCGGCGAAGGCGACGATGCAGGCACTGCGACAGGCAGGGGACTCTGCGACGAAGGTACGGAAGACTGAGCCGCTGCGCAGCGAGTGGCTACCCGCCAACCAGGTGCGGTTTGCGGCCGGTTTGGCGTGTCTGCCGGCGGCAGAGTACATCCGCTCCGCGATGGCCGCCGCAAACCCGGACCAACAGTTCGGTTTTGCGAATTACGACCAGGCCCAAATAAGCAACGGTTGGGTGACAGTGCAGGGTGCTACCACCGTGCGACAGATGGTGATCCTGGATGTGGGCGGGCCCGGCTTCGTGGCGCTGTCGGTAACGGCGCGCGCGAAGGACGGAAAGAAGGAATCGGCGCAGGTGCTGCTCACTCGGATAGCGCAGTGGATGATGCATCAGCTGCGGAGTGTGCCCGCGGGCCGTTGCCCCTAAGCAGCAGCAACGCCAGGTCTACCCCCTAAGACGTGCCCCTAGACTTGCTCACTAGGGTTGGTCACTAGGGTTGGCCCTCCTGCCGGCGCTATGACGCTGGCAGGAGGTGAACGAGGGGCAGGCCTGCCCTACTTTTTGCCGTAGAGGCGCTCCCAGTTTGCACGAGAGGTCAGTTCCCCAAACGCATCCTGGTATTGCTTGGCAACATCATTCGCTTCCCGTCTGAAGCGACGGATCAGCGCATTAAGCTCGCGGACCTGCTGACGGTGCAGATCCCGGTTGAAGATGCGGCGGCGCACGACTGCCTGGGAGGCATCCGTCACATACACATCCTGGTAGAGCGAGGTGTTCCACCAGGCGGCGTCCTCGTAGGGGACGATGGTGGGGCCAGGGATACGCTTATTGAGCAGCGCCTTTAGCTTGCGCTTCAGCATAACGGCCTTCTCCCAGCGGGCTGCCGGAGGTGGGGCGGCACGGCCCACGCGGGCTACCGGGGGCACATCGTCCAGGTTGGTGGGGCGAGTTTCCGGAAACTCTGCGCGTTCCTTGTTGATGCGGGCGACAGCATCCTGGCCGCCGTCGTGAAGCCCTTCAGGCCCGCGCAGGAAACCGCGGACGGCCGCCATGTGGGTGTAGGCCAGACCGTACTGCATACCGAGGATTTCATGGCGGATGTCCGCCAAAGTGTTAATGGCGAGACTTCTAGGATCAAAGCCAGGTTCCAGGGCGGCAGTGATGAGGCCGTTGCGCATGGAGAAGAAATGCCCAAACCCGTCCACGTCCTTCCAATAGAAATCGGCGTGCCAAACAGCGGCACCAGGGAGCGTGACTGTGGGAATGTTGTGGCGGCGACCGCGCAGCGAGTATTCGACGTCATCCCACTGGAAGAAAAAGGGGATAGGCAGTCCCATGCGGTCGACAGCTTCGGAAGGGATGAGGCAGGACCACCAGCCATTGTATTCGGCGTCGAGTCGGCGTTCCGGTAGCTCCCCGTCCACCATGCTGGTGTTAGTGATGCCATGCGGATCGGTGAGGGTGCCGCGGCGCAGACAGCGCAGGTCGACGCCTTCGGCGGAAGCGAGAAGGAAGTCCGGGTTGAACAGGAACATCATTTGCGCACCGACGATGGTAGGAGTGCGGGTGAGCGCAGCGAAGGAGCGCATGCGAACGACGGTTTCGGGTTCAACGCGTACGTCGTCATCCATGAGGAGGACGTCGACGGGGGTGGCCTGTTCGGTGGCTTCGAAGATGCCGCGGGTGAAGCCGCCGGCACCACCCAGGTTGGGTTGTTGGATGTAGTGGAGGGTACTGCCGAAGGTTCGGGCGGCCTCTTGGAATTCGGCCTGCTCGCTGACGTGTTGGGTACCTTGGTCGGTGACGTATAGTTCGTCGATGAGGGTGCGGACGAGGCTGTCGTGAGCGAGGGCGGCGACGGTAGCAGCGCAGTCGACTGGTCTGTTATAAGTGCAGACGGCGATGGCGAAACGGCGGCCGGTGTAGGTGCTGTCGGCGACAGCGTCTTCGGAGTTTTCGTCCCCGGTGGCCCCGGCGGCCACTTCAGCGTTGATACCGGTGGCGGGGGCGAGGGTGAGGGAGTGCCATTCGACGTCGCTAATGCGGGATTTGCCTTCGCGGGCGGAGAATTCCAGCCAGAGGGAGCCGCCGTCGTGGAAGCTGTTGAGGGGGACGGTGAGAGAGAAGGTGTCAGAGCCTTCGAGGGTGGCTTCGCGGATAGTGCGTTCGTGTCCCCCGATGTCAGAGGCACGGGCGAGGATAGTGGTGTGGACGTTAGGGTCGGCAACGATAGTGCCGGTGACCTCGATGGCGGTGACGCGAGTCCAGCGCTGCCAGTAGGAGGCGGCGAAGCGGCCGAAGTAGGTGTTGGTAGAGAGTGCTGCTCCGCCGTCAATAGTGACGTGGTGGCGGGCGCGGAGCGCGCTGCCGGAGCAGTTTCGAGCGTAGAGGTCTTGGTTCACCCAGGCACGAGGCCCGGTGAAGAGAGTGCGCTGTAGCAGCATTGCCTTGGCACCTTCCCGATGCAGCAAAGGGGGGGGGGATTACCCCCTCACATTAGCCTATAAATGAGGTGTCGCTCCAAGCCGGGCGGCTTGGAGCGACAACCTTAGGTATGTACCTCAGTAATTAGTTGAGATGAGTCAACGGAATTACTTCTTGGATGCTTCCTTGGTGGCAGCGGCGGCGTTGCGGCCAGCGCGACGACCGGAGAAGAAGCAGTCCGCAATGGACAGACCAGAGACGTAGGAGTTGGAGCAGACACCGACGGCGTTACGGCCAGCGGCGTACAGGCCCGGGATGTCCTCGCCCTTCTCATTCACGACGTTGCCGGTCTTCTCGTTGACCTGGAGGCCACCAAGGGTGAGGCCGGGTGCCGGGTACATCATGCCATTCAGAATGTTGTTCGGAATGTTGGAGATGTCAATGGCGTAGAACGGGGCCTTGAGGACAGGGCTGGTAAGGTTCGCAGCCTTGTGGTAAGGATCGCCAGTGCCAGCGGCAATACCCTCGTTGTACTCGTCAATGGTCTTGCGCAGGCCTGCGGGATCCACACCGGTCTTCTTGGCAAGCTCCTCGATGGTGTTCGCCTTCTTATGGCCGATGGAGAACAGGTACAGTGCCATGGCCCAGTGGAAGATCTGAGACTGGGAAGGAACCTGCTTCATAGCCTTAATCCACTGGTTGTGGTCGAGGATGAGGCGGCAGTTAGCGCCATACTCACGAACCATAACGTTGGAGTGGGTTGCACCGTAGAGGTCTTCGTTGGTAACACGGTGGCCGTTGGTACCAACAGAAACGCCCTCGATGAAGGCCTCCGGCGGGGAGATGAAGCGCCAAGAGGTAGCCTTGTCCATCTGAGCGATGGCGCCACCGGCGCTCTGGCCTAGCATGATGCCCTTGCCGCTATCGCCGCCAGTTCCCAGCGGGGTGATCTTGGCGTAAGGACCGGTGTACTTCTCCATCCACGGGGTGTTGTAGGCGAAGCCACCAGCGGAGAGGATCACAGCGTCGCAATGGACGGTGTAGTCTTCCTTGCCAGCCTTCCAGATGGCGTCGGTGAGCTTGTCAGCCGGGCGGCCGATCTGATCGGGGAAGAAGTTGCCAAGCTTGGCGGTCAGTTTGGTGACAACCCAGTGCAGCTTCATAAGCTTCTCGCTGTTAAGAGCGGAGAACTTTACGCCGACAACCTTGCCGTTTTCGATAACCAGATCGGAAACGCGGGCTACGGGGAGGAAGGTGACGCCCTTCTTCAGAGCGGAGTCCTTGAGGCTGTTGTACAGCACCTTGCCGGACTTCAGGCCGGAGGCCTTGGCACGGTGGCCACGGGGAGCCGGGAAGGCGTGCTCGTTGTAGGGGTAGGCCTTCTCGTTACCAGAGAAGTACAGGTAATGCTTGTCGGTGGGGTAAGAAGCCTTGTAGGGGCACAGCGAAGAGTCGAAGCCCACGCCGTTTTCCTTCAGCCACTCGATCATACCGGGGGACTGTTCGCAGAAATCGCGGAGGGTGTCGTCGGAAACAACGCCCTGAGCTTCCTGCTTGATGTAGTTGAACATGTTCTCGACGGTGTCCTCGACGCCAGCACCCTTCTGAACAGAGGTGCCGCCGCCGGCGTAGACGATGCCGCCGGAGAGACGGGTTGCGCCACCGCCAATGGAGAGGTCGAGAGCGAGGACGCGAGCGCCATTGTCCGCAGCCTCGATAGCTGCAGCGGCACCAGCGCCACCGAAACCAACGACGACTACGTCGAAGGAATCATCGGGGATGAGTTTCTTCTTAGAAGACAACTTATTTCCTCCTAATTACTTTTATAGGGATCTGAGGGCTCTCCGCCTATCAAGCGGAGAGCGATAGAGGGAAAAGATCAGAGTTCGAGCTGGGCCAGGAACGGGCTGCGCTCGGCGATGACGTCGTATTCCCAAACGTTGCGGACTTCCTTCGGGCACCAGTGGCCGGCCTTGAGGACGGCGAAGGGGCTGGCGTCGAATTCGTAGCCCATGGCGCCTTCCCAACGAAGAGCCTCGTAAGGATCGCCGCTGTACTTCTTGGAGAGCAGCTTGCCGCCGCGGAACTTGGCAGCTTCCTGCAGTTCCTTGACGGTGAGGTCCTTGACTTCCTTGCTCTCGTCGTAGCCGTGATCGAGGTAGGTAACTTCCTTCGAGGGGCTCGGCGGAACGAAGGTGTCCCAGCCACCGATCTTCTTCCACTCGTCGTAGCCACCGAAGTAAGCGGACAAGCCCTTAGGATCCTTGTTCTTGATGAAGCGCAGCATACCGCGGTCTTCATTGAGGATTGGCTTCATCACGAAGTTCTTGATGATGGGGCCGGGAACGTAGCCAGCAAGCTTGAAGGTTCCCGGAGCCGCATTGACCATACGATCAATGGCCTTCTGCGGGTCGGCACCGCAGCGGTAAGGAACGAGTTCTTCCAGGTAATCGGAGTCTGCGTACCACTGACCGTGGAAGTTGCGGTTGGCGTACCAGTTGTAGTCGTACCACTTGCGCATGTCGGCACCGAAGGCGGCAACCATGCGGGAGTAGATCTCGTAGTTGGTGAAGCGCCAGGGTTCGCCGGAACCGAGGTTGTACACGCCACGCCAGAACTTGGGGTTGACATTGTCGTCGGTGACGATCTGACGCACCAGGCGAGCTGCGTCCTCAACGAGGATCCATTCGAGCACACCGTTCATGGCGGTGTGGGTCATGATCGGGTCCTGAATGAGCACAACGCCCGGGTGGAAGATGCCGGAGGAGCGGAGCCAGGCCCACTTCTTCAGACCGGAATGAATGAGCATCTTCTCGGCGATGATCTTGGACTGTGCGTACTCTTCGAACTTGGACGGCCACAGCGGGTCACCAACACGGCCCCAGTGATGCGGAGGGTTACGGTCGCCGGTCTGGGCAACAGAACCAACGCCTACGACGCCGATCTCATCCGGGTTCGGCTGAGCCTTGACAGCCTTGATGATGTTACGAACGGAACCAACGTTGACCTTGTGAGTAAGGGCGTGGTTAGCGTCAGCAACGGGGGAGACCATGCCACCGAGGTGGATCACGTAGTCAGCACCGTCGACGCAGCGCTTGACGGCCTCGTAGTCAGTGAGGTCACCAATAACGATTTCCAGGTTGTCCTGGGCCTCGAATTCCTTGCGGAGATCGGGGTTGTTTTCGTAGTCGGTGGGGAGAATGAGGGCAACAACGTCTACCTTGTTTGCCACTTCAGCCAGTGACCGGAGAGCGAAGCGCCCCCAGTTACCGAAGCCACCAGTAAGAAAAACTTTCGTTTTCTTGTTCTGAGCCATTTAGGACTTCTCCTAGTTGTGGGGTGTAACGGCCATGTCGTTATCTAGTCTAGGTTTACACCAATTCTTTTGGCTAGGTTTACGCAACTATTGACGAACGTCCCCGGCGAAAACGCTGTGAGCGGCGAAAACATAAAGTGGCTGAGG
Organism: Lawsonella clevelandensis; assembly: GCF_001293125.1. Lineage (NCBI taxonomy): Bacteria > Bacillati > Actinomycetota > Actinomycetes > Mycobacteriales > Lawsonellaceae > Lawsonella > Lawsonella clevelandensis. The sequence goes on from NZ_CP009312.1 coordinate 830,372, forward strand.
CCAGTTTTCGGAGTTTTTGTGACCGAAATTACAATGTGGAAATGCCATAACTTTCCATTGCTGACATCTCCTGTCATGTCGTTTTTACCTGGCCTCTGCCCACGTTTAACGACCGTGAGGGGCATTTTTGGGCTTATCCACAGTTTCTTCCGTCATTCTTGACCCTTCCTACCAGCACTATTAAGGGTCACCTAACTATAGTTGAGACGGAATTGCGCCATTATAAGAGGATTACGATCGAATTTGGTCAGATTTTCGATTAATTAATGTCACACCACTTAATGGCAACACCCCCTTTGGCCTCCACGGCTATTTGATTACCTTTTCTAAACACTCTTTAGGCATTAAAAACTCGTTACAGATGATGGTGAAATGTAGTGTAGCTACCCCCTGCGAACACTCTGCCCCGCCCGGCATGAGAGGGTATTCTCACCCCCTCCCACAGGACTCATCACCCTCTTAGAGACCTCTTATATATAGGGAAATTGACAGATCCGCTAAAATTAGCTCCTAGCTGCAACAATCTTTGAGCGGCTACCCATTGTGACCTAGGTAACATAAGATGAGGACCATGTCAGGTCAGTATTTTCTCAAGAAACTGTTTGCGGGCGCTGCCACCATCGTCCTCGGAACAAGCTTCGCGAGCATCGGAGCCCCGCAGGCCCTCGCCGCCACCGCCACCAAGACGGCACCCCTCGCCTGCCGCACCAACGGTGCCCCGATGGGATACAACGTCACCCGCGACATGCACGCACGCCTCGTCGTGAGCGGCCCCGACCACGTCAAAGCCGGACACAACACCGTTGTTCGCGTGCAATACCTGCCCGATGTCGCCCCCGGCACCGAGTCCATCGCCACCATGGAAACTCTGCACGACATCGTTGTCCGCTTCACTCTCAACGATCCCCGCAGCTTCGTCACCGCCCGCGCTGTGAACGCCGGTCAGAACCTCACCAAGCAACCACAGATCAGCCTGGTGGGCGGTAACACCCTGGTTCTCTCCGGCATGTCCGTCAACGTCAACGGCAAGGACACTCACTGGGCCCCACCTTCCTTGGAACTCACCTTTACCGCACCCACCGACGGTGACCCGTTGAAAACGCTACATCTGGCCACCGAAGGTGCCGCCGGCGAATTTAACAACCCCGCTAACGCCATGACCATGCGCGCCCGTACCCGCAGCCAGCTGGGCGAAACCAACGTACAGATGAACTGTCGGGCCCTCTCCGACGCCACCAGTGTCCTCACCATCCCGGTTACCGGCGTAAAAGACGGTGAAACCTCCCCTACTACCCCTACCTCCGCCACTATTGATGGCAGCACCGACAAGGATGATGGCACCGGTAAAGACACCGGCCCGAGCGGCAACGATACCGGCGCTGCCTCCGACACCACGCGCACTACCGATAACGGCACTACCGTTGCGGATGACAGCCTGCAACGCTTGGACAGCGACGTCTACGCCAAAGACACCACACCTGTCAGCAACAAAGCCCCTACTTGGCTGACCACCCTCATTAGCGTGTTGGCCGTGGCTGCCGTCGCCGCCGTAGCCTTCAAGCTCTACCAGAACTACCGCGACCGCGACGACGACTAACCATGGGACGTGCCGCCATAACACTATGCGACGTCAACATGTGGAGCGTTGCACCCGCCCAGTGTGACACTCCCGTCGTATAAGGTGCGTTACGGGCACCCTTCACCACCACTCAAAAACTATCCATAAACAGGTAAATATTCGCATTACAGGGCTATTCAACCGTCCTACAATGAGGGTATGCTCAGAAAACACCTGCTCACCAAACTAGCCACAGCAACGCTCGTGGCTAGCCTCGCGACAAGTTTCGCGACACTCGGCACCACCACAGCCCACGCTGCGACCACCACTAAAGCGGTGAAATTGTCGTGCCGCACCAACGGCGCCCCGATGCAATACAACGTCACCCGCTCCATGACAGCTGATCTCGTCATCACCGCCCCTGACAACGTTAAAGCCGGAGAGAACACCGTGGTCCGCGTACGATACGTTCCGGAAATGACCCCCGGTAAAGAATCCATCGCCACCATGAAACAGCTGAAGGACATCGTCCTCCGCTTTACGCTGGACTCCCCTGACGCCTTCGTGACCGCCAAGGCCGTCGGCCCCGGTAAATTCATGATGAACCCCGCCACCATCAGCCTAGTGGGCGGCAACATGCTGGTGATGTCCGGAATGAACGCCGCAGTGAACGGCAAAGACACCGCCTGGGAACCGCCCGCCCTCGACATCACTATGAAAGCCCCTAAAGACGGCAAGGTTCTCAATACCGTCCACTTAGCCGTAGAAGGGGCCTCCGGGGAGTTCAATAACCCCGCCAATGCCATGACGATGAAAACCGTCACCGACAGCATCCTGGGAGAATTGACCATCCAGCTTAACTGCCAGGCACTCTCCGGGCCAGACACTTTCAGCAGCATCCCCGTGGTGGGAACAGCCCCTTCCGCCTCCACCGTGGCCCCCAGTAGCGGTACCACCAAACCCGACGGCACTACCAAGAACACCAGCAGCACCCCCACTGTCAGCACCGATGCGAATGGCCTACAACGGGTAGACCAGGACATTTATGCCGAAGAATTTAACGGTGGCGGCACCCCCGGTTGGCTGGTGGCCGTGATTGTTATTGTCTGCCTCGCAGCGGTAGGCGGCATCGGATACGGAATCTACTACGGTATAAAGAAAAAGAAAGACCGGCAGAAGAGCTAGCCACCACCAGCCAGTGGGCCACTACTGATCCGAAGGTCAGCCACTGGTACCCACGGGGGCCCGCCCAGCACAAAGGTGGGCCCCCGACCCAAAGGTCAGTCCCGCGCCATCAGCGGCAGCAACCGGTAGATCAAGTCCACCATCTTCTCAGGGAAGATCTCCAGAGCGAGCAGGGCCGCCCCAGAGTTCTTGCGGTAGCGCAAGCGCAGACACTTCGAGTTCAGAATCTTCACCACCAGCTCGGCGAGTTCTCGAGGGTCGCCCGAGTTTTCCAGAGTGGAGTCCATCATGGGACGCATGGTGGAGAGGGCCTTCTTATAGCGGGTAGTGGAGCTAAAGACACGCTTGAAGTCCTCAGTGAGAGCCTCGGTGAGCTTGGTGGCGTAGGAACCGGGCTCAACTTTCACCACGCGCACGCCACTGTACATGGCCTCGCGGCGGAGCGAGTCGTTATACCCTTCTACCGCACGCTTAGACATGGTGTAGGCGCCGGCGAAGGGCTGTGCCGTCATCCAGCCGGTGGAGGAAGACGTGTTGACGATGAGGCCCTTAGTCTTTTCCACCATGTCAAAGAAGGTGGCGTTGACGCGCACCATGCCCAGGCAGTTGACCTGCAGAATGCGTTCACAATCCTCGATGGGGGTGCCTTCGATGAGGGATGCGAAAGCGGAAAGCCCAGCCATGTTGACAATAGCGTCGAGCCGGTCGGTGTACTTCTCGACCTCCTTGCGGGCGGCTTTTACACTGTCCGTGCTAGCGAGGTCGACCTGGATAGGGGTGACGTTGGGGAGGTTGGCGGCAAGGGCTTTCACTCCCTCGACGTCGCAGTCGGCGGCATAGATGTGCCACTTGCCGCTTTTCGCCAGGAGGGTGATGGTGCTGCTTCCGAGTCCGCCGGCAGCTCCCGTGAAAAACACGCTTTTCATAATGGTCCGTTCTACAGAGGAAACCGGCTTCCAACTGCAATGGAAGGCGGTATTTCTGCAGTTCATTTTAGGTGTGTGGGGGACGGGTCGAGTTTGCTTTGAAACGTGATTAAAGTCATTCCCTAACGGTGTTCACGGGTGACAGTTCATCGGTAACCTGAGGGCTAGCTTAACGCGGTGGGTCATCTCTCCGGCACTACCACCACTGCGTCCAGGCGCGTGACTCCCCACATCACACCCTCCGACATAGGACAACTCCATGTTTACCTTCAACTACGGCGCGGGCGCTTCCGCGTGGAAAGTGTGGCTCGTGTGGATCGGCGTGTTCGCCGCTCTCTTCGTCCTCAACGAGTTAACCCGACGTTCCAAAGTAGGCGGCTTCCTTGCCTTCGTCGTCCTCCCCATCGTCCTCTCTACGCTATGGTTTACCGTCCTCCGCGACCAAACCTACTTGGACTGGTTCCACCTGGCGAAGGTCTACTCCTCCACCGCCGGCTGTATTGGCTTCTGGTGCATTCGTTTTGTACACGGCACCCGGAAGGACGGCACCCGCTGGCACCTCTCCGAATACAAGTGGGCTCTTCTCTTCCCGCCGCTCATTCTGGCCATCAACATTTGTGAGGCCGTGGTCCGCGACATTGAAGTAGGCATGAAGTACACCGGTGGTGGCTTCCTCGCCGACGAAAATATGGCCTACGTACTGGGCGGCTCCTGGAACTACATGAACGCCGCCGCAGGCATCCTCAACATCCTCACCATCACCGGCTTCTTCGGTATCTGCCTGCGCAAGTGGTCTAAGAAGGACACCAGCCGCGACATGCTATGGCCGGACATGCTGTGGTTCTGGATTATCGCCTACGACGTCTGGAACTTTACGTACACCTACAACTGCCTGCCGCACCACGCCTGGTACTGTGGTTTCGCCCTGCTGCTGGCACCCACCCTGTGCGCCTTCACGGTGGGCAAGGGCGCTTGGCTGCAGCACCGCGCCCACACGCTGGCCCTGTGGTGCATGTTTGCACAGACCTTCCCCGCCTTTATTGACGAGGGCGAGTTCGCGGTGCACTCCACCTACAACCCGACGGTGATGTGGGTGTGGGGCTTCGCCGCACTGATCATCAACATCGCCGTCTTCGTCTTCATGCTCTACCGCGTGTGGAAGAAGAAGATGAACCCCTACACCAACGATATTTACGCAGGCCTGAGCGTCTACGACGAGGTGAAGGCAATGTCCGCCCCAGTATGGGAGGGCTCCAAGGAAGCTGTTCTGGCCGCTGAGTCTGCCACCAGCGCCCCTGCCAGCAAGAACGCAGGGTAGATAAGGTAACCGAAGCGGCTCGCCGGCATGAGCAGCATGGCTGCTGTGAGGCCCACCGCACACACCCAGAAGGTGCGTGCCATGGTGGCCGGCGGGCGCTTCACCATCCACACCAGTAGGGCCACCCCGGCGAGCAGCAGAAGACCCCGCGCTACCCACACCCCCACCGGGCCGGTGGACGCGATAAGCTGCCCCGGGGTGGCCCCCTGCGCGGAGGACTTCACCACGGAGGAACCCGTGGTGTAGCGAATAATGTTCTCCACCATGGCATCCGGGCTAGCCGCATAGAACGGCAGATAGGCGGCCAGGGTAGCGAGCACCAGGACGGCGAGGAAAGCGGTGAACTGCCCCGGCGACGTTGTGGCGTTGGCTTGTCCTGCCACCGGCACGGCGCCAGCCTGTGCAGCTGCGGGTGCAGTGCCGGAGGTGGCTGCCGCGTGCGTAGCTGCACCTGTGGTGTGCGCCTGCGCAGCCGGCTGCGTATCCTGGCGCGCTACCCGGCCTTGCCGACTGCGGTAGCCCAGGGCAATAGCTACCACCACTACCACTGGCAGCGCCGTCATCTTCATGCCGAGCGCCACCGCACCTGCCAGTGCCGCGAGCACCGGATGCCCCCGGAATGCGGCCACCACGCACAGCAATAGCAACATCACCAGCACCATGTCCAGGCCGGCTGCCACCAGGTTCATGGTGACGGGGGGAATGGCCACCAAGACCAGTAGTGTCCCCTCCGGGATGCGGGGGCGGCCTGCCAGCAGCCACGTGCCCACCAGCACCAGCACCGTCACCAGCAGAATGTACAGGCGGGCATCGGTCCACCAGTACGTTCCCCACCAGCCGGCGGGGACCCCAAAGACGGCCATGAGCGGCGAGTAGGGGTTGTAGTCCGCGACCTGTGGGTGGGGTAGGTGGATAATGTCGAGGTACGGGGAACCGGTGTGGAGGAGGAGCCGGCCGGCGCGCTCTACTACTGCTGTTTCCATGTTGGCGCCGCATTCCTGGGAGACCAGTGGGCAGGCCATCTGGGCGCGTACCACGACCCCCCAAAGCATGGATCCGACGGCGGAGACCAGCAGGAAAACAGCGTAGACCCAGCTGCGGCTGCGGGGAGTGGCCCGGTGGGTGGCATCCAGCACCACGAGGACCACGAGAGCACTGCCGGCGGAGATGGAGGTGACGAGCCCCCAGAGCCGGTAGGAGATGACGGTGTTGGTGGGGCTCAGGGCAAAGACCAGGGCAACTATGCCGACAGCAGCAACAAGAACGGCAACTCCCAGTCGGCGCAGCGCGGGAGCGTAGGGGTGCAGCAGTGCAGAGAGACGACCGGTGGCGGGGGTAGGGCGAGGCTGTCTGCCCTGCTTACGCCCTTGCTCAACCAGGGAGGATTCCTGCTGAGAGCTGTTCGACATGCCTCCATCTTAGCGTTCTAGGTCACAGTGTTGTCCCTACGGGCGGGACTGTGATGCGAGTAGACTCGTAACGAAACTATGAACTCATGGAGGACAACAGTGAGCAGTCTGTCACACCCCCCATATGACCTGCACACCGAGGCAAAAACCCTGACCGGCTGGGGACGTACCCAGCCCTCCACTGCCCAGGTGCTCTCTGCCAGCAACCCGGAAGAGATCATCCGTGCCGTCAGTATGGTCGCTGAAGATAACGAGACCAAGCCCAGCTATCTGAAGCGCGGCGTCATCGCCCGCGGCCGCGGCCGCTCCTACGGTGACCCCGCCGCTAACGCCGGTGGCCTCGTCATCGATATGAGCCCCCTCAATACCATCCACAGCATCGACCCGGATACCGGCATGGCCGATGTAGATGCTGGTGTTACCCTCGACCAGCTGATGAAAGCAGCACTGCCTTACGGCCTCTGGGTTCCTGTCCTCCCCGGCACCCGCCAGGTCACCATTGGTGGCGCCATCGGCCCCGACATCCACGGCAAGAACCACCATAGCGCCGGCTCCTTCGGCAACCATGTGCGCAGTATGGAACTGCTGGTTGCTGACGGCCGCGTGCTGCACCTGGAGCCGGAGGGTTCCGCCGACGACCCCGAAGGCAGTCTCTTCTGGGCGACCGTGGGCGGCATGGGCCTCACCGGCATCATTCTGCGCGCCACCATCGAGATGACCCATACGGAGACCGCCTACTTTATTGCGGACGGCGACGTCACCCACACCCTGGATGAGACCATCGAGTTCCACTCTGACGGCTCCGAGGTGAACTACACCTACTCCTCCGCCTGGTTCGACGCTATCAGCGCCCCGCCCGCCCTCGGCCAAGCCACCATTTCTCGTGGCTCCCTGGCCACCCTAGCCCAGCTGGAGGAGTATGCCCCCAAGCTGGCGAAGGATCCGCTGAAATTCAATGCCCCCCAGCTGCTGACCGTCCCCGACGTGTTCCCCAACTGGTGGATGAACAAGTACATGATGATTGCCATCGGCAAGGCCTACAGCGCCATGGGTGGCACTTACCGCAACAAGATCAAGAACCTGACGCAGTTCTACCAGCCGCTGGACCTCATCGGCGAGTGGAACCGCGGCTACGGCTCCAACGGCTTCCTGCAGTACCAGTTTGTGGTGCCGCGCGAGGCAGTGGACCCGTTCAAGGAGATCATCTACGACATCCAGAAGTCTGGCCACTACTCGGCACTGAACGTATTCAAGCTGTTTGGTGACGGTAACCGGGCACCGCTGTCCTACCCGATGCCGGGCTGGAATGTGTGCGTTGACTTCCCCATCAAGGCTGGCCTGGGGGATTTCCTGGACGACCTGGATGCCCGTGTTGCCGAGTTCGGCGGCCGCCTGTACCTGGCGAAGGAGTCCCGCACCAGTGCGGAGATATTCCACGGCATGTACCCGCAGATGGAGGAGTGGATTGTCACCCGCCGTCGTATCGACCCCGATGGTGTGTTCATGTCTGACATGGCGCGCCGCCTGGAATTGAACTAGTTCCCCTTTACCCTCACGTCGTTTTCCAGCTGGTGTTGCGCCAGTAACTAAGGAGACTTAACCCATGCTGAATGCTGTTGGTGTTCCCCAGAAGATTCTACTGCTCGGCGGCACGTCGGAGATCGGTTTGGCGATCTGCGCCGAGTACCTGCACCGTGGACCGGCCGAGATTGTGTTGGCCGCTATCCCCGGCGACCCGGCGTTGGCTGATGCCGTAACCCAGATGGAAGAGGCTGGCGCTAAGAAGGTGACCACCCTGGAGTTTGACGCGACCGCCTTCGACACGCATCCGGCGGTGTTGGATAAGGCTTTCGAGGGTGGCGACGTGGACGTCGCTATTGTGGCCTTTGGCGTGTTGGGCGATAACGAGGAACTGTGGCAGAACCAGGCGAAGGCTGTGCAGGCTTGCCAGATTAACTACACCGGCGCGGTGAGCGTGGGTGTGCTGCTGGGCCAGCATATGAAGGCGCAGGGCCACGGCCAGATTATTGCCATGAGTTCGGTGGCGGGTGAGCGGGTGCGCCGCAGCAACTTTGTGTACGGCTCCACTAAGGCTGGCCTGGACGGGTTCTACCAGAACCTAGGTGAGGCTTTGGCGAAGAATGGTGTGCGCGTGCTGGTGATTCGCCCCGGCCAGGTGCGGACTCGCATGTCTGCGGATGTGAAGGAAGCTCCGCTGACGGTGAATAAGGAAGATGTGGCGCAGATGGCGGTGACGGCGGTGGATAAGCGTAAGACGCTGATCTGGGCTCCACCACTGTTCCGCCTGGTGATGGTGGTTTTGAAGCATATTCCGGCGCCGCTGTTCCGGCTGCTGCCGATCTAGTTTCGCGTTTCCGGCTTTCGAGCGGCTGGTCTACCTGCGGGTGGGCCAGCCGCTTTGTTGTGTAGGGCGATGCTTTGTGTAGGGCGATGCTTTGTGTAGGGCGGTGTGGGTGCTGCTGGCGTGTGGGGAGACGGGGGTGAGTGTGCGGGAAATTGTAGAGTGCCGCCCCTTCGGGTGAAGGGGCGGCACCTGCATTTGTCTTTTCGTCCTAGCTGGTCGGGGTAGCAGTTACCTTGACCAGGATTTCTAGGATTCCGTCGCCTGTGGTGTTACAGCCGGACCGTTACATGAGCGGGGCTGGTAACAGCACTGCGGCGGATTTTTAGGCAGCCAGGGCGTAGTCGGCCTGGACAGCCATCTTCTTTTCCTTGGGGGCGTTAGCGTCGTCTGCGGGAGCCTCTTCGTCCTTCTTCTTGCGGGGGGCAATGACGAAGACGTAGATGAGGGCGCCCACGGCACCAGCGACGGCACCGATGACGCCACCAGCGGCGAGGCCAATCACGGCACCGACCGGGATGGTGACAACAGCAGCAATGAGGCCGAATACTACGAAGGCGACGATGGCGGGCAGCAGGCCGAGGGAGCCGATGAGAGCCATCACACCGAGGAAGACGAAGGCGGCAACGCTAAGGATGAGGCCAGCGAGACCCACCAGTGGGAGGGTCAGCAGGGCCACGACAGCGGCAACACCGAAGAGCAGGCCAGCAACAACCAGGGCGATACCCGGCAACAGGCCGAGACCGAGAATCACTGCACCGGCGATAAGGAACGGGGTGAGGGCACCACCACTCAAAAGAGTTCCGCCAATAGTGACCGGAATGATACCAGCGCCGCAAAGAACCAGAACAATGCCCGCAGGAACCCACAGCGGCCAGGTGATCACCATCAGGCCCACCACAATGGCGCTAACGATCGCTACAACGCCGGCTACCAGTAGAACAAGGGCCGGAATGAGGCCGATGACCACACCTACTGCGGCAATAGCCAAAGCAGGTACCAGTGCGGTACCGAGACCCGCGATAAGAGCCGGGGAGGCAACAATAACAGCGGCAGCAATGCCAGCGAAGATTGCTACGCCAGCACCAACAACAGCGCCAGCTACGGCACCCACGACACCGCCAGGAATGGCCAAAGCCGGAATACCCAGCAGGGCCAGAGAGTAGGGAGCAACTTGCCCGATGACGACCATCACCCCTTCATCCTCGGACTGGGCGTTGGGGTCTTGCGGGTCTACTGGGGGATTCTCGGTCGTCACCAGAGCAGAAAGGCCCTTGGCGGAGAGACCCTTAGCGGACAGGATGTCACGACCCAGCAGATTAATGGAGTCGGACAGGAAGGACAGTACGTCGCTTGCGGGGACAGCCGGGGATTGCGGGGCGTCCTTGATGGCGCTACCGAGAGCGTCTACCGCGTGAATTGCCGGAACCTGCACAGGAGCGGGAACTTCCGCAACCTCCTGTGCATTTGCCACTCCACCGCCGAGGAGGAGTGACAGTGCAGCTGTCGCGACAGCAGCTGCGCCGGGAATCATGAATTTCTTCACGAGAACTCCTAGAGAAAAATCATACGCGCTCGTGCGTATGTCGGCACCAATATTAGCACTACATCTTAGAAATGTGTACCACACTAACATTCTTCAAATCCCCTGTTCCACTGGGTAATGGACAGATGAACAGGGACTTACAACCCGCTCAATAGTGCTGTGATTTAAAATATAAAAAATAGAAACTATGAGACAGAGCCCATAGCCTTTCTCCCCAATAACGTGTATCCCACCAGCCTCCGCCCCAGTAGGCTTTATAATGGCCGCACCCCCACCCAAGGAGCAGCATGAGCACACCCGCTACCGCCCAGCGCACCCGCCAAAACATTCTGGCCATCAGCCTCCTCGTCCTCCTCTCCCTCCTGGGCGGCTTCCTCTTGCCACTCCTCATCCTCTGGGTACTCACCTTCACCAACTTCCCCGCCTTCGGCAACAGCAACTTCATCCGCTCCCTCACCACCGTTGCCCAAGTCTTCTTCTGCCTCACTACCGTCGCCGGCGCCATCTGGGCATACTCCAGCCGCCTCCACACCCAACGCGGAGACAACCCCCACTACTGGTCCACCCACTTCGGGCCCGGCCTCCTCTCCTCCCTCTCCGTCAGTGGTTTCGTCACCGTCTCCCTTGGCCTCCCCCTCGCCGCCACCAAGCTCTACCTCCATGGCATCAGCGGAGACCAAGCCTTCCGCACCGAATACCTCACCCGCCTCACCGACAGCCCCGCCCCCTACGACATGGCCTATCCCAACATGGCCCCCTACTACCCCAGCGCCTGGTTCTGGTTCGGCGGGCGCTTCGCCAACCTCCTCGGCATCCCCGGCTGGGAAGCCTTCAAACCCTGGGCCATCATCTCCCTGGCCCTCATGTGCAGCCTCTTCACCGCCATCTGGTGCATCATCATCCGCCCCGAACTCGGCATCATCATCGGCATGGTGACGGCCCTTGTCACCACCACCTACGGCAGCACCGAACCCTATGCCGCCATCGTCGCCATGGCACTTCCCCTCACCTTCGTCCTCAGCTGGCATGCCATCCGCCCCTACCGCGGCGCACTCACCAAAGGCCGCTACGCCACCGGCGGAGTCGCCGCCATCCTCGGCGTCGGCGCCTGCACCTATACCCTCTTCACCGCCCTCGGCGCCGTCACTCTCATCCTCATGGCGCTCATCGTCACCATCCACCGCCTCTGGGTCGACCGCCGAGAACTCCGCCAACTCGCCGGCAAAAAAGTGAAAACCCCCGACAACACCGGTATAACCCCCGACCCCGTCAAACTTCGTAAACTTCGCCGCCACATCTGGCAGCCCATCATCCGCCTCGTCGTCATCGGCCTCATCTCCATTGCCATCTCCCTCATCCACTGGGGGTACTACCTCATCAGCGGCCTCGGACAACCCCACAGCCGCAGTGGCAGTGCCCTCCACTACCTCCCCAGCGACTCCGCCACCGTACTCCTGCCCATGTTCAAGAGCGACACCGTCGGCCTCCTCTGCCTCATCGGCCTCATCTGGCTCATCGTCGCCATCCGCACCAGCCGCATCTCCCAAGCCCTCACCATCGGCATCATCGCCATGTACCTATGGACTCTCGCCTCCATGAGCTCCGTCCTCTTTGGCGTCACCCTCCTCGGCTTCCGCGTCGCCCTCCCCCTCACCCTCACCTTCGCCATCGCGGGAGTCTGCGGCATCTTCGACGCCACCCACCGCATCATCTCCGTCGCCGTCCGTCACGTCGTCATCGACGCCACCACCACCCTCGACAATGACGCCACCCCCCTCGTCCTCGCCGGACAAACCCCCCGCTACGCCGGCACCACCGACGCCGACCCCAACACCCCCGCCCTCGTCCTCCCCGACGACCGCCTGCCCGGCCCCTCCCTCTTCACCTCCATCGACCCCGACATCCGTCGCTCCTACAGTGGCCCCAACCAACCTATCCACGTCCGCCGCACCGCCCGCACCATCCAAGCCGTCATCGCCACCATCACCTTCCTCGTCGGAATAGGATTCGCCCAAGACATCCCCACCTCCCTCACCGACGAAATCCAAATGGCCTACACCGACACCGACGGCTATGGCGTCCGTGCAGACCGCTTCCCCGCCGGTATCTCCTCCTACTACCCACAAGTCAACCAAGCCCTCCTAGAAGGCGCTTCCGCCCGCCAAGGCTACCCCGCCCAAGCACGCGACATCATCATCCTCACCACCGAAGAAGCCCTCCTGGCCTACTACCCCTACTGGTCTTTCCAAGCCATCAGCCCCCACTACGCCAACCCCCTAGGCCTTTATGAAAAACGCAACGAGCTCATCGAGGACTGGGCCCTCTCCACCAGCCCCCACGACCTCCTCCGCAAACTCCAAGCCAGCCCCTTCCCCACCCCCAACGCCTTCGTCTTCCGCCGCGACGGCGACAACTACTCCCTCCTCCTCAGCGAAGACGTCTACCCCAACCAACCCAACGTCCACGACTACACCGTCTCCTTCGCCGCCAACATCTTCCACTCCCACTGCTTCCTCGTCAAAGAAATCGGCCCCCTCGCCGTCGTCACCCGCACCTGCCAAACCCCCCAAGAAATGGCCAATGCCTAGTACGCTAAAGCCATGATGACCCAGAACCGCATCCTCGCCGCCGCTACCACCGCCCTCATCATCCTCACCGGCAGCAGCGCGCTCGCCACCGCCGACAGCACCCCTGAAGGCCCCCTCGGCCCCCACAACCCCTTCGCCAAAGACGCCAAAGACCTCAGCTGGGGTAACAAAGACATCCCCACCGGCAGCCAAATCCGCCGCGAAATGAAAGAGGGCAAACGCCCCCAATGCACCATCCGCCTGGCCAATAATGAAGCCAGCGCCAACTGCATCAACAACACCGACACCCCCTTCTTCGCCGCCGTCAGCACCACCTGCACCACCAAAGACGCCAACGGCATCCCCACCGCCAAACCCGTCAACGCCAGCTTCGCCATCCCCGCCCACAACAGCGGCGCCGGCATCGCACGCTGCCAACCCGGCACCACCGCCCGAGGCATCAGCCTTACCGGGCCCGTCACCCGCCAAGAAGCCGAACTCATGCAGAAAAACTCCACCGAGTTCACCATCAAAGCCTTCCTCTAGTAGGAACTTCCTCCACCACAGGGAACCTTGACCTCTCCGAAGGGGCGCACCGACTAGGCTAAGAGCGTGACCACCAGCACCCCCACGCCCCACGACGCCACCCCGGCCACCCAAGCCGCCAGCACCACCGATGACGGCACCAGCACCGCACCCCGCCGCACCCGCCGCACCCGCCGCCGCGTCGCCATCGCCGCCACCATCACTGGCATCCTCGGATTCCTCCTTGCCATCGCCTCCGCCGTTCTCCCCGTCCGGCAAGCCGTCGCCACCATCGACTGGCAGCAAACCCAGCAACCCACCAGCGTCGTCTCCCCCCTCGTCTCCTACCTACCGCAAAACCTCGTGGTCACCCTCCCCTGCGGCAGCGTCGCGGACGCCCCCACTAACACCCTCCTCTTCTCCACCATCCCCGCCAACTCCGCCAACGCCGGCAGCGAAGGCCTCCAGATCCGCCGCACCCCCGACGCAGCCGGCACCGACTCCCTCATCATCACCTCCAAAAGCCACCTCCTCGCCTCCATCGCCGTCACCGCCCTCACCAACCAACCCGCCGACTGCCGCATCACCACCACCGTCCGCGCCGACGCCGGCCCCTCCGACCCCTCCGTAGTCGTCGACGTCACCGGCAACACCTTCCCCATGCCCGGCAGCAACAATGACGGCACCGAGAACAACAGCCCCGTCAGCGGCGAACTCGCCACCGACTCCACCACCCGGCCACAAGTCGTCGGCTTCTTCACCACCCTCCCCCGCGACACCCGCATCCCCGGCCTCACCGCCCACATGGTCGTCGACACCCGCTTCTCCACCAGCCCCACACCCCTCAAAACCGCCCTCATGGCCATCGGCGTCCTCACCAGCCTGGCCAGCCTCCTCCTGCTCTGGCGCATTGACCGGATGAGCCGCCGCTACCGCCGCGACGCCCTCGCCCTCCGCGAAGACGCCGGCGAAGACCCCGCCGACCTCACCGACACCAACACCGTGGGCGAGATCATTGACTCCACCTCAACTGCCGCTGTCACCTCCCGCGCTGCCAGTGCAGACGCCGCAGCCGCGGACGCTGGCGACTCCACCCAGTGCACAACCCAGCGCACAGCCCGGCGCAAGCGTGCCGGCAAAGGCGGCCGGACTCATGCCCACAACCATGGCCGCACCGGTGTGTGGATCACCGACGCTACCGTCACCCTCCTCCTCATCATCTGGCACATCTTCGGCGCCAACACCTCCGATGACGGCTACCTCCTCAACATGGCCCGCGTCGCCGACCACGCCGGCTACATCTCCAACTACTACCGCTGGCTCGGCTCCCCCGAATCCCCCATCGGCTGGTACTACAGCATCCTCCAAGGGCTCACCACCATCAGCACCGCCAGCCCCTTCATCCGCATCCCCACCCTCCTCGCCGGCATTGCCAGCTGGTTCATCATCTCCCACAGCATCCTTCCCCGCCTCGGCGCCGCCATCCGCACCAACGCCGTCGCCTACTGGACCGCCGGCATGCTCTTCCTCGCCTGCTGGATGCCCCTCAACAACGGCCTCCGCCCCGAACCCATCGAAGCCGTCCTCTTCATTGCCTGCTGGGCCCTCGTCGAACGCGCCATCACCCGCGGCAGCCTCCTTCCCGGCGCCCTCGCCATCCTCGCCGCCACCTTCGCTCTCGGCGCCGGCCCCACCGGCATCATGTGCCTGGCCATCCTCTTCGCCGGGTTCCGCAGCTACTGGCAAAACATCCGCATGGGCATCTACACCCTGCGCTCCGCCGGCACCCCCAAAGGCCTGGCCGCCACGGGCGTTTTCGCCCCCATCCTCGCCACCGGCTTCCTCATCCTCTACACCGTCTTTGCCGACCAAACCCTCGGCGCCATGCGCGAAGCCATCCGCGTCCGCACCGAAATCGGCCCCAACCTCGGCTGGTTCGAAGACAAAGCCCGCTGGATCGCCCTCTTCGGCATCTCCCCCGACGGCTCCGTCACCCGCCGCTTCCCCATTTTCATCATGCTGCTCATCCTCGGCATCATGATCTACACTATTGCCCGCCGCACCCCCATCCCCGGCCTCTCCACCCCCGTCCTCACCCGCGTCGCCGGCATCAGCATCGGCTCCGTCCTCCTCCTTGCCCTCACCCCCACCAAGTGGACCCACCACTTCGGCACCTTCATCGGCATCGTCGCCGTCGTTGGGGCAGTTGGCGCCGTCCTCATGACCAACCGCGGCATCGGCATCGCCCGCAACCGCTGGCTCGCCGCCGCCGCCGTCACCGCCGTCACCGCCCTCTCCTTCACCGCCAACAACGACTGGTGGTACGTCAGCCAATTCGGCATACACACCAAACACGGTGGCCAAGACTTCCCCACCTTCCTCGGCAAAGCCTTCTCCACCTGGTTCCTGGCGCTGGCCCTCCTCTTCCTCCTCATCGCCGCCCTGCTGCACTTCTTCCCCAGCATCGACCGCACAGCCACCACCACCAGCAACACCGCCATCCGCAACACCACCTCCTGGCTTGCCCGGCAACCCCTCATGCTGGCCGTCCTCAGCACTTTCGTCGTGGTGTTCAGCCTGGTCTCACTCCTCGGCGCCTTCATCCAGCGCTACCCCGCCTACACCGTCGGCTCCGCCAACCTCGCCGCCATCAAATCCCACCCCTGCTCACTCGCCGACCAAGTACTGGTAGAACCCAACCCAGGGCGCTGGATCCTACAGCCCGTTGACGGCAGCAACCCTACCGAAGCCCTCGCCGGGACTCTCCGCGACGGCTTCCGAGCCAACGGACTGCCCGACACCATTGACGACAACCAAACCGAACTCAACACCGGCGACGCCGTAAAAACCCCCGACCGGCAAAACCACGACGTGCCCCCCTTCGGGCTACCCAGGGACGTCCCTATACTGGGCACCTACCGGGCCGACAACCAAGTCTCCGCGCACCTCGTCTCCGACTGGTACCGGCTCCCCTCCCAGCGCGACGACAGCCCGCTGCTAGTGCTGACCATCGCTGGCAGCCTCCCCGCCGACGCTGTACAGCTGGAATGGACGACGGATCCACTTCCTACCCCCAGCACAGCCGCAAACACCAGCACTACTGGTGGCAACAGCTATAAGGTCGCCGGCAGCCTCACACCCATGGACCCCGGCCCCACCCCCAGCTGGCGCAACCTCCGCGTCCGCCGCCCCCACGACCTCCCCGCCAACGCCACCGCCGTCCGCCTAGTCGTCCACGACACCTCCCTCGCTACCGACAAGTGGATCGCCGTCACCCCGCCACGCGTCCCTCAACTCCACACCCTCAACCAGGTTGTCGGTACCACCGACGCCGTCCTTATCGACTGGTCCGTCGGCCTCGCCTTCCCCTGCCAGCGCCCCTTCAACCACCGCAACGGCATCGCCGAACAACCCAAGTGGCGTATCCTCCCCAACGCTCCCAACGTGGAATCCGCCAACGCCTGGGAAGACCGCTTCGGCGGCGGCCCCCTCGGCTGGACGGACCTGCTCTACTATGCAGAAAACGTCCCCACCTACCTCAACCACGACTGGCTACAAGACTGGGGAACCCTCCAACGCTTCATCCCGCGCGACCCTACCGCAGTACCCGTCACCGTCACCGTCACCCACACCGAGGGCAACGGCTTCTACACACCCGGCACCATGCGCGACACCCCACCCGCCCCCAAGCGCACCTAAGCGCATCTCAGCGCGCCGAAACTAAAGACGAGTAGCGGAACAGTCCACTCCGTGACCCTAGTAGATGCACTGTAGATGCACTCCTCGGGTATCAACAGGACAACAGCACACACCCACTCAGCTCAGCACACTCGAATGTTCTTGACTAAGGACTATGCTTCTCGCGAAAAGCACAAGCTGACGCCACTGCAGGGCACGCCACCCGGCTGTCCCCCACACTCGTCGATATATTCGGAAATCGCAGCTCGATGGGTAGAATTGTGGTCATGTCTGAGCCTGCACCTCACACGCCACACCATGCTGACACCACCGGCGCCACCACCGCGTCGGCACATCCCGCGCAATCCGCCGCAGACGGCAAGAAACGTCACACCGTGCCTGCCTTGTGGAACCTCACTACCGCACGGCTCACCGCCGCGATCACCGGCTTCCTCGGCATGGTGCTCTTCATCCTCGCCCCCTTCCTGCCCGTCAACCAGACCACCGCCACCCTCACCTGGCCGCAGGACAAGAGCGTCACAAGCGTAGAGGCGCCACTCATCGCGCACAGCCCCCACAGCATCACCTTGGATGTGCCGTTCTCCGCAGTGCGCGCCATGAAAGGCCAAAAAGACGGCATCATCGCCAGCACCCTCCCTGGACAATCCACCCAAGCCACCCAACGCGCCCTCTTCGTCCGTGTCTCCGAACGCACTGTAGACGTCCTCTCCCGCGACACCCCCCTCCTCACCCTCCGCCGCGCCGACGTCGAAGCTGCCCGCAACGGCAACATCCACATCGACGTTGACAAGAACGGCGCCCGCGCCACCGTCACCGGCCTCAACGAACCCGTCACCTTCACCTCCGATGATGCGCACCTCCGCCCCATCACCATGGGTATCTTCTCCGACCTTCCTCTGGACACCCCGCAGGCAGCCATCCAGGGCATGACGATCACCGTCCACATCGACACCCGCTTCACCACCGAGCCCACCCTGGTGAAACTCCTCGCCATGATCTTCGGCGTCCTCTGCATGATCCTCAGCTGGATCGCCCTGGCCCGCATCGACAAGATCATCCAACCCACCCCCTTCGCCACCACCGGCTACACCCGCGCTGACGGCACCATCCGCAGCCACTGGCGCAGCTTCACTGCCCTCGACGCCGTCGTCTACGCTGTCCTCCTCATCTGGCACTTCATCGGCGCCAATACCTCCGACGATGGCTACATCCACACCATGGTGCGGGTAGCCAACCAAAACGCCGGCTACATGGCCAACTACTACCGCTGGTACGGCGTCACCGAATCCCCCTTCGGCTCTCCCTACTATGACATCCTGCAAGGCTTCGCCGGCGCTAACCCCACCAGCCCCTTCGTGCGGCTCCCCGCCCTCATCTGCGCCATCATCACCTGGATGCTCATCTCCAAGGCCATCATCCCCCGCCTCGGCGAAGGCCTCCATACCCGCAAGATCACCACCTGGACCGCGGCCGGTGTCTTCCTCATATTCCACATGGCCTTCAACAACGGCATGCGGCCCGAACCGTTCGTCGCCATGATGGCCATCCTCACCTGGGCACTACTGGAAAAAAGCATCACCACCCACCGGATGCTGCCGGCCACCGCCGCCGTCGTCACCGCCGCCCTCGCCCTCTCCGGCAACCCCACCGGCCTCATGGCAGTCGCCGCCCTCGCCGTCTCCACCCGGCCCCTCCTCCACATTATCCGCGAACGCCGCCCCCAGGTTGGCCTCGCCGCCCAGCTCGGCCCCATTGGTGCCTCTGGCTTCGCCGTCCTCACCTGTGTCTTCGGCGACCACAACATTGGCGCAGTACTAGAAGCCACCCGCGTCCGCGGCGACATTGGCCCCAACATGCCGTGGCACCGCGAAGTCCTCCGCTACTTGTGGCTCTCCATCCAAACCGTTGATGGGTCCATGTCCCGCCGCCTCGCCGTCTTCACCATGCTGTTCTGCCTCATCGTGGTGACGGTCGTGCTGCTCCGCAACCGCGAAATTCGCGGTGCCCTCCCTGGCCCCAGCTGGCGCGCCCTCGGCATCACCTACGGCACCCTCATCCTCATGATGTTCAGCCCCACCAAGTGGACCCACCACTTCGGCGCCTACGCTGGCATCGCTCCCGTCCTCGCCGCCCTGGCCGCCCTCGCCATCGGCAACACCGCCCTGCACTCCCGCCGCAACCGCAGCCTCGTACTGGGCGCCATGGGCTTTGTCCTGGCCTTCTCCCTTGCCACCGTCAACGACTGGTGGTTCATCAGCCAGTACCACATCCCGTGGTTCGACAAAGTCCCCCAGATCCACGGGGTGGAATTCTTCAAGATCGTTATGGTCGTCGCCGTCATCGCCTTCCTCGTAGCAGGCTGGCAGCACGTCACCCAAGACTTCACCGAGATGAAGGAGCCCTCCACCGCCAAAGGCCGCGAACGCCTCCGCACCCTCGCCGCCGCACCCGTCACCGTCGTCGCCTGGCTCACCGTCGTCTTCTACCTGCTCAGCTTCGGTAAAGCCGCCGTCTCCCAATACCCCGCCTACTCCATCGCCAAAGGCAACCTGGGAGTGCTGGCCGGCCACAGCTGCATGATGGCCGACGACGTCCTCGTCGAACCCGACCCCAACAAGGGCATGCTCAAACCCCTCCCCCGCCAGCAGTGGGAACGCACCCCCGAAGACGGCAACTCCGCTGCCCGCGGCCCACTGGCCGGACCCGGCACCTACAACTTCGAAGCGTGGGGCGTGCCCGGCCGCGTCCAAGCCGACCCCGTCTTTGTCCAACAAGGCACCGCCGGCACCAACTACAAACCCGAAGTACCCCCCACCAAACAAAGTGGCCAGCCCGGAGGCACCGAGGGTGGCCTCGACCCCAACCTGGGTATCAACGGCTCCCGCGCCAAACTGCCCTTCGGCCTCAACCCCAAGACCACCCCCGTGTTGGGCTCCTTCCAATACGGCGCCCAACACTCCGCCAAACTCCACACCGCCTGGTACAGTCTGCCCAAGGCAGACCCGGAGCATCCCGTTATCGTGTTCACCGCCGCCGGGCGCCTCAAGTACCTCAACGTCAACGGCATCGAACGCTACGGGCAGCCCGTCTACCTGCAATACGGTGTCACCCAGCCGGACGGATCCGTGAAGATGCTCGGCCAAGTCCTCCCTTACGACGTCGGCCCCATCCCCGCCTGGCGCAACATGCGCATCCCCCGCAACGTGATCCCGGCCGAAGCCAACGCTGTCCGCCTAGTGGGAGAGGACACCAACCTCGACCCCGACCACTGGGTCGCCGTCACCCCGCCACGCCTGCCACACCTCGTCACTCTGCAGCACTACGTGGGCTCCACCGATCCCACCCTGCTGGACTGGGAAATTGCCCTACAGTTCCCCTGCATCCGCCCCTACACCCACTATGCGGGTGTAACTGAGCGGCCCAAGTGGCGCATCACCCCGGATCGCGCCTCCACCGTCAACAACACGAACACGTGGGAAGCCACCGAATTCGGCGGCTCGCTGGGCATTACTGAAGGCCTCACCGACTCCGAAGAAGTGCCCACCTATTTGAAGGACGACTGGGGCCGCGAGTGGGGCAGCCTGGAACACCTGGAGCCCTACGGCACCCGTCAGCCCGGCCTGCCCAAGCGCGCCGAGATCCAGTACGGCACAGAAAAACGCTCCGGCCTCTGGAACCCCGGTAAAATGAACATCGGCTAGAGCAGCGGCACCTCATGCTTGCGGTGCGGAGTAAGCAGTTCCTTATCCCGCAGCTGCGCAAAGGCTTTCCGCAACATCAGGCGCGTATCAGCCGGCTCGATAACAGCATCAATGTAGCCGCGCTCCGCCGCAATGTACGGGGTAGCCATAAAGGTGTTGTACATGTCGATGAACTGCTGGCGGATCTTCGCACCCTCTTCCGGGCCGGCCGCCTCAATCTCGCGGCGCTTCAGCAAATCCACCGCACCCTCCGCACCCATCACCGCAATGCGGGCTGTGGGCCACGCAAAGTTAATATCCGTGCCCAAGTTCTTGGAGCCCATCACGGCGTAACCACCGCCGTAGGCCTTGCGCAGCACCACCGTCACCTTCGGCACATCGGCGCCTACGATAGCAGCCAGGAACTTGGCGCCACGGTGAATAACACCGTTCTTCTCCTCCTCGAAACCGGGGAGGAAGCCCGGCACATCCACCACGAACACAATGGGAATGTTGTAGGCGTTGCACAGGGCCACGTGGCGGGCCGCCTTCTCGGCAGCGCGCGCGTCCAGGCAACCCGACAGCACCTTCGGCTGGTTGGCGATCACACCCACCGGGCGGCCATCCACGCGGGCGAAAGCCGTCACCACGTTAGCGCCGTAGCCGGGGGTCACCTCCAGCACGTCACCATCGTCAAAAATCTTCACCAGCACATCCATCACGTCGTAGGAGGCGTTATCGGAGTCCGGGATGATGGTATTGAGGGACAGATCCGAGTCCGTCACCTCTGGTTCCAGGCCGGTACGGCCCAGCGGGGCGGGATCGTTGGAAGAAGTGGGCAGGAAGGACAGCAACCGGCGCACATAGGAGAACGCCTCGTACTCGTCCTCGGCCACGTAGTTCACGTTGCCGTACTCCATCTGCTTCTCGGCAGAACCCAGTTCCTCAATGGTGATGTCCTCGCCGGTGACGGAGCGGATCACGTCCGGGCCGGTAACGAACATGTAGGAGTCTTTGGTGGCCACCACGAAGTCGGTGGTGACGGGGGCATAGACAGCACCGCCCGCGCACTTACCTAGCATGATGGAGATCTGCGGCGACAGGCCCGACAGCGGGTACTGGCGGCGACCAATTTCGGAGTACATAGCCAGGGAGGTGACGGCATCCTGCACGCGGGCACCACCGGAGTCATTAATACCAATGACGGGGCAGCCAATCTTGATGGCCAAGTCCATTGCAGCACAGACCTTCTTACCGAAGGCCTCGCCCACGGAACCACCGAATACGGTGTTGTCATGGGCGTACACCACTACTGGACGACCATCGATGGTGCCGTGGCCAGTGACCACGCCGTCACCATACGGGTTCATGGGGTTACCCGGCATCTTCGCCAAACGCCCCATCTCCACAAAGGAGCCTTTATCCAGGAGGGAATCGATACGCTGGCGCGGAGTGGTACGCCCCAGGGCGGTACGCTTCGCCTTCGAGCGCTCGCTACCAGGGTCCTCCGACTGCGCCATCTTGACCCGGAGATCAGCCAGCTTTTCAGCAGTGGTCATGCTCACAGTTGCTGTCCTTTCTGAGTGCATAACTATTCTAGTCCACCTGGGACTATCCCAATAGTTAAGGCAAGGCTACCGCAGCAGCACCGCACGCAAAGGCGGTTAGATTAACGTGGTGGGGCCAATGTGGCCAGTCCAACTCTGTCAGTCCAACTCTGTTAGGCCAATGCCTTATTTATGAGCTTCTCCATCCACTGCACAATCCACTGTGTCGCCGTCATCCCCCGTACCACATTCGGATTCGTGTTGTACTCCCCATGCACAGGGTTCTGAGAGAAGAAGTTCGTACCCTTCCGCACTAGCATCAACGGATTCATAGTGGCGTTACAAATAATGTCTTTCACCGAACACAACTGGTAAGTGCGATCGTTCAAGGAACCGAACCCGTCATCCCGCCGGCCCTTCATGGTGGCATCAGACCCGGACAAGAAACCCAAACCCGTGCCCACCAGACCCAGCGCCGCCTCCAGGCCCTTGCCCTGCAGCGGCTCACCCGGGTTAATGCCCTGGTCGTTCACGCGGCGGCCATCCGCCAGCAGCGCCACACCCAGCACATTCTTGGCCGGCACTGGGCCGCGGTCATTGCCAATCTCGGAGGCAACGTCACCAGCAATAACAGCACCCTGCGAGAAACCCGTCAGCAAGAACTGGGTGGCCGGGCACTTCTTGTGCATCCGGTTCATCTCCGCCACCAGGCGAGACTGCCCCTGGTCGCGAGAATCGTTGTAGCTGGCCTCCTGAATCGCTCCGGGGTTACGGAACTGGGCCACATAGGGGACGGTGTAGACACGCACTTGGGCAGCACTATAGCGCTGCTGCAGTGGGTTGGTGACGTTCAACAGCATGGCATTCCGGCGGAAATGCGGGTGGATGGGGTCGTCATCCGCAGCGGACTCGTACGTGCCGGGCACTGCCAACACCTCCACCTGCGGGCACCCCGGGGGGTTCACCGCCTCCTTCTCTATACCGGGCCGGTTACCCACCACATTCCACAGCAAGGCTGCAATAACCACCAGCACCACTACTAGTGCGAGTACGCCAATGATGATGGTGCGTTTCTTCTTAGGACGCGGGCTAGCAGTCTTCCCCCACATAGTGAGTCCTCTCAGAATCGACGATCAGAATTAAAGTAGGCCTTCACTCTACCGGCAATAATGCCGGATTGCCGTACGGGTCAAAATATCGGTGGTCTGCTGCGTATCCTGGGAGGCTTTCCCCTGCTGCGCGAGCTGCCCTGCAACAGCCCGCGCCAGCACGGGGTTGAGCCGGCCGGTCTCCGCCTTCCCCTGGCACAGAGACTTGCCGGTACCTATCAACGAATCCTCCACACCGTCAACCACAATGCCCTGGGATTTCAGATCCTGCAGGTACTCCTTGTCCTGGGCAGTGCGCATAATAGTGGAGGGTTCGGGATAATCCTCTGGCAGCTCGCTGGGCCGCGCCGGATTGGTGCTGCTCGAGGGAGAACTACTGGAGGATGTCTGGCGGGAGTTATCCGTCAACAGTGCGTCACCGGTGCCGGACACTTCCGAATTACCGCAAGCGGTGATGCCCGTCAGCCCCAGCAGGAGAGCCGCGGTGAGTGCACCGCTACGGAGGAGAGGACGACGGTTATTCTCTCGCATGATGAAGTCCTTACTTCTTGTGGTAGGTGGCGGTGTTGTTCTTCGCAGTCCACTCAATGCGGCCATGCTCAAACTGGGAAACGGCGCCCGTCTTGGTACGCTGCTCATCCGAGGTGGGCCAGCCGAGTTTGCCGGAACTATAGCCCAACTCCTTGTACTTCTGGAGAATGGTGCCACGTACCCAGTGCGCACCCGTCTGGAACGACCAGTACAAGCGACCACCCTGGAAATCCTGGTAGAAGCCACGCTTATCGTGAGTGGGATGCTCCTCGTCCAGGGGGAGGCCCAGTACGGAACCCGAAGACCCCATCTTCTGGTAGGCCTCATTCAGCTTGCCCTTCACCAGCACAGCTCCCGTCTCCGGAGACCAGAACACACGGCCGTGCTCGAAGTTTTGCGCACGCCCGCCCGGAACCGGATACTCACCGGTCAGGCAATGACCGGCAGCCTTCGCACTATTCGGGTGCCCGTCCAGGTACTTCCGAATATCGCCCTTCGTCTGGCACTTGGGGTCGTTCTGGGGAACCTTATAGGGGATCGGTTTCTTGGGATCCCGCTTGTTGAGTTCCGCCGTCACCTCTGCAGAAGGAGGAAGCACTCGGCTTCCAGCCTTACTCTGCTTCCGCTTCTGCTTAGGCTTCGGGTTGACAGTGGCGTCCGCACTCTTCGCGAAACTGGCCAGCGAATCGCTGTACCACAAGTTGCCCGCCACTTTTCCGGGGGTGGGGCGGCCCAACGCTTTCAGAATCTGTGGCAAGGACTGGCTGAACTCGAACTGCCAATACGGCCACGAGTGAGTACCGGAGGGGCGGAACTTCGCGGTGACCGGCACACCCGCCTCCTGCGCGGAACTGACGAACGTCTTGGAGGTCAGCTGCGCCAGAATTTCCAGCGCATAGGCAGCATGGTCCTGCGGAATACCGTCCACCTGGGAGGGCTTATCGTAGGGGCCGGTGTTACCGGAGCCAGCAGACACGTAGATGCTCTTACCGGCCAGCCGCTGCACATGCAGCTTCGGATCGTGGGCCTGCCAGTTCGCGGACTGGTAGGTTCCCCACATTTGGGTGGCACTGTACTTGGGCTTCACTTCCTGAATAGCCTGGTTGATGGCCTCCCCCATGCCATCGGAGGAGGTGTCCAGGTAGCCGGAGTAGGAGCCAACGAAACGGTACAAGCTGGGGTGGCGCTCTGCCAGGTTGACGGCCGCCGTGCCCCCCATAGATAAGCCCGCCACCCCGGCGCTGTTGTTGACACGCCAGTGGTCCCGCAGCACATTGGGCAGTTCCGTCGCCAGGAATTTTTCCCACTGCATAGTGTTCTTTGCTTCGGGGGACTTCTGCCAGTTGGTGAAGAAGGAGGCGGCGCCACCAATGGGGAGAACTACCATGAGTTCGGTGCTCTCGACCGTCTTCACGATGTTCGTGTATTTCGTCCAGCCACTGTAGGAGGTGGAAGCGCGCATGCCGTCCAACAGATAGAGGGCCGGGTAGGAGAGGTTCGGGTTGGCTTTGAAGCTACGCGGGAGCAGCAGTTGGACTTGCCGCACGCACTGCATGGCGGGGCTGTAGATCCAGAGAGCAACGTGCCGGGGGGAGAGCCACTTAGTTTTGGTGATGGTGGGTTCCCCCGCAGCCTGTGCGAAGATGCCCGCCATGGGGCCAACATGGCTGGTGGCCCCCAGGGTGGGGATAACCACGGCGGGGGTGGCGATGAGTAGTGATGCCGCGATGAGCGCGCTGGTGGTGCGCACGGAGCGGAGAGGACGAAGCATCAGAAAACCTCACAGGTGACGATAGGGGCAGTAGGCACAGGAGACGCGTGGCGTGCCCAGTACCTATGTGTCCTAGCTGTCCCTCCGCGGGTTCCCCTCCCTCGGATTGATAACCAGTATGTTGTGGTGTGTGGTGCCGCGCAGCGTGAACTGTGGGGCACGGCGTGCTGGTGGAGCAGTATGTGGTGCCACCCGCGAGTGATCATGGCCGTTAATCAACTCCCGCGGGTGGCCAGCCTTGTTAGCCGATGACAGCCTTCACATACGGGTAGGCCATGCGCAGCTGATCGCGCCAGTAGCCCCAGTTGTGAATGCCATTGGCCATAAAGATGTGACGGCACGGAATGCCGAGCTGTTCCAGCTGGTTCTTCATGAGGATGTGCTGCTGGCGGGCAACACCTTCCAGGAGGAAACCGACGCTGGTGTTGAAGGCCTCCTGGCCATTACGTGGGTTGTCGTAGCGGCCCGGCAGGCCGGTGGCGGAGGACATGAAGAGCTTCAAGCCACGCAGCTTAGCAGCATTGACGTACGGGTCGTTGCGGCGCCAGGTGGGGTCGCTGTAGGGACCCCACATGTCCTGCAGGTTGTAATTGCCGGCATCGTTGGCGGCGTACTGGAGAGCCTGCTGCATGATAGGGTCGGAGACATTCATGTAGCCGGAGAAGCTGAGCGCCTGCTTGAAGTAGGGCTTGTGGTAGATGGCCAGTGTAAAGGCGGCGGAGCCAGACATGGAAAGACCACCGATGGCGTTACCGGAGTAGGCCACACCGAAGCGGCGGTTCAGGTAGCCGGGGAGTTCCTTGGTAAGAAAGGTTTCCCACTTGTAGGTGTACTTCTGGCCGTTGGTAGAGGACTTGCGCTTCCAGTTCGTGTAGAAGGAGGTTTCGCCGCCTACCGGCATCACCAGGGTAACGTTGGAGTTGACGAAGATGCGGGGCGCGCGACCGTCACGGGACCATCCGTTCCAGTCGTTGCGGGCGCGCATACCGTCGAGGAGGAAGAGGGCGTGGTTTCCGCCGTACTTGGCGGGCTGGATCTGCACCCGGATCTTGCGGTGCATAGCTTTGGACCACACTTCACACTGCTGAACCCAGTGCTTGACGGGATCCCATTCACAGCGACGGTTAGCGGAGTTGTCGCGGCGGAGCGAAGCACGATTGTCGGCGTTCGCAGTGGGGAGATCGACACCCATTCCGGCAACCAAGGAAATAGCGAGGAGTGTTGCACCGGTAGAGGCCACCCACTTATTTCGCTTGTTCACGGTCATACTTCTGTTCCTAGTGCTCATACTCTGTTTATCGGCATGCGGAAAGCCGCTGTTACCCAGCTTAGCCAGCTGTGAGCACCGGTTGGGTGCTCACAGGAAACCTCGGTGGGCCGAATACAGCTGAAAAGATACTCGGCGGACAGGTCTGCCACTCTTTTGACTATACAAAACTAAATCACTTTAGTCACACTAGTCCCATCATTATTTTTTCCAATTTTTGGAAACCGAGCGGAAACTCGCACATCTCTATACATATGAGGAATCTCCCCCGCAAAGCTCCGCTCCCCCACGGCATTTCTAGAATTAACTGACACATGTGTGCCAGATTCTATAGATAGCGTTGGCTAACCTTACTCCAAACGAGCTAGTGCGCCGTCCCGCCCTTACACAAAAGGAACCATCCCCCATGAGCATCCGCACCCACCTCGGCAAAGTTGCCGCCACCCCCGTCACATAGCAATCACTCAACAGCCCACCGGAGGCAGTGCTTACCCTGCTGCCAGCAGTACACACCCATCACCTGGTAACGGGCACCGCTCCCAACTACGCCACAGCGCCGGCCCTTCCCACCAAAGGCACCCGGCGCTGCGGCACTACTAGCCGTCCCCACCAGACCTCACTTCGCCAACGTGCGAATACGCTTCTCCTCCGCCACAGCTACCACCGCAAACAACACCACCCCCATAGCCAACGCCACATAAAACACCCCCCACCGCATACGTGCCTCTACGAATAAAATCCCGTCGTGAAATAGTCATCGTAACCAGCGCCCTTACTCAGCTTCTGTACCGGCCACCCACCCTCATGATAGGAAACATATGCGCTGATTATTTTATATTTGGTCAGTTGATAAAAAGGTGACGGGTACCACGGCACCCGTCACCTCAATAACGTTCTTACGACAAACTCCAGAGCGGCAGACCCGCCCCAGCACTACCCGCCGAACACATACACGGCCAGCACAATACATACCAGCCACAGCAGCGCAATGACCTGGAGAACATGGTCCTTCAACGCAATGTCCTCCGGGGCACCGGCGTCACCACGGTCCACATCCACCGCATAGCGCATTACTGCAATCGCCCACGGCACCATCGAAATCTCGTACCACAAGCTCGCACCCGGATGCGCCGACGGCATCTGCCCCTGCTGAAACGCCCACAGGGAGTAGCAGAGAACCAGTGCCGTAGCAGACATCGTCCACACAAAACGCAGGTAGGTGGCGGTGTAGGAGTGCAGCACCTTACGGATCTGCCGGCCCTCCTGCTCTGCCAACATTTTCTCCGCATAGCGCTTACCGCTGGCCATAAAGATAGAGCCAAACGCCATCACCAGCAGGAACCACTGAGAGAGCGGCACATCCGCCGCCACCCCACCGGCCACCGCACGCAACAGGAAGCCGGAGGACACCAGCACAATATCCAGCACCATCTGGTGTTTCAGGCCGAAGCAGTAGCCTAGCTGCAACACAATGTAGACGGCAATAACGATGGCCAGCGGCCCTCCGGAGAGAAAGAAGCCCAGCAGCACTGCCGCCAGCATGAGGACAATGCCCATAGCGTAGGCAACACCCAGCGGTAGCACCCCCGAAGCAATGGGGCGGAAGCGTTTCACCGGGTGCGCCCGGTCTGCCTCCACATCCTGCGCATCGTTAATGAGATAGATGGAGGAGGACGCCAGGCAGAACGTGATGAATGCGTAGAGAACCTGCAGAAGCACCTGCGGATCCGTCACCACCGCCGTACCGGCAGAGATGGGCACCATCAGCACCAGCACATTCTTCACCCACTGGCGCGGGCGAAGCGCCTTCCACATGGCCTCCGCCAGGTTCTTCGGCGGCCGCAGCTTCCGGCCTTCTTTCTCCATCTCCGCTGCCGACGTTGTTTCCTCAAACATCACATCGTCAGCAGTATCGCTATTGGCATCCGCCGCATGGGGGGACGGGTTAGCACGATCCGCCATCGTTTGTGTCCTTTCCGAGGGAAAGACTAACGGTGGGAAATCTACCCAGTAGGCTCCCCACCGACAGCCACATGGCTACAGACCGAGGCTCTCGCGACGCTCGGTAATGTTGCGGGCGATCTTGCCCACTTCCGGCTCATCGATCACCGACAGGTGGTCGCCCTTCAACGGCACCACAGTGAGATCCTTCACAATCTTGCCCCAGCCGCCATCCGGGTCAATGGTGGCGTAGCGTGGCTCCAGCTCGATAGCACCGTCGTGCATCCGCTCCGCCCGGTACAAGGTGACAGGCACCTGCACAGACGCCCATGTCTCCATATCCAGGTTGGCGAGCATACGGTTATCGACGAAGGAGGCACGCTGGTGCTCCAGCACCGCCGCCGACACACCCGTGTTGGATAGATCTGCGGTGGCTGCCATCTGGGCAAACAGCTTCATCATGCCGTCTTCGCCCTGGGCGTCCAGAATGTCGTGGGGCACCTGGAAGTTCACACCGTAAGTCTTCTGGATGAAGGAGGCGTAGCGGTCCCAGCGGGCATGCAGTTCCTCGCGGGTACCGGGGTCCGGTTCCGAGGGCTGCACCGTGTCGATGAGGAGAATGGCGGCTACCTCGTCACCTGCGGCGATGAGCTGCTTGGCCACCTCGTAGGCGAGGGCGCCACCCAGCGACCAGCCACCCAGTGTGTAGGGGCCTTCCGGCTGCACCTCCTTGATGGCCGGCAGATATTCAGCGGCACGCTCCTCCAGCGGACCTTCCACCCGCTCCAGGCCAAACACCGGAATATCGGCGGGCAGGTCATCCACCAGCGCAGAGTACTGTGCGGTGGTGCCACCGGCCGGGTGGAAGAGGAAGAGTGCCTTGGACTGCTGCCCCTCCGGGAAGTCCCGCAGGGTACGCACCAGGCCTTCCACTTCCTTCTCCAGGAAGGGGCGAATAATGTTGGCGAGCTGCTCAATGTTCTTCACATCCTGCAGCAGCACCGGGTCAATATCGGAGCCGGTACGCTCGGCCAGACGCTCCGCCAGCTTCACGCGGGTGTCGTCACTGATCGGCGGGAGAGGTCGCATCACGTCGCCGGCAGACTCGCCAGTGACGGTGGCCCAGGTGGAGAAGGCAAGTCGCTCGGAGGCATCGCGCGGAGGCACGTCCGCACCTGCACCGTCGCCGGGGGTGCCGGCGGCGTTTTCGTCGGCCTTCTTCTCAGCCAGCTTCTGGGCGGAGACCTTAGAGGCTTCCTCACCCGAGAGACCCTGCGACTGGGCGTCGCGCACATTGGAGATGTACTCGGCGACGTCACCAATAGTGGAGGAACGCACCACCATGAGGTCCAGTTCAGGGATCTGGAACTCGTACTGGATGCGGTTCTTGATGCGGATGGCCATGAGGGAGTCGAGGCCCAGCTCCATCAGCGGCAATTCGCTGGTGAGGTCCTCCGGGTTGTATGCCAGGTTGGTGGCGACAATCTTAGTGAGGCGCTCCACCACAGTTTCGCCGGTGGTGGGGTCGTAGAACTCATTGTCGGTGTTGTTTTCCGCCAGCGGGTCCTCGGGACCGAACTCGTCCGCATCCGGTTTCGCAATGACGATGGCGGACACCGCATTCGGGTCCCCCACGGTAATGGTGGCGGAGGCCAGCGGGCGGGACTCACCATGCAGCTGGGTGAAGATTTCGACCGTGGCGCCCCCCTCCTGTGGGTTGAGCATGGTGATGTAGCGGGCGTCCGGCACATCCTCGCCGTCCAACTGCCAGGAGGTGACGACCCCCTCCTCACCGAAGCAGTATTCGGCGGCGGACTGGGCTAGCATCTCCAGCTGCTTCACCGCCTTATGCTGGGCTTTCCACACATGCTGGCCGGTGGGCAGCAGGACGTGTGCACCGGGCAGGTGGGAATCGTTGGCGCCGGACAGGCGGGCGCTGGTCCAGCAGTACTTGCGCTGGAAGGCGGTGCGCGGCACATCCGCATACTCCTGGGTGAGGGCCAGGTTGCGGAGGTTAGCGTGGTGGCCGGCGGCAGCCAACTGGGCGATGGCCCGCACCAGGGTGTTGGGCTCGTATTCCTTGCGGCGCAGCGTGTAGAACAGCTTTGCATTGGGGATGTTGGCAGCGTAGGTGGCGGCTGCCACAGAGAGGATAGCCACCGGGTGGGCGGACACCTCCATGAAGCAGGTGTGGCCGGCCTGGCAGGCCTGACTGACCGCCTGGGTGAACCAAACGGAGTGGCGCATGCCTTTAGCGAAGTACTTGTAGGTAGTGGGGGTGTCGCCCACCTGGTACACGGCTTCCTTGTCGATGGAGGAGAAGAGGGTGCAGTGCAGCGGGAGCGGTTCGATATCGGCAATTTCGCCGATGAGCTCGCCGATCAGCGGAGCCACCATGGAAGTGTGACCGGCACCATTGACGTTCAGCATACGGGCAAACTTGCCGTTTTCGGTGGCGTAGTCCACGAAGGCTTGCACGTCGGGCTTCTTGCCGCCGACAGTGATCTGGGTGGGGGCGGCGTAGACGGCAGGCTCCACCGTGTCGAACGTGCCAGGGTTGTCGGCGACGAGCTGGGCGATCTCCTCGGCAGAGTATTCGACCAGTGCCATACCACCCTGCTCATCCTCCGAGAGGGTGGCTTCACCCTCGCCCAGCAGGCGGGAGCGGACGCAGATGACGCGAACAGCGTCGTCCAGGCTGAGGCCACCGGCAGCGTAGGCAGCAGCGACTTCACCCATGGAGTGGCCGATGACGGCGGCGGGCTGGCAGCCGAAATATGTGAGGGTGTCGGTGAGGGCTACCTGGATGGCGAAGATGCCGTCCTGGGCGGTCTCAGTGTCCCAGTTGAGGGCATCGGTGAGCATGATCTCCCGAATGTCGTGGCCGGACTCCTCCTTGATGAGGGCGGCGACGTTATCGAAGGAGGCTGCGAAGATGCCGCCGAAGTCTCCCCGGAACTTGTCGGCCAGGTAGAGGCGCTTGCCCATCTTCCGGTGCTGGCCGCCGAAGCCGGAGTACACCCATACCGGGCCTTCCAGGGCGACGTGGTGGCCGGAGTAGACGTCCGAGGATTCGGTTCCTTCGGCAATGGCCAGCAGACCGGCGATGGCGGAGTCTACGTCGGTGGAGACGACCTCCTTGCGGAAGCGGCCGATGGAGCGGGTGGAGAGGGTGTGGGCGACGGCAGCGAGGTCGACGTCACGGTTATCCTCCAGCCAGTCCGCCACATGCTTGGCGGTTTGGCGGGCGCGGGTGGCGAGGGTGCCGGAGACAGGCAGCACATAGGTGCGGGGTTCTTCCAGCTCCTCGAACATGGCGTTTTCAGCCTCCAGCTGGGCGCGCTCAGCGTCGCTCAGCGCGGGCAAGTCGGCAGCAGCAGGCGCGTCAGTGTCAGCAGCGTCGGCGGCAGCGGACTCGTCACTCTCCACAGCGGCGGGAGAGGCCGGGCCAGTGTACTCCTCCACCACAATGTGGGCGTTGGTGCCGCCGAAGCCGAAGCCGGAGACACCAGCCACTGCCTTACCGGAGTAGCGCGGCCACTCGCGGTTCTCGGTAACGGGCTCCAGGTGGTCGCCCTCGAAGTTGATGTACGGGTTGGGCCCGGCGAAGTGCAGCATGGGCGGGATGACACCCTTTTCCATAGCCAGCGCCAGCTTGATGAGGGAGGCGGAGCCGGCGGCGGACTCCATGTGGCCAAAGTTGGTCTTGCACGAGCCCAGCAACAGCGGCTTTTCTTCGTCGCGGCCGTAGCCCAGCACTTTGCCCAGGGCGAGCGCCTCGATGGGGTCACCCAGGATGGTGCCGGTGCCGTGGGCCTCTACATAGTCCACGTCCTGCGGGACGATGTTGGCGTCGTGGTAGGCATCCACCAACACCTCCATCTGCGCATCCGGGTTGGGGGCGGTAATGCCGTTGGAGCGGCCGTCCTGGTTGACAGCCGAACCCTTGATGACGGCGTAGATATGGTCGCCATCAGCCTCAGCATCCTGGAGGCGCTTCAGCAGCACTAGGCCGGCGCCGTCAGAGCGGGAAATTCCATCGGCGTCGTTGGAGAAGGCCTTAATGTAGCCGTCCGGGGAGAGCACCGTCTCCAGGTCGGCGAAGGCCAGCTGGGTGCCGGGGGCAAGAATGAGGTTGATACCGCCGGCCACGGCCAGGGAGCTTTCGCCCCGGCGGAGAGCCTGCACAGCTTGGTGGACGGCCACCAAGGACGAGGAGCAGGCGGTGTCCATGGAGATGGAGGGGCCGCGGAAGTCAAAGGTGTAGGAGACGCGGTTGGCCAGGATTGAGGGGGACAGACCGGTCAGGGAGTAGGGGTGGAAGGCAGAGTAGTCGCTTTCCAGGATGCGGGCGTAGTCCTGGTTGGAGGCGCCAATGAATACGCCAACCTTGTGGCCGCGCTGCTCAGAGATGGGAAGGTGAGCGTCCTCGAACACCTCGTAGGTAAGTTCCAGGAGCATACGCTGCTGCGGGTCAACCTGCTCAGCTTCGCGGGGGGAGATAGAGAAGAATTCGGGGTCGAAGTAACGGATGTATTCGGACGTGATGAAGCCGCCACGAGTAGGGGCTGCCGTGACCCTGGCGTCAACTTCCTTGTCCTCCAGGAATTCCTGGTAGCGGTCAGCGGGGAGGTCGGTGACGGCATCGACGCCGTCGTGAAGGAGCGTCCAGTACTGTTCCGGGGTGTTGGCGTCGCCAGGGAAGCGGGTGGCGACACCGATAATGGCGATGTCGGCTCCTTCTACGGTGGAGCGGTCGCGTACCTTCTGGTGGGTTTCGGCGGCGGGGTCGGAGTCGTCGAGGAGGAAGACTGCCAGTTTGTTCACTGTGGGGTTCTGGTACACCACGGCGGCATTGATGGATTTACCGGTGAGGTTTTCCAGCTGGCCGGCGAGTTCCAGAATGCTTCGGGAGGACAGACCGAATTCTTCGAAGGGCTGGTCCGGATTCACTTCCGAAACGGTAATGCTTACGTCGTTTGCAATCCATTCCCGCATCCAGGCAATGAGTTCAACAACCGTAAGGTCAGACTTCACAATCAATCTCGATTCTCTATTGTTCGCTCACTGGGTAGTTGGGCTACGCTGCAGAATCCCTGGAACTCTTGCCATTCCATGGAAATAAACTGTCTTGATATTTTCTCCAATGGCCCCCGACCGGTGGTCGAGCCATTTCAGTGGAGTATTTCGCACGAAGTGTTAGTAACTGGTGTCCATATGGGCACAATCGACAATACCCACAGTCTTGTTAATTCTACTGGACAGTACGCGAGCCACAAACTAACTTCGGGGCACGTCGCACTGTCCACTACACAACACCAAAACGCTAGTCAATTATGGAGGGTGCCTGCACAAGCAGCAGCACCAAAAACGCCTGAAGCGGCAGTGCCCCGGAACCCCTCACCGGGGCCCAGGCGCACTGCCGCACAGAGCATTAGGTCACAGTCATACCGGCAACCAGCCTACTGACCGTCACAGCCTAGAAGCGGGCGTTCAGAGAGTCGCTCTCGTACGCATTACGGCACTCCAGACGCTTAATCTTCTGGGTGGGGGTACGCGGAATAGCACCCTGCTCCACCACACGGAAGTCTGCCAGCTGCACACCGTGGCGGCGAGCCACCAGGGTACGCACCGCGTTAAGCGTTTCCTCGAAGTCCTCCACTTCGTTATCCGGGTTAACCTCGGCCACAACCACCAGCTGCTCACCCTTCGTATCGGGGGCAATCACACGGCCGGTGCGGTGGGACGCGGAGTCCAGTAGCTCAGAAGCGTTGACGGAAAAGGCGGCGATGGTATTGGGCAGGAACTTGCCGGCACCCGCCATCATCACAGTCTCTTCAATGTCGGTGGCAACGTGGTTACGGCCATCCACAATGACGAGGTCCTTCACACGGCCGGTGATGAACAGCTGGCCGTTGTAGTAGGCACCGCAATCGCCGGTCCGCAGCCACTTGGTGTCCCTGTCGACCTTCTGGCCAAAGCGGATGGTGTGGGTGAGGTCGTCGTCGAGGGTCTCTACCAGTTCGTTGTCGAAGGTCTCGGCGGTTTCCTCGGGGCGGTTCCAGTAGCCGGAGGCCAGGTTCGGGCCAGCAATCCAGATCTCACCGATGGTGCCATCGGGAACCTCGGAGCCGCGGCCCAGGTACTCCTCGTTCTCGTCGAACTCGGTGCGGACAATGACGGCGTACTCGTTGAGGAGCGGGCCACCCACACCCACCTGGGACAGACCCTTATCCTCCTCGCCCGGCGCAACCTCGACGAACTTGCCTTCAGCTAGCTCGTAGCCATCAACCTTAGCGATGAAGGTGGGCACCTCGGGCTCAGGGGTGGCGGCGCCGGAGGTGGTCTCCGACATGCCGTAAGAGGCGCGCATGGCGTTGTCGTGCAGGCCGTAGGGCTTGAAGGTGGCGTTGAAGAAGTCGACGGTGCCCTGGGTGACGGACTCGGAGCCGTTCATGAGGGCAACAACCTTGGACAGGTCAAGAGACTGGCCCTCTTCCGGCTTACCGCGGGCGGCGGCCAGGCCGAAGGCGAAGTCGGGGCCGGAGGAGAAGACGTCCTCGCCGTCAATGGACTGCAGGGCGTTCACCCAGCGGGAGGGCTGCTGCAGGAAGGCGGCGGGCTCCATGATGTCGATGTAGGTGTAAGACAGCGGGGCTGCAAACAGGTAGATGAGGGACATGGAGTGGAAGATCGGAATCCAGTTGACGCCACGGGTGCGTGGCTTCATGCCAATGGTGCGCATAATCTGCAGCACGCTGACCAGGGCTGCACGGTGGCTGATCTTGGCGGCGGTGGGGCGACGGGTGGAGCCGGAGGAGTACTGCAGGTAGGCGATGTCCTCGGGGTCGAGCTCGGGGTCAACCCAGGAGGCGGCCATCTCGTCCTCAATGCCCTCGATGGCGATGATGCGGGGCTTGTTCTCCACGTGGACGTTCTTCAGGAACTGGCGGACGGAGCCGGCAACCTTGGCATCGGTGAGGATGACCTTAGGCTCGGCGTCGGTGAGGATAGCCTCCAGGTAGCCAGCATGGGCGGGCTCGGTGGGGCTGAAGGCGGGGATGGAGATCTGGCCACCGAAGAAGGGGGCGAAGAAGCCGGTGATGTAGTCCAGGTTCTGGGCCATCATGACGACGACGCGGTCGCCGCGCTCGCAGACCTGCTGAAGGCGGGCGGCGATGGCCTTGGCGCGGGTGGTGAAGGAAATCCAGGTGAGAACGTCCGGGGTGGGGTTTGGGTCGCGGAGGTAATCGAAGAACCGGTAGATGGGGTAATCTTCCGCCTCTCCAGCCAGGATCTGGGCGACGCGTTGCTCGGCGATAGCCGGGAAAGTAGTCAGGACAGAGGTGTCGATAGTGGTGCCACGGAAGAGCGGCTCTACCTCAAAGGACATGCGTAACCTTCCTTAGGGGTTCTGGGATTTCGCGTTATCACGGGGTTTATCGGAAAGAGCCGGAAAAACGTTACACACGCCCTGCGATAATTACTGAGAGGAATCTTCGTAGGGCGTGTGCGGGGGATTCTGCGTGCTATGCGTGCTGCCCGCGTGTCGACGGTGTTACTGGCGCCAGCGATGTGGTGAACATGGCTGCGCCGGTGGCGTAGCTGACGCTACTGTCGCTTCTGGAGTGACGGGCAGAGGTATTTGTCGGAGGACGCGTAAATAACCTTCTTTGCCTTAGCTTTATTCACGCCGGGGGTCATCTGCACAAGGGTGTCCATCATGACGTCCTGGATCTCGTCAGTCTTCTTGTCGTTCGACATTTTCGCCTGGCAGTGCGTGTAGCCCATGCCGAGGAGAGCCGTCTCCATGCCATCCTTCACCGGGATGCCGCCCTTCTTCACTGCGCGGAAGTAGGCTTTCGCGTTCGGGTCTGAGTTCGGGTCCATAGCAAGGCCAGACAGGTCGGGGGTGACGGCCTTATCGCCGGCGGGTGCCTCGGCATCCGGGGCGGAGGTGCGGTTCTCCCCAGCCACCGTGGAGCTGGTGATGGCGGTGACGGTGGCGGCGGCGTTAGTGGAGGAGCTGCGCTGGCTAGCGATGGCGGCGATGACGATGATGAACACCAGCACGATGGCGCCAATGATGAGGTAGGTGCGCTTGTTAGCGAGGGCATCCGTACCGAAGAAAGCGGCGAGGCCTGTGCGCTTGCCACCCCGTGCGTCGGTGGGCTGCGCGTTGGCAGACCGTGCAGCGCTCCGCTGGGAACTGCCGCGCTGGACATTGCCGCGCTGAGCCTGCCCACGGAGTCCAGACATACGCTGGGCTGCACCGCGCTGGCCAGCACCACCACGCTTGGCAGCACCGGCGCCACCGATTTTGCCCCAGGCAGCACCACGGCCGCGGCCGGCGTTACTGCCCGTACCGCGTGCGGCACCAGCAGCGGTACCTTGCCCGGCGCGTCCGGCAGCTCCCCCGCGGCTAGCGGTGGGGCGGACGGGACGAGAGGGGCGTTGGGTAGGGCCATCACCTCGCCTGACTGTGCTGTCACCCCGCCCGGCTGCACCAGCAGTGCCGCCGATACGCTGTGCAGGGGCGCGGCCGGGCCGGCCTGCCGCTGCAGGGCGGCTGGAGGGGGAGGGGCGGGAAGGGCCGGTGGGGCGACCCTGTTGACCCGGCTGGTCCGGGCGCGGGGGGCGAGGGGGATTCGTCATAGCTGCTCCTTGTGGATGCCTACGACGCCATACTAACTATTTTTCTGACCAATAAGCCGCTGCAACACGACGGGGCCCCATTTGTGGGTCGCCAGGCTGGTGGCGGCACCCAGCGCAGCGCCCGCCACCACATCCGTGGGGTAGTGGACGCCGGCCAGCATGCGGGAGGCCATCATAATGGGGCTGAGCACCAGCGGCAGTGGATTATGGGTGATCATGGTGGCGCTGGTGGCCCAGCTGGTGGTGCTGGTGGCGTGCGAGCTGGGGAAACTGAGCTCGCTGGGGGTGGTGACGTTGACGTCAATAGCCGGGTTGCTGGGGCGGTGGCGGCGCACAATCCGCTTAATGATGACGGACAGGGCGTGCGAGCCGAAGGCGGAGAGGGCTGCCCACCCCCATTGTTTCCGCTGGTTAGGGAAGGAGAGGGCGCATACGCCGGAGAGGGCCAGCCAGCCCAGGGAGTGTTCGCCGAAGTGGGAGAGGCCCTGCGCAGCCTTTACCGTCCACGGGTAGGGGCGGCACCAGCGCTGTAGGTTAACAAGGAGGTGTTCTTCTTCGGAGAAGTAGCGGGAGGCACCGGAGAAGGCATCGGGGACGTCTGCGGGGACTTTGCCACGGCCGAACCACTGGGCGCGTTTCCATTCCTCCCAGGTGACGTCAAAGACGCTGCGTTTGCGGTAGCCGGCGGCAGAGCCCAGTTCGGGGTGAATTTGGGAGGCGCCGGTATGGGCGTCGACATAGTGCAGGTCGTGGGGTACGCCGCCGTGGCCATCGTGGTGTGCGGTGGCGCCCGTGTGAGCATCCACGGGGACAGTATGGTCAGCTGCGGGAGCGTCGTGGCCACCGTGGTGTGCGGCTACCTCGTGGGCAGCGGACTCGTGGGATTCAGGCTCGCTGGAAGCGTTCGCCATGGCAGTGTTCTCCGTGCTTGTTGGGTGGATCGATAGTTGTTATTCATGGATGGCTCGGCACGTGCTGCGCCCAAAGCCTCAGCACAAGGCCACAGCCCAGCGCCAGCCCAGCCGCAGCTCGGCATCAGCCCAGCGTGTCGGGCCCGAAAATCTCGGACCATGCCTCCAGGCTGGTCAAGCGCGGATGTGCCGCCCGATACTGGCGCTGCATCTCCGCCCACTTCTCGCGCAGCTGCTTGTGCATGGCAAAGGAGTCCTTCACCAGCTGTTTCGCTTTGTCCAGGTCGCGCTGCCGGTACACCACACCACGCCCATCAGCAGTGGTGACAGTGGCCCCATCCAGCCGGCTGAGGGAATACCAGCGGGCATCAATGGGCGGCAGATTCATCTGCGGGGTGGAATGGTGGGCGGGGTTCGCCGGGCGTACTGAATGCAGCAGCCCCTTCGCCAACGCCGTCACCTTCCGGCGTATACCGCGCGGCTCCTCCGTCACCCCACCGGGCCCACCGGAGGGGGCAGGCAGATCGCTGGCGGAACGGAGCACCACCGCATCTGGGAACTCACGGCGCAGAGCAGCGACCTTTGGGAGGGCAGTGGGCAGCAAGTCGAAGAGGGCATCGGGGCCGCGCAGGAAGTCCTTAATGGCCTCAATCTGGATGGCGACAGTGCTGTACTCCAGGCACAGCGTGTGCTTCACCACGGCTTTCGCCATAGAGGCCAACATGCCGTTAATGGAGGCACCCTCCGGCTGGGTAAGGGCGGCCACCACCAGGCGGTTACGCAGGTGGAAGTAGGCCTGCCAGTCGATCGCGTCATCCTTATCCGACCAGGCCATATGCCAAATGGCGATACCGGGCATGGTGACGGTGGGGAAGCCGTGAGCACCGGCGCGCAGTCCGAACTCGGCATCGTCCCACTTGATGAAGAGGGGCAGAGGCTGGCCGATGGTATCCGCAACGAGTCGCGGGATGAGGCACATCCACCAACCGTTGTAGTCCACATCGATACGGCGGTGCAGGTCTGCGGTTTCCTGCCAGCGAGGGTCGGCCAGGCCGGTGTGCTGGGCGCCGCGGTGGTCGCGGGCCGCCGACAGCGGGTATTGGCTGAAGTCGTGGTCGTAGTGGACGTGCGGGGCGGAGGTCCACATGAAGTCGGCGCGGTTGATAACCTCGCCCATGGAATGGAGGTGGCTGCGCTCCTGCAGATTGAGCATCTGGCCGCCCACCAGCATGGGCTGCTTGGCGAAGCGGGCAAAGGCGACGGCGCGGAGGATGCTGTCGGGTTCGATGGCGATGTCGTCATCCATGTAGAGGATGAAGGGGGCAGTGGTGTGCTGACGGGCCTCATACATGATGCGGCTGTACCCACCGGACCCACCCAGGTTGCCCTGCTCAAAGCGGAAGAAACGGCCGTCAGGGGTGACGGAAAGCGGCTGGCCGGCTGCATCAGTGGCGCCATCCACTCCCCCACCAATGCCGAAATGGGCTGCGGCAGATGCAAAGTCGGGGTGGTCAATAACCTTCTTGGTGCCCTGGTCGGGCATCAACACGGCCTCGATAATGGCGTCTACATCCGGGTCGGAGGCCAGCGCCTGCAGGGCCGCCACTGCGTCATTAGGACGGTTGAAGGTGGGGATACCAATAACCACCTTGTTGGCGTTATCGACCTCGTGGGTAAGGCCGGTCTGCTGATCCGTATAGGTGACAGTGGTGGGGGCGGCAACGGGGGCATACCAGCCACCCTCCAGCAGCTCCACCGGGGTGTCGGCGGTGATGTCGAACCACAGCCAACCGCCATCCTCGAAAGGCTCCAGGCCAAGCGTGAGCTCCACAATGCTGGAACCGTCCGCACACTGGGTGACCTGTGGGTCCAGAGTGTGCGGTGCAGTAGTGGCGGCAGTAGCGCCGTCACCTTCCGGACCACAGAAGGACACGCCGGTGATACCGATGCGGGACCCATCAATCTTGGACCGGTAGGTATCTACCCGGCCCGAGCCGGTGAGATGCAAGCGCAACACCACCGAAGTGAGAGTGCTCCAACGCCGCCAATAGGAGGCGGGCAGACCATTGAAATACGTCTCGAACGACACTTCCGAGTCTGCCGGAATCCGCAAGGAGGTGCGACTCGGGGCATGGCAGCGACGCGGATTGGTGGAGGCTTCCACCAAGTAAAGGCTGCGCACGTCAAGAGGCTCACCGGGGCGCGGGGTGATGATGCGGGAAAGCCGCTCCCCCACAAAAGAAGAAAACTGTGCGGACGTTGAAGCAGTGGGCATTAGCGCTGTCCCTTTCCTTTCAGGGCAGCACCATCAGTCCAGTAGGGAGCCAGCTGGTTGTCGAACATGGTGAGGGCGGAGGCGATGGCCATGTGCATATCTAGGTACTGGTAGGTACCCAGGCGGCCGCCGAAGAGCACCTTCTGGTTGGCGGTTTCGGCAGCGGCTAGCTCGCGGTAGGCAGCCAGAATCTCGCGATCCTCCGGGGTGTTAATGGGGTAGTACGGCTCGTCGTCTTCCTCTGCGAAGCGGCTGTACTCCTTCATGATGACCGTCTTGTCCTTGGGGTAGCGGTCGGCCCGCTCCGGGTGGAAGTGACGGAACTCGTGAATGCGGGTGTAGGGGACGTCAGCGTCGTTGTAGTTCATGACGGCCGTTCCCTGGAAGTCCCCAATGGGGAGAACTTCCACATCGAAGTCCAGGGTGCGCCAGCCCAGGCGGCCCGCAGAGTAGTCGAAGTAACGGTCCAGCGGGCCGGTGTAGACGACGGGGGCATCCGGATTGGCGGCGCGTACGTCCTCGCACACATCGAACCAGTCGGTGTTCAAACGCACATCAATAAGGTCGTGGTTGATCATGGCGCGCAGCCAAGCGGCGTAGCCATGCACCGGCAGACCCTCGTAGGTGTCGTTGAAGTAGCGGTTGTTGAAGGTGTAGCGCACCGGCAGGCGGGTAATGTTGGCGGCGGGGAGTTCCTTCGGGTCGGTCTGCCACTGCTTGGCAGTGTAGTCGCGCACGAAGGCCTCGTAGAGCGGGCGGCCGATCAGCGAGATGGCCTTCTCCTCCAGATTGGTGGCCTCTTCCGTCTTCACCTCGGAGGCCTGTTCCTTAATAAGGGTGCGGGCTTCATCCGGGCTGTAGTACTTGCCGAAGAACTCGCAAATAAGGCCAAGCCCCATGGGGAACTGGTAGGCCTTGCCGTCGTGCATAGCGAATACGCGGTGCTGGTAGTCCGTAAATGTGGTGAACTTGGTGACGTAGTCCCACACGCGCTCGTTGGAGGTGTGGAAGAGGTGGGCGCCATACTGGTGGACCTCAATGCCGGTTTCCGGTTCGGGCTGGGAGAACGCATTGCCGCCAATGTGGGAACGCTTCTCGATGATGAGGACGCGCTTGCCGAGTTGGCTGGCAGCACGCTCGGCGACGGTAAGTCCGAAGAAACCGGATCCGACCACGATGAGATCGTATGACTGAGTGCTCATTACTTGAACGCCTTTTCTCGTACTCACTAGGGGACGCGGTGCACCCTAGATGGGGGGAGGTGTTCCGCCCGGAAAAACACCTGTGCGCTACCGGGCGGTGACTCCCCTTAAGCCTAGCGAATGTTGTGCCTAGAACGGATGTTCATGGGCAGCTAATACTAAGATGCCATCCACACGATGACCGGCGTTAATGCGGAGGTGGTATCCACGGAAATCCGCAATTAATGGCATTCTCCCACGTAATTTATGTAACATTTGGTGTCTCACCACACATATACATATACAGGCACTTTTCCTTGGGGTATTTTGCGGTACTCCTCGGTGCGACGGCGAACGGCAGCGGCGAGTAGCCAAATTGAGAACTGGACGGGAATCGTCAC
This sequence comes from Lawsonella clevelandensis, assembly GCF_001293125.1. Classification (NCBI taxonomy): domain Bacteria; kingdom Bacillati; phylum Actinomycetota; class Actinomycetes; order Mycobacteriales; family Lawsonellaceae; genus Lawsonella; species Lawsonella clevelandensis. Next base: position 872,736 of record NZ_CP009312.1, read on the forward strand.
CCCCCTGGATTTATTTCCGGGAGTTACTTCGACGAAAAACGCTCCCACTGGTTGTGAGCTGGAGTTTTTCCGAGGTCTCGCGGATGTGAGAAAAATCCCGGGAGAAATCGGTGAGTGTGCCACTAGACAGCTAACAAAACCTTCGCGATTATTGTTACTATTGTTAAAAGTGTTACAAGTGTGATTTTGACAGTTAGTATGGCGTCGAGAGGACTTGTCTACTCCACCGCGACCTAGGCCATCGCTCTACACGTACAAAGGGACAAGAACAGAACTATGAAGCGTTTGACTACTCGGCTTCTCGCCGCAGCAGGGGCACTCACGCTCACGGTAGGACTCATCAACCCTGAAGCAGCCCAAGCCGCAGCCACCATGCCTACCCCCATTCTGGACCCCTTCTTCAACGTCCCCGCAGCCCAGTACGTCCACAAACCCCACGGCAAACTCCTCCGCAGTCGCAAACTCCCCGCTTTCCTCGTCCCCGGCGGCAACGCCACCCAAATGGTCTTCTCCACCCGCGACACCTTCAACCGCCCCACCTACGCCACCGCCGTCCTCGTCAAACCCGCCAACTTCCCCAAAAACGGCAAAGTCGTTGTCTTCAACGACTTCATCAACTCCCTCGGCATCGGCTGCCAACCCAGCTTCTCCTACTCCAGCCTCAACCCCGAATGGAACACTCGTAGCTTCATCGCCATGTGGTACTCCGCTATTGCCGCCCGCTACGGATACGCCCTCCTCATCCCCGACCACGAGGGTATGAAAGCCGCCTACACCGCCAACATCCTCGCCGGACACATCGTCCTCGACGCCGTCCGCGCCATGAAAAACACCCCCGACTTCGGCATGCAACGCAGCTGGACCGGCATGCTCGGCTACTCCGGCGGCTCCATGGTCAGCCTGTGGGCCGCCAACCTCCGCGCCGAATACGCCCCCGACGTCCACTTCAGCGCCATCGCCATCGGCGGCACTCCCACCGACCTCCAGTACTACGGCGTCCGCTTCGGCAACCGCCCCAACGACGCCTTCGGCCTCGCCTTCGCCTCCCTCGTCGGCCTCGAACGCGAATACCCCAAGAGCATGCGCGTCACTCCCCGCCTCTCCAAACACGGCAAAAACAAGATGCGCGTCCTCAAAAATGCCTGCTCACCGCGCCTCCTGCAATCCCTCAAGGGCGAATCCGTCAACACCATCTTCAATGGTGTCAGCCTCAACCCCGCGCAAGAACGCTCCGCTTTCCGGGTCCTCCGCGAAAACAGCCTCTACTACGACCAGCGCCACCCCACCCGCGGCACCAAACTCTACGTCTTCGGCTCCCGCACCGACATTGGCGCCCCCATCCGTCCCCTCCGTGCCACCATACGCCGCTACTGCGCCACCGGATCCCGCGTCCAATATATCGAAGTAAACGACCCCAACCACGTCTCCACCGCCTTCCACAACATCCCCGCAGCCGCACAGTGGCTCTTCCAGATGAGTAACGGTGGAAAAATGCGTAACGACTGCCGCCGCATCCCCCGTTAACCGCAGCACCCCACGCGAAGGAAGAGACCCCCCACATGACGACACGGACCACCCGCCTCAAAAGCATCACCGCCGCCACGGTCACCGCAGCCGTGGTAGCCGGCTCCGTCGTAGCTGCCACTCCCGCCGACGCCACCCCCCTCTACGACAACACCCCCCTCGGATCCTTCTTCAAGGTCAGCCAGGCCAAACTCAACTCCGTCCCCAACGGCACCCTCATCCGTGTCCGGCCCGTCTCCAACTTCGTCGTCCAAGGCACCCAGGTTTTCCAATACGTCTTCAAGACCACCAACTCCCACGGCAAAGCCGTCCTCGCCAGCTCCGCCGTCATGCGGCCCGTCATCGCTCGCCCCAACGCCAACGTACTGGTCTACAACGACTTTATTAACTCCCTCGGTGTACAGTGCCAGCCCTCCTTCTCCTTCAATGCCACCGCCGACTGGCTCACCACCGGCGGCCGCACCCCCAACGCCAACCGCAAAGCCGAAATCATGGCGCGTAACGGGTCCCTTTACGGCATTGGCGCCCTCGCTGCCCTCTGGGGCATCATCACCATCTTCCCCGACTTCCTCGGCCTCCAATCCGCCTACGGAGCTAACCTACTCGGTGGACACATTATGCTGGACGCCACCAAGGCCGCCCGCCAGATCAAAGCCCTCAACATCCCCAACCCCAAGATCATCCTCTCCGGCTACTCCGGCGGGGCGATGGTTGCCGGCTACGCCGCCTCTATGGCCCCCAAGTATGCCCCCAACCTCAACATCGTGGGCCTTGCCGCCGGCGGTATGCCCGTCGACATGGTGTGGATGGGCAAGGCTCTGGGTAACAACCGCAACGCCGGCTTCGGCATCGCTATGGGCACCATGATCGGTATGGAACGTGAATACCCCAAGCGCATGAACGTCTACGACCGCCTCTCCAAGCACGGTAAACGCCTCGTTGACGCCAACCGCGACGCCTGCACCCCGCGCATGCTTGATGCCTTGGCAAACGAATCCGCCACCACTATGTTTAACAACGTGAAACTGCGCGAGCAGCACAACGAATTCGCTGTCTTCGCTGAAAACAGCCTCATCAACTACAAGCCCGTCCCCCGCGTGCCCGTCTTCATCTGGTCCAGCAGCCGCGACGACCTCGTCCCCCTGCGCCTCATCAAGAAGGTCACCAACCGCTGGTGCCACACCAACCGCAACCTCAAGATCCAGATCCTCGACACCTACGTCTCCAACCACGTCACCAACGCAGCCGTCGGATCCTGGTTCGCCTTCCCCTGGGTCCTCAGCCGCTTCGCCGGACTACCCCCACACAACACCGAGTGCTAACCCAGCCCGACCGGGCGGCCGCCATCACCCCCCCACGGCCCGCCCCCACAAACCTACAACTCCATACAGAACCACCCGCTCTGTCGGAACAACTACCGCCAGAGCACCACATACCCCAACTAAATTGGGCACACACACCATTGCCCATACCGACCTCACCCTTGCGTGACCAGTGGAATTTTCCCCCGAAAACCGCTCTGCAAGGCGCCCCCCCGAACGCTACGTGGCAGAGTAGAACTACGAGGCTAGGTGACAAATCGGTAAAGTGTAGCCTGCCATCTATTGAGAGAAAGAGAGAAAGCTGATGACAGCACGTCGAAGCTTCCGGACGAAACTTATGTCCGCCCTGTGCGCCGTAGCACTCGCCGCCGGCACCGCGGTCGCCGTCAGCCCCGACGCCTCCGCCGCTCCCATCTACCCCTCCAAGGTGAAAGACCCCTGGTTCCGGGTTCCCGCCTCCAAGTACAAGAACCTGCCCCATGGACGCCTCATCAAGAGCCGCTCCATGAAGCTCCTGCAGTTCCCTTCCGCTGTTGCCGAGCAACTCGTGTTCGTCTCCACGAACTCCCACGGCGAAAAGATCTTCGCCACCGCCCTGCTGCTCCGCCAACCGCAGTCCTTCGCCATCCCCAACGTGCCGCTGATGGTGTACAACCACTTCATCAACTCCCTCGGCACCGAGTGCCAGCCCACCTTCTCGCTGACCACTCCCATCAACCAGTTCAACAACCCCGAGTCCCTCACCGTCGCCGGTGAAATCTCCCTCGGCCTGAATGCCGCACTGTCCCAGGGCTGGAACATCCTCCTCCCCGACTTCGAAGGCATGCAAGGCGCCTACGGTGCCAACATCCTGGCAGGACACATCATCCTCGACGCCACCACCGCCCTGGTGACGTCCCGTAAGTTCAACTCCCGCCACTCCAAGGTCATCCTGGGCGGCTACTCCGGCGGCGCCATGAGCACCCTCATCGCCGCCTCCATGGCCCCCAAGTATGCCCCGGCCCCACGCTTCGTAGGTGCCATAGCCGGTGGCACTCCCGCCGATATGGCCTGGATGGGCCTAGCCTTGGGTAACAACACCAACCCTGGCTTCGGCATCGTCGCCGGCACCATGCTTGGCCTGGAGCGCGAGTACCCCAACCGCATGAACGTGTTCGCCCGCATGAAGCCCGAATGGCAGGACCGCCTCCGCAAGGGCCTCAAAGACTCCTGCGTCTCCACCATGATCGGCTCCTTCGCCGGTCAGTCCATGCGCAGTGTCTTCAATGACGTCGACATCCGCAAGCAGAAGCGCGAACTGGAAGTCGTCCGCGAGAACAGCCCCCTCTACTACCCGCTGTCCCCCAAGATGCCGCTCTACCTCTACCACGGTAACCAAGACATCGCCGTCCCCGTCGCCAAGGTCAAGAAGCTCGCCCGCCGCTACTGCAGCACCGGCACTAAGGTCACTCTGGCCACCATGGACCTCTCCGAGCATCTGCTAGTCGGTTTCATGGGCCTACCAAGTGCCGCCGCCTGGGCCCAGGCACGCTTCGCCGGTACCCCTGCACCCAACGAATTCTGCGAGGGCCGCGAATACAACATCCTGCCTCTTGGCCAGCTGCAGCCGCCCAAGAACTAACCGGCTGCTTGGCGCACCGGTGCAGGTCTGCGCTCCCGTGCACTCGCACTAGCGCAGGGGTGCGAGGTCGCCAACACACAACCCGGGTCTGCACGGCACAGTCCGCACGGCCCTCTATACACTCTCAATAGAAGGAGAGGGTGGGAAGCCTAATTAGGCTTCCCACCCTCTCTCTTGCGTATTCGCGATGGAAACAGAATAGACAGAGCACGCGCGCAAACAGGCACGTGACGCAACTGTGACAGGCGTATAGTACTCAGGCGCTCAGGAAACGCTCTAGCACCACAGCCACACCATCCTCATCATTCGACATCGTTACTTCATCCGCCGCAGCCCGCACCGCCGGGTGCGCGTTCTCCACTGCCACACCCCACGCCGCCAGCTCCAACATGTCCATATCGTTCGGCATATCACCGAACGCTAACAGCGTCTCCTCCGACAGATCCCAGTAATCGAGAATGCGCACCAACGCCTCCCCCTTCGTGGCCACTGGGTGAGAAATCTCCACCAATCCCCCATCCACCGAATAGGTCGTATTCGCCACCGGTTCCACCAGCGGGCACACCACTTCAGCGATCTCTGCACTGGACATACCCACAGCACGCACCAGCAGCTTCGCCGCTGGCTCCTCCGCCAACGCCGCCAAAGACGTGCGGGGAGCATTCTGTTCATACCAGATGTGCTCGTTATCCTCGGCGATCAAAAACTCCTCCACCGGACCTTCACCCGTGGACGGCGTCATCTCTGAGGTAATCCGCTCCACCGCAAAACACGCCTCCGGTAGCGCCTCGTGCACACTCTGCACAATGTCCCGCAGCACTGTCGGCTTCAGCACAGCCCGGCGCAACACCTGGTGGTGGAAGGAATCGTAAATAACCGCACCGTTCATGCAGATGCACAGGGGGCGCAGCGGTAGCTGCTCCCACACCGGGGGTAGCCAGCGCAACGGCCGACCAGTGGCAATCACTAACGGAATATGGCGCTCATCCAGCTGTGCGATGGCCGCCTGGGTACACGGGCTCACCCGCTTATAGGAATCCAGCAGGGTGCCGTCCAAGTCGGTGGCTACCAGCCCCAAACCTCCAAGAGCAAGGGGGGATACGCCAACACCAAATTCAGCGTCAGCGGGCATCAGCATCGTCCTCAAGAGCTACCGTCTGTTCCAGCGCGTGCACCGCTTCCTCGGTGGCACGGGCGGCATCCTCTAAGGCGCGGGAAGCTTCCCTCTCCTTGTGCTTGATAGCAGCCTCCATCTTCTTATTGGCCTTGCGAACCTCATCGGCCGCCGCCTGCTCCACACGCGCCTCCCGGGCGATTGCGTGGCGGATCTGGCGCTCCTCTCCCGCCTTCCGGGCTGCCTCCTCGGCGTCCGACAGGTAAGCCAGCAGGGACTGTGCCTTCTGCGATAGGTACTCTGCGCCAGCATGCAGCGACTTTGCGGTGCGGTGACGGAAACCGGTGGCGAACTCCGTCACCGAATCCGAACTAGCCCCCAGCCGACGTGACGCCTTGCGGCTCGACAACACCGTCGCTCGCTCCAGCTCCACCGCCGCAGAGGCTACCGTCTCCGTCATATTGCGGAGGGAACCAGCTCCAGCCTTACGCTTCGCGACCTCGCCATCCGGCACCTTCGCCGCCTCCACCAGCTCCTCGGCAGCTCGATTGAGCTTCTCAGCGGCGGCCCGCATGCTGGTGAGACGGGAGAGTTTCGCCTCCGGGGCGGCCTCGTCGACGGTGGCGTCGGAGGTGTGGAGGATGACGGTGTGGACTTCCTTCGCCGCCTTGTAGGAGTGACGCATCATGGCGTTGGCGCGCTCGCGGTCCTCATCTATCTTGTCATCGGCAGCCTGGGCCTCCTCCAGAGTGGGGGCACTGCCTCCCAGACGAGCGGGCAGCCATGGCAGATTCTCTTCAAAGGGGCCGAACTGCTCTATGTAGCGCTGCTGCACCTCTTCCAAGTTTTTTTGCATGATACTACGCAGCTGCTTGGTGAGCTCCTCTGGATCCCCACCGGCTACGTCCATTGGTTCGCAGAAGTGGATCATGATGGGGATGCCGCGCTCCAGGTTGGGCTTGATGTCGCGGCGGTAGACACGGTGGGAGCCCCACACAATAGTGGGATAGATTTTGACGCCAGCACCCTGCGCCATGCGCACGGCACCCGTCTTCATGTCTTTAATTTCGAAGGAGTTGGACATGGTGCCTTCGGGGAAGATGGCCACCAGCTCGCCCTTCTTCAGCTGGTCGACGGCAGTGTCCATGGACTCGCGGCCGGCAATGCGGTCCACCGGAATGTGGCCGAGCCTGCGCATGAGGGGGCCTGCGACTGAATTTTCGAAAATCTCCTGCTTCGCCATATAGCGCGGATAGCGCTTAGCACGGAGCAGCGGCATTGCCGAAAAGTAAAAGTCCACGTAGCCGGTGTGGTTAATACACAGCAGCGCGCCACCCTTTTTGGGGATGTTTTCTTGCCCGGTGACGATGATGTTGTGGCGGAGCACCGACGACAAAATTCGTCCCACCCGGAAGAAGAAGGAGTAGAGAGGTTCGAAGGCCATTACCCCACTGTAGTGCGAAAATGAGCGGAAAACTAGCAAACAACCCTTCCTCCTAAAACTGGTGCTTTTCGACAAGCAGAATCAGAACTGTGACTAAAACCACTTTAAGAAAAACCTTTTTTCGCAGTTCGATTACAAAATTGTGTAACGCGGCCCACATTTACCAGTTAAGCTGCTTAAACGCTGATTTACAGCCCCTAGCGTAGGATGTACGGTAAAGCAGTACCCACTCCCTGACTCCCGGGGACATAAGGTTTTCTACAGGAGGACTCACTTGTCTGCACCGTCCGAACTCACTCTTGAGCTTCGCGAATCCAACTGGGATCGCCTCGGCTCCGAACAATTCGACATTCTCATCATCGGCGGCGGTTCCGTCGGTGCAGGCGCCGCTCTCGACGCCGCCACCCGTGGCCTGAAGGTTGCCATGGTCGAGGCTCGCGACCTCGCCTGCGGTTCCTCTAGCCGTTCATCTAAGATGTTCCACGGTGGCCTGCGCTACCTGCAGCCGAACCCGATCCCGCAGTTCGGCCTGGTTGCTGAATCTCTGCACGAGCGCGAGCTTTCCATGCACACCCTGGCACCGCACCTCGTTAAACCGCTGAAGTTCATCTACCCCCTCACCACGCCGTTCTTCGAGCGCATCATGATGTTCTGTGGCTTCACCCTCTACGACCGTATGGGTGGCGCCAAGACCGTTCCGATGCAGAAGCACTTCAGCCGCAAGAAAATCCTTAAGAAGATCCCTTCTCTCAAGCCCAATGCCACCTGCGGTGGTGTGCAGTACTACGACACCCTCGTAGATGACGCCCGCCACACCATGATGGTGACCCGTACCGCCGCTAAGTACGGTGCTGTCATCCGTACCTCCACCCAAGTCGTCGACTTCCTCAAGGAAGGCGACCGCGTGGTCGGCGTCACCATCAAGGACACCGAAGACGGCCGCACTCAGAATGTGAAGGCCTCTGCCGTCATCAACGCCACCGGCGTGTGGACCGACGAAATGCAGAACCTCGCCGGCGCCAAGGCCAAGTTCCACGTCCACCAGTCCAAGGGCATCCACATCGTGGTCCCCAAGGATCGCATCAAGTCCGACTCCGCCCTGTGCTTCGTCACTGAGAAGTCCGTACTGTTCGTGATTCCGTGGGGCAACTACTGGATTGTCGGCACCACCGACACCTCCTGGAAGCTGGACCTGGCCCACCCGGCCGCCACCAAGACCGACATCGACTACGTCCTGGAAGAGCTCAACTCGCGCCTCCAGGAACCCGTCACCTACGCCGACATCGTCGGTGTGTACGCCGGTCTCCGCCCGCTCGTCGCCCAGGCTGGCCAGGAGAACACCGAGAAGCTCGCCCGCAACCATGAAGTTGCACGCCTGTGCCCCGGCCTCGTCTCCGTCGCCGGCGGTAAGTACACCACCTACCGTGTCATCGGCAAGGATGCCGTCGAAGCTGCCATCAAGGACGTTCCTGGACAGGTCGCCAAGTCCACCACCGAAGAAACCCCCATCATAGGTGCTGACGGCTACTGGGCCCTGACCAACCAGCTCGACGCCCTCGCCGCCAAGTACGGCATCACCGAGGATCAGGTTGAGCACCTCCTCAACCGCTACGGCTCCCTCATCTTCGACGTGCTCTCCTACGCCAAGAACGATGCGTCCCTCAAGAAGCCCATCACCAACGCCGAAGGCTACCTCCGCGTCGAGGCTGTCTACGCCGCTGCGGTGGAAGGTGCCCTGCACCTCGAGGACGTCATCACCCGCCGTACCCGCATCTCCATCGAATACGATGATCGCGGCATGGATTCCGCCCAGGAGATCGCCGACCTCATCGCCCCCGTCCTCGGCTGGGACGATGCCACCAAGGAGAAGGAAGTTGAGCTCTACCGCGACCGCGTCGTCGCCGAGCTCAACTCCCAGAAGGCCATTACCGACGAAGAAGCCGACGCCCTCCGCAACCAGGCCGAGGAAGCCCGCCCGGCCTACGTTGACGACGTCGACAAGAAGTAACACCATCACCCGGAATCACTTACTTCACACATGTGACTTCCTGATGAAAAAGGCGCCTCCCCGCTCTCCCCGGGGAGGCGCCTTTTTGCCCTCATGAGCAGGTGAGACCCCATATGACCAGGACCTGAAATGTAGCCCAGATCACGGTGAAATACCTGCAACAAACGTACAGTCTGAGGCAACAAACCTGCTCCACTACACATAACAAAATACGATTAAGACAAGATCTGTCGTTGCACTATTCCGAGTGCGCAGATTCTCCCCCTCGCTCTCCTGACAAGGACCAAGCTATATGTACATGATCAACGGAACAGAACTCAGCGGCATGGCTATTTTTGGCTGGGAATTCCTCGGCACCATGGTGCTGCTGCTGCTTGGTAACGGCGTCTGCGCCGCGAACAGTCTCCGTACCTCCGCTGCTAAAAACTCCGGCTGGCTCCTCATTACCTTTGGATGGGGTCTTGCTGTCTTCGCCGGCGCTTCCATCGCTCACCCCACCGGTGGACATATCAACCCCGCCGTCACTCTTGGCCTCTGCATCGCGGGCAAGACTCCATGGGGCGCCTTCATCTTCTATATCCTCGGCCAGCTCCTCGGCGGCATGATCGGTGCCCTACTCGCTTGGGCTGCCTTTAAAAAGCAGTTCGACGCTAACGCCTACAACGAGGACGGCACTGAATCCGGCGCCAACGCCACCATCGGCAACGTCTTCCACACCCGGCCTGCCGTCCACAGCATGCTGTGGAACCATGTCACCGAAATCATCGCCACCTTCGTTCTGATGCTCTTCATCCTCGTCGCACTCTGGAACAACGATGCGGTCAACCTTGGTACCCTCACTTACGCCGCCGTGGCAAGTATCATTGTCTCTATTGGTATGAGTCTCGGTAGCCCCACTGGTTACTCACTGAACCCGGCTCGTGACCTCGGCCCCCGCTTCATGTATGCTTTCGTCCTTCCCATCAAGGGCAAAGGCAAGGGCGAATGGATCAACGCCATCCACCCCACTGTTGGACCGCTGATCGGTGCCGCTTTGGCCGCCGGCGTGTACCTCGCCATAGCCTAAGTTCGGTCCTCTCCGACTAAGCACTACCGAACTATCAACTCTCTCTAGGAGAAGTCCCGTGACTGACAAGAAGTACATCGCAGCCATCGACGAAGGCACCACCTCCGCCCGCTGCATCATCTTCGACCATGACGGCGAGATCGTGTCCGTTGGCCAGATGGAATTCGAGCAGATCTTCCCCCAAAAAGGCTGGGTGGAACACAACCCCATAGAGATCTGGGACTGCGTCCGACGCGTCATCGGTGAAGCCCTCGCCGATGCCGACCTCGCCCCCTCCGACCTCGTCGCCCTCGGCATCACCAACCAGCGTGAAACCACCATCGTGTGGGACAAGAACACTGGTGAACCCGTCTACAACGGCATCGTCTGGCAAGACACCCGCACCGCCGGCATCTGCCGCCAGCTCGCCGGCGATGACGGCATCTACAAGTATCAGAAAAAGACTGGCCTGCCGCTGAGCTCCTACTCCTCCGGGCCCAAGATCAAGTGGATCCTCGATAACGTTGACGGCGCCCGTGAAAAAGCCGAAAACGGTGACCTCCTCTTCGGTACCCCCGATACCTGGCTGCTATGGCACCTCACCGGTGGTGCCAACCCCGAAGGTGACGACGCCACCGTTCACGCCACCGACGTCACCAACGCCTCCCGCACCCTCCTCATGGACATCACCACCATGCAATGGGACGAGGAACTCTGCGACGCCATGGGCATCCCCATGTCCATGCTCCCCGAAATTCGCCCCTCATCCGGCGACTTCGGCAAAGTACGCGGACGCTCCAACCTGGCAGACGTCCCCATCACCGGCATCCTCGGTGACCAGCAGGCAGCCACCTTTGGCCAGCTCTGCTTCCAACCCGGCGAAGCCAAAAACACCTACGGCACCGGCCTGTTCCTCCTCATGAACACCGGTACTGAACCCAAGTTTTCCGAGCATGGACTCATCACCACCGTCTGCTACCAGATTGGTGACGACAAGCCCGTATACGCCCTGGAAGGTTCGGTCGCCATGGGAGGCTCCCTAGTCCAGTGGCTGCGCGACAACCTAAAGATGATCCCCAACGCCGCCTCCTGCGACAGGCTAGCCGAAACCGTTGCGGACAACGGCGGCGTCTACTTCGTCCCCGCCTTCTCCGGCCTACTCGCACCCCGCTGGCGCGACGATGCCCGCGGAGTCATCGTCGGCCTCACCCGCTACGCCAACCGTGGCCACATCGCTCGCTCCGTCCTGGAAGCCACCGCCTACCAGACTCGTGAACTGGTGGACGCCATGGTTGCTGACTCCGGTGTTAAACTCACCGAACTCAAGGTCGACGGCGGCATGGTGAAGTCCAAGCCCCTCATGCAGTTCCAGGCAGACCTGCTAGACGTCCCCGTCATCCGCCCACAGGTGGCTGAAACCACCGCCCTGGGTGCCGCCTACGCCGCCGGCCTGCACGTCGGTTACTGGGAGAACGTCGACGAACTGAAAGCCAACTGGAACGAGGACAAGCGCTGGGATCCCGATATGGAGTCCGCCGAACGCGACCGCCTCTTCTCTGAATGGAACAAGGCCGTCGAACGCACCTACGGATGGGAAGAATAACCACTCACTCCCCACCCGCAAGGGCCACAACATAACAACTCCAGACAGTACATGTGGGGCGCCCCGGTTGGGGCGCCCCACATGTCTATGGTTTTCTATGGTTTCTCTGGAGTGAGTACGCGGCGCTGGTGGCAGCGTCCGCGGCGCACGCACTTAGGCGAGGAAACTCACTTGGATAGCACCATTACCCAGCATCTTCACATGAGCAGACATAGCCTCAGCCAGGTTGACACGCTGCCAGTAGCCAGCCTTACCACCCAAATCCAGCGGGTAGCCGGAATCCATGGCGGAGAGCAACAGGATACGATCACGCTGCGCCTTCGTCAACTGGGGGAACTTCACACGCAGCAGAGAACTTGCGGTAGACGGAATCTCCATCGGGAGACCCTTCTTACCCACACGTGGCAGGTTGTAATTCATACGGACGGTATAAACACGGATGGACTCCGCCTCGGACAGATACGGGGTGCCCTTCGCCCAGCACTTCATAATGGTGGTACCACAGGCCTTTTCCACACGGGAACGGGTATCGCGAGCAGCCTCCATGATGAGCGGGAAGAAACGCTCATCGGAGAAGTGCCATGCCATGGAGGCGGAAGCAGTCATACGGCCAGCCACCGTATCCAGCGGGTAATGCACACCCATCACCAACCGGTTATAACCCACCTCGGAACCACGCGAGAGCAATTGAGCGGCGAACTCGGGAAACACGGCAGACAACACAATAGCCTTGATGTAGGCCCGGTTAGTGTGGCCGGACGGGTACGACCATATGAGGCCTTTATAGCCGTCGTCCGTTTTCGCGTCGTCCTTATCCTCGTAGTAGTACTTGATGCGCTCCGGGTAGACAGCGAAGGGACGCGGATTACGGTAGGCCACCTTCTCCAATGCGGTGGCATTAGAGAAGTTGAAAGCGCGAGACATATTACCGCCCACCAGCTGCTGGAGCTTCACCAACTTACCCTCGTTGTAGAGGTCGCGGTAGATCTTCCCCAGGTTACTGCCCAGCGCATCTGACATGGTGGCCAGATTCTCGTCATCGGAGTCCTCAATAGCGCGGCGAATCTGCACCAGGCTGGCATTATTGTTAGTGGCAATGACGAGCTCGTCATTGGCTTTCTTCACAGCCGGTTTCGCCATGAAGGCATCATAGCCGGAAATGACGTCCGTGTAGCTGATGTTCTGGGGGATATCCGAATGGTAGAGGGTGAACAGCTTATCGGCACTGTAACCCTGCGAGTAGTCGAGTTCGTCTGCATCGGGGCCGTCACCCTCCACCGGCAGAACCTGGAAGGGGTTATAGCCGGCCAGTTTCTTGAACAGCTTGGGATCAGCAGGCTTGGTCTGTTTGCCTGCCATCATCACCACGCCCTTAGCGGGACCGGAGAGTTCCTGTGCAGGCTGGGTGTAGGCGGCACGCGGGTTGGCAGTCTTCACTGTTGTGCCATCTTGCTTGACAATATAGGTGACAAATTCAGGCTGTTGAACAACAGGAACTGCCTGTGCGGTGCCAGCCAGCAACGCGGTCATGCTGAGTGCGGTGGCTGCAGTGACGGCAACGCGCTTAAAGGGGCGAATAGCCATAGTCGTATACCTCAGAAACGATCTAGTTAGACACTATGTATCGTAATGCCGAAAAGAGGGCCCCGCGCAGTTCAGGGCCCTCTTTTCAAGGGAATTTACCGGTTATTCGCGTGACGTTAGATCGTGCGTTGACGGGCACGCAGGCGCCACACGCCCAACGCCACCAGCACAATGGCCAACACCAGCCAGTAGACGCCACTCCAGCCGGGGCTCCACAGCGGCGGCACCTGCTGCTCCTGGCCTACAAAGAGGGCGGCGTTATAGAACGGCATAGCCGGGTAGGCGAGCGCGCTCTTCGGGGTAGCAGACACTACCGCCTCGCCCACAAACTCCCACACCAGCAGCAAACTGATGGCAGGAGCGGCGGAACGGAACAGTGCGCCTAGGCCTACAGACACACCTACCGACAAGAACGCTAGTACCGGCTGGGCCCACAAGAAGGTGATGGTGGTGTGATCGCTGAACTCCCAGTTCTGGGTGATGGCGGGGAAGATCATCTTCTGACTCCACAGCAACAGGGGTTGCACCAGGAGAGTACCCAAACCAGCTATCGAACCGACGCTGATCCACTTGGCTAGTAGCACCACCGACCAGCGAGGTACTGCCAGGTATGTGGTGTCGAAAGTGCCATACTTTACGTCGGCGGTGACGTGGTTAATACCCCACACCATGAAGACGGTAATGCCGAGCACTCGGGTCCAATAGAGAATGCTTTCCACTGGCTGTTCCATCACACCCAACGCGCTAGCTATATTCTGCAAAAAAGAAACAACGCAGGTGATGATGATAGGGAAGATAAGTGCGCAGGCCACCACAATATAGGTGGAGGCAAGGTAGCGCAGCTTCGCGTACTCGGTGGTGATAGCCCGGCCAAGCAGTGTGAAGTATGTGCTGAGGCAAGTCCCCACAACCGTTTTGCGAGAGGCAGTCGGCTGGCTAGCATCTGGGGCAGTATTCTTGTCCATTACTACGTCCTTACGCATGAACTCCACCTCCCGAGGTGAATTCAACTGCGGCAGAGGTCAATTCGACGAAACGGGCCTCTAGACGGCCAGCGTCATCGCTTGCGACTGCCGGATCAACATCATCGATGAGACCATGAAGAGTAGTATCCGCAAAGACTTCCCCACGACCCATCACAATGACGTGGTCGGCGGTACGAGCCACCTCTGGGAGTAGGTGGGTTGACACTACGACACAGCGACCTTCGGCGGCGAAACCGCGAAACAGTTTCCGCGCCCAAATGATGCCATCCACATCCAAGCCATTAAGTGGTTCGTCTAGCACGATATTCTGGGGGTCTCCCAAAAGTGTCGTTCCAATCGAGAGACGTTGCCGCATGCCGAGACTAAAACTGCTGATGCGGCGATCTGCCACAGAATCGAGACCAACAAGGTCAAGAACCTCCGGTACTCGTTTCTTCGAGATACCACCAGCCCAAGCCACCCACTGGAGGTGCTGGCGGGCTGTGTGATGCGGATAGAAAGCCTGCGCATCCACCATGACACCCAATGACGTGAGAGGGTTGGCCGTACTCCCCGGAGCAAGGCCATCAATATAAACAGCTCCTTCAGAAGGAGCAGACAACCCCGCAATGAGCCGGATAAGAGTGGACTTTCCGGCTCCATTGGGCCCCAAGAGGTAGGACACCTCCCCATCTTTAAACTCAGTGTTTATCGACTGCAGGGCAACTCTTTGAGAATTATCCTTATCCTTCGATGTGGTGGTGTATCGCTTACTGAGATGTACAAGCTTAATCATGCCGTGGGGAACCTTGCGGAAATATTATGTCCGGATGTTAGTTGCAGAACATGGTGTTCTTACCAATGTTGTAGGCACCAATGTAGTGGCACAACGTTTCGTTGGAGATACGCCAATTGCCGTTGATCTTCTTCCACTTAGCGGGCTTGGTAACGGTAGGGTAACCAGGTGCGCCCTGGTGGAACATGGCAGTAGAGATATTGCCAGTAGTCTTCGTGGGGCCTTGGAACTCCCACTTCCAGTTAGCATTGCGATTGCCCATAGCGCGGAAAAACTTAGCGGCAGGGACACCATCTTTACCGGACTCGAGGTTGATGGCCAACGCTGAATCCGGAGTCTTCGGGTTCAGCAGGTACTTCATCTGTGCAGTCCAATCCGCCAGTGAAGGATTATTACCCTTCACCATGAAGGGAGCAGCGCTCGCTGCGGGAGCAACAGCGAGGGACAGCACAGTAGCAGCAGCAACGGCTGCAGTAGCTGCGCGGGAACGGGTTATGAGAGACATAGGAACTCCTTACTTAGTATCCTTACGGGCATAGTTGGTGGGACAGTTAGGTAGTTAACGACGCGGACCGTTCTGCGGATGCGTCGAAACCGGTTACGGAAGAGGTGGTGAGCACCCAGCCGTGGGCGGCATCGCGACGCCGCCAGAATTCCGAATAGCGGCCACCCAGCGCTATCAACTGGCTGTGGGTGCCTTGTTCGGCCACCACACCGTCATCCAGCACAACAATGTTGTCGGCGTTCTGTACGGTGCTCAGCTGGTGCGCAATGACCAGAACGGTGGACGTTTGCGCCAGTTCGGCGATGGACTCCTGCACGGTTTTTTCCATGCTGGCATCCAGGGATGCAGTTGCTTCGTCGAACAGGACGATGGGGGCCTGCTTGAGGAGAGCCCGGGCAATACTGACACGCTGACGTTCACCACCGGACAGCAGGCGGCCGCCTTCACCCACCCGGGATTCCCAACCGTCGGGGAGACGCTGGGCGATCTCAGTGACCCCGGCACGCTCCGCGGCAGCACGAATATCGGCGGCACTGGCCTGCGGGTTGCCGTAGGCGATGTTAGCCTCCAGGGTGTCGTCAAAGAGGTAGATGTCCTGGAAGACCAGGGACAGCATGCTCATGAGATCCGCGGTGGTGTAGCTGCGGATGTCCTTCCCATCGATGGTGATGGAGCCGGAGGTGACGTCCCAGAAGCGGGCGATGAGGCGGGTGATGGTGGTTTTTCCTGAGCCGGAGGCGCCGACCAGGGCGGTCATGGAACCGGCAGGCAGCTGGAAGGAGGCGCCGCGGAGGATCTCGGGTAGGTCCGGGCGGTAGCGGAAATGCACATCCTGGACGGCAATGTCGTAGTCGGCGGGGGCGGCCGGCAGGGCTGTGGCAGCCTCGGGGTCAGGCTCCGGCATGGGATCCAGGTTGAGGATCTCGGTGATGTCCTCGAGCTCATGGTCGGTGGTGCGGAGGGTTGTGCCGACTTCGGCGATAACCTGCAGCGGCTTTACGAACTGGGTGAGGAGGCCAATGAGGGCCAGCATGAGTACCGGGTCCGTTCCCCCCATGGCCAGGTAGACGGCCAGAGAGACGACGGCGGCGAAGAGGAGCTGCACCACAATGTTTTGCAAGATCATGGAGATAACGGAGGCCCACAGGGCGCCACGGCCAGCCTTGCGTTGGCGCTCAATGGCCTCGGCGAGGGGCTGGTAGTCGGAGCCGGTGAGGCCGGCAGCCCGCAAGGACACCTGGGCACGGCCAAATTCCAGCAGGCGGGTGTCGGTGTTGATCTGGGCGGAGTGCACATGCACGTCCGCTCTGTTGTTGAGCCACATAGCCAGCTTGGCGGACCCGTAGATGAGGGGCGCACCGACCAGCAGACAGAGCCCCAGCCGCCAGTCGAAGATGAGGCTGACGATGATGAGGGTGAGGGGGCTGACGATATTGCCGATGTAGGGGACGAGGACGTCCATGGCGGCGGAGGCCACAAACATGGTTCCTTTGACAGCCAGGTGGGAGGCACGGCCGGTGGCATCGGCGTTGAACCAGCCGAGGGGGAGGTTGATAAGTTTCTGGCCAAGGCGCCGGTGCATGGACTCGATGATGATCATGCTGCTGTCGAAGGCGCGGCCGTTGGCCACCACACTGACGATAATGGATACCAGGGTGGCGGCGGCAAAAACACAGAGCCAGATATGGGCCTGGTGCATATCTCCCTGCAGCACGCTCATGAGGACGGGCACCATGGTGCCAAGGGCGGCGCCTTGGCAGACGCCGTTGAGGATGGCGAGGGCGAGGAAGATATGGAAGGGGCGGGCGAAGTCTTTGTCTGCTGAGCTGGTGCCGCCAATATCGATGAGTTCGCGGATCATGCCTGTGCCTCCTGCGTAGTGTGCTGCATGGTGGTGGCAGCGTGCGGGGTGCTGGTGTCCTGTGCGAGCAGGGTGTCGCTTTCGGCACTGTGGAGGGTGTCCCACATATGGGCGTACATGCCGCCCTGGGCGCGGAGCTCGTCATGTGTGCCGCTTTCCACGATGCTGCCGTGGTCGAGCACGATGATGTTGTCGACTTGGGCAATGGTAGAGAGGCGGTGGGCGATGACGAGGACGGTGCGGCCGGCCACCAGGCGGCTGAGCGCTTGCTGAATTTCTGCCTCCGACTCGGGGTCGGTGGCAGAAGTGGCCTCGTCGAGGACCAGGATGGGGGTATTGGATAGGAGGGTGCGAGCGATAGAGATGCGCTGGGCTTCGCCACCAGAGAGGAGAGCGTCAACACCCACAATGGTGTCGTAGCCGTCCTCAAACTCCATGATGCGGCTGTGGATGCGGGCCACCTTGGCGGCGTCAATCACCTGCTCGTCGGTGGCGGCGGGGCAGGCCAGCCGGATGTTGTCGCGGACGCTGATCTTCAGCATCTGCACATCCTGCAAGACGATGCCGACGGTGTGGTAGAGGGTGTCGGTGGTCATGTTACGCAGGTCCACGCCACCGATGCGGATGGCACCGCCGGTGACGTCGCGGAACCGCGGCAGTAGCGTGCCGAGGGTGGACTTACCGGCCCCCGAGGGGCCCACCAGGGCGGTGATGGAGCCGGCGGGAAGGGTGAAGCTGACGTCGTTAATGACGTCCTTGCCTTCCCGGTAGCTGAAGGTCACATGGTCGAACTCCACATCCTTGCGGGTGGGCACCTGGGCGGTGGCCGGCTCTGGTTCGGGGAGTTCGGGCTCGTCGAGGAGGTCGGTGATACGTCCGGCGGCGGCGACGGCGTCCTTCATCGCGGTATTGGAGATGGCCACGGTGTAGACGGTGCTGGGGATCGTCATCGCAATAATGGTGACGACGAGGAGGTTAATGGGGGTGGTCCAGCCTTCCTGCACAAACCACACGCCGAAGCCCAGAGTGATGAGGGCGGAGGTGGGCAGCAGCATGAAGCTGACGGCGATGGACTGGGCGCGCATGGCTGGGTTGACGAGTTCCCGGAAGCGCTTGGTGAAGGCTTCGGAGGCCTCCTTGAAGCGGGAGAAGCCGGTGCCGGTTTGGTTGAAGATCTTCAGCACCGACACGCCGTTGACGTAGTCGACGATAGCGGCGGAGATGACGGCGAGGCCGGCGGCGATCTGGTCCATCATGTCCCGCTCGCACTTGATGGTGAGCACGCTGTAGGTGACGAAGTAGGCGAGGATGGGAACGAGGGCAATGAGGCCGAGGCGCCAGTCCAGGTAGAAGCAGTAGATGAGACCGACCAGCGGGGTGATGACGGCGCTGACAGTTTCGACGACGGAGTGGGCGACCAGCTGGTGGAGGGCGTCAACGTCGTTGGCGATGAGGTGGCGCACGCGGCCGGAGCTATTGTTGTCGAACCAGCCGAGGGGCAGGCGGCCCATCTTGTCGGCGAGGGTGAGGCGGAGGTGTGCCTGTAGGCGAACATCGGCGAAGTGGGTGATGAGGAGGGCGAGGGAGGTGAAGCCCAGTTGGATGCCAATGCCGATGAGAAGGAGGAATACGCCGTCCCAGGTGGCGTCGGTGTTGGGGGCGACGCCGTGTTGGTAGGCGTCGACGAGTTCGTGGGCGATCTGAGTGAGGGCGATAAAGGGGAGGACGGACGCGGCGGCGCCGATCACTTCAAAGACAAGTGCTATGGCGGTATGTGCAGACACGGGGCGGAGCAGCCTCGTGAGTGAACTACCGGTGGGAGCCTTGGTTTTTTCGTTCATGTAGTTTGTGAGCCTCTATACGGGGTGGAGGCGGCTTCTCGGGGAGCCTCACGTCCAACCGAATGTATGCAAAAATAACCATACTTAGGTATACCTAAACTGAGTTCAGTGTACTCCTCGCCCCTGGCCACCCGTCAACCGCGCCAAAAGCCCTGGCACTGACTCCGGATACTCCGCCAAATAGAAATGCCCACCCGGCTGAAGATGCACACCACCCCACTTCCGACAGTAAGACTTCCACCCCTCCAACCCCTCCAGGAAGCAATCCGGGTCCTCCTCCCCTGCTACCACCACGATTTCATCCACAAACAAACTCGTCTGCGACGACCGGTACGTCTCCGCCAGCCGGTAATCCTCCCGAATAGCCGGAATGAGCAACGCCGCCAGCTCCGGAATGGCAAAAATCTCCGCATTGCGCGGATCCACCCGCACCATCTCCTCCACCAGCTTTTCCGTCGGCTTGTTATGTACCTGCACATAGTCCGGCGGGTAGGAAATGTGGGGGGCATTATGCCCACTCACCACCAGCTGAATAACGGTCGTGCGGGCCGGATCCCACTGCAGGCGGTGAGCCAGCAACCAGATAGCGGTCTCATAGGCCACCACGGCACCCAACGAATGGCCGAAAAAGCGGACGGTGGGAAGAGGATGACGGCGCAAATGCACAGCCAACTCTTCACCGACCTGCGCGGCGAGGGCCTGCACATGGGCGGGCATCGGCTCGGTGAGCCGCGCATCCCGGCCTGGGTAGGTGACACCCCACACCGGGCCCCACTGCCAGTGGCTGCCCCACATGTGGAAAAAGCGGGGGCTGCCGCCAGCATGCGGAAAAACAAAGGTCGGCACTCCAGCCGCCGAGTCAGCGACCGAGCCAACAGCGGGGGTGAAGAGTTCAGAGAGCGCTCCAGCCATCGGACCCATCACCATACAATCTGCCGAGGCGGTACCGAATCAATCGTCACCGGGCGCGGTATCTCCGCCGCCACCTCCTGCCACAGCTTCGTCAACGCCAGATCCCGCTGTCCAAACACCTCCTGCTGGCAGGTTGCCGCAGCCACCGCACCCACCCGGTTCATCACACCGCGCGGCCACAACTCCTCCAACAGCTCCCGGCCAGTAAACTCCCGGAACGGACCCGCGCCCGCATCCGTGAACTCGTCATCTCCCACCAACATGCTGGCAGACACATCGGCCGAATGAGTGAACGTGCCATTGGCGTAGTGGCTGCGGGGCATCCACCGCACTGGGCCATGCATATGGTCGAAGATCAACTCCCCATCCTCGCACTCCACCACACACCCGAAGAGCGGCTGGGAATGGTTATCGGGGTCCAGAGGCGCCATCCGGTTGTAGAGGCGAATGTCCACTGGGGTGCCGTCCCAATCCAGAGTGAGGTTATAGACCTGCTTATTCACACCCTGCTGGGCAATGTTTTCCCGCTGCAGAATGAGCCGTGGCAAGCCCGGCAGCATATCCGCCAGAATCGCCAGGATGGCATAGAAAATGTGGATGGATCCGCGTACTTCTACTGCCATAATGCGGGACTGCTTGCGTAGCGTGGACACACACCGCACCAGGTTCTGCACCGTCGGCAGGGTGGGGTAAAACGGGTTCACCGCATAGACAGGGTGTGCTACACCCGTGGCTGCCACCACCTGGCTGGGGGTGGCAGCACGGGCGGTATGAAGGTGTTGCACAATGGAGCTGGGGTGCACAGGGTGCTCCTGCAGCACCGATGTGCCGGACTGCAGGAAGAAGCGGGTGATGTCGTCGCCAGGTCCACCGGTTACCGCAGAACGGACCACCACACAGGCCAGCTCCACCTCCGGCAGGCCCGCCGCAGACAGGGAGGTGACGGGCTCCGTGAGATCCGGTAGCGGGTAGAAGGGGACGCCGAACCTGTCCGCCAGGGCGCGGGAGCGGTCCGAGCCGCGGGCCACAATGCCGGCCAACTCGACGGGACTGTCGGGGTGAGCAAGACCGCGGGAGTAGTGCAGGCCGAAGGTGCTGCCGACGACCAGTGCGCGGGGGCGGTGGGGGCGGGGGGAGGTGGTCATTAAAGCTCTCCTTCTTCGTCGTCGAGGGCGGTGTCACCCTGTCGGAGGGAGGTGGTGACGGTGGCGGGGTCCTTCATGATGTCCTCCCACCAGTAGTCGGTATCGGGAAGGTCCACCGGTAGACACACGCCGGCGGGAACGACGGGGGTGGCGGCAGTGGTGGGAGTGCCGGCGCCGTGAGGGGAAACGGGGTCGGGGGCGCCTGCCGTATTGCGATCCGTGGCAGGGCAACCCCCGACACCCGAGTTCAAGGATGGCTGCGCGGCACCCACACTGGGGCATGCCCGACGCAGCGCATACAGGGCGGCAATGGCCGTCACCGAGGCCGTCACCAAGAACGAATCCACGCATTCTAAGGTGGCATGCCACATCTCCGACGGGTCTGCCCTGTTCACTGGGTCCGAGCTGTTCACGGGATCCGAGCTGTTCATCGTGTCCGCCATGGACTCTCCCAGCGGGGTGTGGAACTCCCTCAAAGGGGCATCAGACAGTCCTGCGGAAACGGCGGTCCCTTCCATTCGGAAGTAGTGGCGGCGGCCGAAGTCGTCCATGCGGGCGGCCTCCATCACCTGTTCCACCGTGGCGTCGCCGGCGATCATCTTCTGGATTTCCAGCGTGGTCTTAGGGGCATCGCTGACGTTATGCCAGCGCACACTATGGGCCTGCGCGGCAGCCGCAGCAGCCGCCACCTCCCGGTCGCAGTGGGCGTGGGCCACCGCCGTGGGGGAGAACGTGGCAGCCACCTGCGCCAGGTAACTTTCGGGGAGGCAGGAGGCGCGAAGCTGGCCATCCACCCACTCTTTGCCCGCCCACAACATGCCGGAATTTACCGAGTCCACAAACTCGTGGAGGGCCGCTTCGGTGGTGGGTTGGGCACCACCCGAGTAGAGCTCCACCGTGGCGCCGGGGCCGGCAGCGCGCGCCAGCAGGCGCACCAGAATACCGGACAGACCAGGTTGGATGCCGGCACCAAGGATGAGGGGGACAGTGACGGCGGGGACGTCGGCGGGCTGGCCGGCGGGCGCAGTTGGGGTCTCCCCCACGGGTACTGACGCCTGCCCGGAGTGCGGATAGGTTGCGGGCAGGTCAGAGGTGGCCATAATCTCGGCGACCATGCTGTGGTCACCTGAGGGGTCCGCGTAGGCAATATTGTGGGTGAGGCAGTAGCGGGCCAAACGGGGCGTCACCACATAGCCTGGCCCAGCCGTGTTCACCAGCAGGTCCGCCCCCGTCAACGGCGCGCCCGGCCAGTCGGCAGGGTCCTGTTCAGCATCACAGCCGGCACACACCCGCACTTTGTGCTGTGGGTAGGCGGCACTGACTTCGGCGGCCACAGCCTCCAGGCGCTCTGTAGAGCGGCCGGTGAGACGCAGTTCCAGCGACACTGTCTGCGCAGTACCTGCCGGAGACTCGTCATCCCACCGACGGAGAAAATAGCGGAGGGCGGTGCGACCCACAGTGCCGGTGGAGCCGTTCCAGGCAATAACGGGAGACATTACTGGGCGTCTCCTTCCGCGGTGGCGCGAGCGGTGCGGGCGGCGGCGGGAGCAGCCTCGTCGGCCGCGGCGGCGCGTTCAGCGGCCAGGCGGGCAGCCACCTGCGGGTCATACATTTCAGCGAGCAGGTCGGCGACGCCGGGGGCGTTTTCGCCTTCCATGCAGGTGAAGTGGGTGCCCGGAATGGAGGTCACGCGCAGGTTGCCCAGGCAGTACTCCTCCCAGAAACTCTCCATGTCGTCGCCCAGCGTGGGGAGGAAATCAATATCGCCGGTGTTTCGCAGGAAGTGCACATCCCCTAGGTAGGGCAAGCCCTCCCAGGCGCCCACCGCCTGCAAACTGTGGTGGAACACCTCCGACACCTGCTCAATAAGCTCCACGCCACCCCGCTCCGGGTGCTTATCGGAGAGCAACTGGATGCGCTCGGTGTGGGTAGCCGGGGCGTTATCCCAGGCTTGCTTCACGGACGTGTCGCCGGCCTCATAGATGCAGCCCTCGGGAAGGGTGCGGCCATAGGTGGCGCGGACGGTGCGCAATGCCTCCCCCAAGGAGGCCTCATCGAAGCAGAGGCCCATATCCCGCGGGTCGATACCTAGAATGCGGGCCAGGGAGAAGTCCAACAGAATTGGGTCTGTCACCATGAATGGCATCCGGTAGGCGGAGATGGCCGCATAGTGGGCAATCTCCACGCCCGCCATCGCCAACTCCGGCACCATGGTGGCGCAGATCAGCCCACCCATGCAGTAGCCCACCACATGTAGCTTGGTGGGGCGCAGAGTGTCCAGCAGGTTGCGAGTGTAGCGGTGGGCGAGCAGCGCAAAGAGCTGCTGCGGGGCCACCTGTAGATAGGAGTCGTTGGGTTGCCGCTGGATACCGATAACCGGGGGGCGGTTCGGCTGCTTGGCCAGCTGGGCGAAGAGCGTCTCGTAAGGGGTGAGATTGCCGGTGCCGTCGTGAACGAAGAGGATGGCCTCCTCGGAGGGGTCGGTGCCGGCGTAGTTGCCGGTGCCCTCCATGACCACACTCCAGCAGTTGCCCTTGGGTTCGGGGAGGTCCCGTACGGAGAGGAAACCGTGCCCATCGGGGGTGACGGCCGGTGGTGCACCGGCAGGGGTGCCGGTACCGGCACGGGAGTCAACCGCGGCGCCACCAGCAGAGCCGCTAACAGCGCGAGTGCCAGCAGCGCTCCGCGAACCGGCCACAGCTGGGTCGGTAGCAGCGCCATGCGAACCCACAGTAGCCGCCTCTGCCGTAGCGGACTCATCACCCGCGTTGGCGGTGGTGATGACGGTGGCTACTGCACCAATGGTGGGGTCGGCCACCACTTCACGGAGCAGGTCATCCCAGCTGATCGCATCACCGCCGGGCACCTCACTGCGCATGCGGCCCACGCAGCGGGCCAACAGTAGCGAGTCACCGCCCAAGGAGAAGAAGTCATTGGCGGGGCTGAGGTGCATGTCCGGGTCGAGGGACAGTACGTCGTGCCAAACGGCGGCGATGGCCTCCTCCGTGGGGTTGAGCTCAGCGGCCACCCCGACGTCACCACTATGCTGCTGGTGCACATAGCTGGTGCAGAGTGCGGCCAGTGCCTTGCGGTCGACTTTGCCGTTATCGGTGAGGGGGATGCTGTCGGTGATGACGATGGTGGCGGGCACCATGTAGCTGGGGAGGAGTTCCCGGCAGGCGTCGATGAGCGGCTCGGCAGTGAGGTGACGGGTGTCGAGGGTGTCGGTGCGGCGCATCCACAGAACGTGGTTGTTGCCGAGTTCCATGATGTCACCCCGCGCCGGCCAATGTTTCACGGTGTGGAACGGCGAGTTGGCGATGGCCTCCTGCCACTGCACCAACGTCATAAACGCCGTCTTCGTCTCCCCACGCACATCCGTAAAAGCACTGGAAGACAAGCCTTCCTGGAACTCCACCGTGGACATCAACACCGGGCTAGGCACCGTGGACTCCGTCGCCGCCAACTGCCCGCCCGGCGCCAACATGCCGTGCAGGTTCGTCAACAACTGCACCATATTCGGGCAGTTGTGGAACACGTTGACCCCAATAAGCAGGTCGATGGACGCATCCGCAATGCCCTGTTCCGTATGCGGGCGGTTGATGTCAAAGATCTGATACTGCAACTCCGGCCACAGCTCACGAGCCGTATCGAGGAAGAACGTGGTGAGATCCGAGAAAATGTACTCCACCGTGGGAACACCATTCTCGTCCGGGGTAAACGCGTCCACGGACCGTAGCCACTCCACAATGGAGGCAGTGGACGCACCCACGCCGGCTCCCGCTTCCATAATGCGCAGCGGGCGCAGCTCCGGGTTCTCCACAACCTGCCGGACGCGGGCCTTCACCCCCGCCACCAGCACCGTATTGAGGTAGCGGCTGGAAAGATTCTCGGCGTACACCGCGCGGGCCACATCCATATTGCCCTCCGGGAACAGAACAGCCTTGGCGTCTAGCTCCCCGGTGCACAGTCGGTGAATGTTGTCGGTGCAGGTACGAACAAACTGCAGCATGCCGGCACCATAGTGGGTGCGCTCCTCCAACTCATCCACGTGCCGCCAGAGTTCCTCGGTGGTGACGGCAGGGTCTCCCAGCGGGGAGGCGTCGGCCAGGGTAATGGCCGGTTCGGGGGTGGTGACGGCTGCCGATACGCTGGCGGCCGGAGCCGGTGTGGTGGCGGCACCGGTGGGCTGCCAGCCGCGCTCCACCAACGTCCGATACCAGCGATCCAGCCGGTCATCCTGCTGGAGCTCCGACACAGACTGAGTCTGCAACGCCAACTCCACCTCGCCGGCCATCGCCCGCAACGCAATCATGTCCAGGGTAGCGGAGAGGCTGCGCAGTGCCCTCTCCTCCACCGTCGCCCGGAACTCATCAGCTGTCGCCGTCATCTCCGCGCACTGCTGCGCGAACACCGCCTCCCGCTGAGCGGCCAGCTCCGGGTCGTGGGCGGGGGTGACGACTGCCGCCACCTGGTAGGCACCCGAGTGTACATCCTGGTGCACCAGCGAGAACGCCTGATCCACCTGCTCCTGGCCGCGCAACGCAGCGTCAATCTCCCCTAACTCGATGCGGTGGCCACGAATCTTCACCTGGCCATCCACCCGCCCCAGGAACTCAATCTCCCCATTGGGGAGGTAACGGCCGTGGTCGCCGGTACGGTAGGCACGCTCGCCATGATCCGGCTCGGTAAAGAAAGCGGCGGCGGTACGGTCCGAGTCGCCGAAGTAGCCGACGGCCACCCCGTCACCACCAATGGTGATCTCCCCAATCTGGCCGGGGACACAGTCCTCCTGGTCGGCGTTGAGAATCCACATGCCCTGGTTACGCAGACCGCGACCGTAGGGCACAGAGGCCTCGATCTCGTCGCCCACCATCACCTCGTGGAGGTTGGACCAGATGGACCCTTCGGTGGCGCCACCCATGGCGAAGAAGCGCAGGCCGGGGGCATCAGTCTGGATGTCCAACGGCTGGGTGACAGGGATCCAGTCACCGGAGAGCAGCGCTGCACGCAAGGGCAGAGCATTAGGGTTCTGCTTCGCAGACAACCCCAGCGGCTCCCGAGTTTCCGCCAGCAGGTCCGTGACCAGCTGCAACTGGGCCGGAACCGAGTTCCAGATAGTGATGCCGTGCAGACGAATGTCCCGTACCCAGGCCAGCGGATCCGCCAACGTGCCACAGGAGGGGAACACCACGCGCCCACCCCGACCCAGCAGGCCGAAGACGTTGTAGACCGCGAGGTCGAAGGAGTAGCGAGACACAGCCAGCACAGCGTCCTGGGCGTTAACGCCCAGATTGTCGTTAATGGCATCGATGGTGGTGCGGGCCTGCTCGTGGGCGATCACCACACCCTTCGGAGTGCCGGTAGAGCCGGAGGTGAAGATGATGTACGCCACCTCGCTGGGATCCCCGGCGGTTGCGGCCACCTGAGCGAGGAGGTCGGCGGGAAGGTCCTGTGCGGTGACGGCGGCCAGACCAGAGGGTGCAATCGCACCAGCAGGCACATCTGCACTGTCAGCTGCGGGCAAGGACGCCACAGCCTGCTGGTAGGCCGCAGCCACAGCCGCCTCATCCAGTACCAGCGGGGTGTCCATCCCGGCAGCGGCAGCCTGAGTGGCCAGCTGCTCCACAATGCCCGCCCGGCGCGCCTCCGGCCAGGCAGTATCCAATGGCACATAGGCACCACCGGCCATGAGAACCGCCAACTGGGCGGCCACCTGGTCGCGGCCTGCCGGCAACGCCAGCGCCACCGGCTCCCCCGACTGCAAGGGGCGCAACGTAGCACCAATGGCCAGGGCAAGGTTAAGGAGCTGGCGGTAGGTTACCTCTCCCCGCGCGCTGGCCCCCGCCAGCCGGGACTCGTCACCCTCCTGCGCCATGGACCCGACCAGCACCGAATCCGCCAACCCCGGATCGACCAGCGCGGGATCGACCACAGCCACCGCATCCGGGTGCGCCAACGCCTGCTCCACAATGGGCCCATGCAACGTCCCCAACACGCCTGTCGTAGGCTGGCTCGAAGCCACCCGCGCAATAGCGGGGATCGTGCGCCGAGCTAACCCGTCACCCTCCCACGCGGCCTCTGCCACCGCAGCATCGTCGCTCAACAGCGCCCGCACCAGGGCAATGTAGTCGGAGTAGGCGGCATCCAGCACACTGGCAGAGAACGCACCATCGCGGGTATCCCAGTCGATACTGATGCCCGCCCCCTGCGGGGAAAGCTGCACATCCATCAACACCTGCGGGGTCTGCGAAATACCAGACCCCACACGCGGAATGAGCACCTCCGACTCCGTATCCGCGGCAGCCCCCACCGTGGAGGTAATAACAATGGGCGTAAAGAAATTGTCCTGGCCAGTATGGCGGCCAATCATGCGGGCCACCTCAGTACCCGGAACCGCTGTGTGGTCCAGCGACTCGAAGAGGTCCACCTGCACCTGCTGCGCATTCGCGGCGAAACTCTGGTGACGGTCATTACCCAGCGGCAACAGGGCGGTGGAGGTGAAGTCGCCCACAATGCGGTTCACATCCGGGGCGAACGGCTGGCGGGCCAACACCGTCAAGGTGACAAGCCCCGCATCCAAGCCCGTGTAGCGGCGAAGTACCCGGCCTAGCGCCGCCATCAGTACCGCCGACGGGGTAAGGCCACGCTGCTGAGCGCGCGCAGTGAAGGCCGCCCACTCCGCCGGGCTGAGCGAGGTGGAGTGGCGCGAGTAGTGAGGAATTTCCTGCCCATCCAGCGTGATGGTGGAGCTGCGCAGCACCTCCGGGCGGGCTTCCGCCGACAGCGCAAAGGCCGGGGGCAGACTATCCAGGCGGTCCGTCCACCACTGCCGGTCCCGCTCGCGGCGACGCTTCCCAGCCGGGGACTCCATCGCCAACTTCTCCGACTGGAGGTAGTCGCGGAACGTTAGGCTTGGTGCTGGCGGCGGGGTATCCGGGTGGCGGAGCGCCTGCTCCATGTCCGCGAAGATGACGGACAGACCGAGGAAATCGGTGAGCAGAAGGTCCACAGACACATGCAGTACCGTGTCGGCGGGGCCGACAGTAACCACGGCATCGATAAGAGGCTGGCCGGCGGTAATGTCGTACACCTTATTACGGTAGGTGGCGGCAATGCTGGCACGCTGGGCGGCAACGGCGGACCCGTCCCTCTCCTCGCGTAGGTCAAACACCTGCAGCGGCACCTGTAGCGCCGGGTTGGAGCGCTGCCACCCGTCCGGATGCACTTCGCACTTCATCATCGGGTGGGCGGCCACTACCGCATCCCAAGCGGCAGTGAGCTGCGCGGGCGTGTAGCCACCCTCCACTGTAAATTCGGTGTAGCCGTGGCAGCCCACCCCACCGTGCTCGAAGGCGTTGGTACGGCCCACCAGGTAGCTGGCTTGGACGTCTGTCAGCGGGAAGGGTGCGGTGGCGTTGGCATCATCGCGGATGATGGTGCCACGCTGCAACGCCTCGATGATGGCCGGTTTATTAGCGCTGACGGCCTGCTTCAGTGCGGCGGTGAAGGCACCAGCGGGGGCACGGAATTTGAGGGCTCCGTTGTCTGTCCAGAGTTCAATGCGGCGAGCGGCGAGCTCGTCGAGGAGTTCGGGGATGTTCACAGAGTTCCTTCTTCAAGGTCGGCATCAGCAAGGGAAGAGTCGGCCTGGTCGCCGCCATGTGGCAGGGTGCCCACAACAACGCCGGCACCGGCCCGATCTGGGGAGCCGGGCGAGTTGGGGTAGTCGTCCAGTTCGCCCACCTCCGTGGCGGTTGCGGCCGGCATGGCGGACACGGCCTGCAGGTAGTCACGCAACGTTGGGTTAGTGAGGAGGATACGAAGGTCCACTTCGCGCCCGGTGGTGTCCTGCACTTGGCGGGTCACCATGGTGGCGCGCAGGGAGTCCCCACCCTCTTTAAAGAAGTTGCTGTCGAGGGTGACAGCGACACCCTCCAGGGCGGCCTCCCAGAGGGGGGCGATCTGCGCGTAGAGGTCTGCGGCCGGGCCGGTGAGGTCGGCGGCGGAGGCAGCTGTGACAGGGGTGGTATCCGCGGTGGGCTGGTCAGCTAGGACTGTCGCCGGGTTGGCGGCGGGGGACGTCGCCAGCTGGTCGGCGGAGGCGGTTATCGAGGCGGCGGCACCAGCAACACCGCCTGCAGCAGCAGCTCCGTCACCAACACCATCAGCGGCAGCCTGTGCACCATGCACACGTTCCGCACAGTCACAGATACGCTGTGCCACTGCACTAATAGCATCCTGCACCCGCTGCGCGTCCAGTGCTTGGGTAACGTAATCGGCCGTCAGGTGGAGGCCCTTCACATCTTCATGCACCTGCAAGTCCAACAGGGTCTGTGGAGTCTGCGAACGGACGCGGCCCAGCGTGCCAAAACTGAAGTCGGTGGTGGACACACCGTCCGCCACCAAACCCAGGCCGCAGGTGAATACCACCGGCAGCATGGAGGCATACGGGTCGCCTGTCAGCTGCAAGAGTTCACGCTGCACCCACAGGGCGCCGGCGGCATCATAGTCTCGCACACTCGCCAGGGTCTGCTGGATGGCACGCGCCACCTTTGCGAGACTGTCGCCCGGCAGCACCCGGCAGGCAACCGGGGTCAGCGAGGTGAAGTCCCCCACCACCCGGTTCACACCCGGCACCGACATATCCCGGTCAAAGAGAGTGACGTTGACGGTGAAGTCACTGCTTCCCGACCACTGCCCCAACTCCACTGCGTAGGCGGCCAACACCAGGCTGGCGGCGGTAACCCGGGACTGCTTCGCGGCCTGCTGGGCGGCGGCCCACAGTTCGGCCGGCACATCGGCGGATACACGATCGATCTTCGGCTCCCGGATGGCCACCACCTGGGCGCGCTCGGCGATCTGTGGGGCGGCTGGCAGGGTTGCTACTTCGCTACTCCAATAGGCGCGTGCCTCGGCTACCCGGTGAGCGGCAGCCGGGTCGGTGATGTCGGCGGGATCCAGGGCCTCCTGGTGGGTAGCCAAATAGGCACCGAAGGAGAGGCTTTCCTGCGGGAGGCTGGCCGGCTGGCCGGCAGCCAGTTCCCGGTAGGTGGCGTCGATTTCCTGCAGCACCAGCATCATGCTGGCGCCGTCCAGGATGAGGTTATCCATGCCGATGGAAATGGTGACGGGTCCCGGCACGTCGGCGGGGCTCAGGCGCACCACCATGCCCACCTGCTGGGTGGGGTCGGGGGTTTCTGCCTCGGTGGCTGCCCGCGGGTCCTCCACGGTGGTGAGGATGTGGGCGGGGGTGGCCGGTTGGATGGTGGCCTGGCCGTCCACAATGAGGGCGCGGAGCTCGTCGTGCGCATCCACCACGGTGGTGATGGCCTGGGCGAACGCCGTGCGGTCGAGGCTGGTGGTGGTGAACTCGTAGTAGCAGTGGGAGGCCACGCCGCCCAGAATGTGGGCGTCGGACCGGCCGGCTAGGTAGGCCTGCTGCACACCGGTTAGGGGGTGCGTGGCCGGGTGAGAGTCGTCGGCGGCACCGTCACCATCCGTATCCACCGTCACCCTCTCCATCTTGGACAGGAGCACTGCCAGCTCACTAAGTTCCGGCGTATTGAAGAGATCCACCAGACGCAACGTCTGGTAGCCGGCCTGCTTCAACTGCTGTAGCACTCGGGTGGCCGCTAACGAATCCCCACCTAGGGCGAAGAAGTCCGCGGAAAGGTTTGCCGGGTTTTCCACCTGCAGGCTGGCGGCATCGGGTAGCACACTGTGCCACGCCTCCAGCACCGTGCGGGCGGCTGCCAGTTCCTCCGGCGACAGCTCCGGTTCCGGCAGGCCACTGCCTGCCGCAGTATCCGCGTGGAGCGGGCACAGCTCCGCGGCGGTCGCCTCCTCTCGCTTCCCCTGCAGCACACAAATGTAGCTGGCGGGGGTAGACATGGCGTAGGGCTGCCAGCCGGCGGTGGTCAGGTTCATCCACCACTGGCCCGCATTCTGCAGTACCGTGGCGGCAGATTCCAGCAGCGTCGGGTCGATGACGGCGGCACTCACCAGGGCAGCATCGGACAGCTCGGTGGTCTCCACCACCACAACTTCCGCCTCCCGCAGGGTGGGCACCTGCGCCACATCCCGCACCAGGCGCGGGTCGCGGTGGAGGGACCCCACCGCCAGCACCACGTCTGCGGGAATATCGGAGAGGGCCTCCAGGGGCATTTCATTGTGGGTGGTGGCGGATTTCCGCCAGTGCGCATCCCGCTCCACGGACTGCCAGGACACGTCAACACTCGCCCCGGCGGCACCCGTGGGGGTCAACTCCCGCTCGATGAGTGTGCGGACCAGCCCCGTACCGGACCCCAACTCGACAACGGACACGGGCCTCCCCAGCTGCTCGGCTTTCTGGGCCAGCAGGTGGGCAATATCGGTGACGATGCTGGCGGCCGCCGGGTCGTGCACCAGCAGCGCCTGCGGGCTCAGTACCGGGTGGCCAATGATGTCCGTGGCGTCGAAACCACCACAGAGCGCGTCGGCCAGCCAGGTGCCGGTCCGGCGGGCATCGGCGGTGAGAGGCGCCTGCGCTACGTCCACATCCTGCACCCGGTTGCGCCACAGTTCCACCAACGGCACATACTGCGGCAGCGGGGTGCGGGACGGCGTGTGCTGGATGCCCTCCGTATGCGTATCCAGGTGTTCTAGGGCCGCAGCCATAATCTGCTGCGGGCTGGGGGGCTGGCTGGTGGCGAGCTGCTGGGCGAGGTCGGCCAGCTCGGTGTCGAGCTCGTTGGGGGCAGGGTCGGCGCTGAACGCCGTTACCTGGTCCACAAAGCGGGTGAAGAGGTGGTGGAGGCGCTGCGCGTGCACATACTCCACCGGGTAGTCCCAGCGCAGTTCCAGCTGGTCGCCCACCATGCTAACCTGGCAGTCCAGTTGCACACCGGGGGTACGGGTGAGGACCCAACTGGGGGTGAGGGTACCACTGCGGTGGAGGGCGGCCACACCGGTAGTGGAGGTAAAGACCACCGGGTAGGCGGCGCGCCCGGCGCGGGCAATGTCCCTGCTGTTGGGGAGGGTGCCGTCGCCGATATGCCCCAAGGTGCGGTGGACGTCGGTGACGGAGCTTTCCGTACCCAAGGTACAGAGGGCAAGTTCGGTGAAGTTGCCGAGGACCTCCCGGCTGCCTTGCTGGGCGGTGTTGGTGCTGGGCCGCTGCGAGATCGGCACGCTGATACCGCACACGTCGAGGCCACTGGAGGCGGCGATGACGGCACCGTAGGCCTGGAGGACCACGGCGGAGACGGTGACGCCGGCGTGGGCGGCGGCGGTCTGCAGGGCGCGGGTGTCTGCCACGGACAGCTGGGTGTGCAGGGAGGAGAAGCGGGCGTCGCTGGTAGCGGTCCACTTTTTGGTGGTGACGGGGAGGCTGGGGGCGGGCGGCAGCTGCTGGGGGCGGGCGTCTGCAGAGTAGCCGGTGGCGTGATCGGCAGAGTAGCCGACTGTCCCGGCGGCTAGCTCCCGCTGCACATACTCGTAGAAGGGTTGAGCTGACGGGTCCACCGGGAATGTGTCGGCCGCTCCCTCGTAGCGATCCAGGATGGTGTTGAAGAGAACGCCAATCGAACGGGCATCCAGCCCCAGGTAGTTCATGGAGAGGCCCACGTGGGTGGTGAGGCCCTCTACCGCAACCACCTGCACCATCGGCACCGCATCGAGGGGGATGCGCTGGCCGGAAAGTTCCGCACGGAGGGCGGCCAGGGCGGCCTCCACCCCACTGTCGGTGGTGAGGTCCGCGCCAGTGGGGGCGCGGAGGGTGAGCACCGGCGCGGCAGCCGGAACAGTGGCCGCATCCACAACAGCTTGTTCGTTATCGCCGGAGCGGACGCAGCGCAGCGGTTCCCAGGCGGCGGTGAGCTCGGCGATGAGAGTGGCGAAGCGCTGCGGGTCCAGGGCGGAGCCGTCACCACTGGAGATGATGACGCCCACTGCGGGGGTGGTGCAGGTGATGCCGCGGACTCCATCGGCACCGAGGGCGTAGGCCTGTTGGAGACTGGTGAGGGGGAAACTAGTGCCACTCAGCGGGGTGGCTGTGGGGGCCGCCGGTTCCGAGACGGCGGTAGGCGCCACGGTAGTCGGGGCAGCTGGGGCGACGGCCGAGGCGGCTGCCGGGGCTGCATCTTGGGTGGCAGTTGGGGTGGCGGTGAGCTTACCGCGGGCCCGCACAATGAAGGCTTCTAGCGTGGGTGCGGCGAACAGGTCCGCCACCGTCACCTGGCAGCCTGCCTGCACAAGCGAAGTGGCAACAGTGGTGGCGGCCAACGAATCTCCGCCCAAGGCGAAGAAGTTCACCGGCTGGGTACCGGCTCGTTCGGCTGCCAACTGGGTGGCAAGCACTTCCGGTTCCTCTCCCAGGACAGCCGCCCACGCATTGACAACCTGCTGCTCGAAACTGTCCAGCTGCGGGACGCCCACTACACCGGGCGTGTTTTCCGCGGCGATGGTACTACCGTCCGCGCGGGCAGCGGTAGCGCTAACAGTGGCGCCAGCAGTGCCAACGGTCGGGGCACTTGTGGCGCCGGCGATCGGGGTCTCCGTAGCTGCCGCGGCACCCTTATGGCCGGTAGCCTGCTCATGCTGGTAGCTTTCCAACTCGGTCGCCAACAGGCGCCGGTCAATCTTCCCATTCGGGGTATGTGGCAGGCTCTCCCGCGGCATCACCACCGCCGGCACCATATAGTCCGGCAGTTTGGTTGCCAGCTGCGCCCGTAAATGGGCCGGGTCCGCCAACTGCACCTCTGCAGCCACCGCAGCAGCCCCATCCGCAGAGCCAGGCTCGGAGCCAGGCTTAGCGCCAGTCGCACCCGTCACCAACACCGCACCCAAGGCGGAATTCTTCCGGATTGGCACCACAATAGCGGTTTCCACCCCGGTCAAGGCGCGGCAGGCGTGCTCCACCTCGCCGCACTCCACCCGGTGGCCACGAATCTTCACCTGGGTATCCATGCGGCCCACAAAGAAGATCAACCCATCCGTGTGGTACTCGCCCAGATCTCCGGTACGGTACCAGTGCTCGCCCTGCTCATCCATCGGGTAGCGTTCCGCGGTCAACTCCGGCTGGCCAAAGTAGCCTGCGGCTACCCCGGCGCCACCAATCCACAGCTCACCCGGCACATAGTCCGGCTGGTCGGGGAAACCGGGCACATTCGGGTTCACCACCCGGTACTTTTGGCCGGTCAGTGGGCCA
Source organism: Lawsonella clevelandensis (assembly GCF_001293125.1). Taxonomy (NCBI): domain Bacteria; kingdom Bacillati; phylum Actinomycetota; class Actinomycetes; order Mycobacteriales; family Lawsonellaceae; genus Lawsonella; species Lawsonella clevelandensis. The sequence goes on from NZ_CP009312.1 coordinate 907,215, forward strand.
CCGTAGGGAATGGACGTCCAGTCTGCGGGGAAGTCCACATCCGTCACCACATACTCGTTGGACCAGATGGACCCCTCCGTCGCCCCACCCATCGAAATGCAGGTGGCGTCCGGGCTGATGGTGGCCAGGCGTTTCGGCAGATCCATGGCGATCCAATCGCCGGAGAAGTAGAAGCGGCGCAGGCTCGGTAGCTGGCTGCCCAGGGCAGCTGCATAGAGCATTTCGCCCAGCCCCGGCACGGTATTCCAGATGGTGACGCGGAAACGCTTCACCAGGTCGGCCCAGCGGAAGGCATCACGGCGGGATTCGTCACCAATGCACACAATGGTGCCGCCGGCGGCGAGCATACCGAAAATGTCGTAGACGGACAGGTCAAATTCCAGAGCGGAGATGGCCAAACAGTTGTCCTTGGCAGTCACCTGGTTGCGGGCATTGACGTCCAGGCAAGTGTTGAGTGCACTGTAGTGGCGAATCGCCACCCCCTTCGGGGTGCCGGTAGAGCCCGACGTGTAGATGATGTAGGCCAGCTCGTTCGCCTCCACCACCCGCGGAATAGCCTGGTGGCAGGTGGGGCGGGGACGTCCACCCAGCTCGTCGGAGATCAACTCCGCCATATCCTCCCGGCGCAGCACAATCTCCATCCCCGCGGAGTTCGCGATAGCGCGCAAGCGTTCCTCCGGCTGGTGCAGGCCAATGGGTAGGTAGGTGCAGCCGGCATACAGCACACCTAGGGTAGCGATCACCTGGCAGGGGCCCTTCGGCAGCTGGATGCCGATGACCTGGTTGGGGCGGGTGAGCGGGATCAGCTTGGCGGCCAGGCGGCGGGCCATACAGTCCAGCTCCTGGTAGGTGAGGTAGCCGCGGCGGTTATAGCCCAGGGGGTCGCCGGCGGTTTTGTCGGCGGGCTGGTCCTCTGGCGCCCACACTACGGCCACCGCCTTGGGCTGCTTCTGCACGTTCTCCCGGAAGGGGGTGTAGAGGAGGCTGCTGGTGGTGACGGGGGCACTGCTGTTGGCTGCCTCCCGCTGGGTGCGGGTGGCGGCGGGGAGCGGTATCAGGTCGATGAGGGGGCGTTGGGCTAGCTGCTGGGGGTGGCCGGCGCACTGCAGGGTGATGAGGTCCACCAGCGCCTGGAACATTTGGGCGGCGACGTCGGCGCGGATACCGTCGGTGCGGATGTCGCAGGAGAGCGTTACGTGCCCAGACACGTTCACCACCTGGCAGTCGATGAGCACCTGGGGGGTGGTGGAGCGCAGTTCGGTGGGGGCGCCCAGCACGCTGAGGGGTTCGGCCAGGAGCGGGCGGTCCGCCGAGTAGGTGAAGATGAAGGGCGACAGGCCGGTGTGTCCGGCGGGGGAGGCGAGGGCGTGGCGCAGTTCGACCCCCAGTGGGGTGGGGTTAGCGATTCCGGCGCGGAGGTCTGTGCGGACGGCGACGAGGGTGTCTGCCCAGGGGCCGCCGAGGGTGCAGTGGGCGCGGTGGGCGACAGCGATGGTGCGTTCGGCCACATGCCCGGGCTGCGGAGCATTAATGGTGGTGAGGGTGACGAGGAAGTCGTCCCGGCTGGACCAGCGGCGCAGGATGGCGTCATAGCAGGCGAGGGTGATCCCGGCGGGGGTGGTGCCGAGGGTACGGGCGGTGGCGCTGAGGGCCTGCCACTGAGGGGTGGTGAACGCGTGGGTAAAGCGGGTGACCTGCGGGTTGGGGTGGGTGCTGCCGGTGTCGAGGGTGGGGACGTCGGGGGGCAACGGGAGGCCGCGGGCTGGGATGGGGGCGGCGGCGGGGTTGGGGGTGGTGCCAGCGGCGTCTGAAGTGATGCTGCCGGCAGGGTGATGGGTTCCGGCGCGTTCGGCGGCTGCCCGGCCGGTAGCGGTGTGGTGGGCGTGCGGCGGGAAGGCGCGCTCGGTGTCCCCCTGGAGGGCGGCATCGAGGCGCGCGAGAATCTCGCCTACGCCCACAATGTCGGCCGCGATAAGCGAGAGGGCGACGTGCACGGTGGTGGTGCCATCGGGGAGGGTGCTGACGGCCAGCGCCCAGTTTTCCCCCTGCGGGGTGTCGAAGTGGCGGTGCAGGTAGACGTGGCGAAGTTCTTCCCGGGCGGCGGCTAGCTGGTCGGCGGCCACACCGGTGAGGTCAATGACGGCGACGTCGGGAGCTGGGCGGTCAGCGTAGCAGGTGGTCTCAGTGGTGGGGAGGGCGGTGTGAAGGGCCGGTTCTTGGTCGACAAGGGTGACGGCCTCACGGAGGGCGGCGTAGAAGTCTGCGGGGGTGAGAGTGCCCAGGTTGGGCTGGAATTCGGCGTAGGCCAGGCAGTCGATGCCACCCCAGGGTTGGCTGGGGTCTGCCCCTACCAGGTAGGACTTTTGCAGGTCTGTGGGGGTGCTGATGGCTGCGTCAGGGGCTGCGTTGGCGGCACCATCGGGACGGGTGATGCTGGTGGTAGCGGTGCCCGCACTGGTGTTCGCAGCGTCACCACCCTGGGTGCCGTCCGCGGCATCACCTTGCTGTGCGGTGGCTGCGGCGGCCAGGTCGTAGAGGTCCATCCAGGCGCCGACAGTAGGGTTCTCCCACACTTCTACCGGGTCTAGGGTGTGCCCAGTATGGCCAGCCCAGCTGAGAAATTCGTTGACGGCCAGCGAAGTGAGGCCCAACTCGGAGACATCAGCACGCAGGTCGACGGCGTCCGGCGGGCAGCTCAGCTGGTCGGCCAGTTGCACCACTACCGGATGCTGGGTGAGGTCGGTTGCTGCTGCGGCGGCGCTGTTCCTACTGCCGGCTTCCCCGTCAGGGTCCTCACTGTCGGCACCCTCGGCACCGTCATCGCTGCCATTGCTCGCGCCGCTAGTGCCGCGCCCGCCCGCATTGGCGTAGTGCGCGGTGGAGCTGTCTCCCTGCTGCTTAGCCAGAATCTGCAATGCCAACTGTGCCACCTCGCCGCGGGCGATCTTGCCGGAGCTCGTACGCGGAAGGGCATTGTCGGTCCACAGCACTGTGGCGGGTTGTTTGCCGATGGAGCGGGCGATGGCGCGGGACAGGAGGCCCGAGTAGGCGGTGCGGTCAAGAGTGTCGATGTCGGCGGCTTCTCCCATCACCAGGTACCAGGGACCGTCGATGTCGGGCTGGGTGGCGCAGCATTGTGCGGTGGTGAAGCCCAGGTTGGCGGTGGCTACCAGCTCTTCGATGTCGCTGGGGAAGTAGTTTTCGCCGCCCACAATAATGGTGTTGGAGAGGCGCCCGGAGATGTAGAGGTTGCCGTCGCAGAGGAAGCCGTAGTCGCCGGTGCGCAGGTAGGGGCCGTCATCGTCGGCGGTGCGAGCGTGGAAGGTGGCGTCGGTAAGGGCAGGGTTGCCCAGGTAGCCGGCGGCCACATCGCCGCGGAACCACACTTCGCCCACCTGGCAATCGCCCAGCACCTGGCAGGTGTCGGGGTTGACGATGCGCATGTCGCCACCGAAGAAGTTGTCTCCCACCGAGTAGAGGGTGCGTTGGGCGGGGTCGTTCGGGTTCAGGTCGGCGGGGACGATCTGGCCGCGGGCGGCGGTGGGGGCGTCGAAGTGGACGCAGACGGCTTCCCGCGGGCCCGGGTGGCCGGACATGGCGAGGCCACCTTCGGCCAGACCGTACATGGGGGTGAGGGTGGTGGAGGTCCATCCGCATTCCCCGAAGGTGGCGGCGAGGAGGGGTTGGGTGGTGGTGTTGACGGGTTCGGAACCGTCAACGGCCAGGCGGAGGCTGGAGAAGTCCAGTCCGGCGCGGCGGGCGGGGTCCTGGTAGAGGCCGCAGATAGTGCGCCACATGGTGTCGGGGGCGGCCGTCATCCCGCACTTGTAGGTGCTCATGGCGTTGACCCAGATGGTGGGGTTTTTGGCGAAGAGGGCGGTGGGGATGTAGCCGGCGCAGCCGCCGAGGCAGAGGATGTCGAAGATGCCCCAGACGATGCCCATGTCGTGGTGGAGGGGGAGCCAGGAGATGGAGACGGGCGGGGTGTCGCTGTTCCAGGTGATGCGCATGACGTCGAGCTGCCAGAGGATGCAGCGGTAGGTGTCGAGGACGCCCTTGGGTTTGCCGGTGGAGCCGGAGGAGTACTGCACGTAGACGACGGTGTCGGGGCCGACAGGGTGGGGGGCGAGGTCGTCCAGGCTGGCGGGCAGGTGGGGGTGGGTGGGCCGCTGGTAGTGGGGGGTGAGGACGGTGAGGCCGGGGAGCAGGGTGGTGTCGCTCTGTTGGTGGGTGACGAGTTCCTGCTGTTTGGCGGGGGTGGTGAGGAGTGCAGCCGGGCCGCAGTTGGCGGCGATGTGCCGGAGGGTGGGGATGCCGGCGGCGAGCGGGGCTTCGGGGGTGACGGGGACGGAGACGGGTTGGGCACCGATGGTGATGAGGGCCCAGAAGGTGAGGAGGTAGTCTGCGCTGGCGGGGAGGATCATCATGACGCGGTCGCCGGCGGTGATGCCGGCAGCGCGGAGGTCTGCTTGCGCGGTGGAGATTCCGTGGAGGAATTCTGCCCAGGTCCACTCATCAACGTCGTCCGGGGTGGTGCCGGTGATGAAGCGGAGTGCTATGTCGTTGGGGGTCTGTTGGGTTTTCTCCCAGAGGGGGGAGACCAGGGGGTTGGACGCGTATAGCTGGGCAGAGTTGTCACCGAGGTTAGACACGATTAATAAACCCTCTCTATTAATTGTTGTAGGTTAGCCTCACCTAATATAGACCGAGGGACAGAGTGAGACAATACCTATTCAGTTCGCCTGAAAATATCCCTATAGAGCTATCATAGAAACCCTTAAAAACCTTATGCGAACAGGCTTTTATGAACTATTTCGCACATGCGAATACATCTGCAAAAATTTCTACTGTGCTCCGATTTTGCAGCGTTGACATGGAGTTATAGGTCAAACATCCATATTCTTTCCACATCACATATATGCACTTTTCTGCATCTCAATCTTCGGGAATTTTTATAAAAGTGGAACTTATTCCGTTGGGAAATACGACGAGTGGGTGACGGCGGCCGCAACTACCATCACCCACTCGGAGCACCATCACTATGGAATTACTTGATGAATAACAAGGGGGCACAACCCCCTATTGCTACTCCGGCTTAGCCTCGCGGAACTCATCACCCGCACGCTTCTCAGCCGCATCTGGCTGTGCAAACGGAGCAGTCTCATGCGGAGCCGGAGCCGGACGACCCTGCCCAAACTGGGACTCAGGGCCCTGCGGACCCACTGCCTCCGCACCACTCGGACGGCCATAGGGTGCGCCTATGGGGCCACCCGCCATCGGCGGCATCGGCTGACCATACGGAGCACCAAAGGGAGCACCAGGTCCAGGCTGACCAGGCTGACCGAACGGGGCACCCGGGCCAGGCTGACCATACGGAGCACCATACGGAGCACCATACGGAGCACCATAGGGGGCACCATACGGAGCACCCGGGCCAGATTGACCAGGCTGACCAGGCTGACCGTAGGGAGCACCATAGGGGGCACCATACGGAGCACCCGGGCCGGGCTGACCGTAGGGAGCACCAAACGGAGGCTGCGACTGCTGACGGGCAGCGCGCTTTGCCTTCATAGCACCCATGGCGGACTTCATCTCGGAGAAATCAACAGCCTCGCCACGCCAATAGACAGCCAGTGGACCAACCCACTCCAAGGCAAGCACCACAAACAAGAAAATCGTAGTGACAGAGTAGAACGCCGGTACCACATACACCGCCGCCCCAATGGAGATGACGGTCGCCATGAGCAGCAGAACAGAACTGAGAATACGGTCCTGCGCCGCACCACGGCGCAGGTAAGCAGTGGAGTAAATGGCGAACGGCAGAAGCAGCGCCAGCAGCACCACGAAGGCAATGAACTTGCCGTTAATGTCTACACCCTGCTGGAGAGCATTGGACTCCTGAGCAGCCAGCGGACCCAGCTGGGCCAGCAGCACGCCGAACACAAAGAGAACAACGATATGCCCGAAGCGGAAGGTCTCCAGCGCAATATTGGGGTGGAGACGATGGTCCGAACGCTTAACAGGTGCATCCTGCGGTGCATCTGGGAAGAAAGAATCCTGCGGGGAGGTCATGTAGTCAACTCCTTTGATAGGCCGCCACCGAACTAGCGGCACCGTATCCTTCCATCATTCCAAGAAAGCTGGCAATGAGCACCCCTAACCACAATAATCTCGAAACGCCCTCACCTACGTGGTGAGCTATACCAGGCCATCCACGTAGGTGAGGAACAACGAGAGTAAAAACGGGTTAACGAAAAACGCGTTACCGAGACAACAGGTTAGCGGGGTTCGATAATCTCGAGGCCAATGTAGGGGCGCAGCGCCTCCGGCACCACAATGGCCCCATCCTCCTGCTGATGATTCTCCATAATGGCCACCAGCCAGCGCGTCGTCGCCAAAGTGCCATTGAGGGTAGCAGCAACCTGGGGCTTACCATTCTCATCGCGGTAACGCACATTCAGGCGGCGAGCCTGGAAGGTCGTGCAGTTCGACGTGGAGGTCAACTCGCGGTAGCAGTTCTGGCTAGGCACCCAGCCCTCACAGTCGAACTTACGGGCCGCGGACATACCCAAGTCCCCACCGGCAATATCAATAACCCGGTACGGTACCTCGACCAAGCCCAGCATTTCACGCTCCCAGCCCAGCAGACGCTGATGCTCCTCGTGCGCATCCTCCGGCCGGCAGTAGCTAAACATCTCCACCTTATTGAATTGGTGGACGCGAATAATGCCGCGGGTGTCCTTACCGTAGGAGCCGGCCTCACGGCGGAAGCAGCTGGAGTAGCCGGAGTAGCGCAGCGGACCCTCGGACAGATCAATGATCTCATCCTTGTGGTAGCCGGCCAGTGCTACCTCACTGGTCCCCACCAAGTACAGGTCATCCGTCCCCAGATGGTAGATCTCGTCGTCATGCTGCACGTTAAAGCCCGTGCCCTGCATGATCTCCGGGAGTACCAGCACAGGCGGAATCATCATGGTGAAGCCATGCTCCACCGCCTTCTTTACCGCCAACTGGGTGAGCGCCATCTCCAGCAGCGCACCCGCACCCTTCAAGAAGTAGAAGCGGGAGCCAGACACCTTCACGCCACGCTGCATGTCCAGGATGTCGCACATCTCGGCCAGCTCCAAGTGGTCGCGTACCGGGAAGGAAAACTCGGGAACCGTGCCCACTTCCTCCAGCACCACGAAGTCATCCTCGCCGCCAGCCGGGGCACCGTCCTCCACCATATTGGGAAGCAGGCGCTGCAGCTCCTCCACCTTAGCTTCGGCCTCGCGCTGCGCTACCTCCGCCTCTTTCACCTTGGCGGCCAGCCCCTTCGCTTCCGCCAGCAGGGCGGGACGGTCCTCCTGAGAGGATGCGCCGATCTTCTTGCCGAAGGTCTTTTGCTCGTTGCGGAGGGCGTCCGCGGACTGGATAGCGGCACGCCGCGATTCGTCAGCTACCAACAGATCGTCCACCAGCGCAGGGTTCTCCCCACGGGTACGCTGCGAGGTGCGGACGGCATCAGGGTTTTCACGCAAGAATTTAAGATCGATCACGCTCCTCATACTAGTACGTTTCCGCGCTTATCCCAGCTTGCTGGCGCGTACCCGGTACCCCACCCACCTGGCAGAAAAGCCCCCAACAACTACCCCTCGGCATGAAAAGCGTGCACAATGGGGGTAATGGCACGCTCACACAAGAACGGCGCCCGCGCCGATAAGCACAAGAACCGGCAGCGCACCCGCAGCCCCAGGAAGCTGCTGTCCGCTGCCGAAACCGCTGGCATGTTCGCAGACCAGCAGGGTGACGGCACTGCCGCCCCCGCCCGCTGGAGCCGCCGCCGCTGGCTCATCACCGTAGCCGCCGTGGTAGTGGGCGCCATCCTCGTCGCCCTCCTCATCAACCTCACCGTGGACAAAACCACCAGACACCCCAACAAACTGTCTGTGGCGGGGGCTGTACAGGCGGGCCCAGAATTCGCACATGCCAGCATGGGCTCCTGCCTCAACTGGAACGACAAAAACCCCGGTGACCAGATCAGCTCCCTGGAAGAAGTCCCCTGCGAGGACAACCACCGCTTTGAGGTGGCGGGCATCATCGACCTCACCATGTACCCCTCCCAGCGGTTCGGGGAAAACGCCGACCCGCTCAGCGCCGAACAGGTGGAAAGCCTCCGCCTTGGGGTGTGCCGCCCCCTCGTCGACTCCTACCTGCCGCAAGGCCTCGACCCCGCCGGGCGGTTCCGCGTCGGCCTGCTCCACCCCGACGTGGGCGCCTGGAAAAACGGCGACCGCACCCTGGTGTGTGGCATCGAGGCCACCAACACGGCCAGCCCCGAGTTCTCCGGCAAAGTGGGTAAACAGGACCAGTCTGTCAGCTGGGCTAACGGCGCGTGCGTCTATGTGAACCCGGAGCGCCGCTACGACGTCCAGGAGGTGGACTGCCGCAACCCGCACATGATGGAGATTGTGGGCACCGTGGATCTCGCCGCCACGTTCGGCGACCGCCTGCCCAGCAAGAAGGCCCAAAACGCGTATTCGGAGAAACAGTGCGTAGCGCTGGCGACCAGCTACATGGGTGGCCCCAACCAGCTACGCAATACGACGTTGACGGTGTTGTGGTCCCGTGTATCCCTCGCTGGCTGGAATGCTGGGTCTCGCAAGGTGACGTGTTCCCTGGCGAAGTCGGGGAAGAATGGGTTCGCTACCCTGGAAGGTTCCGCGAAGGGCGCCTTCACTATTGATGGGAATAAACCACGGAAGCCCAGCAAGCTGCCACCGCGTGGTAACCAGCAGCTGCCCGATATGAGCAATGACCCGTTGCTCGAGAACTCTGTCCCCGGTCTCTAAGCAGCGTCCTCGGCACCCTTCTCGGCCCGCTCCCCTCTGGGTATGCCCGCTCAGTCAGCTTCGGTGCTCATCGCACGCGGCCTCCTCAGCAGCCCTGATGTGCAGACGGCACGCTTGCTCTAGCGGGCGTTATCGAAGGTAGGGTTGACGCCCGGCGTGTTGTTCGCTTTCCCCAAGGCCGCGGACTGGAGCGGATCGTGGTAGTCGGGGTCGTCGTATTCCTCCGGCACGGTGCACACAAAGGGTGGCTCGTCGTCGCCCCAGCTCAGCACCTGCCACTCCCACCGCAGCATGTCGTCCCAGGATGGGGCGGCACCATCATCGTCTCCACTAGTAGGCATATCCGTGGTGCGGCGCGCTGGGACCAACTCGACCGTTTGTGTGTTGGTGAGGAAGTTCCAGTAGGCGTAGCGCTTGTCCACGTCTGGTACCAGCATGGTAGTAAAGATGCGGATGACGGCACCATGGCTCACTAGCAGCACATTTTTCGGGCTCCAACTGGGGGCATTAGCGTCTTCCACTGCGTCAGCGTTCTCCACTGTTGCTGTGGCCTCGGCTGTGAAACCAGCTTTGATCTCAGTTTTTGCTCCGGTTTCGCGGCCTGCCCCAATCCCAGCCCCGGCCCGATGGAGCTGCGGGAGCGCAAACTCACGGTAGAGACCCAACGCTGTCGGGGCGTAGCGGGCGAAAATCTGGCGGGCGGACTCCCCCAACGGGCCCGGCGTGGCAGTGTCCACGTCCCCCTGCAGCCAGCTGTAGTAGGTGCGCAGCCACTGCTTCATAATGTTCGGGTTGTCCTTGATGGTGGCGTTCTCCCAGTCCCCCACCTGCGTCTCGAAGATGCCGGGCACAATCCGCAGCTCCGGAAACTCTTCATCCGACAGGTTCGGGTTGGCCTCATGCATGCCCTGGAGAACCAGCCGGCCGGTTTGGCGAGCCCGCAGCGCCTCCGAGGTGGCCACCACTGCCAGACTGCGGGGGTCGGTGGCGCGCCCCCACTCTAGTGCCTGCTGCATACCCGCGGGGGTCAGGGAGGTGCCGGGGAGGTCGGTGTCGAGGATGCCCTGGACATTCGCTTCGGTTTGGCCGTGGCGGAGCAACACTAGGTGGGGGATCATAAACTTTCCTTGCTTCGGGGCGGTTGTGGGGGCGAATGACAGTTAGGCGTTGTCGCCGCGGCGCAACTGCTCTACCCACTCCAGAGAGGGCTGGAAGTCTGGGGGCATCGAGCCACCATCCCGGTAGGCGGGCCAGGAACCCAGGTAGCGGACCCATTCGGCGCGCCGGTAGAGGGCCTGCAGGGTTTCCGCCACGGCAGCATCATCGATGTGGCCGACGCAATCAATGTAGAAGTTATAGGTGCCAAACTTTTCGCGGGTAGGGCGGGACTCGATGCGGGACAGATCCACACCGCGTAAACCAAACTCGTTCATGGCATTGACCAGTGTGCCTGGCTTGTTGGGAAGGCGGAACACCACGGAAGTGCGGTCTGCGCCGGTACGCGGGGTGGGGGCGGCCGGCTTCCCCACCAGAATGAACCGGGTGTAGGCGCCCTGCACATCGGCGATGCCGGCAGCCAGACTGACCAGACCCAGGATTTCCCCGGCACGGGCGGGGGCGACGGCGGCGTCAAGGCGTCCCCGTACGACATCTTCGGCGGCGGCGGCCGTGGAGTTGGTGATGACAGTGCCCACACCTGGTAGGTAGTGTTCCGACCACTGGCGTACTTGTGCGAGGGCCACCGGGTGGGATCCGACGGTGTGAATGTCGTGAAGCTCCGTACCCTCCCTTACCAGAAGGGAAAACACCACGGGCACTTCGGTTTCTGCAAAAATCTGGAGGCGGTCTCCACGGGCTAGACTATCCAGAGTGGTGGTGACGGGCCCATCAACAAAGTTTTCGGTGGGTACCAGGGCAAAGTCGGCGGCACCATCCCGCACCATCTGTAGTGCTTCCTGCGGAGTAGCTGCCGGGATTGCCTGCTCGACCTCCTGCAGGACGGGTAGTGGCTTATCGGCAATAATTTGTCGCAGCGCTGCCTCGCTGAACGTGCCGACAGGGCCGAGGAATGAAATGCTGGTCACGTTCCCAGCTTACCCAACAGTTCTGCCCGCTAGGCGTCGATAGAGGCTTCTCCGCACACCAGAATAAATTCGCCACGTTCCGCATGCCAGCACACCAGGCCAATGACGGACTCACGGATGGTTCGCATTTGTGCGGCTTCACTTGCCCGGGAATCCAGGTTCATTGCCCCCGATACCAGTGCGCATGCTAGCGGATACTTCGGGTTGTAGGTGGAGAGCATGCGGCTCAGATCCTTGCGGTTTTTCACCATTGCACAGTGCAGATGGACACCCCCGTTAATGAAGTAGGGTAGGCCCGAGCCCTTCGCCAGGTGGTCGCTCATCATCACTGTTTGGGCGGGGAAGTGGCCCGACAGGTAGCCGAAGAGTTCCCCACGGGTGGGGATGAGGAGGGCGATAGGCAGGGTGGACTCTGACATCTCGTCTACGTCGAGCCAGGTGCATCCTTCGTCGAAGGAGCTGCGGAGGTTCTTGTCAAGGGTGGTACGGGCAACCTGAATGATGCGGGTGCCGTCCACCACAACTCCGCCTATTTCGGCGGCATCGGCCACCGCTTGCGCCACTGTACGCTCCGCAGGGCCTGTGACGATGGTCACATCTTTGTCGTCATCTGAGGTCACCTCTGACTCCACAACCCCCTGCACCGCAGCACCGCCGTCACCCCCCACAGCAACAGCCTCCTGCACCGCCCGCACCTTCCGACGATGCGACAACACTCCATACACAAACAGCAAAAGCCCTGCAACAACAAGGAAAATACCGTACAACACGTTACGAATCGTGGTGCCATCCGCAGAATGGCCCCCGAACGGCAACAACTTCGGAACAGCGAGCATCGCCACACCGAGACCGAAAAGCACCACTCCCACAAGGGACAAGAGAACGGTACGAACACTCACTTTGACAGCATTACCTGGATGATCGTTATGCGTGGGCACGTGAAAAACTCTACCTTTCGCTAATCTATAAGGCATGGATGCCACTCCCAAGGGTCGGTCTTCCCGCCGATCTCGCCGGGGTAAGAAAAACGCCTCGGAGAACACGTACGCAGCGCCGCAGCAACCCGAATACTGGGACGCCGCTGCTGGACGGTGGGTGAACCACGCCCCGAAGCCCAAAAACAGTCGCCCCAGCGGCCCTGCCCAACGCCGCGCCCGGCGCATTAACCCCACCAAAGCTGCCGACGCCCAGCCCTACCAAGGCCCGCGCCCAGACGCCGACTGGCGACCCTCCACCGCGGACGACTCCATCGGCGCCGCCTACCGCAGCAACTTCAACGTCACCCCCAGCACCCCTACCGGCGACCCCTACCCACCCGGCAGCCCCTACGTCGCTGGCGGCTACCCACCCTACGGACCCGTCCCCCCCTACGACACTGACGACAATGCCGAAGCAGGGCGGCCCGGCATCCTCACCACTCTCCGAAAAATCGGCAAGACCGTCAAGTGGATCCTCATCGCCCTCATCATCCTCGCCCTCGGCAGCGGAACCGCCGGAGCCATCACGTTCAGCACTAACGTCACCCGCATCGACGCACTCAGCGAACACATGATCGGCCGCACCAGCGGCATCAACTGGCTACTCGTCGGCTCCGACTCCCGTGCCGGCCTGTCCACCAGCAAACAGAAGAAGCTCGACACTGGCGGCGACCTGGGCTCGCAACGCACCGACACCATCATGCTCATGCACATCCCCTACGGTGGTGGGCAGCGCATACTGGTGTCTATCCCGCGCGACTCCTACGTCAACATCCCCGGCTACGGCATGGGTAAGATCAACTCCTCCTTCGCCCTCGGCGGGCCGCAACTGCTGGTGAAAACCATCGAGCAGGCTGCTGGCGTACACATAAACCACTACATGGAGATCGGCCTCGGCGGCTTTGCCGACATGACCGACGCCATTGAAGGTGTGAAAATCTGCCCCAAGTACCCCATCAACGACCCCTACGCCGGCCTCTACATTAAAGCCGGCTGCCAGGTAGCCGATGGCAAGGTGGCCCTGGGCTACGTCCGTTCCCGCCAAACCCCGCGCGGCGACCTGGACCGCGTCACCCACCAACGGGAATTCCTGGAGAGCTTCGTCAAGAAGGCCGCCGGCCCTGCCACCATACTCAACCCCTTCGACTTCTACCCCCTGATGAAGGCGGCCGGTAGCTCCCTCACTATCGACAAAAAGACCTACGTCATCAACCTGGCATGGCTACTCTTCAACCTGTTCCGCGACCACATCATGACCACCATCCCCATCGGTGACATGGTGACGAACGAGGCAGGCGCCGTGGTGCTATGGAACGACGACACCACCCAATTCTGGGGACACATCGCCCAGGGCACCGATATTCCCGACTTTCTCTTGAGCAATTAGCGAAGCAGCTGAAGTAGGCACCGCTTACTGAGCAACGAGCACGCACCGCCCCGCTGGACCGTGTGGTCTGCGGGGCGGTGCGTGTTAAGGAGTGAGATGCATGTGGAAGGGGGATTACACCTAGCGGATGGTGACTTGGCGAGAGTTGAGGAGGTTGCGAGAGTTGCGTTCTGCGGCGGTGAGAGGGTCGGTGGCGGCGAGCGCTTTCTCCATGGTGTCACCAAGGGTATCGAGGGCGGCCTGCCAGTGGTCAGCAGGTTGGGTGCGGTCGACATCGAAGACGGGGACGAGGAGACCATAGGCGCGGAACATACCGGCGTAGCGGGATCCTTCACCAAGAGTGAGTTGGTGGGCGGCGTGGAGACGGGCAAGGGCGGTGAACATGTCGTCTTCGTTTTCGGGGCGAACCCAGCGCACGTGGCCTTTTTCGCGGGTATCGACCCACCAGGCGGCACCGGTGGCGGTGTCGAGGCGGCGGGAGATCATCATGGTGTCGTTGGCGGCGCGGATGCTCTGTGCAGTTTGTGGGTCGAGGGTGCTGGTGTCGGGTACCCACCAGTTGAAGTCGTCGTAGACGTCGATCTGGGGGTGGAGATCGGCAGGCAGGTAGGTGCCAAGGGAAGGGGTGGTGTCGGTGCCGCCGGCGGTGCGGAGGACGTCGCCGGGTTGCGCCTGAAGGACCCATTGGATGGCGGCGGCGATGTCGCTGGCGGGGTAGTTGGAGGGTTGGGCAGATTGGACACCTACCATGCGGAGCCCGCCGAATTGTTCTTCGAGGCGGTGAGCGGCGACGGCGCCGGGGAGGATGGTGCAGATGCGGACAGTTTCACCGTCGATGGTGATGTCGAAGGCGGCTGAAGCGACGAACTCCCGCATGGCGATGAGGTCGCACTCAACTCCGGTGGTGTGGAAGGGGCGCGGATCGACGGCGAGGGCGGCGCGGGCGGCGGCGCGGGCGGCGAGTTTGGCCTGGCGGCGACTCATTCCAGCGGGCAGATCGGCGGTGTTCTTGTTCTTCTTAGCCATGTTCCTTAACTTACTGGGTGGTGACGGCAGTTGTCATGGTGTGGGGTGGCATTTGGGCGGTGGTTCGGGGTGGGATGGTGTAACGATTTGCTACTTCCTCCCCATAAGAAGAATGGGTAGGATTCCTGTAGGAGATTTGACCTGCCTGTGTGAGAAAGGGAGCACTACCTGTGAGTGAGCAGCCTAAGGTTACTCGCCGACATGTTCTTTTGGGCGGCGTTGCCGTAGCAGCAATGGCATTAGCCCCCAGTGTTTTTGACGATACTCCCACCGCTCACGCTATGCCGTCGAGCCGTCGCAAGTACCACTACTCTATTAATCCTGCCTCGAATGCCCACCGCTATGGTTGGTTAGAGACTCCCAGCTCGACCAGCTCTGCGGTGCCGGTGGCTATTCTTATCCATGGCGGCGCCTGGGAGTCGGAGGGTGGCCCCGCTTCAATGCGGTTCCTTTCTGAGTTCCTCTGCCAGTACGGTGTTGCCTGTTGGAATATTGAGTATCGGGCGTTAGGGTCGGGCGGCGGCTGGCCCACCACCTACGCGGATGTGTGCGATGCTATCGACCATCTGATTGCGTTAAAGCTTTCTGTCGCCCCCAAGCTGGACCTTGATCGGGTCTATATTGTGGGTCATTCGGCTGGTGCACAGTTGGGTGCGCTGGCAATGGGCCAATCCCCCCGCAAGATTGATGCGATGGGTCTCCTCATGAACACCCCGCTGCTGCGCCTCACCACAGAGTCGCTACAGTTGGCCGATCTGCGCGGTGATATTTCTCTCAAGGGAGGCAACAAGGACACCGTCCAGCACGAGCTGGTGGGGACTGGTAATTCTGCCGGCCGTGCTACCGTCGCCCCGGAGGGCCCCCGTATCCCTATTCGAGGTTTTGTGTCCCTGAATGGCGTGCTGGATGTGGTGGATTCGGCGAAGCGTTCCAAGTTCTCCAACATTCGGATGTTCCTGGGAGGCACTCCGGCGGAGGTTCCCGGCAATTATGCGGCCGCGAACCCCATTCGCCATATACCGGCCAATAAGAAGATGCTGCTGGTGCAGGGGACGCGCGACTACGTCATCCCGCAGGGGCAGGTGACGCGCTACGGGGCGGCCGCCAGCCGCTATGGGAATGCCGTCACCTACCTGACGTTGCAGGGGGCGAAGCACAATGATGTGCTGCTGCCGTGGCGCAACCCAGAAGCATACCAGGCGGTGACGAAAGCCCTCGCCCACTTCATGGGGGCAAAGAGCACCCCGAAGAAGTCGCGGCGCCTATTCGACTAGCTCTTCCAGTCGCGTAGCGGGGAGAGCAGGGACTGGTTCTTCCGCTGCACCTCATCCATGGTGGAGAGTAGGCCACTCAGTGCCTGCACCGTCTCCACCATGTGCTTACCCTGGTCCAGCATGACGCACTCTGCCCGCTGTGCCCACGCGGCGTCTGTTACTTCGGCGCGGGTCGGCTGGCCCCAGTTCGTCAACGTATCCAGAATGTCGGAACCAATAATGACGGGGATTTGCGCGGCCTCACAAAGGTTCACCACATAGCGGGGTGCCTCCACCATCTGCATAATGCCCAACTCCGCAGCCATATCTCCGCGGGCAACCATCACTCCCACCCGCTCATGCTTCATAAGCTCCAGCAGAATCTCCGGAAGATTCTGCATAGCCTCTAGAGTTTCCAGCTTCAGCACGATGCCCAGCGCGCGGCCTGAATGCTCCTCCACCCGGCACACCATCGCCAGCGCATCCTGCACATCCTGCACGGTGCGCACAAAACTGACCTCCACAATAGAGGCAAAGTCGGCCGTGGCCAGCAGCACCTGTTCATCCTCTTCCGTCACCGCCGGCAAGTTCAATTGCGTGTCAGGAAGGTTAATACCGCAGTTCTCGTAGATGGTTTGGCCGCCATCCTTCGCCTGGGTGATGCGCAGCAGCGCCTCCCCCTGCCCCAGCTCCTGCACCGTCGAGTAGAGCGCGCCGTCATTGAACAGCACCGGGTCCCCCACTTTGAGTGCCTCGAAGATGCTGGGTTCGGTGCACCCAATTTGGGCTACTTCCCCCTTGCGTGGCGGATCGACCGGGGTGAGATCGGCGGTCAGTAACAGCTCGTCGCCCCGTTCTAGGTGCACGCCACGGCGCAGCGGGGGAATACCGCGCACGCGGGTACGCTCGAAATTGGCCTCCAGCATGGCGTGGTTACGGATCCAGGTGGAGCGGTCACCCTGTAGCAGGGCACCGTCATAATGCTTCATCATCACCAGGAAGGTACGCTGCACTCCGCGGTTGTCGGCGGTGCGAACTTTCATACCCAGTTCAAGGTGATCGAACCAGTCGTTTTCCACCATCATGCGTAGTGGGCGCGTACCCTCCAGCTCCGGCGGCTCCGGCAGGTTCCCCTCCAGGTATTCGGGCACCACCCAGAGGCGGGACGGATAGCGCATTTCGCCGTCGTCATAGCGCACTACTGTGGAGGAGCCTACGCGGGGACCATCCGCCACCGGTCCGGTCAGAATCTTGGGGCCCGGTAGATCCACTGCAATAGGGATGGTGCGGTGCAGATGCAGGGCGGTCTCGCGGATATTGACCGCCATCTGCTCCCACATTTGCGCGTTGTCGTACACGAGGTTAATGCGGGCTATTTCAGCGCCCGCCCCCAGCAGGTTCTCCATCACCTCAGGATCGTCGGCGGCCTTACGGGGGACGGACACCATGATGCGGGTGGACCGGGGCCCACAGGGTACCCCCATCATGTCGTCGGAGTTGACGGACAACCGCTTTTCTGCCGCGTTCAGTGCTTCTTCCACTGCTGCCATCCGCTCCAAGATGGCGTCCTGGGACTCGTCACCAATAAGGGCGGAGACGAGGCTACGGGCGGCCGTGATCTTGGCGCGCACATCCAGTTCAGGGAACTGTAGGGAGGGGGCGCCCAGGGCGGTGAGCTCACGTTGGAGGTCGCGTCGGTCGGTGGAGCGGAGTGCCAGGTAGGCCACTAGGTTTTCGGCTCCGCTGCGGTAACTGTCGTGGACAGCGGTGATATCGTCCTGGCGTTGCGCAACAGCCTCGTCAATTTCGGTGACAAGGGCGTCGAGGGCGGAGCGAATATCGTTCAAACAAGCTGACATGGGCAGGATCTTCCTGATGACGAGTGTCCCTAAATTTCGAGGTGCACACTGCCACCCCACGCTTACGGCAGCGCGTGAACAGTGCACGAGCCTCACGCCCTAATCTAGTGGGGGCAATGCGGCCGTGTTGCCGAATGTGACGCCGTTCTCTAAATGTTCAACCAACGGAAAAGTTAACCCGTATTCCCGTAGGTAGCCGGGAAATGTCTAATAGACTAAGCACAGCAGAATCCCCGAAAAAATCCCACGAAGGGACTGCCATGCGACGTTTCACTACTTCTCTGGTTGCCATCGTTGCGGCTGCCACCCTGGGTCTCTGCGGCACCAACCTGGCCGTCGCCGCACCCCAAACCCCCATCCCGGACTACACCCCCGCCAAGACGGGCCCCGCCAACAAGGACGGTATCCCCCGCAACGGTGACGGCCCCGCCACCAGTTTCTTCCCCCACGCCAACTTCTACTCCATCTTCAACCCGGGGACGAACCCGCAGGGCGCCAACGACTTCTCCTGCACACCGAAGCCCGGCCAGCTGCCCCTCATCCTCCTCACCGGCACCGGCGAGGACGCCTACAAAGTGTGGGGTGAATGGGCTCCCAAGTTCAAGGCTCTAGGCTATTGCGTCTTCACCCCTAACCTCAACAATGCAGAGGGTGTGGAGTCGCAGGTCTTCACCGGGGACATCATCGGTTCCGCGGAGGCCTTCGCCACGTATGTACAGATGGTTCTGAAGGCTACCGGCGCCAAGAAGGTGGACGTCATTGGCCACTCGCAGGGTGCTGGCATGCTGCCGCTGGCCTACATCAAGTGGTTCGACGGCAATAAGTACATGAACAAGCTCATTGGCCTGTGTCCCGGTAACCACGGCACTAGCGGAGGGGGTTACTACCAGACTGGTCTGGGGGAAAAGGTGGACCCACTCCTCAAAAAGAAGAACATGCAGGGTTGGACCATGCAGTTCAACGGCAATGCTTTCGTCGAGCAGCTGGACGCCAACAATATTGACTTCGGCGACACTCAGTACATCGTGGTGATGACCAAGTATGATGGGATCATTACCCCTTACACCTCCGGAATCATCACGAATCCGAAGGTGAAGCACGTTGTTATGCAAGATATTTGCGCCAATGACTACTCAGATCACATTGCCTTCACCTACAACCCGAACGCCTACCAGGTATCCGTTAACCTGATGAAAGATCGCCCGGCGAACTACCAGGTGAAGTGCGAACTGGTGGTGCCACTCATCGAGTGATGACGTCCCCCCACACCTTCTGCTGAAAACTTCCGAATACCCCGCTGGGCCCCCACATCCGGCGGGGTATTCTTAATGTCAGAAAATGCCGCTAGCTCGCGTCAGCCCCACTGACCCCCACCCCAAGGAGCAGGATGGCCTCCCTCGACCCAGTCGATAAAGCCCTCATCATTAAGCGCCTCAAGCGCGCCCAAGGACAGATGGGCGGTATCATCCGCATGCTGGAAGAAGAACGGGCTTGCCGTGATGTCGTCACCCAGCTGGCCGCCGTCTCTAAAGCCATCGACCGGGCCGGCTTCGCCCTCATTGCCAGCGGTCTGAAAGCCTGTGCCAGCGCCGAATCCGCAGCAGCGGCTACCAGTACAGATAGTGACGGCCCCAACAGTGGCCTCAGTGATAGTTCCAGCGCCACCGTCACCGCCTCCCAACAACCCTGCCTCACCGTCGCCGAGCTCGAAAAACTCTTCCTCTCCCTCGCCTAACCTCTCTCATTGTGCCCACTCCCTTCACTCTCCAGGACCCCCTATGAGCGACTCCAGCATCAACCGCCTCAGCATGGCGAAAGCTGAAGGAAATCGCCTCCGCCGTCCTCGCCGCCCGCGAAGGCGACACCCACGCCGACGATGATGCAGCCGGGGCCGACACTGGTGTGAAGAAATCCGTGTTCGATCGCATCCTGGGGCTGTAGCAGCCGCCGTACTCCGCCCTTCTACCTCGACGCTGTTTGCCACCTGTTATAGCGGTATTTCTTTTAATCTGCTGCTATTTTTCACAAAAGCTGTTGGAATAGGAGAGTCAGCATTTGTGTTGATACCCATAGATGCACAAGTGCACACATCAATAACACGAGAGGTTATCCCATGGCACAGAAGTACGTTCTGCCCGAACTTGACTACGAGTACAGCGCCCTGGAGCCGTTCATCTCCGGCGAAATCATGGAGCTCCACCACGCTAAGCACCACGCTGGCTATGTTTCCGGCGCCAACGCCGCCCTCGAGGCTCTTGACGAAGCCCGCAAGGCCGGCACCGCGGAGGACAAGGTCGCCACGATCTCCAAAAACCTCGCCTTCAACCTCGGTGGACACATCAACCACTCCCTTTTCTGGAAGAACCTGGCCCCTCAACAGGATGCCCGCCCCGAAGGCGAGCTAGCCGCCGCTATAGATGAGGAGTTCGGCTCCTTCGAGCAGTTCCAGAAGGAATTCGGCGCTTCCGCCACCAGCATCCAGGGTTCCGGCTGGGCCGTCCTCGCCTGGGATATGCTCTCCCAACGCCTGGTGATCCTGCAGGTCACCAACGGCCACCAGGACAACCACGCTCTCACCCTCATCCCGCTGCTTCTCCTCGACATGTGGGAGCACGCCTTCTACCTCCAGTACAAGAACGTTAAGGCTGACTACGTGAAGGCCTTCTGGAACGTCATCAACTGGGAAGAAGTGCAGAAGCGTTTCGCTGGCACTGCCAAGCACTGGGCTGCCTGACTAGCCCGCGAGGTGCCGCCGCGACTTTCCCGCAATCCCGGCTAAACCTCTTCCCCCCTAACGGTTTTCGCATCACCCCATCTGGGCGAGCCCATCCCGGGTCTCCCTAGATGGGGTGACGTGTCTCCGGCGGATTTGCCAACAGATCCTCCACTGACGGCAAATCCTCTCGCCACTCCCCCGCACTCAGCCACTCGCGCACCGCCAACGTCGCCCGCACATCATCCTCGTTATAGGCCAGAATGCGAGCCCGCGCCTGCTGCGCCATCGCTTTCACCTCCGCACTCCCCTGCCGGGCACCCGGCCGCACCGCCTGCGCATGCCAGGCAATAGACGCTTCCCCACTCGGCTCCTCATCCCGCCACTGGAACCCCGCTACCGGTGCCACCTTCTTCAACCCCAGCCCGTGCACTCCCACGAACTGTCGCTCCACCAGCCGAAACACATCTACCCAGTGGGGGCCATCCAGCAGTTCCCGCACCTCCGCCTCCGGTGGCATCGCCGTGTAGTCGGCAAACGTCCGCACATTCGACAGCATCCACTGCCGCTCCCCCGCCTGCGCATAGCAGTACACCAGGCAGGAGAGTCCCTCCTCCGTCGCCCGCCGCCGCAGCCGCGACACCCACTGCCACATCCGCACAAAACACTCAGCGGTACTCCGGTTCGGTAGCTTGCGCCACGTCACATACGGCCGGTAGCCCGGCACGGCAGCATCCCCCTCCACCGCCATCGCCTGCGCCGCCTCCTCGCTGGTATACGTCAACAGTGCGCCCCACAGGTAGGCGCCGTCATCCAACACACTCTCCATATCAATGTCGATCTCCACATCGGCGCGTGGCACCTCCACCATGTCTTCCTTGCGGACCACCGCGAACCCCCCCAAGCTGGCACGCGCCAACGCCACCGCCGTCTCGAAAGAGCCCCCTGGCCAATGCTCCGGCTGCACCACATCCGGGGCAGCTAACTGCGCAACGGTGTGAATATTCTCCGCAGCCAACGCCTCCGCCTGCGCCGCCGAGACCACTAGGCTCACGTCATCACGGACCGTGAGGTCCCGCCGGCACAACGTATCCCACCAGCCACAATTGTGGCATTCGGAACGACGTCGGGAACGAGTGGGCAACTGGCGCAGCGTCTCCCGTGCCGTCAGCGACTCCACATCTTCGTCCGCCAGTTCGTCATCCAGCTCCTCCATCAGCTCTTCCCGCAGCTCAAACTGGGCGGTGTAGTTCGGGAGGGACTCCTCCAACCAGTGCACAATGGCACACTGGCCGCGCATATCAATAACCCCACCCTGCCCCGTGGAGGGAATACCATGCGCCTGCATGAGCAGCCACAGGTGAGTGAGCCGCAGCTGGTCCCGTGTATGGTGACGGAGCCGCAACTCCGGCCGTGGCTGGGGGTCCCAACCGTCCAAACCGGATGCGTGGGGGATGAGCGAAGGGCGGGAGAGATTTTCCACCGGAATGTGGGGTGGGCGTGGTGCGGTCGACGCACGCACATCATAGGTTTTGTGGTTGACCGTGATGACCGGCGTGTACAGTTCCCCGTCAGCCCCGAGCATAAGGATGCAGCTGACGCCCGCCCGACCGGTCTGCGGGTCATCCGGCAAATAGGCGCCGCAGATCACGGGGGTGTGCTGGGCAATAGCCTTCTGCGTGGCCTCCCACGCCGCGGACTCGTCAGTGGGTAGGAGTGCGGCACCGAAGTCCTCCGCAAGGCGCAGATAGATGTGTTCCATGCGGTTTCGGCTAGCCCGCTCACGATGCTCTACCCCAATGGGTCTCGTAGGCTCCGGCAGGATAGGGGTGGAGGAGCCGAGACGGTCGAGCAAGAAGCGGTGGTCGCAGCCGAAGAGATCGTCGGCCGCAATGGGGTCTGCTGCGATGGGGTTGCTGTCCATGCCACGTCCTTTCCTCTCCGGCCTTGTGACAAGGGCGCTCCCCAGAGAACACATAATGCTGCTTTTAGTCTAAACAATGCGGTCGCACCGGTGGATAGTGCACTGGAGAGTTTTTGCTATGAGAGAGAATTCGCGTATTCGGCACCGATAGCGTCCCGATTAACTGCAGGTTTTCCGCACTGAAAGTAGACTGCACAGTAACTGCATCTCATCTCTAAAGCGCAGGTGGCTCCATCCTGCGTGCAGAGAAAGAGGAAGGTAAAACACTATGTTTGGTAAGAAATCCCCCGAAGAAAAGGCCGCTAAGCAGGCCGACAAGGCTGCTAAGCAGGCCGACAAGCTGCAGGCCAAGCTCCAGAAGAAGGCAGAAAAGAAACTCGCCAAGGCGCAAAAGAAGGCCGACAAGAAGGCGCTGAAGGACACCAAGAAGGGGAAGAACAGCAAAGCGTCCACGTCGCTGCTGAAGCAGCTGAAGGGCCACTCCAACAAGGCTGCCAAGGTGGGTACCACCCTGGCGCCGAGCCTCCTCCCCATCGTCTACACCGCTGTTGGTCTGGCCGCGACCTACCTTAAGGGCCGCGACTAGCAACCCGCTGACAACAGTGGAAGAGCCGCCCGGGAACAGGTCAACCGGGCGGCTCTTCACTTGTGTTTGATAGTTCATCCCGGACTATCAAAACCCATGACAGCCAACAACTGGCACTCCCTTACCAGCAGCTGCTGATAACCCATGGGCGTCTATGAGGCGACGTGTCCACTCCTGTACGTAGTGGACACGTCAACCAACCAGATTCCCCGGAGGTTGGCGCGGTGCCCCTCCGAGGAAGGGGTGGGGACTTTAGGTGTTGATGATGTGGGCGACGATCGGGAGGATCTTGCCGTTCCAGATCTTGAAGGGGATGAAACCGGGGCCACCCATGGAGACCAGGCGCTGCGTGGCAACTGTGGTGCTCTCGGTGTACTTGAGGATGCCGTCCTTGCTGTGGCGGCGTCCCACACCGGACTCCTTGTAGCCACCCATCGGGGCGTGTACGGAAGCCCAGCCGGGGCCGTAGCCCTCGTTCACCGACACGGTGCCGGTATTGAGCTGGCGGGCGATCTCCTCACCGTCGTGGTAGGTCTTGCCCCAGACGGAAGAGTTCAGGCCGTAGTTGGTGTCGTTGGCGCGCTCGATGGCTTCCTCAATGGAGTCCACCGGGTACACCGAGACCAGCGGGCCGAAGGTTTCCTTGGTGCGGCAGAGGGCATCCTCCGGTACATCAATGAGGATGGTGGGCTGGATGTAGAGCGGGCCCACCTCGGGCAGGCGCTTGCCGCCCCAGAAGATCGTGGCGCCCTTGTCTACCGCATCCTTGATGTGGCCTTCAATGGTGTCCATCTGCTGCTGGGAGATAATGGAGCCGTATTCGGTGGCGTAGTCGTAGTTCGCGGCGATGACCAGCTTGTCCAGACGCTCCTTGAGGGCTTTGAGGAAGTCCTGGTAGATGTCACGCTCCACGTAGACGCGCTCAATGGAGATGCAGAGCTGGCCGGAGTTGGAGAACATGCCGCGCATGGAGACCTCAGCGCAGTTCTTCAGGTCGGCACCCTTCTGGACGATCATGGCGTTCTTGCCGCCGAGCTCGGCGGAGTAGTTCACCAGGCGACGGCCAGTCTGCTCGCCCAGCAGCTTGCCGGTCTTGGTGGAACCGGTAAACATGAGGTAGTCGCAATTATTGGCCAGAACGTTACCAACGACGGAGCCGCGACCAGTGACAACCTGGAAAACATCGCGAGGAACACCAGCCTGGTAAAGGAGCTTAGCGCAGCGAAGCGCTGAATAGGGAGTTTGTGAATCTGGTTTCAAAACGATGGTGTTACCAGCAATCATGGCGGGTATAGCATCGGAAATAGCGAGGTTGAAGGGGTAGTTCCAGGGGGCAACAACGCCTACCACGCCTTTTGGCTTGCGGTAGACAACAGTCTTGGTGACGACAGGGAGCATCCCAGGTACTCGCTTCGGCTTTAACATGGCAGGGCCATGGTTGCTGTAGTAGCGAGCATTGATGGAGACGTCCATGATCTCTTCTAATGCAGCGGCACGAGCTTTGCCGGTTTCACACTGGATAATGTCAGCGGACTCTTCACGTCCCCCCAAAATGAGCTGGTGGTAGCGGCGGAAGATCTTGGCGCGTTCCTTCACGGGAACCTGCGCCCACGCCTTTTGAGCTTTGCGGGCGCGTTCGACGGCAGCCAGTGTGTCTTCTTCGGTAGCACACGGCATATGACCAATAACGTCACCAGTAAAGTTCTCGGTGATCTCTGCGGTCTCGCGGCAGTTGTGATCCTTTTGATAGTCAGGGATGGCAACGAGGGTTTCCAGTTCGCGGAAGACAGAGGAAAGTGGGCGTCCGGGCATGAGTAACAGTCCTTTACGAGTAGTTGGACGGGTTTCTCGGAGCGGAACCAGCCGAAGAAATAGCGCTGCGGGGAAACTGCTGCGGGCGGGAGAGGATCCTCCTGAGAGGATGGTTCTCCGGGGAAGCCAATCCTCTGGGGTGGACAGTCTTCCGGGGGGAAGACCGTCCGCCGGGGAAAGCCTGAAGCCCACAATAGTTCCGTTGTGCTAGCCAGGGAGTCGCCTGGTTCGTTCCTGTGCCCTATATTGTGTAACGAGCATCACACAGATGTGGGTCATTGCTAGGAAAATCACACTCAGCTAATTTTGGACTAGCTTACCTGGGAAAACACTAGAAACTAATTGCCATACATTAGTGGGAAACTCGGAATACTTCCTTCTTTCCCGATACAGAAAACTGCCCGTCAACAGCCACAACATCCCCCACATGCAACTGGCGACCCCGCTGGCAACAGACCTCCCCATTCACCTCCACCAAGCCCTCCGCAATAGCCTCCTTCGCCATCGCACCAGACTCCACCGCCCCCGCCAACTTCACAAACTGGCCCAGACGAATCATCTCATCCCGAATCACCACGTCAACCACAACAACACCTCAACTCCCCGCCAGCACCACACGCCAGCGCACAACCAACACCACCAGCAGCGGTGACGACCCCACCCCACACAGACAGCACCATCACCACACCAGTACCTTTCACCACCCAGCCTACCCCGCGGCAACCACCCCCCACACCACCAGCCCAGGCGATACATTAACAAGGTGACTACCACCGCAGAACACACCAGCCCGGCCGACCCCACCAACCCCGAACCGCTCCAACGGCTTGCCGACGGCACCGTCAAACAGGTCAACCCCTTCACCGGCACAGAAGTGTGGACTGTCCCCGGCCGCGCCAACCGACCCCTCCCCCACGCCCTCCCCGCACCACAACACCTCGTCTCCGACGCCCACACCAACACCTGTGACTTCTGCAGCGACAACTACATCCGCACCACCCCCGAAAAAATGCGGCTCGTCGACGGGCACCTGCAGAAAGAACTCCTCCCCCACGAAGCCACCCAACGCCCCGCCGACTTCCGCCTCATCGGCAACCTCTTCGAAATTGTCTCCCTCGACTACTGGAAAACCAACTACGGCTACCAGATATCCCCCCGCGCCCGCGCCCACCAAGAGCGCTACCTCGCCGACCCCGAAGGCCGCCACCACATCCACCAACTCGTCAACACCGTCTGGCAAGCCCACCACCGCTGCACCCCCAGCGACGTCCCCGACTTCACCGACGCCCAACTCCGCGAAGCCTCCGAACCCTTCTTCGGCGGCTGCCACGACGTCGTCATCGCCCGCCGCCACTACATCGACGGCGCCACCAGCAGCGACCAACTCTGCGCCTCCGGCAACCTCACCCCCGCCGAGCACGCCGACTTCCTCACCCTCAGCGTGCTCGCCCAAGAACAGCTCTACGCCGAAAACAACTGCGCACAATACGTCTCCGTCTTCCACAACTGGCTCCGCCCCGCCGGCGCCAGCTTCGACCACCTCCACAAACAACTCGTCGCCATCGACGAACTCCCCGCCAAAACCGAGCGAGAACTCCTCCGACTCGCCCACAACCCCGAGCTGTACCTCCACTACGGCCCCCGCTACGCCCACAACCAGCACCTGGTGCTCATGGAAAACGAGCACGCCATTGCCTACGCCAGCTACGGCCACCGCTACCCCAGCCTGGAAATCTACAGCAAACACCCCGACCTCCAACCGTGGGACATGGACGCAGACCAACTGCGCGGCGTCAGCGACGTACTACACGCCTGCCACGCCGCCACCGGCTCCGCCATCCCCGTCAACGAAGAGTGGTACACCCGCCCCCGCGACGTCAGCCCCACCGACGCCACCATCCCCTGGCACATCGTCCTCAAGTGGCGCATCAACACCCTCGCCGGCTTCGAAGGCGCCACCGGCATTTACCTCAACACCATCGACCCCTGGTCACTGCGCGATAAAGTAGGCCCCCGCCTGCACGAACTCGCAAGCGAGGGCCTCATCTCCGACGAGCTAGAACTCAACTAGCCAGCCGGTAAAGGGTGGTGGGCTTGAGCCCAGCCGCGTTAGTCACCACGGCACGGCACCGTCATCCTCTGGCCCAACTAGGGCGTGGGGACATCCGTTGTCTTCGGGCCATGCCATGTGCACACATACTGGGCACCCGGGTAGCAGCCGGCCTCATTCATATAGACCTGCCAGTACAAGGGCTTCCCACCATAGGTGTCCTGGTGGCGGGCATCGTCGATATCCATGGTGACAGAGCTCGATAGCACCTCAATGGGCTTATTCGGCCGCATCGTAAAGAAGTGCTCCGTGTTGGTGGAGACCAGGCGAATCGCCAACCGGTGCCCCTTACGCAGCACCCAATCATTCGGCAGCGCCTGGAACGTGAGGTCGCTCGTGCCCTTCCGCACCAGTGCCGCACCACGGGTAATGAGCAGGGTCTTGCCGTTGGGGGCGATGTCGTAAATGTTAGCGTTCATGCTGGCGCCCTCCCACAGCAGTGCCTGCATGCGCTGCACCACCGTCGCCTTCCCGGCCACCTGTCCGTACTTGCCGGTTTCGCCGTCGTAGCGCACTTTCGCCCGCACCTTCACGTTGCCGGAAAGATGCAGATCCCGGTCCTGGCGGGGGAGATACGCCCAAATTCCCTTCTCGACATTGCGGGCTTTCGCGTCTGCCTGCGAGGTAGCCATGCCACCACCGCCAGTGCGAGCAGCTACCGCAGAGCCAAACTTGACGGTGCCGCGCGGACCCTCGAAGGTAACGGTACGGTTCGGCAGGGGCCAAGACGCCTGGCTGCGCCACCGGCCAGTATTGTCCTGCACAATAAAGTTCGGGTAGGTACGGGTGGTGGCACCCTTCAGGTACTTGGCGTAAAAGTCCATGACCTCCGTGAAGAAGCCCGAACGGCCCACCTTCAGGTTGCCCTCCTTGTCCTTTTCGTTGCCGCGCACATGGTCCCACATGCCTAACCAGCCGCGGGTGGGGGCTTTGCGGTTCTTCAGTAGCTCCACCAGTCCATCCGGCTGGGTGTTGTCCTCGATGAGGCCAGCGGAGATGAAGATGGGTACCGAGGACGTGTTAGCCTTTGCGGTGAACTCGCGATCCCGCCAGTACTTGTGGCTGCGGATGGGGTCGATGCTGTTGCGGAGGTTATCGGAGAGGCAGTGCGGGTTGGCCAGCTCGTACACACTGTTCTTCAGGTAGCGCTCGGTGTCGTGGAATACGCGGCCGGGGCTCACCGCGATCTCGTCGTAGGCGATGCTGGTTCCCACCGCGTTGTAGTAGGGCACCTCGTTGTTGTACATGTACGTGTAGCCCTCCATGGCGGGCTCCTGCGACACTACTGCCGCCAGGCCGCGGGGCTGGTGAGCGGCGGCGATGAGGCCGGTGGACCCGTCATAGGACTTCCCGAAGAGGCCCACGCGCCCATTGGTCCAGGGTTGGGAGGCCGCCCACTCAACTGCCGTCATCACATCCTGCTGCTCGCCGGGGCCATTCCAGTCCAGGCAGCCAGTGGAGGCGCCGGTGCCGCGCAGGTCCACCTGAATCCAGGTGTAGCCGGCTTCCATGACGTGGGCCTCATTGATGAAGTCCTTGAAGCGCGGGTTGGGGTGGTTGGGGATGGTGGGGTTGAGGAGGGTAAGGCCGCGTTCTGGCGGGGAGACGATGCCGGTGATGCCGAGGTCTGCCAGGTGGTTGAAGTAGGGGCCTACCGACATGATGACCGGTGTCCGGACACTATCCGGAATACCCTTGGGGCGCAACACATCCGCGTGGATGGTAGTGCCGTCGGGAGTGGTGAAGTAGTGCTCCGTCCAGCTGGCGTGTTTATTCCAGTAAACGCTGCGCGGGTTGTGCAGGCTGGCCGGGGCGAAGGTGAGGCCAGTCTTGCTGGGGGTATCGGCGCTGCTCGTTGCGGGGGCGGGGCTCATGCCGGGGGCGGCCTGGGCGGGTGCAGCAGCGGGAAGCGTGCCGACCAGCAGCGCCAAGGCGGCGGCGCTGGCCACAGTGGTGGAGAGTGCGCTGGCCACAGGGGCGGCCAGACGGGTGGAGTTCAGTGGTGTACGCATGTGTTCAGTGTAGGTGACGGGGCAGGGGACGGATGGGGTTTACAGTGCGGGCATCGCATCACCGTGTCAATGGATAAACCTCACCAGCACACAACGACAACCCCCTACAACGCTGGTGGAAAAAGCTCACCCACTACCCCCAGCGGGTAGAAACCCTAGAAACCCACCAACAGCTTGACGCGCATGATCCTAACCCTGGGAATGATCCAGCCCAACTGGGAAACAACCGACAGGAAGGAACCCAATACCCAACCTTAAAGAATCCGCCAAGATAAAAACCATTAATGACATGACGGGAGAAGAACGTCGTGCATGCTTCGTATTACATCCCGTTCAATGTGCAAATGCACAACAACGTGGGGGGATAAATTGGCGTGGTCGGAGTCGGAGAAGTACTTCCCTAGCAGTAAAGGCTATACGGGGGCGGATGATAAAAGAGACGCCGCCAGACACTGCATCTGGATGGGAATGATGACCGCCTGGGGTGATGAATCCTTCGCCAGAGACATGGCCCGGGCCCATGAAGATAGTGACCAAGCCAGCACAAACCCTACTTATGCGAGGGCGTCTCGCCGGATGGATGAATGGAATAACGAAACCGGCATCGCAGTAGGCTTGCGCCATGATGACGACACTCCCGCCATCATCGCCGACTGTGTCACCAAAGCCAGACGTGCCACCTACATCCCCAGAGCCGCTCAGCACCCCACTAACATCCCCCCAGCCAACAACAACACCCACGGCAATGATCTCGTCTTCTTCGAAGGCCCCCACCGCACAAAAAGAGGCGAGACTTTCGGACATCTTTGCTGAATTGTTCGGAAAACTCTTTTTCTTAAAGCCCACGGGCTGGTTTTGTACCATTCCGTGGGCTTTTTCCTTGCCTGTAAGCCGTGATAGTGGCCCAGCCGTGGCCTAGTGCTGGTTTAAGACATACCAAAATCCTGCAAGGGACATGTCGAAAATCCTCAAGCAGGTCGCCGTGTTTGATTTTTGGTTGTTCTTTTGGCTAGGCCGAAACCGGCGGAGCATGTGACAGGTTCTGGTCTAAGTCCTCTTGGCTTGTATAAAGCGTGTCCTGCGGTGGCGTTGGTGGTTTCGGCGCACAAGGAGTGCCTGATTCGACTCGGTCTACAAACCTTCTAATGAGCGCGAGATTCACCGATGCTGCCGCGGCTATTCCGTTGAAAAAGTGTGCCGCAAAACCTCGCATGAGCCGGGATGTCTTATCGCCAAAGCCCGAGCCCCGCGAGTGCTTAAACAAGTCATTGCGAGACTCAATAATGTTGCGATACTTGCCAAAGACCGTGCGCCATTCGGCAGTGCCGTAGGCCGGGCCGTCCTGGCGGTACTTGTCGAGTTCGGTGTTTGGGATGGTCACCGAGTTCTTGCTGAAGCACACCGCAGGGCGAGCACCATCCGGCATGGTTTTCAGCATGGTATTGATGGCTGGGCGCTTTACCTTGGGCAGGCCTAAGTTGATGTGTCCTGCCTTATCCGGGTTCTTGATTTTCTCCGCCAAAGGACAGACCACCGACGGACTGTTCGCCTTGGCCGGACACTGTAATATCGTGGCTTTACCCGATGCCGTTGCACCTTTGACACGCAGGGCAAAGGGCTTGCGTTGCTCGACAAGTTTGATGTGTTCGTCTCTAGTAATCTCATCGTCGGAGAGCATTTTCGAGGCGTTAATCAGTTTTTCGGCCATAGCCGGGCAATACAGTTGCCCATCGACAAGAACGGCCCCGCTGGCAGTGTGCTTAGGAACAAAATTGTCTTTGCGATAATCGCCAACCAGCTTGTAGCCACGTTCGCGCATAGGGCGGTGAATATTCTCCGGTTTGGCTCCTGGGAAGTAGGCGCGGTCGCCGACCATGTAACCGCGTGGAGTATCCGGTAGTGAGGTGAGATACTGAACTGCATCCACAGCGTGACGACCTGGGCTGTGGCCGGGCTTGTCCATCGCAGCGCCGACAATAAGGCTGGGGATTCCGTAGTTTCCTGGTTCCTCCATAGCTGCGGCAGCCAGAGTAAATTCATAGCCCCACACTGGCGAGTCATCGTGCTTTTTATCCTCGGTATAGCGGTGGTCGCCTTCTTTGATGTACCAGTAGGCATCTGGTTCGCTAGAACACCGGCTAGAGCGCTTGGATGTTCCAGTCTGGGCAGCAATAACTGTGGTTCCGTCGACGGCAACGCCGCCATTCCATTGGTCGCGGTATTTCTCGGGTAGGCGTTGGAATGTTGCCCAGAGCAGTCGGCCTGCAAATTCTTGACCACGGGCCATGCGTTCGTCCATGAACTTCTAGTCTCGACCAGAAACAAGCGCTGCGTAGTCCTGCTTAGACAGACGGTGACGATAGGTCACCTCCGGGTAAGGATCAATGGTGGCAATGATGGTGTGCAGCGTAAACCACAGCCGATCGTACCAACGTGCCTGCTGTCGGTCGTAGCTGTCGAAGACTGCTTTTGCCTTGTCACGGCTGGGAAGTCCCAGGAAGTCGAGTGTCTTATCGGTGGCTTCGTGGCACAGCGTGTACGTGGCTTGGGTGATGTGTTGAGGCCTGCCTGTCGTTGCGAGGTACAGCCACAGGATAAGTCCGGCACGCAGCGAGATAATGCGTGGCCTACCGCCAGGTGCGGACTGTTGGGGCTTGTCCTCGGCAACCCACTTGTCGATTAAGTCCATAATCCCCGCCGAGTCGATAAGGCGATCCATGTCTCGTGCCTTGTCCACGGTAAACGGTGTCATGGCAGCGGTGTGGGTTCGCATGGCGCGGGGCATGGTCTCACCTCCTTGTGGTGGCTTGTGGGATTATCTTCGGGACGTGGCGGGTTTAGTTGGGCTTGCCGAGGTTGAGCCAGCGGCGGTAGTCGTCGTAGGAGTCTTGGCCGAACACATTGTGGAACAGTTTGTGGTTGCCGTATCCGGCGAGCCAGGCGGCGTAGCGCGGGACAATGCCCGAGCACACCAGCGACTTCAACCAGGTGGCGCGCAGCAGCGAGATTTGTGGGCGCAGCCCAATGGGGTGGTGCTTGTATAGCTGTTTGAGCACGTCGGGCAGACTTGCCGTGTTTCTCCGTCTGTGCGGGGAAAGCACACGCAATCGGATTCGGGCGGACGTAGAAACGGGTTCCATCGCGGGTCGACGGGAACGCTGCGGTCTGAAAGATGGACGAGCGCGATCCCACCCGGTGTGTATTCGAGGTCGTCGGTCGTCAGATTCACGATTTCGCGCGCTCGCAGTCCGGCTCCTAACGTCGCACTGCTTTGTCACCGGTCCGGCCCATGCGCGCGTCCGGTACGTGATTGCCGCACTCGACAACGCCGTGTGCACGAGGTATCCCTCCATCAACGCCGCGGCAGTGGACTTGGACATCAACACCTCCGCGCTGCGCGCTCTACTCTCCGGCGCGTCCTGGCCGACAGCGCTGCGCGTGGCCGAGCTCGAAACCCGACTGGGCATACAGTTGTGGCCGACCGACGCGCTGGAACCACGGGAGACCGGCGAATAGGCCGATACCAAACCGGGACGAAACAGTGAAACCCCGGCACATACAACATCGTGTGCCGCGGTTTCTAGACTTTTAGAGAGCAGTTAGTCCTTGTCTGCGACAATGCCATGTGCAAACGCAACCGAGTCGCCAATGTACTTGCCCAGTTGAACAGGAACAGCATTGCCTATCATCTGCTCACATGCCGTCTTAGAACCAACGAAACTGAATCCGTCCGGGAATGTCTGAATTTTCGCTCGCTCGCGCATCGTCAGCGGACGGGCATCGTCCACGCTACCAGCGTCGCCCGGGTGTCCAGGATAGCCCTTGGGGATTGGACGATTAACCCCTCGAATGGTTGGGCTTGGCTCGTCGACGGAGAAAATTCCACGGCGAGCGTAACTGCGAGGGTGCCGGTAATAGACATTAATGTCGATATTGTCACCGAACCACTCGCGGATCGTCATTGGCTTTTCGTCAACGACTTCTTCCCAATACTGGAGCACTTTTTCGGCATGTCCCGGTGTTAGTGAGCCAAAAGCGACCAAACGCTTGCGAGTCTGTGGAACGCCGCGGTAAGAGGCATCGAGAACTTTTTTAACAATCTCGTATCCTGCATCTTCCATGGTTTGCAACGCGGATTTGTACGCTGCTGCATGTTCGGCACGAGCAACATTTTCCATGATGAAGAACGGAGGCCGGAAGTGGGAAACAATAGCCGCGTACTTTTCGGTCAAGTCTGCTCGCGCACCTTCAACACGCTTGCCTGCCGAGGAAAAGTCCTGACACGGCGGTCCTCCGATAATCGCAGGAAACGAGCCATCATTGAGTCGGTGACGCTCCAGTTCCGCAATAACGGCATCTACATCCCCGAGGTCAAGGACATGGGCTTCGTGTCCGAGGTCGTTCGTGTTATATGTGTCAATGGCAGATTGCCAGTTGTCGTAGCCTGCGAGAAGGTGGAAACCTGCAAATTGGAAACCGAGGGACAGACCCCCACATCCAGAGAAAAGGTCAACGACTGGAGGAAGGTCTGGGTTGGGTTTCGTCGTCGAGGTTAAGCCCTGCTTTTCGCGCGCAAGGAACTCGTCAATGAGGTTGCTGGCCCAGACGGCACCGCCATTGATGTCTTCTGATGTTGCTGGGGGCAGTTGTCCACGCTTGCGTCGCGTGCGGATGGTCGCTGCCGAGACCCCTAGAAGAGCGGCAAGTCTTTTGACATCAAACAGTCCCGTTGCGGGGTCTGGCGCAGGTTTGATTGAAGGCATGTCCCCACATTAGCACGGGGTCGCAAACTGACCCGCATCCGCGCCAAAATGAGACATCCACTATGCTTCCCAGGCTTCTCCCGAGCGCAGCTTTTCGAGCGTGAACCGCAACGATAGCGACGCGTCGAGGCGACGTTCTGGCAGCAGAAACTCGCGTGCGCGCGGATCGAGGATTGAATCAACCTCATTAGCGCGTACTCGCGGGTTCAAAAACTCTGGGGAGTCCAGGATGTCGCGTATCGGATCGGTAAATGCACCTGCTTTGTCTGTCTGTTTCCCATACCCTGCGTCGCCGACTACTCGCGGGAAGTCAAGGATGCGCTGGGTGGAGTAATCCCACAGGCTGCGAACTAGCCAAACAACGGTACGCGCAGCGCGCGTCATGTCTGTGACAGGAGCGTCTTCGCGGATGTTGCCATTCTCGTCTAGGTAGGTCTTGCGTACTGAATCGGTATAGAGCGTCATAAAGGCAAGTTCGGTAAAGACGAACACGTCAAAAGCATGGTCGTCGAGCAAGGGACGCTGGCCTTGTGAACGCCAGATAGAGGTCATAATCAGTGGTCGCTGGACATCGACACCTGCACGGATAATGTCATCTAGAGCAGCTACAAACTTTGGCAACGCCTTGACCATCGAGCGGATGTCGCGCCAGTTAAAGTCGTTTGGTGCGCCGAGAGCATCCGAGATAATCGTTTGCAGTTCAAAGCGGCGAGTTTGGGTGAAGCCATACGCAATGGAGTAGGCAATTTGCTCGATTGAGGGAGGCCGAGAAACTAGTTCTCCTGTTTGTTTCTCACGGGGTCGGCGTGCGGACCCCGAGTTGGGGACGACAATAAGTTTAAGCTCTAGGGGGTGTAGTGGCTCACCTGTTGAGTTATCGAAGACAACAACGTCGCTTGGATTGATTTCTGGGAGATTTGTGTACGCCATATACGGGGTAAACGCTGTTTCAAAGACAAAACGCGCATTGTCATGGGATGTCCCGATGATGTCTTCCCATGCACGGTACTCGATACGGGTTTTGGGTGATTTGCCTTTCAGATTCTTCTCGGCAGCCACGACGGGAATATCGAGCTCTCGCACACCCGACAGGTACTGTGCCACGGCCAGTGGCCATGCGTTTGTAAAAGTGTTCTTGCCGAAGGATTTGGACTTTGTAAAATCCTTATTCGAGTGGTCAAGGCCGTAAAGGTACGTCATGGGCCATATCGTATCCAGACAGATCCACTAGTGCTTAACTTTTTGCAGGGTGTGTTACTTTTTGCCCCCTGCACAGGGTGGATCGGAATGTGATCGGGGACGCTGATTCACACGATGGGGAAACATCAGCTTAAAACAAGCGGAATTTCCCGTAACCCGACGAGCGCATGTCCCCGCGCGTTGATACTCTCTCCTTCAGACACCCTGGCCCCGCTGCCTCCCCCGACAGCGCTGTGTGGCCGGGGTGTCGCAGTTCGCTTGCAGAATCCTCAAATCCAGTCACGGGGCGTGCTTAATCCGACGGTGGGAAGATGCACCGATGTCCTGCCTGCGTAACTGTCTAAGAACCGGAGGGCCACACTGTGTGGTTGGTGTCATACCAGATCAGTGAGATTGTCGACCCGTCACGGATACCAAATAATTTTTGGCTCTTTCCGTTTCCCGAAACCTCGAATCGGCATAACGAGTCTTGACCCTGATATTGGTTGGCTAGTCGTGTCGTAGCTTGCTGGTTGGGACATTGGGACATGTTGTACTCGGCCATTCCACTTTGGCGGGCCTGTTCAAGCGTGTATCCCTCAAATTTTGCCAGCGTCTTGAAAATCAGCTGTGCGTGCTGACCTTTGACCGTTTTCTTGAACGACCACTGCCCTCCTTTATCCATCCGAGAAAATCGGAAAGACAGTTTCTCACTGGAAACGCTGCTTGGAGAGTCGACGGGAGTTCGTGGTGCCGTTGACGGCGTGGTGTCCTGCGTACTGGGAAAAGTACCTTTCTTCTTCCCCATACGGCTAGACCAAAGAACCGTAGTATTCGGCAATGGAGGCGATAGGTATAAGCTCCGTCGACGGCTCGCCGCTGGGGGAGTCTCCACGCGCGTCGAGCCATGGGCGCTCGCGGTGTGTCATTTCGCTTAGTTCGACAGCAGATTTTGGCCCATAGTGCGCGATCACAGACTCAACGGTCTGTCGCTCGGATTCGGTAAGTGCCTCTGGGTCGCCGGGGAAGTGTCCAGCGCGAACGCGGAACTCACCGCGGTGGCGACCATACAATTCAGGCGACACGGGACCATTAGCCCACGCCTCGAAGCGTTGAGGAAACAGCTCTTTTTCGTCCCAAACGAGGTTCCAGGCCTGGCTGTAGTAGCACAATTTTTGTAGCTTCATAGTGGTCATTTCGCCGCGGCGGGACAAAATAAATTCGGCAACATCAAATATGCTTGCCATGGTCACCTCCTCGTTTTAGCCGTGCTCAAAGTTTGATTCCATCGTAGGATATTTTAGCAGTTCGAGTTATACCACGCCTAAAAATGCGACCCATCATAGTGATGTGATTCCGCCCTCTCTGCCCATGTGCAGGATAAATGTAG
Organism: Lawsonella clevelandensis; assembly: GCF_001293125.1. Lineage (NCBI taxonomy): Bacteria > Bacillati > Actinomycetota > Actinomycetes > Mycobacteriales > Lawsonellaceae > Lawsonella > Lawsonella clevelandensis. The sequence continues at coordinate 943,121 of NZ_CP009312.1, forward strand.
TTTTCCGTGCAGGTGGATGCTCACGCTCGGTGTCAGTAACCCCAGCCCCTCGCACTCGCCACGTCCCTCGCCGGGCACTCGCGGCCTACTCGACCACCATGGTGCCTTGGCCGCCGCCAGCACGCGTTACCAGGTCGAGGACGCGGCCAGGCTGCGTGCTCGGCGTGTCGATGGTGCCGATAGCCCAGTCGAGGTAGTCGACGCGCAGGCTGCCGCGCAGCCCGAACAGGCACACGGCCATGTCGTGCCCGCACCAGGAGACGTGGAGCCGCAGCGTGGGCGTGGCAATGTGGTCGACCTCGACAAGTGCCACCGCGACGTGTACCTGGCCGCGCGGGCTGGCTTTATTCAGCACGCTCATGGCAGCGGTGTAACCGTGCGTGTGCAGCATCAAGTGCAGTGCCCACGGGTCGAAGGCGAAGCGTGCGATGTCGTCGGCGGCAGCGAGTTCGAGGTCGAGAATCACCATGTCCCCGCGAGGGGTGGTCATGCGAGCTCCAGCCGAGTCCACTGCGTTGTCGACAGCATGACCAGGTCGTGTTCGAGTTGCCAGCTGTGGTGGAACATGTTGCCCCAGGCCGGGCTGTTGCTTGCCCAAAACGTTGCGTTCGGCCAGCGTGGCTCGTCGCTTGTCGGTGCAGGTGGCAGGCAGGTTTTCGCTCGTGAGGCGGCGAGGATGTGGCTGGCGGCAAGTGTCCTGGCTCGCAGGGCGTTGACGCTGACCACGCGCTCGTCGGCTCCCATAGACCACCAGGTTCTCGCTAGGAAGTTGCGCGCCTGGTGGACTCGCTGTGTGCTCGCCACGTCGCGGAGTGCTCTCGGTTCGACGAGGACGACAGGTTCGAGCAGAGACGAACATGTTATCCATCTTGGTCGCGGGTAGCCAGTGGCCGCGGCTTGCTGGTCGACAAGAAGGCCGGTCGTGACGGTGGCACAGTGGATTCCGCCGACATCGCACAGACAGCAGGTGACGACAACACCGGCATCGTCAAGCACCGTGTCGCGGCGGTCGAGGTTGACCACGCCGACGGTGTCAATGCGTGCCTGGTTGCCAGGCACCGTCTCCGACAGCTCGACAAACCGGCTGTGTACCTCGCCGTCGTCGCCGACCTGGGCGGGTCCGTACAGGTACTCGGCAATGTCGTAGAGTCCGGGCAGTTGTTCGCGCAGCCACGACGAATCGGCGGCGAAGCCGCTGCCATCGCCTGCGTGCATGATGTGGGCGACGCGCGCTGCGTCTTCGGGTGCGACGAATGTGCGCAGGTAGGTCACCTGTGTGGGTGGGTGACCTTGCGTTATCTTCCACGGCATCCCGTAGATAGCTGGGTCGGGTGGGTTTGTAGACATGGCATGTCCCCTTCAAAAAGACTGTCACTGGTTGATAGCAGCCTTCAACCTAGCCAGTGCCATGATGATGCTGTAACGACAGCCCCCGGCCTAGGGTGGTTTTGTCCCTGGTTGGATTTTCGCCGCTGGGGCGGCAGTGAGCAGGACGCTCGCGTTGGAGCGCCTGGAGGGGTCAAGGGCGTGCCCTTGCACGGACTTTGCGCCAACGATGTCAACGTGTGGACGTGCCGTTAAGGGCCACGCGGTGCGATGTTCACCTTCGAGTTCGTGCCACTGATAGTGGGCTTTTGAGTTCGATGCTATAGCAGCGAAGCCGTTGCCTGACCATCTTGTCGCGCAGTGGCATCCGACAAAGAACGGTGACGTGACCCCAGACATGGTCACGGATGGGTCTAACGCAAAAGTGTGGTGGGTCTGCGAGCATGGGCACGAGTGGCAGGCAGTGGTTGCCAACCGCACCAAGGGTTCTGGCTGCCCGGTGTGTTTCCGCCGCCGATGCCGCACCACCGGCGCGTAGGCCGCGGCGGGGGCTTAAATCCATGGGGTGAGTAGGCCTCCTGCCATGGGAACGGCAGCTCACACCTGTCGGCGCGGCGCAACGCGGTCGGTTATCCGAATGTCTCGAGGCAGAAAATGAGCAAGCCCCTGCACAAAACCACCCTCCACACCTGGGGACACTGGGCAGCCTACATCCTCCTCACAATCCTTGGATTCTGCACAGCGGATTACTTCTGGAGTGTGCATGATACTTTCAATACACTACTCCCACACTTTCCTGGCCCATCTGCTCCTGAGGCTGTTGGGCTTGTTACGGTTCAGCTTTATGGGATGGTTTTTCTGCTGATCCTGTTGGTGTTGTCTCGGAGGTTTTCCCCAAAGCAGCCCCCTATATTGCGTTCTTCGCTATAGGTTTCGTAATTAATGCACTGTTAGAAGGAATGCTTTTTGCTTACGTTCATCTCTATGAGGGGAGTTTCTTTGGACCGCCCAACTAACACCCGCGTCACAGCCCGCGAGTTTATCCCTGTTTATGTACAGTATCTTCTCATCACCTGGCTAGGAGTCGCCTTCCTCTACTGGGGAATAGCACTCACCACCGGCTACGCCACTGACCGCTTCTGCCTCCTCCTCACCACATGCTTATGCGCAGTAGCTGCCATAGGAGCAGCCGCCACCTACAAGAAAGGCAGTCTCCACTCCCCCTTGCAGCACTTGCCAGCATGGTGCTAGCCGCCAGCCTCCTCATCGGCACTGGGTATCTGCCACTGCTAGTTCTTCCACGATGTCAAGGAAGAAGGGAGACTTTAACAAAACCCACAACGCACCCCCAGAAGAGTTCCTGGATTCTGATTCGTCAAAGTGAATCGAGGAGAGAGCACTATCTGGAGAATGTTGAAACTGTTCATGGCTGGGGGCAGCGTTGTAGTAAACCGACAGCGAGCTTCTGGGCAGCGAGCAACGGGGCGGTGTGTGGTGGGGGACGGCGTACTGGTTGTGGGTCAGCGGGCGCGAGAGTTAGGGGGTGTTGGCGCTTTCTTCCGCAGCTACTTCAGCCGAGGCCGTCTTATCGGCGGCAGCGTCACCGGGCATGGCGTCACCGGGTGCGTCGGCAACACCATCAGTGTCGTCACCGTGCCAGCGGTCGGAGTCGCGGATGCCCCACTTGGCCAAGAAGACCGTCAGCAGGGTGGCCACACCGCACGCTACGAAGATAATGGCGGTTCCTTGGCTGGAGAGCTTGATGGCCAGGTCGTTAAGGGCGGTGGCCTGTTCGGCAGACAGCAACCCGGCTACTTTGGCGCCCACCTTGTCGGCGGCACCGGTACTCACCATGTCCCGGACGGTACTGGCGGTGTCTGCAGGCAGAGAGGTGAAGATAGAGTTCTTGTCCAGGCCGTTGTTGATGTGACTGGCTAGGATAGCGCCGTTGATGGCGACACCTGCGGCGGTACCCAGCGGCATGGCGGCGTTGGCCATGCCGGTGGCGACACCAGCTTTCTGCGGAGGTACGACGGAGACGGCAATATCCATCATGAACGGGGTGACGAAACCGCCGCCAATGCCCATAAGGAGGAAAACGGGGACGATCGCTACCCAGTTGGTGGTGTAGTTGATGGAAAGGCCGGTGAGGAGGCCGATGGCGTTGATGGCCATGCCGATGGCGACGACGTTATTGGCACCGATCTTTTTCCCGAGGGGGCCGACCATGCCAGCAACGGCGATCATGGGAACGGCAACGAGCATGATGATAGCGCCGATTTGGATAGGCGTGCGCTGTCCGACGCCGAACATCCAGTAGATGCAGTAGCTGAACAGTCCGAAGCTCATGAGTTTGGAGACGAAGCCGAGCACAATGACGGTGCTGTAGCTGGGAATCTTGAACATGTTGAGGTTCAGCAGGGCGTCGTCACCCTTGCGCGATTGCCGCCAGATCATGATACCCATGACGATAATACCGAGGATGAAGGGGAGGATGGTCCGCCAGCTGCCCCAGCCACGTTGCGGTCCGTAGAGGATGGCATAGTTGATGGCAAAGAGGCTGATGACAGTGTAGACGATGGTGAGGTAGTCGGCTTTGCCTTGGGCAGTGGTGCCTTCGGCGCGGAGCGTCTTGTAGGTGTTGGGTACGGCGGCGAGGGTACCAAGGATGCAGATGAGGCCGAGGGGCACATTGATAAGGAAGAGCCAGGGCCAGGCGCCGCGACCAAGGAAGTCCCCGGCGGTTTGGAGGATGATGCCGCCAACCAGGGGGCCGAAGGCCATGGCGGCAACGGAGACGGTCATGGAGAGACCAATAGCACGGTTGCGGCGGGCAGAGTCTTCTTTAGCGTAGGCGTCTGCGATGAGAGGGATGCAGGTGCCGAAAACCATGGCGGCGCCGAAGCCTTGGATGCCACGGAAGACGACGAGACTGTCTGCGGTGGGGGCGAAGGCGCAAGCGAGGCTGGAGAGCATAAAGAAGGCGTGGCCAATGAGGAAGAGCGGCCGTCGGCCCCAGAAGTCGGAAATGGCACCGACGCCGAGGAGGAGGGAGGCGAAGGCGAGGGTGTAGGCGTTAATTACCCATTGGGCGCTGGAGAGGGGAGCATTGAAGTAGTTGGCGATAGAGGATAGCGCGACGTTCACAATGGTGTTGTCGAGCGTCATGATGATGGTGGAGAGGCCAACGAAGACGGCCGCCCAGACCGGTTTCGGGGTGCTCTTTGGGGTGTTTGTGGTGGTCACGGGCATCCTTAAACGAAGTTTCTCAAAGTGAAAAAGTTAGGCATGGCTAACTTTACTCGTATTGTCTTTAGGGGCAACCCGGCCGCCTGAATATTCACCAGTCTTCATGCATCCCTTGAGTTTTAACTGAGGGTGGTGGCGGTGTGTGTACTGGCCGGGTGACGGCTGGGTAATGGCTGGGTGATGGCTGGGTGATAGCACGCGGCTGGCGGCAGCGGGGTGTGACAAGATGGAGACATGACTATTATCGCGGCCGCAGACGGCTCCTCTTTGGGTAACCCCGGTCCCGCCGGCTGGGCATGGTTCATCGACGAGACCTGCTGGCATGCGGGTGGCTGGCCGCAGGGCACCAATAACCAGGGCGAGCTGATGGCCGTGCTGGATCTGCTACTGTCCACCAGGCACCGCGCTGAGGAGGAGTTGCACATTCTGTGCGATTCCCAGTACGTCATCAATTCGTTGACGAAGTGGATGCCGGGATGGAAGAAGCGCGGCTGGAAGAAGGGGGACGGCAAGCCGGTACTGAACACGGATCTGATGCGCCAGTTGGATACGGAGTTGCGAGGACGGCCTGTGCGCTTCACCTGGGTGAAGGGGCATGCGGGGCACCCGTTGAACGAAGCGGCAGATTCAGCGGCCCGCGCGGTAGCTACCGCCTACCAGCACCACCAGCCGATTCCGGAGGGGCCGGGCTTCCCCGGCGCGGGCAGCACCAGCGCGGGCAATGGCAGCGGCAGTGGTGCCGGTAGTAGTGCAGTCAGAGGTGGCGCTGCCGTCACTACCCCACAGAGCAGCCCGCGCCATGGCGCGCCTAGCCCTACGCCCAACGCTGCTCAGAATTCCGCACCCACGTCCACCCCCAGTTCTGCCGCTGGAACGCAGGACACGCTGTTCTAACGACGCCTTCCCCGGCGTTTTTCCTGGCGTTTTCCCCGGCAGCGCCTTCTTGGCTTTTTCCGGCGTCTCGTTGTACGCCTTCACCTTGCCCATTCGGCAGCCCACCACATCGGGCAGCCTTGAGCCTGTGGCCACACTTAGTGCCTCACGCGCACCGGGGCGCTAGGCGGTGATGAGGGTGAGGGTCCAGCAGCCGTCGCCACCCTCCAAACGGGCACCGCTCAGGTGGTCACTGCCCAAGCTGCCGCGGATGGTGGCAAAGAGCTGCGGCTGTGCCTCCACGAGTTCACCCGGGTCGTTGATGGTGAGCCCGTCACCCCCCGCTTTCACCAGCGCCTGCGTCAACAACCCACGCCAGTGTTTCGCGTTGTGGGACACCACTTTTTCGTAACCGTTGGTGAGCCGCACAACCTTTACCTGCACCACGTCGATGGCGTACTCCTGGCACACCCGCGCGTTCGGCATCCACGCTTTCTGGTAGGCGCCAGAGCGGCAGTCGACAACCAGTTCCCCTTCCATCTGCTGAGTGAAGGTGTTTTTGAGAGCGCGCCGCCAGTAGGGGCCGAGGGGGCCGATGCCGGGGAGATCGACGTTCATGGCGCAGCGGTAGGCGGGGATGCGGTCGCCGGGGCGAACCCACCCCCACAACCCGGAGGCGATAAGGATGTGCTTGTCGGCCCAAGCCAGGTGGCGGGGGCGGCCACCGCTCAGTTGCGCGCCGGCGTAGAGGACACCGGTGTAAATATCGCGGGCGGGGGCGGCGGGTTGCTGCCAGAGGGTGCGGTTGCGGTAGACGTCTCCGGCAACGCGTTGGCCGGCACCCAGGATGGTGAGGGCGTCGGGGTGGTTGCTGGCGGCTTGGAGAGCGTCACCGACGGCCAGGCGTTGGTCGGCCAGGTGGGGGTAGACCAGGCTGTCGAGGCGGATGGGGGCGCGGTCTGGGCTGGCGGGGGTTTTCCCTTCGGAGGGTGGTAGCAGAATGCGCATGGGTGCTGGTGCCGGTTGCTCGATGGCGGAGGCTAGCCGCCGGCCGGGGCTAGCCGCTGGGGGTAAGTCGATGGGCCTAGTCGACGGGGTTAGTCAATGACGGTGAGGACTTCGCTGGTGGGGCGGCGGGTCTTCATGCGGTGCTCGGCGTCGGAATAGCCGAAGCACACGAACACAGTGAGGTGGAACTCCTCCGGATCGTAGACGCCACGGTCGGTGAGGAGCTCCTCCAGAGGGCGCTTCTGGAACCCTTCGATGGGGGTGGAGTCGATGCCCATGGCGGCGGACATGGTAAGCATGTTGCCCAGCGCCATGTACACCTGCTTATCAACCCAGAGGTTCTTTTCGCGATCTGTCTGGAAGTCTTGGTCCTCGTTGATGAAGGTGACGTAGCGGTCCATGCGGGCGTCAAGTCCCTCATGCGGATACTTCTGGACATCCTCGTGTATGTGGGTGAGATAGCTACTGTAGGGCTTCATCTGGTCGACGTTGCGGCCGAGGAGAGCAACGAAGTGGCTGGCGTCTTCGAGTTTACCGACGGCTCCCCACATGTGGGGGAGCATGTCGTTGATGAGGTTGCGGTTGTTGATGCGGACGAAATGCCAGGGTTCGAAGCCCATACTGCTGGGGCTCATGCGGCCAGCTTCGATAATGGCGGCGAAGTCCTCTTCGCTGACCCGCATGGTGGGGTTGTATTTTTTGGCGGTGTAGCGGTTGTGGAGAAGCTGGACAACCTGCTCGGCGGTCATGCAGGGGGTGAGGTTGGGGACTCCTGGCTGGTTAGGGAGGTGCTGGGTGGGGTCGGTGCTCATTGCGGGTGCGGTCTCCTTCTACGGCTTCTCGGTGTGGTTACAGCTTAGCGCGGGAGCGGCGGGTCGATGCGCCCTCCACTGTCGGGGCTACTGCTGTTATGGCTGGAGCTACCGCCTTTACTGTGGTGGTGACTGCCGCGTTCAGCGAGAGTGGTAGAGGACTGATCACCTTTCCGGCTGGACCCGTCACCCCTACCGCTAACACTTCCACTGCTGGTGGCGTTCCCGTTGGCGGTGTCGGCGCGGGCCTGGGTTTCCTGCCGTTCACGGCTACGGGTCGCCATGGTTTGCTCGGTCAGCTTGGCGCGGCGATCCATCTCGGCCTGCCGGCGGCGGGACTGCTGGCGCTGCTCATCGGGGCTACCCAGGCGGTTGCCCAGCCGGGTGAAGCGGGCAGTGATGCGGTTGCCCAAGTCCTGCCAAGGGCCGTCGGGCACGGTTTCACCGGAGGTTTCTTCCAGTTCCTTTTGGAGCTCTTCCCGCAGGTCGTGGCCGGAGATGAGGAGGCCGCGGGCGTCGTTGGCCAGCTCGTCCCCGTTATGCATTTCGAGGGCGACGCGGATACGTTCCATGCGGACGCGGTCGCGAGCTTGGAGGGCGCGGGGCATGGCGACGCAAACAATACCGCCGAACATGTTGAGGGGGATGATCCACCAGAGGAAGCCAAGGATGTCCAGGGGGGTGACACTGGAGCCGGCACACCAGGCGCCCAGCATGATGAGCGTGTCGAGGACACTGTGGAGCATGCCGAAGCCGAAGAGGAGGATGCCACCGAAGAGGGCGGCCACGATTTTGCCGACGACTTCGCTGGTGCCCATCTGCATACGGGTCATGAGGGTAATGGCGGTGCCGGCAATGATGGCCATGAGCACGGTTTTGAGGTCTGGGGTGAGGGAGGCGAAGTGTTCCCCGTGGTGGATGAGGACATGGTTGGAGTCAGGGAAGGCGGTGGTGGTGGCCCACATGACAACGAGGCCGCCGACGAGGTTGCCAAGGAAGGTGTAGAACCAGAACCTGATGAGTTGGAGGATGCGGGCACGGCGGGCGACGACGGCAAAGGTGGGGACGAGGAAGCCTTCGGTGAAGAGTTCGGAATGGGCGAGGAGGAGGGTGATGAAACCGAGGCTGAAGGCGACGCCGCCGAGGAGTTGACTGCCGGTGAGATCAGTGACACGCATGCCGATGAGGATGCCGAGGCTGATTTCCATGCCGCCCATGACACCGGTGATGAATTGTTGGGGGCGGGGGCGGGCAAGGCGTTGGCGGCCTTCGCTGACCTGCCGGTCGAAGGCATCGTCGAGGGCTTTTTCGCGGTGGAAGGTGGTGTTGTCGTCGTTGAGAGTGGCGATGCGTTCTTCTTGGACGCGTTCACGGTTTTTGGTGAGGCGTTCTTCGATTTGGGCGCGTTGGTGGTTGGCTCGGCTGTTTTTTCCGCTGTCGATGATTCCCATGAGTTGTCCACCTTCCTTGGGCGGGGAGAGTTCACAAGGACATTACAAGCAGGATACCGGGGGATAGGTGATCTGTGCCGTGGGATGGTGGGTTTTCTCGCCGCCAGGGTGACGGGTCTCGGTGGTGGGCTGCGCTACCGGTGGGCTCTAGTGGCCGGCGCTCTAACGGCTGCTGCTCTAACGTCTGGTGTTAGCGGTTTTTCTACCGTCCGGTGCCGTAGAGGGGGTCGTCGGGGTGGCGGATGGGGCCGCGAATGCCGCCGGGTTTAGGAAGGATGCGGTTGCTGCTGGGTTCGCGGCGGCGGAAGGTGGGGACGTCTTCGGGGTTGCGGCGGCGGAAGGCGCAGTTGCGGCCGTCGGTGGCGAGGGGGTCCGGGGCGCGGTTTTCGGAGAAGAGGTTGTGGTAGGCTTCCCGGATTTTGGGGTCGTAGACGGGGTTGTGGAGGTCTGGCGAGTAGGGGTCTCTGCTTTGTGTGCGGGGGGTGGGCCAGACGGCTGGGTTGGCAGCCGGGTTGGCAGCCGGGTTGGTGTTGGGTTGGTAGCCGTAGTCATGGGGGGTGAGGCCGGGCTTCACTTTGCGGTGGGTTGTTTGTGGCAGCGGGAAGCTGATGCCGGCCAGGGTGGCCTGCTGGATGCCGGGGTTGTAGGTGCCGCGGAGGAGTTGGTTGGCGCGGCTGGTGAAGGCGGCTTCGGGGAAGGTGTAGGTCTGGAAGGCAGGCTGTTCGAGGGCTTCTTGCCGGCGGGCGGCAATGTCGGCTAGTTGGGTGCGGGTGGTGGCGTAGGTGGCTCTGAAGCTGTCGATGCGTTGGGCGATTGTTTCGCTGCGGCGGGCGAATTCTTCTAGTCCTTCGGCCCATTCGTGGATGGCGAGGCTGGCGGCAAAGGTATCGGCGCTGTGGGTGAGGGCGGGGTTGCCGGCGTGGGTGCCGGCGTGGGCGACGGAGCTGGCAGCATTGTGGAGGCGGGCGGCGTAGTCGTGAAGGGCGGCTGCGGCGTTGCACCAGGTGGTGGCAGTAGCAGCGATGGCAGCATCGTCGAGTTCTGCGAAGTGGCTAGCCAGGGTGGGGGTGTCTTGGCCGATGGGTTCGTCGTGGAGTGAGGGGAGGGTGAGGGTGCTGGCGGAGTGGTGCCGTAGGGGGACGAGCTGGTGGTAGGTTGCTGCCAGCCCTTGGCTGGTGTCGAAGTTGGGGTCGTGTATGGCCCCGCAGAGGTTTCCGAGGAAGCGGGCAAGGCAGGCGGTTGCGGTGAAGTACCAACTCATTATGGCTTGGGCGCCGTACGGATGTTCCACCAGGGTGCTGAGTTGTGCGGCAAAGGACTGTGCGGAGGTAAGGCTGCTGGCGGGCAGGGTGTAGGAGGTGGGGTCGGTGAAGAGCTGCGGCGCCTGCTCGATGGCATCGTTGAGCTGCTGGTATGCGCTGCGGAGTTGCTCGTCGTCGGTGTGCATGGGGGTGCTCTTCGCCGCCGTTTCTTGGTGTATGGGGAAGGTTCTGCGCCATTAGACCACGCTTTGGGTGTCCGTGGAGGCGCTACTTTCGGTTGTCCGTGGGGGCGCTACTTTTGGGTGATGGGTTCCGGCGTGGGGTTCTGTGGGGCCCGTCACCGTTCCACAATCTTTCATAACTGGTTCGCGTTGCTTTGGGAGAGTCCCTGGTTGTTACCACTACGCCCTATGGTGAGGGCCATCCGATCACCCGCTGTATCGGCCCTGTGCAGGCATCGTTGCTGCTGCGGATAGACAGTGTGGAGGTGCGTGGCGCATTTTTCTCATGATGAGTTGGGGGGGGGGGAGGAAATACGACTGAACCAGGAGTTGTATGTGGTGAGTGAGCAGCCGGGCACCGGCTATGCGCCGCCCCGCTACGCTTCGGCGGGGGTGCGCGTCAGCTGGTCATCCACGTAGCCGGGAGCGGCCGACATGTAGCCGGCAATAGCGAAAGGAATCACGAGCACCAGACAGAAGAGGAGGGGGACGGTCCAGCCGGTGGTGGCCTGCAACAGGATGCCCACCAGTAGGGGGCCCAAGCTGGCGATGAGGAAGCCAAAGGACTGGACAAAGGAAGAGAGGAGGGCGGTGGTGTCGCCGCTGCGTCCGCTCCAGCCAATCAGAGTGAGGGCCATGGGGAAGGTGGTGTTGGCCAGGGCGAAGAGGATGACCCACAACCACGGAACGCTGGCGGGGGCGAGGAGCATCCCCAGGTAGGCGGGGGCGGCGATGGCGGCAGTGCCAGCAACGAGGAGCCGCGGGTTTCTCACTTTTCCTAGGAGTGCGGGGGCGAGCATAGCGCCAGGAATGGAGAGCAGCTGCATGAGGCCAGCGAGCATACCAGCATAGTTTTGGGAGACGCCGTAGTCGCGGAAAATTTGGGCGAGCCAACCCATTTGAACGAAGGCATGGAGGGATTGGATGCCGAAAAAGAGGGCGAGGGCGCGGGCCTTCTTGGAGCGGAACATCACCCACAGTTGGACGGGCTCGGCTCCGGCTGCCGCATCCGCCGCATCTGTCGTATCTGCTGTATCTGTCGTATCTGCTGCGTCCGCGTCTGCGGCTATCCCAGCCGCTACTGTGTTGTTCGCTGCGCCTGCACCCGTGTGTGCTACGCCGTTTGCGTCCGTGTCAGCGGCAACGCCCGCTTCGGCGCCAACCGCAACACCATCACCCACCGCAAGATGGTGTTTCTTCTGCAGGACGACGAGGATTCCGGCCGGGACAACCGCCAGCACGGCCAACACCCCCCAAAAGCCGAGAGCGCCACGCCAGCCGGTGCTCATACTGTGGCTCATGGGCGCAACCACCACAGAGGAGAGGAACGCCATGGCGGTGAGTGCCGTGGAGTACACGGCAGTGTAGGTGGGGATTTGGGCAGGGAAATGCGTTTTGATGAACGCCGGCATGAGGACGTTGGTGATGGCGATGCCAGCCAGGGCGACGATAGAGAAGACGAGGAACCCTGCACTGCCCCCCATAAAGACGCGGACGATAAGCCCCAGACTGAGCGCGACCATGGCGACCAGCATGGTGGTGTGGAGGCCGATAGTGCGGGAGGCCAGGGGGGTGATGAGTCCGACGAGGGCGAAGATGAGGGTGGGGAGGCTGGTGAGGAAGCCGGCTAGCGAGTCCGACATGTGCAGGCCGCCCTGGATTTCTTGGAGAACAGGGGCAATGCTGGTGACGCCGGCACGCATGTTGAGTGCGAAGAGGACTACGGCGGCCACAAGGAGTACGTGCAGGTGCGTCTTTTTCACCCCTTCACCCTACGGTATGCGCAGGTCTCTTCCGTTATTTCGGTGCCACCTTATTTCTATGGGTAACGGGGTGTGCCCTGTGCTGCGCGGGACTGCGCGATAGGTGGGATGTGAACGTGGGTGACGGCGGTGTTGGCCGGAGCTGTGCGGAGCAGCGCGGCGGGGACAACACGCTTATCCGCTCTTCTATCTCAACAGGTACTAGATCAGCTTTATCTACTACTTCGACGTATAGGCCAAACTCCGGATGGCAGCTGACGCTATATGCCTGGTTGGACTCCGAGGAATTGTTACGTCATCGTGGCATCTAATGTCACATGCCCCACTAAACTGGGGTTATGTATGAAAACGTGACTCAGTACATCGATGAAATCGCCGCTTTGGACGAGGATCAACTCATTCCGATTGTCCACGAGTACATTCAGCAGAAGCGCCGCCTCATGCCGTCGGGCATTGTGCGCGGCACCCACTACGAGTACAACCCGCTCTTGTGGAAGCCCCTTAACAACTGGTCTAAAGAACACTTCATGAAGACGGTGGCCGACCGTACCAAGGGCATGCGCCCGGAGGATTTCTGTACCGAGGAGTGGCTGGGCAACCTCGATGAGGATCGCGTTAACCTCACGCTCTCCTGGCTGGTCACTAACGAGGATTACTACATGGGTACGCTGGCCGAGTGGGTGAAGAACGGTACGTTCCTTACGCTGCTCCGCACACTGAAGGAAATCGACGAAGCCTAACCCAGCAACCAGCACCCATGCTAGAAGCGCAAAGCTGCTCTAAGCAGGCCCAGCTGAACAGCTAACTGCTTAGGCACAATTGAGCCCCGCCCATGACGCATCAGGGCGGGGCTCAAAGCTTTCCGTGCTGGGCTCAGCGAGCCGCTAGTTGTAGGCGACGTCGAAGAACCCGCGTTCCAAGGCCACCGCCTTCTGGAAGCGCAAAGTCAACGCATCCGCGAGGGACTCATCATCCTCCGGGAAAACCCGCTCCAGCTCGTTGACCAAAAACTGGCACCACTTTTGGAACTCGCGGCCGCGGTGCAACTCCACCCAGCCCGCATGCACATAGCGCTCCGGCAGCGGCGCTGGGTCGTTATCCGTGGAGCCACGCTCGCCCCAATCCAAGTAGAGCCACTCGGCCACCACCAGCATCACCAGCAGATCCTGGTAGGACTGGCTATTCGCCGCGTCATACATCATCGCCCGGAAAGCCTTCGTCACCTCAGTCAACGGCGGGTCCTGCTGGTCGGCCTCCGACACCCCCAACTCCGCGAACGCCTTCTGGAAGTAGCCATCCTCGTCATCAGCCAACATGCCCAGTTGGGCGGCGAAGGTCAGCTTCGAGTCCACCCGGTCCGCATACGCCACGCAACCCCCCAACATGGACAAGAACGCGTCGAAGAACTGGTAATCCTGCACCAGGTAGCCGGCCAGCACGCCATCATCCAACGAGCCATCAAACAGCTCGTCAACAAAACGGTGGTTGACGGCCGCATCCCAATCATCGCGGGCACTCGCCAACAGGAACTCCACATGGCCGCCAGGGACCAGATCGATAAGTTTGCGGGACACAATAACCTCTCTCGGCTCAAGGGCAGCAACGAATATGTACCCCCGAGGTTACCCTGGTGTCACTCCCCACACACTCCCTATCACCAAGAAACTGCCGCAAGCGGACGCACGCGTGCTAGCAATGGACCGCAATGGCACTGGTTGTGCGCGAGGGAGCGGTGCATGGTGGCTCAGCGCCTCAGGTACTACCGCTGCACCACCAGCACGTCGGCTGCGGGCTGGCACCCGCCGTCCGCGCACACAGTGTGTACAGAAAAGGGGGTGTGGTAAGCACAGAGCCCCGTCCGGCGCGTGGTGCGCAGCGGACGGGGCTCGAATGGTGTTTGGGGTGCTTTTGTCTTCATGGCACCCGGACTGGCCGTGTTAGGCGGCTTCGTTCTCGGAAGCGTCTTCAGCCTGACGGATTACTTCAAGAGGAAGGAGGGTATCACGAGGCCAGCAAAGGGATGCACGGACCGCATTCCATGCGCGGGATCCCGGGAAAGCCATTACCTTCTCTTCTTTCGTGCTATTCATTTGCACACCTCCTTCGAGATTCTGCCTGGTGTTCACTTTGGGCTCTGTTAAACGAGCGACCAGGTCTTTTCTTGGTGCCTTTACGACCTTACTCCCTTAAAACGCTAATTCAACTTCTACCAGCGAAAAGTTCCATTTTTGTGATATTCGGAACTAGTTTTATTAGTGTTAACTATTTTGAATCTGAGTCGAAAAGACTAACTTTCTCATATTATAGAGGGATATTTTTTCATGATCTGGACACCTTTAATTAGCATAGGTGTCGCTTTCCCGCCACCTCCGCACGTAAAGCACCGTCGCCCCAGATCTCGTAGGACACAACAAGGCTCATACCCTACCCAAAAAGGCTTAAATAGGGCACCGAGCAGGCATTATCACAATAATTATCTTCTAATCAGTTGCATAACAACTTATTTAAAGAAACAAAGAGTAAAAAAGGGATTTAACCTCTGCTATCAGCATTAAAAGTACACTCCCAGAGCACAATTCACTGTAGAGTACACCTCGGATTAATTCGTAAAATTCGTTCACAAACAGCTTCTCAATCCGTCATGACACCCACAGTTGCCGTTTTATTCTGAGAGTTCAGCTTTGTGCCGCGCACACCGCAAACGATGCCAACGGCTACCCTTCCTGCCGTCGCCCGCGCAGAGCGCTTTGGCGCTGGAAGTGCGCATGGATACGACGCCCGCGCCACTCCGCCAGGCGTTACTAGCCATCAATCACCAGCCGACGCTGCTGGCCGCCACCGCCGAGCGGGCGCTGCTGCGCACCTTGCACGCCGGCTGCGAACTGCCCATTGGGGCGGAGGCCACCGCGCAGGTACATGCGCAGACTCGTGGGGTGGAGCTGACGTTGCGGGCGGAGATTCTTTCCCCGGATGGGCGGGAGCGGAATGCGGAGGAGCACACCGTCACCATCCCGCAGCTGTCGTGGGCGGAGGAGTCGGCAGAAATGGCTGCGGCAGAAATGGCTACAGCAGAGGCGGCCGCGGGGCTGCTGGCTGTGGTAGAGGTCGCTGGAGTATCGCTGGCTACGGCTCCGCTAGCCAAGGACCCCGGTTTAGTGGATCCGGCCTACTATGCAGAGGCGCATGAGGCGCAGTTGGCGGCTGCCTACCAGTTGGGGCAGATGGTGGCGCATCGCCTGAAGGCCAACGCCCATTAAGAAACCTCACACCCCACGCTTGCGCGCTCGTGCTTCTCCCCCTGCACGCTCGCGTTCACCTGCCGCGTTCACCTTCTGTACGCCCTGCGTGTCGTGCTACCCCACATTGCGCGCGTGCTACCCACATTGTGCCATTGTGCGCGGGATAACCCGCTGGGCATTGTGCGTGAACTGTGCTTCCCCGGCGACAGGGGTCGCATCCTGGCGTGGTTGCCCCTCGTCATCCCCCTGTTAGTGCACACAAATAAGACGACGGGGCTAGGCTCTACGAGCAGCTAGCCCCGTCTGTGTGCTGGAGGGATTGGTTTTCCTAGCGCTCGGGCGGTGATTCCCAGGCTACCCAATCCCCGCAGACAGCATACAACATCAGTCGACGAGTTTCCAACGCTGGGAGAATTCTTGGTCCTCCCAGAACTGTGCATAGGTGCCGCCGGCGGCCAAAAGCTCCTCGTGTGTGCCTAGTGCCTCAACACCACCATTGGCCACAACCGCAATCTGGTCTGCCGCCTTAATAGTCGAAAGACGGTGTGCGATAACGATTACGGTGGTGTTGTGGGCGAGGCGGTGGAGGGTTTCCACGATGGCGGCTTCGTTTTCGCCGTCCAAACTGGAAGTAATCTCATCTAGTAGGACGATGGGCGATTTCTTCAGCAGCGCCCGCGCAATAGCAACTCGTTGCCGTTCGCCGCCAGACAGCCGCGAACCGCCCTCACCCACCATCGCATCCCAGCCCTCCGGCAGGGACTCAATCACTGTGTCCAAACACGCCGCCCGGGCAGCCTCCTTCACATCCTCATCGGACGCATCCGGCCGGCCCACCCGCACATTCTCCAGAATAGTCCCGTTAAACAGGTACGTCTCTTGGAACACAATGGAGAGGTTCTGCATCAGCTCCTCAGTGGACACGTCACGCACATCAATGCCACCAATGCGCACCGCACCCTTATTCACATCCCAGAAGCGAGCGATCAGCCGCTGAATAGTGGACTTACCGCCACCCGACGGCCCCACTAGCGCCGTCATCGTCCGCGCTGGCATATACAGGTTCACATCCCGCAGCACCGGCGTATCCTCCCGGTACCCGAAGGACACGTCATCCAACTGCACATCCACACCCGGAATACGCATCCGCTGGTTCGGATCCGGCTCCGGCAAGCCCGGCGCATCCAGAATGCTCGCCAAGCCCAGCAACGCCTCCCGGCTGATAGTAATAGCGGCCACGTTCAATACCACCTGCATGAGCGGAATGAACATGCGGACGATGAGCACCGCAATAGCCAGGAATAGGGCGACATCCACCGGCTGCACCCCCAGCCCGTGGTAGCCGCTGGCCAGCTGCCAGCCCAACACCAGCAGAGACACCACACACGCCAGGATCAGCGGCAGCTGGTACACCTTCGCCACATTACTGGTGGCCGTCAACTCCTCCAGAATCGCCTGGGAGTCCGTATCGATGGCGTCCTCCAGCGGCTTCCACTGCTTTCGGTGCGACGCCCGCAGCAGCGGCTGGGCCTGCGCATACTCCAGCGACCGGGCAGTCAGTGCCCGATCCATGTCACTGTGGTGGTTCACTTCCTCATCCACATCCGTCAACATGTGCCGGAACGCCCACACACAGAACGGCAGCGCCAGCAGGAACGGCAGCGTGGCCTGCCAGTTCACCACCAGCCCCGCCAACAGCATCACCCCCGCCATACTGAGGGTGTTGCAGATGGCCGGTAGCGCCACCGACGGATAGTGGCTGAGGTTATTCACGTGGTAGCTCAGCGCATGGGAGATACGTCCCCGCGCTCGGTCGTCGAACCAGCCCAGCGGCAGGGTGAAGATCTTGTTGCCTACTCGCTCCACGGACTGGCCACAAATGTCGAAGGTGGACAGGTTGTAGGAGAAGATCGTGGTGCTGATGTTGGCGATGCACGCCAGCACACCGGCCGCCACCACACCGCCCAGCCACGGCCACATGCCGTTCCAGTCCTGGGCGAACAGGTGGCGGAGCAGCGGCACCAGCATAATGAACGCGGCCGCCTGGAACACGCCGGAGAGGACAAAACCGACGATGATACGCGTCAGGCCCTTCTGGATCCCCAAGATACGGGACATTTCCTTAAACATGGTGGTCTCCTAGGCGTCTTGCTGCGCGGTCCACATGCCGCAGTAGGTGGGTGACGTGTCCAGTAGCTCACTGTGAGTGCCGGTGGCCTCAATACGGCCATGGTTGAGCACCACAATCTGGTCCACATCCTGGATAGTGTGCAGGCGGTGTGCGATGACTACCACGGTTCGGGTGCCACGCAGGTCCGCCAGCGCCTCCTGGATGGCGCGCTCAGAGTGGGGGTCCGCGTAGGCGGTCGCCTCATCCAACAGCACAATGGGTGCATCCTGCAGGAATGCGCGGGCAATGGTGAGGCGCTGCTGTTCCCCGCCAGACAGGTAGGCGGAGTCCGAGCCGACGATGGTGTCGTACCCCTGCGGCAGATCCATGATCCGATCGTGGATACGGGCGGCCTTTGCGGCGGCGATGACCTCCTGCTGAGTGGCGTCGGGGCGGGCGATGCGAATGTTGTTGGTGACGGTGTCCGACAACAGACTGATGTCCTGGAACACGATGGCCATGTTGTGCATGAGCTCCTGGGTGGACACGTCACAGATGTTCACGCCGTCAATCTCCACCGTGCCGCTGTCGGGTTCCCAGAAGCGGGCAATGAGGCGGGTGATGGTGGTTTTGCCGGAGCCAGAGGGGCCGACCAGGGCGGTGACGGTGCCGGGCTGCATAGTGAGGGAAATGTCGTGCAGCACCTCGGTGCGGGCCGAGGCAGTGGCGCTGGAATCGGCTGTGGCCGTGGTGTCTACTGCGAGGGCTGCATCTGCTTCGTCCGCAGACTCCTCGTTGGGCTTGGCGGCGTAGCTGAAGCTCACGCCTTTCAGCTCGATGGTGTTGCCGGTGAGAGGCTGCGGGTTGTCCGTCTCCTCAATGTCCGGCTCCAGCAGCAGCGTTCCGATTTCGCTGATGCTGCTCACCCCGTGGAAAATGTAGGAGGTCAGATTGTAGAGCCGGCCGATGGCTTCCGGCATGCCCAAGCCGAGCAGTAGGAAGGGCATCAGATCGACGGGCTGTACGATGCCCTTCCACGCCATCAGCGCCCCTGCCACCATCAGCGGAATGAGCATGGCTCCGGGGATCATCAGGCCGGTGGTCGCCCCTTGTGGCTTTCCGAACCCGGACATGTAGTCGTCCAGGCTCTTCTGGTAGCGGGCGGAGGCGTCTTCGAAGCGCTTAAATTCTTGACCCGTCAGCCCGAAGTTCTTCACCTCGGCAATGCCATCGGCGATTTCCACGGCAGACTCAGAGAGCTGTTTCTGTGCCTCCGTGTACTCCACCATGATGTTGCCGTCCGACAGCACAAAGCCCAGCACCGACACCAGCACCACCAGCACCAGGTAGGCCAGTACCACCAGCGTCATCCGCCAGTCGCACACGAAGAGGTAGATGAAGCCAATAATGACGGTGGTGAGTGAGTTCGGCAGGTCGGCCGCCGAGTGAGCAACGACGGTGTGGATATTGGTGACGGCGTCGTTGATGGTGGCGCGTACCCGGCCGGAGGTTTGCTCGTCGAACCATCCGAGCGGGAGTTTGTCCAGCTTGGCGAGGATGCGGCGGCGGGTGGTGGCGCGGAACTTGGCTTCCACGACGTGGGCGTAGCCGGTGGCTCCCATGATGAGGAAGTAGCGGAGAAGGACGCAGACCAGTGCGGCGGCCAGGATCCACCAGAAGTGGGGGTCGCCGGCGCTGGTGAGGCCATGGTTGGTGACGATGTAGCGGGCGGCCTCGACGAGGGCGATGTACATGCCGATTTCGGCGACACCGCCAAGTGCAGCGAGGGTGACAATGCCCGCCATTTCGTGGCGGATAGGGTGGAGGACGACGCTGGCGGGGGACGGTTTCTTCGGTTCCCGTGGCGTCGTGGTGGAAGTCGTTCTCATGACTCCACCCTATATCCTTTTTTAGGGTAGCCTAAACTCTATTTATGCACTTCGGATCGCAGCTGCGCTACAGCTCGGCGCGGGTGCGCAGCGCACCGGGGCTACCCAGGTGACGGCCCGGCACCTCAGCCACAGCACAGTGCAGCCACAGCACAGTGCAGCCACAACGCACGGCCACAGCACAGAACAGCACATGGCCGTAGCCGGCGCGCCGCTGGGACCCGTCACCCCCCCCGTGCACGCACAGCACAAGCACCAGTACAAGCTCAGTGCAAGCTCTACCAGGTCTTCAGCGTAAGCTTCGCCTGCCCCACCGGGGCGCCCACCAGGTTCGGGTCCGACGGGGGATAGTCCTTAATCTGTTCCACGCGAATCCGGCCCACCCTATTGATATACGCGTAATCGCCCTTCACCAGCGTCGGATTGAACCCCGCCTCGCACTCGCGGCCGTTCACCTTCTCCTCGATGAACACATCCAGCCCCAGCGGGCCACCCCGCCTATGCGAGCCACGCAGCGTCATCTTGCCACGCGCCTGGTGCACATCCACCTGCGTCGGCCCCACCGGGCCAAGCGTCAAGTCCACCCGCGTGTGGCGTTTAAACTCGAACTTGTCCAGCCGGCAGGGCGCATGCTCCGCATACTGGGCCAGTGTCAGCGTCGCCGTCGGGTTGTAGCCGCTCAAGCTCAGATGCTCCATCACAATCACCAGCCCCGGCTGGATCGCCGCCGTGTACACCACTCCATCCGGGCTGTACGGTGAGCCCGACTCATACAACGGGAACTGGTAGCCGGGCAGCGGCCCATCCGAGGGGTCCAGGTTCACCGGCGTCACCCGATAGCGCGGTAACTGCGACTGCCGCTCCACCCCATCATATTTGCTGTTTCCGGTACGGTGACGGCTGCCGGCCTGGTCGCGTCCCGCCCCATTCGGGTCGCCTGGGGCCTGGTCGCGTCCCACCCCATTGTGGTCCCCCTTCTCCACGTCCCGCTGCGGGCTATCCTCCCACCGGCCCGATCCATCCGAGGAGGTAGACATCCGCACCCACTGGAACTGCGCCCACACACCCCGCGGGCGCTTGTTGTTCTGCTTCAGCGGCACATCAGTGTCACCGAACTCTGACAGGCGAAGCGTAAACGGCGCCATATCACTGCGTGTAAACAACAACGTCGTCTGGAGGGGGACGGTGACGGTAGCCCGCCCCGTATCGACGACGGAGGCGGAAAGCGGGGAAGCGGCGGCCTGCGGGGCGGCCTGGGGTGTGCCGGCCAAGGTGAGGGCGAGCGGAAGAGCTGCCACAACTGCCAGGCCACGGCGGGCCCAGCCGGTGCGGCGGGTGCGACCGAGGCATGCTGCCGAGGGGACGCCGGGGAATGGTTCCAGGATGCCGCCATGGCGTGATGCCGGGGTGTCAACCGCTGCACGAGTAGCGCGTGCGGTGCGGTTTTCGGATGCTGCGGTAGGAGTAGTCATACCTTCAGCCTAAGGAAGGGAAAGGGGCCAGGGGCGACCTGAGGAAAGTTTCCATGCAGTTATGAGTGAACACCGTTGCCACTGGTGGAGGCCTACACCTATTGTGAGAAGTCTTTATCCCCCTCTTTTCTTTACATGTTTAGTTTGGATACCCTAAGTGCATGAGTAGTGTGAAGAGCCTTTTCGCCAATTTCCGCCTCCCCGCGGACGACCCCACCGGCAAGAAAACCCTTGCCTCCATGAACAAAAACCATCGCAAGAGCAACCTCTGGGCTCTCAAAACCCTCCAAAGCATCGTCGACGCCCGCCGCGGTTTCACCACCAACACCATCCTCGACGTCGGCTGCGGCGGCGGCCAATTCCTCGCCGACCTTAACATCGCCTGGCCCGACGCCACCCTCATCGGCATCGACCACTCCCCCGCCGCCATCCAAGCCACCCTCGACACCAACGCCCATCTAGTAGCCTCCGACAAACTCACCGCCTATCAAGCCACCGCCGACACCACCCTCCTGGACGACAACTCCGTCGACATCGTCACCGCCTGCGAAACCATCTACTTCTGGCCGGACATTGACGCTGCCCTCCAAGAAATGCGGCGCATCCTCCGCCCCGGCGGCATCTTCATGGTGTGGGTTGACGGCAGCAACCCCATCATGATGAAGCCCTGGGAGAAGCTCATCGGCGGCATGCACACCTACACCAAAGCCGAACTACGGGACGTCTTCACCCGCAACGGCTTCGACACCCTCCAGCTGGCGCCCCCACACCAACCCCCCTTCTACAGCTGCCTCGCCACCTTCGGCACCGCCCCCGCCACGTAGCCCCCGCCTAGCCAGCCACGTAGCCCGCCACGTAGCCCGCCGAGTCCGCGGCTAAACCAGTGGGCCAGCCAAGCATCGCCCCCGCCGCCTGGCCCACCAAGTCCGCGGCTAAACCAGCTGGGCAGCGAAGCACCTGCCCAGCCGGTAATCCTGCCACCCACAGCCCCGATAGTCGGGCGCCCGCACAACACCAGCCGCCAGTCCAAGCAAACGTCTATGCCCAGCCTTACGGGATTGTGCCGGACTTCCACCCATCCCATAATTTTTCCCCGTTTGGAACACAAAGGAACGTCCGTATTCGCGGCTATCCTGGTCAACCCAACCGCTATAGCGTGTCCTATAAAACCGAAAAGGACTGTGCAGCCGTTGTGAAGGATTCGAAGAGTCTTCCAGGTCTCTACCCTAGGGATGCTGTCCCCGCAGAGAAGAAGAAGTACCTCCGAAAGTAGCGCCCCTACGACAGTGCTGTGCGTGGTTTAATGCTGCGCGTAGCCCTCACTGTTGAAAGGTTCTCTCCGATGATGTCCTCGTTCTCACTGACTTCTCCAGGGAAGAAGCTCACAGCTGTTGCTTTTGTCTGCACTGTTCTTGGTGGACTAGCGGGATGTGACAACCAGTCAGTTCTTAACGACAACACGAGCGCTAGCTGGTCGAGCAGTAGTCAACGAAACCCTGACCACATTTATGCGAACCATACCGAGGGAGCAGACCCGGATGGTGGCCTCGGTGGATTTAAATCTGCACAAGAGTATGACGACTACAAGGCACTTTCAAAGAAGTGGGGTGTAAAGCAAACCCCTGATTGGCTGGCGATTTGTAACCAGGTGAATGTGTCGGCGCTGCGGAAGGTGGGGTTTGACCCGCAAAAGGACCTAGAGAATCGGCGTGGTGGAACGCATAAAACCAATTGTTACTGGTCGAGAAACAAAGATGAGCTGCAGTTTTTCTTCGGGACAACAGATTCAGCCGAACGTATTAAAGCTAACCCCAAGTTTCGCTACTCCACCACAGTAAACCGCGGCAAGGAAACGTACTACATGGGCGATATTCAGTTTCTCGGTGAAGGAACTACGGTCAATCAATACTCCTGCAGTGTCACCTACGAACGAAATGGGCAAGCCTACATGGCAGCATTCACCGGTAAAGAACCGAAAACTCACGATGAGGCCTGTAACGAGCTCATCGACATGGTTTCACCCCGCAATTAGTTTTACCGACAAAGGCAAAGACATCAGCAATGAGAGTAGACAACAAAGAGCTACGCAGGCTATGCACAAAGCTCGACAAAGTCGTACATGACACTGAAGTCGGCTCAATTAACCAGTGCTCATTTACAGGTCTTAATTCTGAACTTGTGTCAGTTCAAAGTATGTTTAACCAAATCAACGAACTAGTTACAGGCGACCATGGTCTGAGAACCCTGCTTGATTGGCACATTGAAGAGGGCTTGTGTGTCTGTACCGCATTGCAGAATCAATGTCGCGCGATCTGTTTAACGGACACATCCACGCAAGGGGATCTCAATGGGACCTACGACACTCTTTCGTCGAAGCGCATGCACAAGACCTGCCTCCCGCCGGATATGGGTGGTCTTGGGCATGGGGTGGAACTCCCTGACGGTCGTTTAGTGCGGAGCTTCTCAAGCCGCGGCATCCCCCTAACAGAAGAGCCGTTAGGGCAAGATGTCGATCGCTTGGCTGTAGCGTTCGCAAAATTCGATTCTTCTGTGTTTGCTGACTGCGCAGATGCTTGGACATCAGCCGGCGAAACCCTTGTCAATCTTGCTGATGACATCCAGAAAATTGCTAATGATGTGCAAGGTGCAGGTTCCAAAGATGCGTATACCTATGAGGCAGGTAGCGGCATACGCCGCTGGGCAATGTCACTACGCCAACTCGGCAAACAAGCTAACACGGTCAGCAAACACATCGACACGTTTGCCAAAAACTATGACCATGCTCGCGCTGAGGTGAATACGGTGGCTGATGAGTCGGATTGGGCGAAACGCAACGCGACCGAAGAACACCCTTACAGTCCTGCGGTCTATACCGAAAAGGCGAATACGGTGCTACGGGAGCACTACAACCCCGAACTCGCCCGCGCAGACACAAAAAATATAGAAATTCCGGTACCGATCCGCGCATTCCACCCCGACGACACAACGCGCCTTCCCGAACCCCCCAAGCCTATTCCGGTAACCCCGAAGGGAGCTCTCACTCCACCGAAGATTGAGGCGAATCCGGTTGTTGCGAAGTCTGTTCTTGCCCAGCCGGTAGTCCCGCCCCCGGACACTACAGACATTCCCAAGGCCACCCTTGGAAAGGGCATGCCTCCAGCGGAGACCACACCGAATGCAGCCCATCCGTTGCCCCCCAGCCAAGGGAGCGGTGTCGGTTCAGTTAGTGGCCCCACCAGTATGGCCTCAGGTACCACTCCTYCCCCCGCGACCCCAGCAGGGACCACCACCGCCGGTGCCRCTGGATCTGCAGGACACCCCAGTGCCRGATACCTAGGCGGSTACCCCAGCCACTGGAACAACCCTCACCAAAGCCCCCACRAAAACCGCGAATCCCGACCACACACGAATCTTGTTGTCGGCGCCGGAGCTTTCGGCACTGGTCTTAGTACAGGCTCTTCGGATCGAGTTGTGCCCAAAGGTGGTGCGCTCAGGGCCATACCCGGTGCGGGTCAAACCCCAGGCACCGCCGGCACCAACCCCAACACCCCCACCAGTTCCAGCACGAAAGCCCCTGCCGGTTCAGGCTCCCCAGCTAAAKCCGGCACCRRCCCCAACACCCCCACCACCAGCACAGGCCGCCCCRGCACRTCCGGCATCCCCGGAACCCCCGGAACAGGAACAAGCCACAACACCACCAGCAAGACCACACCCCGCCGCCCCCGCCGCTCAGCACACAACACCGAACGCATCCTCCCCCAACCCGGCAACCTCCCCCACGGCCCCATCCGCCACCCCAACGACCCCCTCTACAACACCGGCCACTAACGCCACCACCAACACACACCACCAGGAAACACCCTGGCTGTAACCGCTTGCGCAGACCGCTAATGCAAGCGACTGACCTCTGACAACCACACACACGCTACCCGGCACACACACGCTACCCGGCAGCATCCACCCGTCACCGTCCGCGACCCATAATAGTAAGGCGCGGGTTGCCTGAGGAATCCAGGCAACCCGCGCTGAGCTTATGTGGAGAGGCTAGCTCTACTAGGCGTTGGGGTTGTTCTTCTTCTTCTGAACAGCCTTGTAGATGCCGTAGCCGCCGCCACCAACAATGGCGAGGACGATGATGACGATCAGAGCGGTCAGCCAGCCGGGAGTGCCGGAGCCACCGGTGTCCTGATCGGCAGCGACGTCAGTGTCGGTGATCTGAAGCTGGCCATTGCTGGCAGCAGAGCTGGAGGAAGCGCTCTTGTCGCCGTTGGTGGCGGAGCTCTTCTCGTTAGCTTTCTTGTCGCCGGCCTTCTTGTCGTCAGCCTTCACATCGGCGGCGGAGCCCACAGCGTCAACGGACGCCAAGGTGTCCTTGCTCATAGTGGAGTGGCAACGAACCTGCAGGTCGAAGTCGCCGAGAACCGGGGCGCTCACAGCGTTCTTCACGGTGAAGAAGTTCTCCGGGTTGTTGAATTCGGCAGCTGCACCCTCATTGGCGGCGTGCAGGGTGGGGAGCTTGCCTGGCTTAGTGGCCTTGAAGGTCACCTCAACCTGCGGGGGTCCCCAACGCTGGATGTCTTTGCCGTTCACGTCAACGTTGATGTTGCCGATAACGAGGCGGTTGCCGCCAACCAGGCTGATAGTGGGCTGGCCGGTGGTGGCGTGGCCGGAACCAATGAAGCGAGCGGTAACGAAGGAGCTCGGGTCATCAATGGTAAAGCGGTAGGTGGCATTGGAGTAGTTCTTGATGGTGAGGCCGTGGTCGACGCCCTTAACGGGGGCGGGGACGTAGTCGAACACCATCTTGAATTCGTCGCCAACCTTAACCTGGTCGGGAACAGTAATGGTCATCTTGTCGGGGTCACCGGCGAAGGTTTCATCCTGGCCAGCGGGGGCACCGTTACTACGGCAGTTGCTGAGGATGGTCTTAGTTACGGTTGCTGCAGAGGCATTCGCGGCGGTAAACGGTGCGAGGCTGACGCCCACGCCCACTACGGCGGCGAGTGCAAGGAGTCGCTTAGAGAAGTTTCGAGTCATAGCCCCTATTATCTAGGAAATATCGCCCCCACATGCAGGAATGAAATTTTTTTCTTATTATTTACAACTGTTGATAAACAGTCCTACATTAGCCCCTCATTGCCCCTCACTTTCCCCTCCTCTGCTATTTTGTGACGGCGCTCACAGCCTGATCGCATCTTTGCAGGCCGGGGCGTTAAGCTAGGCGTATGGCCACACCTCGCAGCTCCTCCCCCAGCCGGTTTCGGCTCACGCTGCAGCGTATTAATAAGCACATCGATTGGCTTATCGTCGGCCTCCTCGCCTGCATCCTGCTGGCCACCGCTTTCCCTGCCAAAGAGGACTTCGCCATCGGCATGCACTACGTGTCCAAGGTGTTCCTCTTCCTCCTCTTCTTCTTCTATGGCGCCAAACTCGCACCACGCGAAACCCTTATGGGCCTCCGCAATTGGCGCCTCCACGTGGTTATCACCTGCTTCACCTTCGTGGTGTTCCCCATCATCGGCATCGGCCTCAAATACGCCACCATCGGCTGGCTAGGGCAAGGCCTCGCCCTGGGCCTCCTCTACCTCACCCTG
This sequence comes from Lawsonella clevelandensis, assembly GCF_001293125.1. NCBI lineage: Bacteria > Bacillati > Actinomycetota > Actinomycetes > Mycobacteriales > Lawsonellaceae > Lawsonella > Lawsonella clevelandensis. Next base: position 969,390 of record NZ_CP009312.1, read on the forward strand.
GTGCCTGGCACCGTCCAGTCCTCCATCGCCTTCACCTCGGTGGCACACGGTAATGTGGCGGGTGCCATCGTCTCCTCCAGCCTGTCCAATGTGCTGGGCGTCTTCCTCACCCCGCTGCTGGTGATGCTCACCATGGCTACCACGGGCGATGTTCACATCACTGGCCGCAGCATCCTCGACATTTTTTTGCAGATTCTGCTGCCGTTCATCATCGGCCAGTTGTTGCATAAGCGTCTGGGCCCGGTGCTGCACCGTCACCCCATCCTCACCAAGACCATCGACCGCGGCACTATTTGGGTGAACGTCTATACCGCGTTTTCGGAGGCTGTGGTGCAAGGCGTGTGGGTGCGGGTGACGATGCTGCATCTGCTGGAGCTCATCGGAATCTGTATTGCGGTGGTGAGCTTGGTGCTGACGCTGTCCTGGCTGCTGGCGCGGGCGTTGGGCTTCGACCGGGGCGACCGGATCGCTGCCCAGTTCTGCGGGTCGAAGAAGTCCCTGTCTAGCGGTATTGCGATGGGGGCGGTGTTGTTTGCGGGGGTGGGCAATGGGTTGAGTGCCGGCATGTTGATGCTGCCACTGATGCTCTTTCACCTGTTCCAGTTGCTGATCTGTGCGGTGTTGGCGGGGCGCTATGGGCGCCAGTGGGAGCGGGCGCACCCGGATGGGGTGCCGGCTCCACCGTCATGAATGTGGGGTGGTTCCTGGTGACTGGCGTATGGCTGGTTGTTGAGCATGTGGCTAACTCTTGAGCATGTGGTGCCGGCCGGCGGCCCAACCGCTAACTGCGCCGTCTCGCCTCACCGTCTAGCCTCGCCGTCTAATGCCGCCCACTGCTCCTTATCCGTCGCCGTCATAGCCAATGTATGGGCCGACGTCTGGGCCGACATCTGGGCCGATGTTGTAGCCACCTTCCGGATAACCTCCGGGTGGCGGCTACTTGCGCTTTCCCTTCAATAGACTCACCGCGGCGTCGAAGTATTCGCGCTTCGTGTGCGTGGGCTTGCGGCGGGCAGCCTCCGGGGTGGAGGGCATATCCTTGTACTTATCGCCCAGCAGCTCGGAGCCGAGGGCTTTGCCGTAATCCTGGACTTTATTCCAATCGATCTGCATAGTGCTCTTTTCGTTGCTGGGGTGGGGCATACCCGAACGTGGCGCAGCTGCCTGCAGCTGCCCGTAGCTGCTGCAGCAGTGGGGCATCCCCCGGGGCATCTCCAGGGCACTACCTGCGGGGAAAGTGCGCCGCGGGAGGAGTGCGGCTAGGGGGCGGGGGTTTCTGTGACGGTGACGGTCTCCCGGAAGTTGTCCCGCACGTCCTTGAGCGTGTCGTTGGCATCCTTCCGCAGATCGTCCACATCCTTCTTGGCTTTGTCGGTGGCCTTGTTGAGGTTACTGCGGGCAACGTCGGTGGGGTGCACTGTCTTGGTGACGGTGACGCGTCCATCCGGGTTGGTGGTGTTGGTGGTGGTTGCGGGGGCGTTGTCGTCGTTGTGGCAGCCGGCGATCCCAGCGGCGGCCAAACCAATGGCGAGGACGGCGGCAGCAGCCTTGGTGTGGTGAAGCATGGCGACCTCCGATAGGGGCGGGGAATAGCAGGGCGGTTTCACCTTTGAGGGTAGCCACAACCCTGCGGCAGCGCCGTAGGTTGCCAGCAGTTTCGTCACCGTCACCACCTACAATCGGGTGCAAAGGTGGGGTAGTTGGGGGTCAGTTCAGCCGGGGGCTGACGGGTGGCTCGTGCAGCAGGGGGCTGGCGGTGGGCTAGTTCAGCCGGGGGTCGACGGGGCGGGAGGCGTAGAGGCTGAGCGGCCAGGGTTGCCGGCGCACCACCTGCGCGTACAGGTCGGTGTGGTGGTCGGTGGCGAAATCCTTGTCGAGGGCGTCGCACACATACCAGTCGCCGGCGGCAATCTCCTCCGCCAGCTGGCCGGGCCGCCAGGCACAGTAGCCCATGTACAGGCGGTAGGATTCGCGGATGTCCTGGGTGCGGTAGATGGTGTGGGCGGTGGGGTCCATGAGGAACGTGCGTCCGCGCACCGGGTGCATGAGGGAGAGGTCCACCGGGCAATCCGGCTTCAACCGCAGCAGACCCGTCACCCGCTCCGTTTCCACCGGTCCACCAATGAAAAAGCTGGCGGGCTTGGAGCAGTAAGGGGCGAAGAGGGGCAGCACACTGTGGACGGACACCTCGGACTGTTGGTTGAGGATGATGCCGAAGGTGCCCTGGGTGTCGTCGTGTTCGAAGAGGCAGATGACGCTGCGGGAGAACACCTCGTCGCGCATGTCCGGGGCGGACACCAGCAGGCAGCCTTTGTAGGGGTCGCGCTGGTCCATGGCCAGGAAGATGCGGTCGGCGAAGGCGCCGAATTGGCTGAGGTTCCCGTAGGGGTTCATCTGGAAGTCGCTCACTGCGCCGCCCACCATTCGTGCAGGGCGGCGACGGCCTGGTCATGCTCCATCGGCCCGTTCTCCATGCGCAGGTTCTTGAGGAATGCCCACGCCTGGCCCACCTCCGGACCGGGTTGCAGCCCCAGGATCTGCATGATCTCGTTGCCGTCCAAGTCGGGGCGGATGGCCTCCAGATCCTCCTTTTCCCGCAGTTCTGCGATGCGCTCTTCCAGGCTGTCCACCAGGGCGTGGAGTTTTTTGCGTTTCCAGTCGCGGGCGGTGGTGCAGTCGGCGCGCACTAGGAGGTTGAGGCGGTCCAGCAGCGGGCCGGCGTCCGTCACGTAGCGGCGCACCGCCGAGTCGGTCCATTCGCCGTCCCCGTACCCATGAATCCGCAGATGGAGGTACACGAGTTGGCTGACGTCGTTGATCATCTGCCGGGAGTATTTGAGGGCTTTGAAGCGCTTCCGCACCATCCGGGCGCCCACGATCTCATGCTGGTAGAAGGTGACGCCGCCGCCGGGTTTCGCGGCGCGAGTTGGCACTTTGCCGACGTCGTGGAGGAGGGCCGCCCAGCGCAGTACCAGGTCGGGGTCGCCGGGTTCCAGCTCGCAGGCCTGCTTCAATACGGTGAGGCTGTGGGTGTAGACGTCCTTGTGAGGGAGTGAGGGGTCCGGCGGCATGGACATGGCCGGGATTTCGGGGAACACATGGTCGGCTAGGCTGGTCCGGCAGAGCAGGTCGATGCCGTCCCACGGGTAGGTACCCAGCATGAGTTTGTCGAGTTCCGCCTGGATACGTTCGGCGGTGATGCGGGTGATTTCCCCGGACATGTCCTGGATGGCGGCGGTGACGCGGGGGGCGAGGGTGAAGCCGAGTTTGGAGACGAAGCGGCAGGCGCGGATCATGCGCAATGGGTCGTCGTGGAAGCTCACCTCGGGGGCTTGCGGGGTGTCGAGCACTCCGGCGGCGAGGTCATTGATGCCGCCGAGGGGGTCGCAGAATTCTTGGGTGCCGTCGCCGTGCAGGCGCAGGGCCATGGCGTTGACGGTGAAGTCGCGGCGGATGAGGTCCCCTTCCAGGGTGTCGCCGAAGTGGACGATGGGGTTGCGTGAGACGCCGTCGTACTGGTCGCTGCGGAAAGTGGTGATCTCGATTTGCCAGCCGCCTTTGCTGGCGGACACGGTGCCGTACTCAATTCCGGTGTCCCACACGTTGTCTGTGCAGTTGCGGAGGATGGTGGTGACGGCGTCGGGGCGGGCGTCGGTGGTGAAGTCGAGGTCGATGCCGAGTTGGCCGAGGAGGGCATCCCGCACGGAGCCGCCCACCAGGTAGAGGTCGTGGCCGGCTGCTTCGAAGGCGGCGGCCAGCGGTGTGAGGGTGGGGGCGAGGGTATGGAGTTGGACTTGGGCGGCAGCCAGCATACGGAGGGTGCGGTCGGGCTCCGCCGTGGGGGAGGTGCCGGCGACGGTGCTAGCTGGGGCGGCGGCGGACGGGGTGCTGGTGGTGTCTGCCGCAGGGGTGGGTTGCTGCTGGTTCGTGGGATGCATCATCGTGTGCAAGTTTACTAACATTGCCAGCTGCTCGGCCAAGAACTTAGACCTTATAACTGCAGACAAGTAGGATTGAGGGATAGTGGACAGTGAACGCAAGACCCAATCCGGCGGGGATTGCCGGCCTCCGCGTCGGCGTAGTTCCCGCCCGGCCGGCGCACCAGCCTCCGCGGCGAATCGTGCCCCGGCCTCTTCGGCTACGCCCACACAGCCCTCTCCGCGTGCCACCGTCACCCCGCGTGCCACCGTCACCCCGCGTGCCACTGCTGCCACGCCACACTCCGCTGCCACACCGCGTCCCACTGCCACACCGCGTGCAATCACCCCAGCCCGCACCCCAGCCACACCTCCCCGGACCCCGGCGGCCACTCCCCGCCCAGCGAAACCCCGCCCCACCAACACCCCCCGCAACGGCGCTATCGTCCTCGACCCCAACGGCGTCGCCGGCAAGGCACCCAAACGCTATACCCGCAGTTCCACGCAAAATAATGGGCGGCGGCCCGTCACCCGCTCCCTTACCAAGAGCCAGGTCAAACGCAACCGCGGCCGCAGCTACCCGGAAACGTCCGCCGGCGGCCTGGTGCTGCGCAACATGCGCCGCGCCTACAACCCTCGCACCAACCGCGTTTACCTATCGGCTGTGAAGGTGGCGCTCATCGGCCGTACCGACCGCCGCGGCCGACTCCTCTGGTCCCTGCCCAAGGGCCACATTGAGGACTACGAAACCGTCCCCATGACCGCCGTCCGCGAAGTGCGCGAGGAGACGGGCATTGAGGGCGAGGTCATTAAGCACCTTGGCACCATCGACTACTGGTTCCTGTCCGACGGCAAGCGCATCCACAAGACTGTCCACCACTATCTGCTGCGCTTTGTGGGTGGAGAACTCTCCAACGCGGACGCCGAGATTTCCGAGGTGAAGTGGGTGTCCTTGAAGGATCTACCCGCCCACTTGAGCTACGCCGATGAGCGGAAGCTGGCTCGCCGGGCGACGGGCGTGGTGGCGGCGTGGATTCGTAGCGAGTATGGGTCCGGTGACGGCACCGACGAGACAATTCAGATTGAGGGCGAGTTTCCGGATGATGACATTCTGGGTGACGACCTGGACGCGGCCGACCTGCTAGAACCTACCCACGGCGGGAAGCACACTAGTGATGGCCAGCCAGCACACGGTAACCAACAGCACGGTAACCAACAGCACGGCGACGGGACGCAGGGCGACCGAGCTGAGGGCGACCGCAGCACTGGGGACCGCGCACAGGGCAGTCGGGCTGGTAATAGCCAGCACCCCCGTAATAGCGGCCGGAACAGTGGCCAGCGTCGGAACCGTCGTGGCCGGCGGCGCGGCCGCCGCTCCAACGCCACCACCACAAACACCACCACTGCAAACACTGGGAATCACACCCCCCGCACCACCCCGCTCACCCCCAACACCGGCACACCACCCCCAGGTAACCCCCACTCGCTACCTAACACACCAGCTCACGAGTAATTTGGACTCGTCACCACAACACACAATAGGAGGGACAATGACGACACCGCTACGCCACCGCATCGCCGGCCTCAGCCTCGCCTGCTGCACCCTCCTCGCCCCCGCCGCCCTCGCCGGCGCCACGGCCACCGCCGCCACCACCAGCTACCTCAGCGCCCTCGACGTCACCCCCAACTACGGCGACACTCCCCCCACGCACCCCTCCGCCTACTTCGCCGACTACACCAGCCCAGACTCCGTCCTCCTCGCCGCCATGAGCGGCCACACCAACGCTGCCCTCCGCACCCTCACCAGCGACCTCAGCCCCGTCCCCGACGCCACCCCCGACGCCCTCCACATCTCCCTCACCAGCATCACCCCCAACATTATCGACGGGGCCACCAGCAACCACGTCACCATCAACGGCACCCTCACCAACGTCGGCAAACTCCCCATCAGCGACATCGAACTCCGCCTCCAACGCGGCGACTACGCCCCCTACAGCAACGCCCTCCGCCACACCCTCGCCGAAGACCAAATCAACTACCCCACCGCGCTGCCCTTCCACAGCCTCGACGCCACCCTCCAGCCCGGCGCCACCACCACTTTCACGCTCAAAGCCCGTATCACCGGCGGCACCGGCGACACCCTCAACATCCACGCCCCCGGCGTCTACCCCCTCCTCATCAACGCCAACGGACGCGTCAACAACTCTGACAGCGCCCGCCTCCACGACGCCCGCACCCTCCTCCCCGTCCTCTCCCTCCCCCACACCACCAACCACGACCCCGCTGAAACCGCCCCCCGCCCCATCACCCTCCTCTGGCCCCTCGCCATCACCCCCCAAGAAGCCAGCTACTACAGCTTCAGCTCCGTTACCGTCCTTCGCGACGACAACCTCGGCATCTCCCTCGGCAAAAACGGCCGCCTCCGCACCCTCCTCGACACCGGCGCCACCCTCCTCGACGACCGCACCCTCGGCAACTCCGTCTGCCTCGCCGTCGACCCCGACCTCCTCCGCACCGTCAACCGTATGACCCGCCCCTACCGGGTCCTCAACAACCCCACCAACCGACACGACGGCGTCCACAAAGGCAAACACAGCAGCGCCGCCCAAGCCTGGCTCGACCACCTCCGCAGCCTCGCCACCAACAGCTGCGTCATCGCCCTCCCCTGGGCCGGCGCCAGCCTCGCCGCCACCACCCACAGCCTCGGCGGCGCCCTCCCTCACCAACTTATGGCCGACAGCCGCACCGTCACCGCCTACATCCTCCGCACCCGCCTCTCCAGCCACGTAATTTGGCCCAACGTCGGCATGGTCGCCGCCGCCGACCTCCCCGCCGCCGACCACCCCGAACTCCTCCTCTCCTCCAACGCCCTCACCGGCCCCAGCCCCTACACCCGCGACGCCCACCACGCTCGCGCCCTCTACCAGCGCAACCCCAAAGCCCCCCTGCGCGACGTCGCCAACAGCGGCTACGGCCAATGGTTCCGCTCAGACGGCACCACCTACACCGTCACCCCCTTCGACAGCACCCTCGCCACCGCCCTCGCCGCCACCGGCCACAACCCCAGCAACACACTTTTTGGCCCCAGCGACAGCCGCTACCTCCTCACCGCCGACAGCGCCACCGCCCGCATGCAAGACGCCGTCGCCACCCTTCTCTGGAAAACCAGCGCCAACCTACGCCGCGAAAACCTCGCCACCAACAGCTACCCCGACGCCCCTCTCATCATCGCCCCACCGCAACACTGGTCCGTCACCGACAGCGAACTCAAAACCTTCACCGACACCCTCCGCTACCTAGCCCGCCGCAACCTCATCACCACCCAATCCCTCACCGACGCCCTCGCCCAGTCCAAGCAAATGCCCCGCCGCGGCACCCTCAACACCGAGCAACTCACCAGCATGCCGCTGCCAGACGTACCCCTCGCCACCGTCACCCGCGCCGTCACCACCATCAACCGCTACCACAACCTCTTCGCCGACAAAGGCGACAACAACTTCTACAAACGCGCTCGCTACAACATCTACCGCGCCACTACCACCCGCTACTGGGGCATCTCCCCCACCCTGGTCGGCAACGTCCCCACTACCCATAACCACCGCCCCAATAAGCACCAAGATAGCCCCGGTATCGTTCTAGCCACCCCCCCAATGCTCGGCCACCCCTCCGCCTACGCCCGCAGCATTGCACTCGCTGGCCAGGCCATGCGTAGCTCCGTCACCCTCATCAAACCTGCCAGCATCTACACCCTCGCCTCCACCGACTCCGACCTCGTCCTCGTCGCCCGCAACGAACTTCCAGCAGACGTCACCGTCACTGTCCACACCCTGCAGCGCAACGGTGACGGGAACGGCGCCCGTACCGGCCAAGAACTCGCCCCCGCCCGCACCATCACCATCCCCGCCCAGGCTTCCCTCAACGTCAACATTCCGGTCCACCTGCCCTCCGGCCAATCCGTGCCCGTGAGCGTCTCCCTTCTGAGCGCCGACGGGCAAGAACTTGGTACCACCGTCAACATGACCGTCCGCGTCAGCCGGCTCACCCCCCTCCTCGGCTTTTTCCTCTTTGCCGCAGTGGCCGTCCTGGCATTCCTTATCCTGAAGCGCGTACTCCCCCTCATCCGGCGGAGCAACGGACAAGGACGCTCCCATGAGTAGAGAAACCGACCGCGCCATCCGGCGTGCCCAGCAGCTCGAAACTACCGGCACCGCCAGCCAAGAAAGCGACAGCGACGTCCTGCGCTCCACCGGCACTATGGCTATCGCCACCCTGCTGAGCCGCATCACCGGCTTCATCAAAGCCACCCTGCTGGGCGCTAGCCTTGGCGCCGCCGTGTTCTCCTCCTTCAACTCCGCCAATCAGCTGCCCAACCTCGTCACCGAGATTGTGCTGGGTGCCGTCCTCACCAGCCTGGTGGTGCCGGTGCTGGTGCGCGCCGAAAAGGAGGATCCGGACCACGGTGCCTCCTTCATTCGCCGGCTCATCACGGTGTCCAGTGTGCTGCTCATTGTGGTGACGGTGGTGTGTGTGGCTGCTGCGCCGCTGCTCACCCGCCTCAGCCTGGATCCCAGCGGCAAAGTGAACGTCTATCAGGCCACCAACTTCGCCTATCTGGTGTTGCCGCAGATTTTCTTCTACGGCATATCCGCCTTGCTCATGGCCATCCTCAACACGAAGGGTGTGTTCAAGCCGGGGGCGTGGGCGCCGGTGTGGAACAACATTGTTGTCCTCTTCTTTGTCACTCTCTACTGGGTGGTCCCCGGCGGGCTGGCTCCCAACGACAACGGCTCCTTTACCAACGTTCACATGCTCATTCTGGGCTTGGGCGCCACTCTGGGTGTGGTGGTGCAGGCGATCGTCCTCATTCCGCCGCTCCGCAAAATCGGCATTGACCTGCGCCCCGAGTGGGGTATCGATAGCCGCATTAAGCAGTTCGCCGGGATGGGCATCGCCATTGTGGTGTATGTGGCCATCAGCCAGGCTGGTTACTTCGTCACTAACCGTATCGCGTCTATGGCTGACAACGCGGCACCGGGTGTGTATTCGCAGGCGTGGCTGCTGCTGCAGATGCCCTACGGCATTATTGGGGTGACGCTGTTGACGGCCATCATGCCGCGGCTGTCCCGCAATGCTGCCGACAACAACACGAAGGGCGTGGTTCGGGATCTTACCGTCGCCACCAAACTCACTATGATCGGCATTCTGCCCGTGGTGGTGTTCATGCTGGTGTTCGGCCCGGAGATTGGCGTGGCATTGTATGCCTACGGGCGGTTCTCGGTGTCGGCGGCTACCGCTATTGGGTTGACGGTGGCGCTGTCCGCGTTCACACTGATCCCCTACAGCATTGTGCTGCTGCACTTGCGCGTTTTTTACGCTCGCGAGCAAGCTTGGACGCCTACTTTCATCATTATTGCCATCACCGCCACGAAGATCATTCTGTCCAGCTTGGCAATCACTATGGCCCCCAATACGGAGTCAGTGGTGATTCTGCTGGGTGTGGCCAACGGCTGCGCTTTTATTGCTGGCGCCAGCATCGGTGCCTACCTGCTGAAACGCAGTATCGGGACGCTTAATTCGCGGGAGGTGCTGTACACCTGCGTGTGGGTACTGGGGGCGTCCCTGGTGGCGGTTGCGGTGGCGTGTGGGGTGGACCATATTCCGTTTATTCGCCAGCTGTCCGACCAGTTGGGCTCCGGCGGCATGATCATTCGGGTGGTTATTGCCGGGCTGCTGCTGGTGGGCATTACTGTGCTTATCCTCTCACTCAGCCCCCTGCAGGAGGTGGGGACGTTGGAGCGGCTGCTGGCACGCTTGCCTGGGCCGGGTGGCCGCTACTTTGGCCGGCGGGCCTCTTCCCGCTCCGGTGTCGCTGGTGCAGCCTCGGGGGTGGCTATTGATGAGCATGTCCCTGACCAGCTCAACGAGGCCCTGGAGCTGACCGCGGGCGGTAACAGCCCTCTCACTACCCGTATTTCTCTTCCGAAGTTGGCCCCGGTGGCTGGCTACTTACTGCCCGGCGCCTACGTGTGCGAGGGTCGCTACCGGCTGCTGTCCTACCAGGGTAAGAACGCGAAGGGGGAGGTGACGTGGCTAGCGACCGACAGCCAGCAGCCCGGCAAGCGGGTCATGTTGGTGACGGCGGCCGACAAGGTTATTCGCGTTCCCCAGCCGGTGGAGACGGCACTCATTGCTGCCGCAGAGGTTCCGGTGGCAGAGCAGGCTGAGGCGCAGGCTCGTGCCGAGGAAGGTGCCTTCACCAGCAGTGGTGACGGTGCCGAGTTCAGTGACGGTGCCAGCTTGGATACCGGCGTTGGTGCCGCCTCCCATAACATTGCCACTAACGTTGTCGAAGTGACCGCCGCTAGCCTTTCCGCTGCTGGAGCGGGCATTAGCTCCACCGCTGCCGTCGGCGCAGGTGGTGGAGCATCCGCTGACACCGCTGACACCGCTGACACCGCCGCTTCCGCTACTGATTCCGCTGCTGCCCCCGCCGTCAATGCCGCAGCTGTCTCTTCTGCCACTTACACAGCCGGCAGCAGTTCCTTGGAGACCATCAATGTGGTGAAGGAAACCACCCCCCACAATGTCCACCACACCTCCCCGCTGCGCTTCTTGGTGGCCTCATTGGTCAGTATCGCCCTGGCCACCGGCATTGGGGCCGGCCTTTTCGCCGCCCTCCACAACCCACTAGCCGGTATCGAGAACCTCCACCGCAGCACTACCCAAACGCAGACCCAACCCCTCCCCCAGGGCACTTCCCACACTCCCTCCTAGCTGAGAGCCTTTCTACCCTAGCTACAGCTTATTTTCGCCCTAAAGTATGTTTCTTGGGACTTTTTTCGCACACAAATATCTGCTTTTACCTGCGATAACACCACCATTTCCCGCCTCAAGGGACTCGTCACCGCACATGTAGCTCCCCCACAGTTGGACGGGTGTTCCTAAAGTAGTGCGCAACAAGGGTGCTCCACCACTCGACACGGCTTCTCCACCGTGCGGCGTAATTCTTTCAGGACACACCATGCTTAGCTCTGTCGAAGCGCGTTACCTGCCTAACGAGATGCTCGCGACCCACCGCGACCTGTTCGACACCTTCGACGCCAACACCGGCCTCTACCGCACCATTGCCTACAGCATTTGCCGTAACCGCGACGACGCTGAAGATGCGTTGCAAGACTCCTGCGTAAACCTGCTCTCCCGCACACTCCCCCGACGCGGCTCTAATCTGGTGCAGTGGGTCGCCCGCGTTGTCACCAACGCCGCAATCGACCACCAACGCCGCCTCCACAGCCACCCCACCTCCGAGCTCTGCGAAGGCTTCGACCGGCCTCTCTGCGACAGCACCGACTGGCCGCTAGTGGACGGCTACAACTACAGCGTCGAGCAGATGCTCAAAGAACTTCCTTCCGACCAGCGCGAAGCCATCTTCCTTGTGGACGTGGTTGGCTTCACCTTGCAGGAAACCGCCGAGCTGGTGGGCGCCCCTCTCGGCACCGTGAAGAGCCGCCGCAACCGCGCCCGTGCCCGCCTAGTCCAGTCCGCCGCCCAGGAGGCCATCCTCCCCCGGAGCGCCTAGCGGTCATCCTTCTCCATGAACGGCTCACCGCCTGGAAGTTTTCCCCTATACCCCAGGGGGAATAAATGCGCAGGGGTGTCCGTTTCACTAAAATGAGAACAGCACATCGATCTCACAGAAGGACACCCGTGGCTGAGAACACTCCCGACACTGTCGCCGACGTTATCATCGTTGGCTCCGGCCCAGCCGGCTACACCGCCGCCATCTACGCTGCCCGCGCAGAACTGAAACCCATCGTCTTTGAAGGTTTCGCCGCCGGTGGCCTCCTCATGAACACCACGGTCATCGAAAACTTCCCCGGCTTCCACGAGGGCATCGAAGGCCCCAAACTTATGGAAGAAATGCGCGGCCAAGCTGAACATTTCGGGGCCGACCTCCGTATGGAAGAAGTCGAGAAGATCGACCTCACCGGAGAGATCAAAACCGTTGAATCCCTTGGGGTTACTTACGGAGCCAAGACCATCATTCTGGCCATGGGCTCCACCCCCCGCTACCTCAACGTCCCCGGCGAAGAAGAATTCAAAGCTCGCGGTGTCAGCGCCTGCGCCACCTGCGACGGCTTCTTCTTCAAAGACAAAGACATTGCCGTCGTGGGCGGTGGCGACTCCGCCATGGAAGAAGCTACCTACCTTACCCGCTTCGCCAAGTCCGTTACCCTCATCCACCGCCGCGATGAGTTTCGCGCCAGTCCCATCATGGCCGAACGCGCCGAAGCCGATCCCAAAATCCGCTTCCTCATGAACTCTGTCATTGACGAGGTCCAGGGCGACACCACCCTCAACAACCTGCGCATCAAGAACACCGTCACCGGCGACCTCAGCGACCTCCCCGTCGAAGGCCTCTTCGTCGCCATCGGCCACGACCCACAGTCCCAGCTAGTCCGGGGCCAGGTTGAGGTTGATGCCAAGGGCTACGTGAAGGTGGATGGCCGCAGTTCCCGCACCAACATCGACGGAGTCTTTGCCTGCGGCGACCTCATCGACGACCACTATCAGCAGGCCGTTACCGCCGCCGGTTCCGGCTGTGTCGCTGCCTTGGATGCCCAAGCCTGGCTGATGAACCACGCCTCCTAGCCGACACACCACCTGGCAACCGCAACTTTTGTAGCACCCCTCATCACTACACCTTCTAGCCCCTACGACGTCCTACTCCACACCTTTCCGAGAGCACTAAAGGAGAACCCCGATGTCCGCTAACACCATCACCGTCACCGCCGACAACTTCCGTTCCGTCGTCGCCGAATCCGAACTCCCTGTCCTAGTGGATTTCTGGGCAGCCTGGTGCGGCCCCTGCCAGGCCGTCGGCCCCGTTGTCGACGACATCGCCGCCGAAAACAAGGACAAGCTAGTGGTGTGCAAGGTCAACGTCGACGAGCAGCAGGCCCTCGCCCAAATGTTCGGCATCATGTCCATCCCCACCATGCTCCTCTTCAAGGGCGGCAAGGTCGTCAAGACTCTCACCGGTGCCCGCCCCAAGGCTGCCATCATGGCTGCCATCAAGGACGAGCTGTAAACCTCCGCCCGCTGTTTCCATCCCCTCCGGGTTGGTGACGAGTCCATGACGGGCCAACTAAGCGGCACGGGTTATGCGACCCGTGCCGCTTAGTTGTGTGCTATTTGGCCTAACCTTTTAAGATTGAACTAAGCCATTCTTGTGTCTGGTGCCCAAGGAGACCCATCATGACAGACCCCCGCACGAACCCCTCCGCCCACGGAGACGTGCGCCAACAGCTCATTGAGCTGGGTTTTGTTGTGAACCCCGACGACGACCTCACTACCGCTATCTGCGCATTCCAGCAGCAGCGCGGGCTTGTCGTCGACGGCTATGTGGGCCCGATGACCCGCCGCGCCCTCTCTGAGGCCAGCCATAAACTGGGCTGCCGCGTCCTCAACTTCATGCCGACCAACCTAATGTTCGGTGACGACGTTGCTACCCTTCAGGATTCCCTCCAAGAGCTGGGCTTTTACACCAGCCGCATCGACGGCGTTTTTGGCCCCAACACCCATGTGGCCCTGCTGAACTATCAGCGGGAGTTTGGCCTTTCCTCCGACGGCATTTGTGGCCCCGCCACCCTTCAGTCCCTTGGCCGGCTGGGTCGGCGTGTTACCGGCGGCTCTCCCTCCAACATTGTGGAGCAGGAGATCGTTCGCTCGTCTGGTCCGAGCTTGTCCGGTAAGCGCATCATTCTGAATCCGCATGTCTACAATGGCACCGGCCAGTATGGGGAGCTGTTGCCGGAGGAGATTGGGGATCTGCACGACGAAGTGGTGTGGGATATTGCCAATCGTATTGAGGGCCGCATGATGGCGTTGGGTGTGGAAACATTCATCACTCATCCGCGCGGTGGCGATATTTCTCCTGACGATGCTGCTCAGATGGCGAACCAGGTTGATGGCGACCTGATGATTACCATGGAGTGCGACGTCTACCCTAACGAACTGGCCAATGGTGTGGCTACATTTTTCTTCCGCAATAGCCACGGCAAGGTAAGCGCAGTAGGTAAGCTGCTGGCCCAGTTTGTGCAGCGTGAGGTGGTGGCCCGTACGGGGCTGACGGATTGTCGCTCGCATGGTCGCACGTGGGATGTGCTGCGGTTGACCCGCATGCCGTCGATTTGTGTGTCGTTGGGCTATATTACGAACCAGCATGACCGTGAGCTGCTGTTGTCTGCGGAGGGTCGCGACGCGATCGCCGAAGGCATTGTGGTGGCGGTGAAGCGACTCTATCTGATGAACGACGATACGCTGTCGACTGGTTCTTTCACCTTTGCCGAACTTCTTGAGGTAGAGCGCAACAGCCTCCGCTAAGTACTGGCCGCGGTGTCGCTTTCTGTACTCGCCTCTGCCCCGGCTCCCGCGGGGACGCGCTCGGTTTCGTAGGCGATGAGTTCAATCATCCGGTCAACATAGCGTTGGTCTAGCGCTGCTTTCACGGACTGCTGCCACAGGTTGCGTTTATCGACGTCCATGCGCCAGCGGGACACCCGCGGATGCGGCACGATCTCTTTGAAACCACACGCCGACAACACATCTCGCGTGGGAATACAGACGTGGTCGAGGGCGGACTTGGGGTCCGCATCCCCCGCATAGGAGCCTGCGTTCCCTTCCCTACCGAAAGCCTCCACGGCGCGTACACCGCGGTCTCGCAGATCAGCCACGGCCGCATTGATGAGTTTCACGTAAGCCATGATGGAGCGATATTTGTCGGTGATATAGACGTGGCTTACCACCATGGCGTCGGGGTTGACGGGTCCACTGGGGAGGAGCTTGTGGCGGGGGATGTAGTTCGGGGGCGCGTAGAGGACGAGCCCGACGGCACGTTCGTCAGCAACGAGTACTTGCCCGCAGACCCCCCATTCGAGGAGGACAGCGGAGAGCCATGCTTCTTTTTCGAAGGAGTCATCGTAGCCGCGTTCGATGTGCCCGGGCTCGCGGTCGGTTTCCCAAAAGGCGCAGACGCGGGAATGGTGGGGGAGATCCTCGACCATAGAAAGTTCGAGCGGCACGATGCGTAAATCTGCCACTGCAGCCTCCTTTCCCGGTCTGTCTGGCCCCATTTTTGTCACTGTCACAGTGACGAAAAAACCTTGGGTAGTTACATGTTTGTATTTTTGCTGTTATTTGGCTTTTTGCGCTATTTTTCCCCAAGGCTGTTGAGCAGATCGATGATGCGTTGTGCATCTTCGGCATCACCAAAGTCGATAACGATTCGGCCCTTCTTTCGGCCCATCGCTACCTTTACTGTCGTATCGAGCGCATCGGAGAGACGGGTCGCCCCGGCTTGAATACCGGCGGGAATCTCCACCTTCGCCGCAGTTTTCTTCGGTGCAGCCGTTTGTCCCCCATTGTTGAGGAGTGTGACTGCTTCTTCAGTCTGCCGTACAGAAAGGCCTTCCGCGACAATTCGGGCAGCAAGTGCTTCTTGGTCGCTACTCCCAGTCTTTACACCGAGCAGCGCTCGCGCATGTCCTGCGGAGAGAACGCCCGCTGCCACCCGGCGCTGTACCGGCACCGATAGTTTCAGAAGGCGGATCATGTTGGTGACAACTGGCCGCGAACGTCCGATCTTGTCAGCCAGCTGTTCGTGGGTCACGTTGAACTCTTCCAGCAGCTGTTGGTAGGCTGCCGCTTCTTCCAATGGGTTCAACTGCACGCGGTGAATGTTCTCGAGGAGCGCGTCACGCAGCATATCTGAATCGTCAGTTTGGCGAACAATGGCCGGAATGGTCTCCAGGCCAGCTTTCTGGCTGGCACGCCAACGCCGTTCACCCATAATGATTTCGTAGGCCTTGGGTGCGATCTCCCGCACCACGATGGGCTGCAAAAGACCGAATTCTTTGACGGAGTGGACTAGCTCATTCAGTGCATCTTCGTCGAATACTGTGCGTGGCTGCTTCTCGTTGGGGCGGATGGAGCCGATGGGAATGTCACGATACACGGCTCCCACGGGGCGGGTCTTTGCTTTCTTGGCAGCTGTTGCTGCTGCCGTGCGGCTTGTATCGCCGGACTTTTTCGGTGCTTGGCGGGTTCCTGCGGCACTCTCCTGGGTGCCAGACCCCATGATGATATCTGCGGCAGCATCACCGAGGCGGGGGCCGGTGGTGCGATCATCTGTGGGGATGAGGGCAGCTAGTCCGCGTCCGAGCCCTCCACTACGCTGCTTTGCCATTATTCTTCGCCGCCTTCTTCACGATAATCTCCTTCGTCATTAGCGCCACGCAAGATGATTTCGCGGGCTGCCTCCAGGTAGGTCTTTGCACCGGTAGAACCCGGATCATATTGGATGACTGTTTGGCCAAAACCAGGGGCTTCAGATACCTTCACAGAGCGCGGAATGATGGTGTCAAGAACGATATTGCCAAAGTGGTTGCGCACTTCGGAGGCCACCTGATCGGCTAGCTTGGTGCGACCATCAAACATGGTCAGCAGAATCGTGGAGAGATGCAGATTCTTATTAAGGTGCATCTGGATGAGGTTGATGTTTTTGAGGAGCTGTCCCACGCCTTCGAGTGCGTAGTACTCACACTGGATGGGGAGCAGGATCTCATCAGCGGCCACCATTGAGTTAATGGTCAGGAGGCCGAGTGACGGAGGGCAGTCGATAAAGACGAAATCGATATCGAGTTCGTCGAGATACTCATCGTCGAGGGCGTCCTTCAGACGGTTTTCCCGTGCCACCATTCCGACGAGTTCAATTTCAGAACCTGCAAGATCAATAGTTGCAGGCACAACAAAGACGTTGTCGCCCGCGGTAGATTTCTGTATGCATTCTTCGAGCTTGCAGTCCCCCAGTAGAAGTTCGTAGCTCGATGGTGTGCCTGAGCGATGCTCTGCTCCCAGTGCGGTAGAGGCATTACCCTGCGGGTCGAGATCAACTACGAGTACGCGCATACCGTACAGACCAAGCGCTGCCGCAATGTTCACCGCTGAGGTGGTCTTTCCGACGCCACCCTTTTGGTTAGCGACGGAAAACATTCTACGGAATGCAGGGCGCGGAAGATCGTCGAGATCCATTCGGTGAATGATTCGAGACGCGCGCTCAGCTGCTTCCGCGATAGGAGTATCGGAGTAGCTGCTCATCTTTTCAATAGTCCTCTGGTGTGTTTCACGTGAAACTGTCTGTTTGTATTCTCTCACGATTATCCGTTCTTCGGGACATCAGTTTCGAGCTGCTCCCTCAACGTTCGTTTCACGTGAAACTTATTAACGGAAAGTGGGAGCATCGTTCTTATGAAGTTGTTGTATTACGTTCTTAACGGGAGTCGCATTGTTCCACGGGAAACAATTCCTACGAACCAAGGCGCGGAGTACGCATTCGAGCCCCATGGAGATCACTAACTAACGGGTGTAGTCACTGCTAGATCGAAATCTACTTGTTTTACAAGCCTCCTCAGTGCAGTCACTGCAAGGTTCAACACAGCTCGGGTCACACCCTACTGTGCACTGACAGCTCAGCACAAAGGTCGCTGAGTGGAGCGAAATTCTCGTACTCCAATAACCCACTACTCCGAAAACCCACTACGGTCGCTGGAACCGAGTGACCGTCCTGCATCCATCAAAGTCCACTTCGCAAGGCTTACCTTGTTCTCAGATCCCTAAACCGGAGTAGCGAGCGACCACATTCAGCCGTCGCCCTCAGCCACCACCTGCAAGCACACTGTCGCAGCACGAAGACGAGCGTCTCACCAATTGTTGAACTCGAACCAACTGGAGACTAAAGACAACCAATTCCCGTTAGTTCACTGAGGTACACACTGCGGTACTGGTGTCTATACCCACCACAGGCCATGAACGCTCCCACCGGCAAAGCTATTGGACTCTCTCAATGCCACGAATCGTCAACTAGCTCACTGTCAGATGTGAATGGCGCGGATGACGTAGGTGTCCTCCACTCCCCCATCGCGGTGAAGCTGAACGACTTCTTCCTGCCGCCAACCAGCTTTCCCCACCAGCAGAGCGTCCCGCTCAATTTCTTCAGCGGCCGTCGCGCCCTTCAACGCAACCAAGTTGGAGCCCGAATGTGCGAAGGGAGCAGACCACTTAGCGAGCTTAGCGAGGGGTGCCACCGCTCGGGAGGTCACATAGTCCACCGTCCCTATTTCTTGTTGGACTTTATTCTCTTCAGCGCGGCCACGCACGACTGAGACATTCTCAAGCCCTAATTCGGAAACAACCTCATGAAGAAAGTTCACGCGCCGTAGCAGCGGCTCGATGAGAGTGACAGAAAGGTCAGGACGAGCAATAGCAACGGGAATGCCGGGCAACCCGGCCCCTGACCCAATATCCGCAACAGATACCCCTTCGGGGAGAATATCCGCGAGCAAGGCCGAATTGAGAATATGGCGGTTCCAGATCCGATCAGCTTCACGCGGGCCGATGAGCCCACGCTCAATACCAGCAGTGCACAAAAGGTCGGCATACGCCTCGGCAAGCGATGCACGCTCACCAAACATTTCTACGATAACAGAAGATGGAGTAGTCACTGGGTGCTCCTCAAGAGGGGGACTGACGAAACAGCTACGAAGGAGCTGTCATGGATCCGCCTTTCACGGTACTCGGAGACACCTTCCCAAACAACGCGAATAAGACCTCTCCCACTGCTTTGTACACATGCAAAATAGTTATCCACAGCCTTATCCACACGTTCCCCACAAACAATAAAAAACAAGCCGTTTCACGTGAAACAACCTCTCCTGACCAGGAAAAATAGAATTACACAGATGTTATTCACAATGTGGATAACTCTGTGTACGTAACACTGCCAGCATCAATAACTAAAGCCACTCAACTAACTCAGTGACAAAATAAAACGAACCACACAACTGTTATTCACTACTAACACCACACCAGTACACATAAAAGTGTGGGCCGAGCATTACACTCGGCCCACACTCAACAGCTCTAACAGCGTGATAGAGAACCTTTAGTCCTCGTCATCCTCGTACTCGTCCTCGGGCAAAAGAACCACGTGCCGGTTCTTACCCTCACCCGTGGATTCAGTGACGACGCCCTCAATCTGGGCGATAGCGTCATGTACGACCTTCCGCTCGAAGGGGCTCATCGGTTCGAGCTCCACCGGAGTACCGGTCTCCTCCACCCGACGGGCACCTTCCTGAGCGAGGGCACGAAGGGTGTCACGACGGTCTGCACGCCAGCGGGCAATGTCAAGCATGAGGCGGGAGCGGTCGCCGGAGACTTCCTGCACCGCGAGGCGGGTAAGGGTCTGGATAGCTTCGAGCACCTGGCCGTCACGGCCGACCAGCATATCCAGATTGTCGCCGCCGTCAATGCTGACAGAGGCGCGGTCACCTTCCACGTCGAGATCGATGTCGCCGTCGAAGTCCAGAATATCGAGGAACTGCTCCAAGTAATCGGCAGCGATTTCGCCCTCATCAATAAGCTTCTGTTGCTTACTCATGTGTTGTCCTTTGCGGTCATCCAGCAATGGGCTGGGTGTTGTTAGGTCTGGAATGAAGAAACGAACGACTAGCGCTTCTTCTTTTTCTTGCCCTTGCGGTTCTTGTTGGCATACTGTCGGGCGCGCTGGGCAGCCTGGCGTTGTGCCTTCGCGTCAGCATCAACACTCTCAGCAGAACCAGCGGCCGAGCTTTTCGCCCCGACACCAGCACCGGCAGAACTGGCAGCAGCCTTACCAGCAGCACCCTTACCGGCAGCACCGCTGGCATTATCACTCGCGGCGGAACCATCCGCGGCACCGTTACTGTCACCAACAGAACCAGCAGCAGCTTCAGCAGAATCGGAGGCACCGGTGGCAGCGGCACCGTCACCCTTCGTCTTGAACAGCGCAGAGAAAGCACTGGGCTTCTTCTCGGCTACCGCAGTCTCCGCAGCCTTGGGTTGCTCCACAACGATCACCTTGCCGTGCTTATCGCGCTTGGGCTTCACACCGGGGCGCGGCGCATTGGCGGCACGAGCCTCCTCCAGCTTCTCCTTAGCTTCCAGCTTTTCCTTGTCCATCTTCTTGTAGAGGAAGTACTGCTGGCAGAAGGTCCAAATGTTATTCGTCAGCATGTAGGTAAGGAGTCCGACGTGCCACATGACGCCAGTGCCCAGGATCATGATGGGGAAGAACCACAGCATCATCTTGTTCATAACGTTCGCCTGCGGGTTGGCGGCGGCGGCAGCGGTCTGCCGGTTAATCGACATGCGGGCGTTGAAGTGGGTGGCCACTGCGGAAATCAGCAGCATAGGAATCGTGACGCAGAGAATAGCGACAAACAGGCTATGGGCATCCTCGGGGTGATAGCCCCCCAGCGGGTAGAAGGCAGCGTACTGATCTTTCGGCTGGGAGATGTAGCCGGACAGCGGGGCACCAAAGAGGCGGGCGTCCAGGAAGGACTGCACCTCATTCGGCTTAAAGAAATAGTTGCCGGAATTACGAGTTTGTTCGGCGGTAAAACCCATGCCGCCAGCACCCTCACCCATCTTGTTGAACATGCGGAGCACGTGGAAGAGGCCGATGAACACGGGGATCTGCACCAGCATGGGGAGGCAGCCCATGGCCATGTTGACGCCGTTTTCCTTTTGCAGCTTGGACATCTCCATGGACATCCGCTGGCGGTCGTTGGCGTACTTCTTCTGAATGGCCTTGATCTGCGGTTGGAGTTCCGACATCTTCTGGGTGGTGCGGATCTGCTTCACCATTGGGTAGAGGAGAATGAGGCGGACCGTCACCGTGAGGAACATGATGGCGAGGGCCCAGGCAAGGCCGGAGAGGTTGGGGCTGCTATCGACGGGCAGGCCGACGGCACCGAGTAGCCAGGAGAAGGCTTTGTGCCATGCCCACAGAATCCAGGAGATGGGGTAGTAGATAAAGTCCAACACTGTGGCTAATTCTCCTCAGTTGGGGGTTGAGATGCGGCTTGGCGGGGCTTGTTATGGTGGCGGGGAGGGGGTACGGGGTCGTAACCGCCAGGGTGCCAGGGCGCACATTTAAGAATACGAATAGTTGACAACCAAAGTCCACGGAACAGTCCATGAACTTGCAGCGCTTCCAGGGCATATGCCGAGCAAGTGGGCTGGAACCGGCAGGTGGGCACCGGCTTCAGGGGGCTGATAGCGACGCGATAAAAATACACTGCCTCGATGAGCAGCAGGCTAGTCCAGTCCCGCGGGTTTTTCCAGGAACGATGACGGAACTCGTAGTTGCTTTCGACGGAGCCGAGCCGCCGTCCGGGGGGTGTGGCTGCGGCAACGTCGTGGTCATGTCCGCCGCGCCCGCCATGTCCGCCGCGCCCGCAGTGGCCGTTGAAGTCCTGGGTCGTATCGCCGTCGCTGCCATTGTGCTCATAGTTGTGGTTGGGCACATCGTCCGGGTAAGCCTTTTCCTCGTTTCGCATGCGGTCTCCTTAATGTGAGGCTGCGGAAGCGGGGAGCGCGTGCAGGGCAGGTTTAGCGGCGATACAGTGGAGGCATTCTGCGAGCCAATTTTCCAGGCACCGGGAGGGAACGAGTTGGGCACCGGGCAGCGCGCGAATGACGATATCGACTCCGCTAGGCATACTAGGGATGAGTTCCCGGCAGGTATGCCGGAGCCGCCGGGAGAGTTGGTGTCTCACAACTGCATTCCCGACGGCTTTGCTTACGATCAGTCCGACTCGCGGGGGATTTCCCGACGTCTGCGTATGGGGGGCGGAGCGGGCAACGTGTGCTGCACGTTCCTTATCGCTGTCCTGTCGTGCGGCGTAGACAACCACGCGTCCGTAGTTCACCTTTACTCCGGTGCGAACTACTCGGCGGAAGTCAGAGCTCCGATGGAGACGGTTCTCCTGCGAAAGCATTAGTGCCGCGTCGCTCGGATTTAAGCGGACAGGGAGGCGCGGCCCTTAGCGCGACGGCGAGAAATGAGAGTACGTCCGGCGCGGGTCCGCATGCGCGCGCGGAAGCCGTGCACACGAGCGCGACGACGGTTGTTCGGTTGGAAGGTCCGCTTGCCCTTGGCCACGGTCACCACTCCTCTAGTAGTCATGCACTGGGGTTCAGTGCGGGTTTCGGCTAAAGATTCCACTTGACGATTCCGGATGGTACTGACCACCACACCTGTCCCGAGGGCAAGTGAAAAGGTGGAGTACATTGCTTGGCCGCACCGAGTGTGCGCGTAAGCGGAATGACTTTACAAGACTACTAGTTCACGCAGGACAAATCAAAAAGGATTAAGCCTAGCGGAGCTGTTAACGGGAGGCTAGGGGGCGAGGGGAAAAAGTGGATGTTTAAAGTTGAGGCTGAGACTTCCCGGAAAGAAAAGCCCAGGTTACAAGCCTGTAATTCGTTTTTCCCACATTGTGGAAGAAAAATGGAAAGGGTTTGCCAGGACGAGACCAGCGGCTTCTCCGGAAGCTAACGATCCCACCGCGCCTAACATTGCGCGAAAGGCTTCATGCCAGCTAAGGTTCCAATTCGTGCCCCGGCCCACACCGAGCCGTCGCGACGAGAAGTTAGGGAATTAATTCCCCGCAACTCCACGTCTATCGATAAACTAACTGTGATAAAACAATCTGGTAGCACATCATCAGGACGAGCGACCGAAAAGTTCTCATAGGCAGAATCGACACCACCACCGCCTCACCGCCCAGGCACCGTCACCACAGAAACCACACCGGAAAACTTCCTCTACGGTTTCTCCATGAAACCTGCCAGAGGACTATCTACACTTGTGGATAACACGTGTGGATAACTTTGTTGTGCCTCGATCACCCACCGGTAGTCGTAGGCCCGCCAAGGAACAAACAAATAACCAACTGCGCTCATCAACCAGCGCACACAGGCGACTGATCTGCCCGCGCCCCACCCATAGGCACAGCTAGACCACACCGCAGCGCCCCATAACGAGGACGATGACCACCATCGCCCGGGAAAGTCTTGTGATAGGAGGAAATGGTGACGCAAACCCAAGACCTCCACCACATTTGGGGACAAGTCCTCGATGAACTTGAAACCGCGTCTGCCAACCCCTACTCCACTAGCCCCAGCCTTTCTCCTCAACAACGCGCTTGGCTCAAACTCGTCGAACCCATCCAATACACCAACGGGTTCGCCCTCCTCTCCGCGCCCAACACCTTCGCAAAAGAAGCCATTGAGCGCACCCTCCACGAACCCATCACCTGCGCACTGGAAAAGTTCCTGGGGGAAGAAGTCACCCTGGCTGTCAAGGTTATCGAGAAGACCCCCGCCACCAGCGCAGACCCCAACGACTCGCATGTCCTCCTCCGCGAAGCCCTCAACGCCAACCCGGTGACGGGACCTTGGCCGCGCCCGCCAGTGGTGGCACAAGACCGCATCCTGCCCGAGGACATCCCTACCTACCGCCCCGAGAACATCGCCACGCCTATCACCCGGCCGCAGTTCCCACAAGGTGACGCCCCCGCTACCCCGGACACGGCGAGCACTCCCCCGGCCAGCACCGTTGCCACGGATGCACAACGCGCCGCGACACAGTTCACCCCTACGCCCCCCACTAGCACGGAGCCTACGCATACGCAGTCGGAGGCAACCACCGACCTTGACGCCGACCGACCCCAGCAGGACGTGACGCAGAAACCACCGCCACCTACCGCCACCGCACCCGCCGAAGCAACCCCAACACCCACCTTGAACCCGCGGTACACCTTCGACAACTATGTGGTGGGGGATTCCAACCGCTTCGCCGCCGCCGCCGCCTGGGCTATTTCGGAGGCCCCCGCCCACGCCTATAACCCGCTGTTCATTTGGGGCGGCTCCGGCCTGGGCAAAACACACCTGCTGCACGCCATCGGCCACTACACGCACCAACTGTTCCCCCGGCTTAAAGTGCGTTACGTCTCCACCGAGGAATTCACCAACGACTTCATTAACTCGCTGCGTGATGACCGTAAGGAGAAGTTCAAGAAGCGCTACCGCGACTGTGACCTGCTGCTGGTAGACGACATTCAGTTCATCGAAGGCAAAGAGGGCATCCAAGAGGAGTTCTTCTACACCTTCGAGGCACTCCACAACTCCAATAAGCAGATCGTTATCAGCTCCGACCGGCCGCCAGCTTTGCTGTCCACGCTGGAAGATCGCCTGCGGACCCGTTTCGAGTGGGGTCTCATTACCGATATTCAGGCCCCGGACTTGGAGACCCGTACCGCTATTTTGCGCAAGAAAGCTCAGGTAGAGAAGCTGCAGGTGCCCAATGAGGTGCTGGAGTTGATCGCCTCGCGCATCGACCGCAATATTCGTGAGCTGGAAGGCGCGCTAATTCGAGTGACGGCGTTTGCGTCCCTTAACAAGCAGCCGCTCACCCCCGAGTTGGCGCAAGTGGTGCTGCGGGATCTGGTGCCTGCCGATAAGCAAGTGCAGGTAACGGCCGCCACCATTATGACCGTGGTGGCGGAGGCCTACTCGACCAGTGTGGATGAGTTATGTGGCCCATCGAAGACACGCCCGTTAGCCACTGCCCGACAGATCGCCATGTACCTGTGCCGGGAGTTGACGGAGATGTCACTGCCGAAGATTGGCTCCACGTTTGGTGGACGCGACCACACCACCGTCATGTATGCGGAGCGGAAGATCTCGAAGCAGATTAAGGATGACCGCACGGTGTTCACGCAGGTGCAGCAGCTCACCTCGAATATCAAGAAACGCGCTGAGTTAGACCAGTAGGGGTAATCCCCTCGCAACACGCGTACCGTTCTCTGGCTCGCTGCCGCTCGCCTTTGCTCCTGCCATGTGGCAGAAGTGCCACAGGGTACGGCCGGTGGAACGAGAACTCCGGTTTGCCCTTTTGTCATTCCTTCTGGCTCCTCAACCGGTGGGCCTTCTGACTCTCCAGCCGGTGGATCTTCGCCTCTCCATGCCAGTTTTCGCACAGAATAAATTCCAGAAGTTTATTCACACCCTAGCTAGATGTGTAACGCCTCTTTCAAGAAGTGGGGGTGACGTGTCTCTGTCATTGCCACAGTTGTTGCTGTGGTATTCGCCACGTGAATATTTTTATTGCCAAAAATAGGGATTGAACTGGAAAAATATTTTTCCACAACGAGCAGCTCGTACCTGTGGATAACTCCCCACAAATCTGGGGGTGAAGGGTGGATAAGTCTCCAGCTCTTGTGAATCCCGCGCAAAGTTATCCACAAGCATTCAAAGTTATCAACAATTCATCCACAATTTCCCTGGAAAAATTCACATGAAGAAATACACTCCCAGCTGCGCAGAACCACCATCATCCACATCTTCCACAACCCCTATTACTAGAACTACATATTTAAAGAAAAGAAATATAGAAATAGGAGGTGGGGACAACACAACCCAAACCCTCGCCTCTCGGAACCTCAGCGTCGTTCCCGGATGAGAAAGACTGCCGAACCAGCTAACCTAAACAACAGAAAGTTGTGATGAGAAGGAGACCCGTACGCTCATGGAACTCACCGATATGAACTTCCGTGTCGACCACAGTGATTTTGCTGACGCTGTAACCTGGGTCGCCCGCAGCATCCCCCAACGCCCCGCCATGCCCGTCCTTGCCGGCGTTCTCCTCACCGCCGACGACAACGGACTCACCATCAATGGCTTCGACTACGAAATCTCCACCGAAATCACCATCCCCGCCGAAGTGGTGGAAGAAGGCCGCGTCGTCGTCTCTGGAAAACTCCTTTCCGACATCACCCGCGCCCTCCCCAAAACCACCGCCACCGTCAGCGTTGACGGCGCGAAACTCCATATCAACTGCGGAAACGCCAAATTCACTCTGCCCACCATGCCGGTCGAGGACTACCCCGCCCTCCCTGCTCTCCCCACCCAAACCGGCAGTATCCCCGCTGACATCTTCGTCGATGCGGTCAAACAAGTCGCCGTCGCCGCCGGCCGCGACGACTCCATCCCCATGCTCACCGGCATTCGCATGGAAATTGACGACATCACCGTCACCTTCGCCGCCACCGACCGCTTCCGCCTGGCGGTCCGCAAATTCGAGTGGGACCCCTTCGCCTCCTTCAGCGACGCCGCCGTCCTCATCCCCAACAAGATGCTTTCGGAAACTGCCAAAACTTTCGCCGCCACCTCCACCGCACCCGTGGAACTCGCCCTCGGCGGCGCCAATGACACCCTCGGCGGAGAAGGCCTCCTTGGCATCGTTGGCGAAAACCGTCGTATTACCACCCGCCTCTTGGACGCCCAATTCCCACCCTTCCGTACCCTCCTGCCGAAGGCCCACAACGCCATTGCCACCGTCGACATCGCCAGCCTGGTGGACTCCATCAAGCGCGTCTCCCTGATGTCCGACCGCGGCGCACAAGTACGCCTCGCCTTCACCCCCGAAAGCGTCACACTCACCGCCGGCGGCGACGACTCCGGCGAAGCCGAAGAAACCCTCCCGGTGAAATACTGGGGCGAGCCGATGACCATCGCCTTTAACCCCTCCTACCTGTTAGACGGCCTCTCCGTGCTGGACGGCACCACCGCCAGCTTCGGATTCACCACCCCCAACCGGCCCGCTGTCATCATCCCTGGCATCGATAACGAACCCGAAGCCAACGACACAGGCGAATACCCGGCACCCGACACTGACTACATCTACCTGTTGATGCCCGTCCGTCTACCCGGATAGCCGGCAGAAAGCATACCGTGTTCCTTCGCCACTGCGAACTACACAACTTCCGCTCCTGGGACCATCTCTCCCTGGATCTGCAGCCCGGCATCACCGTCTTCGTGGGCGCCAACGGCCAAGGGAAAACCAATTTCCTGGAAGGCATCAACTACCTGGCCACCCTCCGCTCCCACCGAGTCTCCGGTGATGGCCCCCTCATCCACGAAGGGGCAGACTCCGCCCAGCTCGCCGCCACCGCCGTCCACAACCGGCGCGAACTCACCGTCGCCCTCGACATCCACACCGGCAAAACCAACCAAGCCACCATCAACACTTCCCCTTGCCGACCCCGCGACATCTTAGGCGTTATCAGCACTGTTCTTTTCGCCCCCGAAGACCTCAGCCTGGTTCGTGGCGACCCCGCCGGCCGGCGCGCCTACCTGGACGACCTCCTCATCCAACGCCGCCCCCGATTACGCGGTGTTACCAACGACTACGACAAAATCCTGCGGCAACGCAACGCACTACTGAAAAGCGCTAGTATGGCACTCCGCCACGGCTACCGCACCTCCGCCGGCGCCAGCGCGCTAGCCACCTTGGATGCTTGGGATGCCCAACTAGCCCGCGTCGGCGCCCAACTCGTTGCCGCCCGCCTGCACCTCCTCCGCACCATCGCCCCGCTGGTCGCCCGCAACTATGCCGAGCTAGCCCCTCACTCCCGGCCGGTACACCTCAGCTACACCTCCATTCCACAGATCACCGTCGAGGATTGCGAAGCCGGACTGCCCCTGGATATGGACTACCTGGAAGCCGCCCTGCTCGCTGGCCTGGCGGAAAAACGCGACCGCGAAATCGAGCGTGGCATTACCCTCGCCGGCCCCCACCGCGACGACCTCACTGTGTTGCTCGGTGTGCAACCTGCGAAAGGTTTTGCCAGCCACGGGGAATCCTGGAGCCTCGCCCTCGCCCTACGGCTCGCCGCCTACGATCTGTTGACGGCAGACGGCACCGAACCCATCCTGCTGTTGGACGACGTGTTCGCCGAACTGGACCGCTACCGTCGGGAAGCCCTGGCAGCTGTAGCCGCCAAAGCAGAACAAACCCTTATCACCGCGGCAGTTGGGGAAGACCTCCCCACGGAACTTCACGTTGCCGCCACCCACACCGTCAGCACCGTGGGGGAGGCCAGCCACCGCATTTCTCTTCTGGACGGCATCCTCACCGACGATCCCACGCTCAACGAGCCTGACCTTGCCGAGTCGGGCAGTGCGGAGCCACAACCTGCTGTGCCGGGCAGTGTTGAAGCGGGGAGTGTTGAAGCGGGGAGTGCCGAGTCGCGCAGTGTTAAACGGGGTACTGTTGTGCCGGGCAGCGCTGAGCAGGCCGACCCAGCGCAGGCTCGGCCGACGCAGACAAACGCAGCGCAGACCCACCCAGCGCAGGTTGAGCAGCCAGAGGAAGTGGACGGCCAATGAGCCCGAACGAGAACTTCACCTCCGACGCCGCCCACCGCACCCTCGCCGCAGCCCTCGACGCCGCCCAGGCCAGCGGCCGCAACGTCGGCCGCGGACGCGCCAGCCGCCCCCGCTCTGCCGGCGCCAACCCTGCCGACCCCCACGCTGGAACCGGCCAATCATCCGACATTTCGCCCAGTCGCGACCGCGCTTCGCGCGGACAACGCGGTGCCGGCTCCGCCAGCACCGGACGCTACCGCCGCTACAGTTGGACCAGCTCCGGCCCCGACGAATGGGATCCACAACTCCTCACCTCCCTCATCGCCGACACGGTGAAAAAACACGGCTGGCAGGCGGAAGTCACCGGCGGCCGCATCATCAACAACTGGCCAGACATTATGGGCGAAGAAATTGCCTCCCACTCCCATGTAGAAAAACTCGACGACGAGGGCACCCTGCACATCCGCACCGACACCACCGCATGGGCCACGCAGCTGCGCCTCCTCCAACCACAAATCCTTGCTGAACTTGGCAAACGCTATGGTTCCACGGTGCGGATGCTGCGTATTCTGGGCCCCAACCGGCCAAGCTGGCGCAAAGGCCCCAAACATGTAAAAGGCCGCGGGCCGCGCGACACCTACGGATAAGCGCGCTACGGGGACTATCGCCGCGTGCCCGCCGCCGGCACATGATCCCTACGACATCGCCCGTGCGACACCAACGGATCAGTGTGTGCCGCTGTCATCACCCAAAAACGTTTTAAACGCGATTTGCGGAAACCTTTTTTCTCTTTGGGCTCCTACACGTAAACGGGGGTCGAAAGCGGCATTTTGGCGATGAGGGGGTAGAATAGACCAGAAAGTATGTTCATTTGTCATATTACGTCTGCAAAAAGAGCTGCCATCGCCGTGTGCGACACCACTCTCCCACGCAGCCGCCGATGAACACATCGAAACGTTCACACCAGTGAAAAAGGAGTGCGACGCCCTGTGGCTCCCTCTCAGAAAAAGAAAAAAAACGAGTATGGCGCAGATTCCATCACCATCCTCGAAGGACTCGAAGCCGTCCGCCTGCGCCCCGGCATGTACATTGGCTCCACCGGTGAGCGCGGCCTCCACCACCTCGTCTGGGAAGTTGTCGACAACGCCGTCGATGAAGCCATGGCGGGCTACTGCGACGAAGTCAACGTCACCATCATGAAAGACGGCGGCATCGAAGTACGCGACAACGGCCGTGGCATCCCTGTCGAAATGCACGCTTCCGGCGCCCCCACCGTGCAGGTCGTCATGACCCAACTGCACGCCGGCGGTAAATTCGACTCCGACACCTACGCCGTCTCCGGCGGTCTGCACGGCGTCGGTATCTCCGTCGTTAACGCCCTCTCCACCCGCGTCGAAGCCGAAATTTGGCGCGACGGACACCACTGGATCCAGAACTTCAACGACGCCATTCCCGAAGACCTCGTGGATGACGGCCACGCCGAAGGACGAGGCACCACCGTCCGCTTCTGGGCCGACCGCAACATCTTTGAAACTACCGAATACAAGTTCGACATCATCGCTCGCCGCCTCCAGGAAATGGCCTTCCTCAACAAAGGCCTCACCATCACCCTGGAGGACCAGCGCGTCACCCGCGAAGAAGCCGAACTCGACGCCGAGGCGGAATCCGGCGACCCCGAACTCGCCGTCGCCGCCAAGAGCGCCGAAGCCGAAAAGGCAGCCGCCACCCAGAAGGCCGTCCGCCGCCGAAAGTACCACTACCCCAACGGTTTGCGGGACTACGTTGAATCCATCAACAAGACCAAGCAAGCCCTCCACCCCAGCATCATCGCGTTCGACGCAAAAGGCGAAGGCCACGAAGTGGAAATCGCCATGCAGTGGAACAACGGCTATAGCGAATCCGTTCACACCTTCGCCAACACCATTAACACCATCGAAGGTGGCACCCACGAAGAAGGCTTCCGCTCCGCCCTCACCTCGCTGGTGAACAAGTACGCGCGCGACAAGAAGCTCATTAAAGACAAAGACCCCAACCTTACCGGTGACGACATCCGAGAAGGCCTCGCCGCCGTCATCTCGGTGCGCGTCTCCAACCCTCAATTCGAAGGCCAAACCAAGACCAAACTGGGCAATACAGAAGTTCGCTCCTTCGTTCAGCGCGAATGCAACGAACACCTGGGCCACTGGTTGGAAGCCAACCCCACCGAGGCGAAGACCATCGTCAACAAAGCCGCCTCCTCCGCCCACGCCCGCCTCGCCGCCCGCAAAGCCCGCGAACTGGTCCGCCGCAAGTCCGCCACCGACCTCGGTGGCCTCCCCGGTAAGCTCGCCGACTGCCGCTCCAAAGACCCCGCCGAGTGCGAAATCTACATCGTCGAGGGTGACTCCGCCGGTGGCTCCGCCAAGTCTGGCCGCGACAACTACAACCAGGCCATCCTGCCGCTCCGTGGCAAGATCCTCAACGTCGAAAAAGCCCGCATCGACCGCGTCCTCAAAAACGCCGAAGTGCAGGCCATCATCACCGCCCTCGGCACCGGCATCCACGACGAATTCGACATCAGCAAACTGCGCTACAACAAGATCGTCATCATGGCCGACGCCGACGTTGACGGCCAGCACATCGCCACCCTGCTGCTCACCCTCCTCTTCCGCTTCATGCGGCCTCTCGTGGAAGAAGGCCACGTCTACCTGGCCCAACCACCCCTCTACAAACTCAAGTGGGGCAAGGGCGAACCCGGATACGCCTACTCCGACCGCGAACGCGACGCCCTCCTCACAGCAGGCCTCGACGCCGGCCGCAAGATCAACACTGATGACGGCATCCAACGCTACAAAGGCCTCGGCGAAATGAACGATCAGGAGCTGTGGGAGACCACCATGGACCCGTCCACCCGCACGCTCCGCCAAGTCACCCTCGACGACGCCGCCGCAGCCGACGAAACCTTCTCCATCCTCATGGGTGAAGACGTCACCGCCCGCCGCAACTTCATCACCCGGAACGCCAAAGACGTGCGCTTCCTGGATATCTAGCAGCACACGTAAAGAGGAATAATGTCCGACAACACTACCTTGCCGCCCGACGAGGCAACCTACGATCGCGTCACACCGATCGACCTCAACCAGGAGATGCAAAACTCCTACATCGACTACGCCATGAGCGTTATCGTCGGCCGCGCCCTCCCCGAAGCCCGCGACGGCATGAAACCCGTGCAGCGCCGCATCCTGTACGCCATGTTCGACAGCGGCTTCCTGCACAACCGCAGTTACGTCAAGTCCGCCCGCTCTGTCGCCGAAACCATGGGCCACTACCACCCCCACGGCGACTCCGCCATCTACGACACCTTGGTCCGCATGGCCCAACCCTGGACCATGCGCTACCCACTCGTCGACGGCCAAGGCAACTTCGGCTCCGCCGGTAACGACCCCGCCGCCGCCATGCGCTACACCGAAGCCCGGCTCACCAGCCTCGCCGAGGAAATGCTTCGCGACATCCGTGAAGACGTCGTCGACTTCCAACCCAACTACGACGGCAAAACCAACGAACCCGTCGTCCTCCCCTCCCGCGTGCCGCAGCTGCTCATGAACGGTTCCAGCGGCATCGCCGTCGGTATGGCCACCAACATTCCGCCCCACAACCTGGGCGAAATCGCGGAAGCCATTTACTGGTGCCTCGACAACCCCGATGCCGACGAAGCCTCCACCCTAGAGGCCGTCATGGAGCGCATCAAAGGCCCCGACTTCCCCACCGCCGGCCTCATCGTTGGCGACCAGGGCATCAAGGACGCCTACACCACCGGGCGCGGCTCCATCCGCATGCGCGGCAAAACCTCCATCGAGGAAGAGGGCAAGCGCACTATCATCGTCATCACCGAACTGCCCTACCAGGTGAACCCCGACAATCTGGTGTCCTCCATCGCCCAGCAGGTTTCCGACGGGCGCATCAGTGGCATCGCCAACATCGAGGACCAATCCTCCTCCCGTGTCGGCATGCGCATCGTCATCACCTTGAAGCGCGACGCCATCGCCAAGGTCGTTCTCAACAACCTCTACAAGCACTCGGCGTTGCAAACGAACTTCGGCGCCAACATGCTCTCCATTGTTGACGGCGTGCCCCGCACCCTCCGCATCGACCAGCTTGTCCGCATCTACGTGCGCCACCAGCTGGAAGTTATTATCCGCCGCACCAGGTTCCGCCTTCGCAAGAAGGAAGAACGTGCCCACATTCTGCGCGGCCTCAAAAAAGCCATCGACATGCTGGACGAAACCATCGCCCTCATCCGCCGCTCCCCCAGCGCCGATGAAGCCCGTGTCGGGTTGATGGACCTCCTCGAAATCGACGAGGCCCAGGCCAACGCCATCCTGGAGATGCAGCTGCGCCGCCTGGCTGCCCTCGAACTGCAAAAAATCCTGGACGAATTGGCCCAGATCGAAATCGACATTGCCGATTTGAAGGATGTGCTGGCCAAGCCCGAACGGCAGCGCGCCATCGTCAAGGACGAACTCACCGACATCGTCCGCAAGTTTGGGGACGAACGCCGCACCCGCATCATCCCCGCCGACGGCGAAATCTCCGACGAAGACCTCATCCCCGAAGAGGACGTCGTCGTCACCATCACCGAAACTGGCTACGCCAAGCGCACCAAGACCGACCTCTACCGCTCCCAGAAACGTGGCGGCAAGGGTGTGAAGGGTGCCACCTTGAAGCAGGACGAGATCGTCAAGCACTTCTTCGTGTGCTCCACCCACGACCTCATCCTCTTCTTCACCACCAAGGGCCGCGTCTACCGCCTCAAGGCCTACGACCTGCCCGAAGCCAACCGCACCGCGCGCGGCCAGCACGTCGCCAACCTCCTCGCCTTCCAGCCGGGAGAACGCATTGCCCAGGTCATCCAGCTGAAGAGCTACCAGGATGCCCCCTATTTGGTGCTGGCCACCCGCAACGGCCTGATGAAGAAGTCCCGCCTGGAGGACTACGACTCCAACCGCACCGGCGGACTTGTCGCCATCAACTTGAAGGGTGACGACGAACTGGTGGGTGCCTCCCTCTGCTCCGAAGACGACGACCTCATTCTCGTCTCCGAGTACGGCCAGTCCATCCGCTTCCACGCCACCGACGATGTGCTCCGCCCCATGGGCCGCGCCACCTCCGGCGTCTACGGCATGCGCTTTAACGGCGACGACAGCCTACTCAGCATGAACGTGGTGAAGGAAAACGAGTTCCTGCTGGTCGCCACCTCCGGCGGCTACGCGAAACGCACCGCCATGGACGACTACCCCGTCCAAGGACGTGGCGGCAAGGGTGTTCTGACTATCCAATACGATCGTCGCCGCGGCAACCTGGTGGGTGCTGAAGTGGTGTCGCTGGATGACGAAATCTTCGCCATCACCACGGGCGGCGGCATCATCCGCACCGCTGCTAAGGAGGTTCGCAAGGCTGGCCGCCAGACCAAGGGTGTGCGCCTGATGAACCTCTCCGACGGGGACTCACTGCTGGCCATCGCCCGCAACGCCGACCAGGAACCCGAAGAAAAGTAATGAGTGCTGTGGCCGCTAGTGTCAGCGGGCCGCGAGAGTCCGCCGACGACAAACGGCCAGCGAACATAACGGCGTGGCGGCCACGGCACTAGCGCAAAGGGGCGCGCCCGGTGAGTCCGGGCGCGCCCCTTTGTCGTCGTCCACGGCCCCTACATTCCCCCAACCTCTGTCCACCACAACCCCATTTATTGCTTCTGAAACCTCCTTGTTTCCGCCTGTTACCAGACGTTTTGCAAATTGGTGGGGAGGTCGGTTAAAGTTTACGGAGTTACGGGCCTATAGCTCAGTCGGTTAGAGCGCTTCGCTGATAACGAAGAGGTCGCAAGTTCGATTCTTGCTAGGCCCACCATTTTTATTTCTTTGTTTTTTGGACTTGGGGCATTAGCTCAATTGGTAGAGCGCCGCCTTTGCAAGGCGGAGGTCAGGGGTTCGATTCCCCTATGCTCCACAAAATACAAAACCCCTGGTCGCAAATGACCAGGGGTTTTTATGCCGGTAATTCCGTGTGGGGGATTATTCTCCAGTGAGCTTCACATAGTTCTCGAAAAGAAGCTCCTGGCGCTGCTTCTCCGTGGTGAGTTTACGGGGAGCGCCGAATGCTTTATCGACTACTCGATCAAGTTCGTTATGCGCCTTCACCAGCTCCGAAGTCATGGCTAAGGGATCATAGTGTTCGGCTAGAGATCTATCAGGGTGTAGAGCACGAGCCGCAAGCACATCGTGGCCAGCATCAATAATGTACTGCTTTATTTTTTCATCCAAATTGGGGACAGGGAACGTGTTCCAGACCATAGAGGTAGAGACACTCGGATCCGACTTAATACGGCCTCCTACAGTCTTTTGCCAAGTAATAAACATGCTGGACGAAATAAGGCCGAACAGGAAGCCGTCTTTGTCTTCAACCGTGAACAGCTTGGTTGATGCAATAACGTGTCGACTTAAGTGGCCGGCAGTTGCGTAAAGTCGTTCATTCGAGAAGCTCTGCGGAAGGGCAAGGTAATCTGTCTTTGGCTGACGTATTTCACCGAACAAGTAGGGGGTCTCGGCGGCTCGCCTAGTTGCCGCTCTACTTCGGGAAAGACGTTTCTCTCTGACTTTTGACACGCGTTCGCGCAGCACATCCGATTTTCGTAAATCGGTGCTATCAAAATCGTCATCTGCCATCCATAAGCACCATCGATGGAGTGAGTTAATTAACTCGTCTCCACCGACATATTCACGAAGGTACTTTTTCGCAATCGGGTCTGCTGCTACTTCCTCATATTGATCTTCAGTAACAACGAGATTTCCCCAATCAATTGGTGTTGAACCTGCTCTGAGTTCTGGGAGACATGAGCTAAGGATTTTGTTCCTTAACGGTTTCACTGCAATAACAGGTGGGCCAGGGTACAGATTCGGACTAATTGCTTCAACTAACTCAGGCTCAGATTTGTCTGTCCAGTATAGCTTGCAGCGCTGTACGGAATCTCGACTGAATCCAGTAATCACACAGTGAACCGCAGCCGGACCCTGTGCTTCTGAAACCCAGTTGAAAGGACGGTGTGCGAACTGTAAATGCCAACCTGCATCAAAAATACGGGTAAAAAGTTGGTAGACGCCTTCACCTTGAGTGATCGAATTAGTAGAAACAAATGCGAACCGACCGGCTCGGTTTTCAAAAAAATCCAAGCTTTTGACGAACCAACCGGTCACATAATCAAGGTGGCTGATTGTATTCGTGTTCCAAACTTGGCGAAGATCTCGCGCTTGCTCTCTACTCTTTTCTTTGTGTCCAGAGAATGGCGGGTTCCCGAAGATGTACACCGGCCCCGTCGTCTCCCCGATGAGGTCATTCCAATCAAATGTCAAAGCATTGCCGTGGTGAATATGCGCGGTGACAGTGATAGGAAGGCGCTCGGGGGCAATGCCGATCCGGTCGGCAAGTTCCCGGTTGGCCTGGTGATCCACCAGGAACATAGCAGTCTCTGCGATCTTGGCCGGCCACCAGTTCAATTCAATGCCATGGAACTGGTTGATGGAGAGTTTCTGCTCCCACGACACGTCAAGAGCCATGCCGGTTTGCCCCTCACGGCGGCGAATATCCACGATGAGTGCTGTCTCTAGCCTGCGGAGCTCCCGATATGCCACAAGGAGGAAGTTTCCACTGCCACAGGCAGGGTCGAGGAACGTATAGGTGGCCAGTTCGTCCCGCATCTTCCGCAGTTCTGTGAGGTTGCGGGCGGTATCAGCGAGAGCGAGTTTGGAGGCGACCTTCTCCCGCAGCTCATCTAAGAACAGTGGCTCCAAAGTCTTGAGGATATTGGTTTCGGACGTGTAGTGCTCGCCGTTGCTGCGGCGCGCTTCCTTCGACTTCACCAGCTGGAACATTGACCCGAACACAGCGGGGCTAATGCGGGTCCACAGGAACCGGCAGGCATCCAGGAGGGCATCGCGCATCCGCGGGTTAAACCACTCAGTAGGAAGAGCATCCTTAAACAGTGCGCCGTTCACATAGGGGAAGTTAGTGAAGTGGCTGGGCAGCCGGGAATTACGCTTCGATTCTGGGGTGTTCAGCACCGAGAACAGTTCGTTGAGCTGGGTTCCCAGGTCGTCTGGGGTGGTGTGGTCAAGGACAAACCTATAGAAAAGGTCCTGCTCCCACAGGCCAGCATCGTCACCAAACAACAAGAAAAGCAGCCTGGTCAGGTACATGGAGGTACGCTGCGTGCGCTCATCCTCATCCGCCGCATTAGTGGGGGCGTCATCACCAATGGTGACGTCCACCTCCTCACCAGCCATAGCGGTAAAAAGCTCCGCCATCAGCTGCGAGGCCTGGATGGAGGCTTCCTCTTCCTCCTCCCTACTCACAGTGTCGTAGCCGGCCAAGAACTTCAGCTGGTCTACATAGTCGCAGATCTCATCGAGGGAAAACTCCACCTCCCACCGCTCCTCCGGTGCCCCCAAACGCTGCAGGCGGAAACGCTCAAAGTTCGAGCACAGCACATACTTGGGGAACTCATGCGGGCGGACGCTCCCCCCGTTCAAATAGTCGAATGCTTGCTCCTGCGCGATAGCAAGATCAACCCCAGGCCGTTTTGCCTCCCCAATCACCACACCAGGCCAAAACAAGTCAATGCGGCCACGCCCCCCGGTACTCCCGCGCCGCGCGTCACGCTCAAACAGATTCATGCGGGCAGCGGTAATACCAAAACAGCCCATCATGTCGATCCAAAACCGCTGGGCTGCCTTCTGCTCTTCCCCAGTAAGATGAGCCTCTTTCCACTCTTCAAGCTCGTCCAGCCAATGCAGGCGGAAGTTCGCAAGATTGTATTTGATGGAGGAAAGATCAAGACGCTGGGTAGCCATGCTTCTATCCTCGCTGATAGTTCTCCGACGGGGTTAGCACCACGCCGGCAACACCGGCACCCTCTGGCTCCCCCGCAACAGCACACCACACTGACCGTTAACCGGGTTCATAATTCCCATGTACGTAAACTAATCATGCACCCAGAGAGGATGGTCCCTCCAATTCTCTGGTGCCCCCGTGCGTTCTATAGGAATTATGGGATTATCTGGGTAGGTTTCGAAAACACGAGGGATCTGTATTGCTGGTGAAAGACACAGTGTCTTGAGCATGTATTGAATCAACGTAAACTGCCCGAAAGCTCGGTTCATATCCAGGCGCATCGTTGATGGGGTCAATCTTGGATCGTTAGGAAGTTTGGGTCGGAAACTATAGTTGCGGTTGTACATCCGCGCATGATGGTCTGCAAAGTTACGAACATGGTTTAGTGCGCCGAGCCATGAACTGAGTTGGGGAGGTTCTAAGTTACAGCGTTCTGAAATTCTACTTTGGACGTACATTGGTGACATTGTGTACAAGCTCCGAAGCATCCCCCAATCCATGATTTCGACAGCAACCCAAATGGGTAGTTGGTTGCCATAGTTCTTCTTATGATGCTGGACGAAATCCAGCATTGCATACCCTTTATTTTTTGAAGCACGTGATAGGACTTTGTCGTAGGTATTCATCCACACTTGATGATTGGTCTCA
Organism: Lawsonella clevelandensis; assembly: GCF_001293125.1. Lineage (NCBI taxonomy): Bacteria > Bacillati > Actinomycetota > Actinomycetes > Mycobacteriales > Lawsonellaceae > Lawsonella > Lawsonella clevelandensis. Next base: position 1,006,964 of record NZ_CP009312.1, read on the forward strand.
GACCTACTCCGCTTTGAAGTCTGTCTGGCGTGGGAATCGAGTTTGTCAGAATCCAGATAGATCAGTGGATCCACTTGCCCAAGCTCATATCCGAGGATTGCTCGAATAAGCGGTCTCGACATGATCTAACTCACTAAACACACTGTGGCGCAGTCGAGCATCAAAGTCATAGAGTTCAATGACTAGGTCGAATGATGCTCCCTCAATAAACTCATCCAGTGGCTTGACATTCCTATCTGTACTGTCAGGGAAAACACGCATCGGATACCAGTAACCTGATAAACGGTAGTAGTTCCGCCGTTCAAGAAACTTCTGAGCTTTATCAGCATCGGGGATAATCATTCCACGGTTACGAAGAAGCTCAATCTGTTCAGTGTAGGTTGTGAATGGCTTGGTCTGGTGCACAAGCATCCCCCGTTGACGTAAAACAAAGACCGGCCCTGGACTCCCCACCGAAATGGGGAGCGGAACCGGTCATACCAACTGGGAGCGTACTACCGATGCAAAGCTGCGGCAATGAAAACTAGCAAACACTTGTGACATAAAGCCATCTATGGGTTTCATTTATGCCGTAAAAACTCACCTCGGAGTGGAGTTATTGTCACAGTCGATAGAAAAATCCCTGGCCAGTAAAAACCAGGGATTCGCATGAGCCCCACTAGACGGGCTACTGGGGTTGGGGGGGACGCGGGAGCGTCGGAACATCGAAGCGCCAGGCAGCGCCCCGTCACCACTCTAGGCAGCCTTATTGGCTTCCATTTCGCGCTTCTTGTTGGTGAGGAACCTCAGCAGCATGGGGGCACCGAACTGGACGAGCGCAAACACCGCGGTGGCAGCCTTCCAGCCACCAAAAACAGGCACCAGCGGCGCAATCTTTTTGAAAGTATTAACAACTTGCTTGAGTTTCATAGTTTTAGAGTGCCATACCAGCCCCCGCTTTGCACCACCAATCTGCGAAAATTCACTGACAGATGGTGAGATCTCCACAAACCTGGCACGATGGAGACATGAGCAAAGCAACCGCACAAGCGACCCTGCACACTAACAAAGGTGACATCGTTATCGACCTGTTCGGCAACCATGCCCCCAAGACCGTGAAGAACTTCATCGGCCTGGCTGATGGTTCCGCCCCCTACTCCACTCCCAACGCTAAGGGTGCCAAGGAAGGCCCGTTCTACGACGGCGCCATCTTCCACCGCATCATTGACGGCTTCATGATCCAGGGTGGCGACCCCACCGGCACCGGCACCGGCGGCCCCGGCTACCGCTTCGAGGACGAGTTCACCACCGAACTCACCTTCGACCGCCCCTACCTGTTGGCTATGGCCAACGCCGGCCCCGGCACCAACGGCTCCCAGTTCTTCATCACCGTCGCCCCCACCCCGTGGCTGAACATGCACCACACCATCTTCGGTGAGGTTGTTGATGCTGACTCCCAGGCCGTAGTGGATGCCCTGGCCAAGGTTGCCACCGACATGCGGGACCGTCCGCTGGAGGATGTCGTCATCGAGTCCATCGACGTCGTCGAACTCTAACCACAAACTCCACTCAAGGGATATACACATGGCAGCCACGCGGCGGGTCGATTTCGCCACCACCTTCACGAAGTCGCCCGCTACGTGGCTGCTTATTATCGTCAACGTCGCCCTCTACCTGGTGGTCTCCGCCCAGGGCGGCACTATTCTTAACACCGCCGTCAGCTCCCCGCTCCTCAACGACACCGTGCTGGTGCCCTACACGTTGGGGTTCGGCCAGTATTGGCGGCTTCTGACCAGCGGGTTCATGCACTTTGGCCTGCTGCACATTGTCTTTAACATGTACGCCCTGTGGGTGCTGGGGCGGGACGTGGAAGGAGCGCTGGGGTCGCTCCGCTTCTCTGCCGTCTACCTGCTGTCGCTGCTGGCGGGCTCCGCCACTGTTGTGTGGTTCTCCAGTCCCGAGTCTGCTACCGCTGGCGCGTCTGGCGCCATTTTTGGCCTGCTGGGTGCGGAGCTGGTGGTGGTGTTGGCGTTGAAGGCGAAACTGTCCGGCATCATCACCGTCATTATGCTGAATGTGGTTATTGGCATTACCCAGCCGAGCATCTCCATCCAGGCGCACCTGGGCGGCTTCGTGGTGGGCTTCCTGGTGGCGGGGGCGTTCATTTTTGTGCCGATGTGGGTGGCGAAGTCGCGGCAGCGGCGCAATAAGGCCGGCGGCGTGATGCTGCACCCGGAGACGGGGGAGGAGATGCCCGTCTATGTGACGGAGAAGCAGGTGAATGCGTGGGGATGGGGGGCCACTGCGGTAGTGGCGGTGCTGGTGATTATCGCGCTGGTGTTCGGGGTGGAGAACATGCAGGAGCTCATCATTAGATGAAACAACTTGACGTTAACCCATCTTCCAATGTTGGGTGAGTGGCTCATCCCCGCTGGCGCAGGGCACATACAGCCAATGACAAGGTGCTTCTACCTGCTGAAGGCTCATCTCCGCTGGCGCGGGGCACATACTACCCCCATTCGGGGTACTACCCCTCTTCGGTAGTGTAGTACTCGTACTCGATCTCGTATCCATCCAGTATCAGTGCAGAAATAATACGGCCTAGGCGCGCCGTATACCTCTCATAGGGAATAGCCTCAACGCCATTTGCTTGGTAGTAGTAGTGGCTGTTGAGGTACCTGAGGAGACGTACTGCACCAGGATTTCGCACCTCACCTAGCTGCTCGTTCGCTTCATGGATATCTGCCTCGATGCCGTCTAGTACCTCTTCGACGTACTGGGTGTCGTCCTCCACGATGCTCCGCAGATACTCCATAATTTCGGAGCGGGGCGTGTATTCAGTTTCATAGCGCTGTGCAGTGCGTAGTCCGACGTCGAATTTATCCGCGATGTGCTGCGATGTTAGCCCGCTAAGCTGTTTTAGTGCGCGAAATTCTGCATTTATATTCATATCGGCTCTTCTCGGTAAGGGAATACCCCGCATGGTGGCGGGGTATTCACGATCTTCTAGTTTTCTGGGGCTAGAACTCGGGCAATGTTGTCGAAGTCACATTGTTTGTAGAGGGCTTCCATGAGCGCGGGGCGGATGGCGGCAGGGATGTTGTGAGCAAATGCTGCGAGAGTACATTCCTGCGGGTTCCATGCGCACATGCGGATGTGGCTGTGGCGGCAGGCGTGCCGGCTTTTGTTGATGTAGTCCTGCGTGACGTAGCAGGGGAGGCCATTGGCGGCGTAGACCAGGGTACGCGCCCATACTTTATCCGGCTCATCCCCGCTGGCGCGGGGCACATCACCTGGATTGGTGAGGGCACGTCTAAAGCTGGGGTTCATCCCCGCTGGCGCGGGGCACATGAACCCCGATACTGTTCTTGGCCGAGCAGTTGGGGCTCATCCCCGCTGGCGCGGGGCACATGTACTCTTCGAGCGAAACACGATGCGCCCAATCGGCTCATCCCCGCTGGCGCGGGGCACATATCTGGCCGAATTTGATGGTCATGATGTATTCCGGCTCATCCCCGCTGGCGCGGGGCACATTCTTCTGCCAGTTCCTCCGACTTTCGGGGAACCGGCTCATCCCCGCTGGCGCGGGGCACATGAGGAGTGAGGAGGAGGACGGCGCACTGGAGTCGGCTCATCCCCGCTGGCGCGGGGCACATATGCGTTTGACGTAACCGAAGAGCAGGTAAGGGGGCTCATCCCCGCTGGCGCGGGGCACATTCTTCTGCCAGTTCCTCCGACTTTCGGGGAACCGGCTCATCCCCGCTGGCGCGGGGCACATCTGTGGCGACGATGGTGCCCGGTAGGGGCGGTGGGCTCATCCCCGCTGGCGCGGGGCACATGCCCTGGATATGACAGAGGATACCGCCGCCGAGGGCTCATCCCCGCTGGCGCGGGGCACATTTCTGTTTCCTCTGGCTCAGCGGCTTCTGTTTCGGATCATCCCCGCTGGCGCGGGGCACATCTCAATGAAATCAATGGTGGGCGTGACGGTGGCGGCTCATCCCCGCTGGCGCGGGGCACATGCCTGGAACACGCGACTATGCGGGATATGCCGCGGCTCATCCCCGCTGGCGCGGGGCACATTATTTTCGCTTCTTTCTCTGTGATGAACTCTGCGGCTCATCCCCGCTGGCGCGGGGCACATTCAGCAGGCTTACCGGTAATCTCAGCCCACGCGGGCTCATCCCCGCTGGCGCGGGGCACATCTGGTGCATGGACCATGTACAAGAAAAACTTCGGGCTCATCCCCGCTGGCGCGGGGCACATCAGTGCGGTTGCCGTGCTTCTAGGTAGATGGTGGGCTCATCCCCGCTGGCGCGGGGCACATGGAAAGAGTAGGACTATGGGGCACGCGCAAGGCGGCTCATCCCCGCTGGCGCGGGGCACATCATTCGCCATAGCGGAATACCCATCCCACGGGCGGCTCATCCCCGCTGGCGCGGGGCACATTTCTGCTGCTGAGTGGGAGGCCCGCGACTATGCGGCTCATCCCCGCTGGCGCGGGGCACATACTTGATGATCTGCATTTACAGCAAGACAGTGCTCATTTTACATTTAACTCAGAATAAGCGACACGGATATTCTTATGTTACTTACCGGTACTTGCGAAGACGCCGAGCAGTAGCCCATCCATTGCGAGGCCTGTTATTGGTAGTCCTATTATCGGGCCGCATCATGAGAGTAATGCCATCAAAATCAGTAGGGATCCAATCATGATTGTGAGTGCGGAATTCCATGTGCTGCTCATTATTCGTGGAAAAGACCAACAATGCCCTTCCATCTCGACACAGTTGAGTGGTTCGTTCCCAGAGTAAATCCCGAATTCTTCCACCAGGATTTCCTACGAAAACACCAGGGGCTATTTCCAGTACCCATTTTGTGAGGTCACCTCGTAACCCAGCGGGACACGCGGTTATGACAAGTACCATCATGATGCTGTCTGTTCCTCATAATTTACGCCAGCTGGAACAGCTTGAAGTTCATCCCATAAAAACAGGTCTCCACAATCTGTGCTCAATTCTTCAGGGATATTCATAAGTTCCTGCAGGTCATGAATCATTCTTGGGATTAGTCGAGTGGACACTATTTTGTCGCGAATAACATGTCTGACAGAAACAGGCTCTCCTGCCCAGGTTTGGGCAGTAGCTTCAAAAGCTGCAGGGATGGAAATCTCAGCCTTGTATAGGTCAGCGATATCGTAGACAAAAGAACTGTCTGTTCCCGTATGAACGATCCCAAGAGAAGGTATGAAGCCTAAACCGGTGATGACAGCGTATGCGACACCATATAACGCCGCTGCCCCCTCACTGAGAGCCTTATTTATATCATCCCCTGTGTCAAAGTCATGAGGATCATAGGATCTTTTGTCCCAAGGAATCCCTGTTCGAGCAGCCTCGCGAACATAAATATTCTTCACTCGATAGCCTTCACGACCACGCAGCTGCTGCATCGTCAGGCGGGAAACATCTTCATTGGGAAACCGCATTTCGTACATTCTGCGGGCGCATCGGAGCCTGGCACGTTGATTACTCCAAACCTTTACTTGGGCTTCGGCCATGGTGGAGGATCGAGCAGGGGAACGACCATGTGCATAGTAGCGGACACCGTTTACACCTACCCACACTGTGGATGTTCCCGAATCACCCAGTAAAGCTATTGCCGCATGTGTAATTTTCGTTCCAGGACCAAGAAGAACAACGGAAATCTGCGTTGCTGGCACATGCGCCGTTCCACGCTCATCAGTGATAGTAAGAGCGTTCCCTGAACGATTAACCACTGCCCGCTCGATATAAAGGAAGGAGATTCTATTCTCCATTCGCCCAAGAGCTTGCCGCTCTATAGGTGTCTGACTTGGAGTCTTCACCATCAAGAATCTCTTTGTGCAAGAGTGAGCAACCCGCAACCATAACCACGTGCCCGACCTATGCCGTACATTAGAGCATGGCGAAGCGCAGCTGCATCCACAACAGTTAACTCTCCTTCAAAGCGTGCAGTGGTAATACGAACCATATTGCGTGACTGGTGAGAGTTGCGTTGAAAGGACAAAAGGTGAGATTCAATCACCCTTGCAGTGACAATGTCATCAGAAGAGACACTGAAGCCATGCCTCGGAGCATTCTCCAGAAGCCAGTTAAGTTGAGTGTTCACCGTCGTTAAAGGAACAACTTTTCCACGTGTTCCTCGCGATTGTGGAACGCTCTTTGTCGGGTTCGCAACTAGTTCAAAATGCCACTGCTGCCCATTCTGAATGGCATGAATAAACCGGTCATAGTCAGCGATTTGTCCTGGTCGCGTATCCCATCCGGCCTGTTCAACAATATGTTCAACCGTAGGTTTCTCCGGTCCAACAATATAGAGAATATGTTCGTGCCTAGCCTTGTGATGGTCCACACGCCACAAGATACGGCCATGCTCTTTACTAGTATCCGGTGGGAAAGCAGCTGATATAGCAGCGTGCATAGCTTCAGGGTTGAGGAGTAGATGACGGCCGCCTCTCCTACGTTCATTGAGAAGAACACGAGTAAAAGTCGTCATACAGAAATCACCGCCTCAAAAAAAGGATCATGTTCCGTACCAAGTTCATTCACCACAATCTTTGGTGCATCCTCGATAACAGTGCGCCATCCATATTGCCGATGTTCGGAGGAAAAACTCAGCGGAACGTCGTGACGCAAGTCCCCGATCTCGCCAGGATCCGCATCACGGTAGATAGGGAGTTTTACGTGACGAGAACGAGATTTCTTATACGCCGTGGAAGCATGCCACTTTTCATGATTATGAAGAGCTTGTACGGCAGGTTCATCAACAATTCCTTGTACTAGGTCTGCTGATACTGGGCATGATCGCCTCCCTAAGAAAAGAGGAAAAGCAGGATGGTTCAACGCATGAGCCAATCCTTCGAGAATCTCCCGGTGAGGGGATTCAATAGCAACAAGGAAGGATGCGTCAGAAAGAAAATACCGAGTGACAAGGGTGGCATTAGCCTGTGGGTTAATCTGCCAGGGTTGCGCAGTTTGATAATCACGTAACAAAGTACCTGATTGATCAACTCTGACAGCAAGTTTCAATTTAGTGAGATCCTCAATAGGGTCACTTCGCCGTCTACCCTCGGCTGCTGCAAGCAATCCAATAACACCAGATTTACTGGGAGTCGCGGCTGTAGCTCGAGTAGTGTACCTTGACTCATCACCCCAAGACTGCATAGGACCCCTTAACAGGAGTAACAGTGAAAAGGATGACATATCTTTACTCCGCCCGGAGAGCTTCCTGCACCTGAGCAGAGAGTGTAGTCATAGTTGTGGAGGTAGAAAGCTCTGCGAAAGAAGAACCAAGCGTACCTAGCGCAACGACGAAGGAAGCTTTCGGCACAAATCCGTAGGTTTCTTCCACGTGTTTTTCCTCTTGTGCCATTTTCTCCGCCGCTACTTCCCGCCTAGTCTTGCCTTCTCGCTCATCTGATGTGACAGCCTCTTCAAAAGCATTCACGAGAGAAACCGGACGGGTATCTCGAATAGCAACGTAGACAAGCTCGGGAAGAGTCTGATTCGCAAACGTGTTGATCTTCCCCGTGGGGAGTGACTCCGTAAAAGCCTGAAGAAAATATCCAACTGCTTCGCTAGCAGCATCCTTCGACCCCAGATTATGAGCTAAACCATCAACATTGATAGTTGCATAGCGGTACAAGGTGGAGGACATCATCTGCACCGTGCCGATCATTCCAGCTCCGGATTCTTCTGCATCCTCCACAATGTCATCAACGGCAGTGAAATAATCGAATTCAGGCTCTGTCTCATGAACACTGATTGCATGAGCTACCTGCACAGCGGCGTCGACATTGTAAGAAGAAGCATCGGCAAGCATCCTGCCAAACATGGCGACATCTACTGAGTGCTCGGTATCCAGAATGGATTTGGCGTCTTTCTTAGCAATTTTTCCACCGTGGTTTTGTGAAATTATTTCGGCTGCGCGTGTTATTTGATGAGGACTCAAAAAAAGAAGAAATCCGGTCTCTGGGTAGGATTCTCCCCTACTACAATCTTCCTCTGTAGAGGCGCTCTTCTTAGGTTTCTCCAGCTTGATGCCTTTAGGGCCTACAGCTTTAAAAAGGTTTTCAACTCCTTGAATGACCTGTTCTACAGGCCAGTCTGGATTTTGTTCCTGCACCAATTCAGCAATTTTCCCAGGAAGTTTTTTGGAGCGAAATCCTACAAGTGAAGAATCAATGTTTTGTTCCATATATTGTCGGATAGCGCGTTTCCAAGACTGGGACGATACACGTTGGCGTGGGACACCTCCGAAAACGGCAGTTTTAGGAGCTCCTGTATCATCGCGGTTGATGAGGCTTGGGGGAACGGTATGCAAAGCGTGAATATCAACAATGAGAGTCATGATCTTCCTCTTTCTTCAGAATTATTGATGAGTCGAATTGGTTTGACTGGCGCGGTAGACGCCAGTGGCAATATCTCTTCCCCAGCGGAGTTGCACACCAGGGCGGGATTTTGTGTACGAAAGGCGACGCAGATCTTCCGCCAAAGAGCCATAATCACAAGGGATCTCTCTTCTGCGCAGAAGATTAATGAGAGAACGCATATGAATCATTCTGGAATTCTCATTTCCAGCCAATAGCATGGCATCAACCCTCGGTTTGATCGAGGCTGATTCATTGAGACCAATTAGCATTCCACACGCTGTTGCAAATGACACCCGCGGATTATGCATAGGGCTCGTTGCGGACTCCATGTGAACCGAAAAAAGAGTCATTGCTGCAAAGGCTGCTCTCTCACTAGGAGATGGCGCATCTCCTTTACCAAGAGCTTTTTCCTCAAGACGAGGGTTTAATGTCATGAGTACGTTCTCAAATTCCAAAGGATATTTCGACGGTTCGAGAGTGGATACCCTACGTAACGATGCCAATATCGCTCTGCTGGAGTGCATACGAGCATCGCCAGTGTTGTCTAGATAATCTTTTTGGAGATGAGTACAAGTAGCATCAACAGCAACTCTCAGTGGTGCGGTGCGGTATGCGGAAGCGTAGTCATCCGACATCACGAAATGCCATCCTTTCTATCTGAAGTGTGAACATGGGGTTTCTTTTCAGGTGCAGTGGAGGGAAGAATTTTATTAAGTCTTCCCGCAAGCTGCCGGTAACACGTTCCTGCAGAGGTGATGCTTCCTGTAGTGGCATCAACGACCCCAACAAATGCTTTAGGGCCAGCTCCCCGCAGCAAGATTTTTGCTTGATCTTCTAAATGATGCCGAACAATCTTCTCCCAGTGAGCAGTGGCTTCAATGACCTCATCAAAGCTATTGGCGTGGAGATTCCTTAACCACTCAGTGAAAAGTGGCTCAAGGATGGCGAGAACGCAATCTGTAGGAGAGCTCTGGACGGAATACTTTCCCCCTGCTGCAACATGCAGCATGCCTGCATAACTACCAAGAGCGTCAGCCGCGTCTTTGGTTGCCAATGCAGAACGGCGGACGGCATTTCTAGACTCTGCTGAGTTGTTGGTCAAAAGGGCGGTCGGAATTCCCATACTTGTGCTAATGGTGTTAGTCACTGACGTAACTCGTGGATCATAGGCCAGCGATACCAGCTTTACGTCAAGAACGTGAGGTATTTCATCAAGTTCACTTGATAGCTCGGCTAAAGACGTGAGAATCTGTGGTTGCTGTGGAGGTTTACCTCTCCCCTCAAAAGTGTCGCCCTCTGCTATAAGCAACGCGTCCAATGACCTCCATACAGTTCTTTCAGAGTCATAGGGGCGTGGGTAAGAAACGTTATAACCCTTTTTCGATTTATTAGTAGAAAAACGGTATGGCGTCATAGGGTCAGCGCGAATGTTAGCCCCAGCATCAGGAATTCGATCCCCATTAGAGATGAGAACACGTGAAACACGATCATCTTCATCGAGGAAAAGACGAATGCGTCGGCTTTGCCATGTTGCTAAATCAGCAGGTCCTTGAGGATCCGCAGGGGATACAGGCCACATGTGTGTAGGAGAGTGTTCAGCTCGAACCCCAGGACCATCCGGTATTCTTTCCCATACAGGGTGATCGTCATTCCCATAAAGGGCACTAGCTGTTGTGTTCAAGAGGAAAGTTTCAAACAAATCCACTCCAACAACAACAGTCCCTCCAGTGAGGCCAGACCACCCTTGCCCTATGGGATAGCCTCTTCCGCCCTTAACACGTGAATCTCCGACAGCTCCCGATTTAATACCAGAGAAATCAAAAGCCTGAGTATAAACGAGCCACCGGGCCGCTTCGTCTAACGTCAGGTAGTGCTTTCGTTCGCCAGCCCGCATGGTGAAGTAATCACTGTTAATCTCCGGCATCAGGAGACCAACCGGCTTACTATCATCATTTGTAGTATGCAGATCTGCCACTTGCATGAAAGGCATAGTGGGGTGGAGAAGATCAAAGCGTTCCTCGAATTGAGCTAAATACTCCACTACACAGCGGTCTGCTTTCTCCTCTTTAAGACGAAGCCACGTCTCTTCAAACCACATCCCGAAATCAAAAGTATCTCCGTGGGAGACATGTGTTTCCGGATGATGAGCACGCCAAAAGATAGCCAATAGTAATCGAAGAATCGCATAATCTTGGGCAGGAGAATCCCCCTGCAAACGCACCATAGTGCTTTCCCCAGTGAAAATGTCACGTATTCCTGATGTTACTGGGTTTCCGGCAGAATCCTCTCCCTTTACCCAAGGCTCACTCAACAATGAGTAGTTCATTTCATTACTCTCTTAACCTCGAGACCCAAATCCGAAGAATAGATCACATCAAACTGGCCGACGCGGGCTGTACGCTCTTCATTGAAACGTAGAGCAACCTTGCCCTTTAACAATGGTTGTTGAGCCCAACTAGTCGGCGTCATGTTTTCTAAGTCGGTAATCACTTCCTCAAAATCTGCATCACGTCGCGTCATCCAGGCCGGCAGACGTAAAGTCACACCAGCTAGCTGTAGTGCTTGCCGAAAGGAAAGCTCCGACGTATCAAAAATTTCTTCGATCCATGGCTCATCCATCGGACCATAGCCACCATTTCTATTCTGTTGAATAGCAATAGCTTCGATAGCTGGTTCAGCATCTCTTACCTGGGCGTACCCTTCTTCTTCAGAACGTCGAGCATTGTTGGGGGATATTAACTGCCCGAATAGAGAGGGAAGGTGAGATGATTCCCGTGGTCTTGGTATACGAAAAGTGCTCGCCCGAGACTCCGCACGGTCTCGCTGTGCATCGCTTGAAGCCCGAGATTTTTCCCATGCTTCCTGCCATTCCTCAGGCATATCCTGTTCTTCTTTATAGACACTTCTTACCAGTAGAGAAATATCATCAGGGCGATGGAACACTTGCGGAATGTGAAGGTAGGTAGTCATGAGGAGCTTCTTGTCATAGACAGCTTCTGTACCGGTATCAAAAAGAGGTACAGGTTTCTCTTCCTTAATTCCTCGGATGTATATCGTGGGTGACTGTAGTTTCAGAGGGCGATCACTCATAGGACGTTGATGGCGGAAAAGCCTTCCAGCACGCTGAATAAGAAGATCCATCGGGGCAATATCAGTAATGAGAACATCAGCGTCTATATCTAGGCTCTGTTCTGCCACCTGCGTAGAAACGATGACAAGGCGATCTGGACGTCCAGTACCACGGTGTTGATGTGGTCCAAGGATATCCCGCAGTCGATCTTCTTTTGCTGACCGAGCTGTAGCGGTGAATGCTGAGTGATGTAACTCAACTTCCTCCGGGAACGCTGAAGTGAGCTTACGGAAAAGATCCTGAGCTCGGCGGATAGTATTACAAATGACGAGCGCTATACCCCCGTCGGAAAGTGAGTCTTCGAGAAGATCCGCTACGGTCTCAAGTGCATCATCAATGAGAGTGAGCTGTGCCTCCATGTCAGTACGGCGTGAAGGAACCTCTTGAATGCGAACTCCCTCCTCGTTCACTATTGTGATCAGAGGATAAGCTTCGTTGTCCAGCATTGTGTATTCATCTGATCTCAAAGGCTCGCGACAACCCTCTTCCGCATAAGCCTCAACCAGTGCCTTCTTCTGCTCTGGCGGGAGAGTAGCAGACATCATGATGATGCTTGTCCCATACCTAGCGAGCCATTGCACAGTCGTCGCTAAGTACGACGACATATAGGCGTCATAGGAGTGGACCTCATCAATGATGATGATTTTTCCCGCTAAACCAATATGGCGAAGCATCGAGTGGCGCATCTGCAACGACAGAGCAAGAACTTGATCTATGGTTCCCACAACAATATTGGACAGAATGCCCTTCTTATTTCCAGACATCCATTGTGAAGCGATGACGGAGCCGCCCTCAGCCTCATCAATGCCAATAGAGGTGTAGCCGTGTCGCAAACTTCTATAAAGAGACGACAATTTATTGCGAGAATGTGCGAGATATAAAGATGTCACACTGTTACTAACAGTGGAATAGCGAGTCCAGTCCACAGTACGTTGGAAGAGACCATTAGCCGTCGACATTGTAGGTGCCGCAAAGAAGATACCTTGAGAGCCCTGCTGTACACCGGCAATAGAAGCGGCCGCAAGACCAGCCTCCGTCTTCCCTTCCCCTGTGGCAGCTTCAATAAGCATAAGGAACGGACTCCCACTGCTGCGGGCCATGTTTACTGCAGCTATTTGTACTGGTCGAGGACACATAGTAGTTGGCCAGCCGAATGATTGACGGAAAAGTTGATCTACTTCAGTAGGAAGCTTTTGTAACTGCCACGATCCAGTGAGATCAACACATTTCACTGCTCTACGCAGACGCTCTAACTGAGTACCTTCTTCATGAAGAGGGAAATAGTCCTGGTTTGAGGCGATCCAGTCAGCCATAACAATAAGACCAGTTAAAAGCTCTTCACTATCCGCCATCAGACGAATCCGCGAAGAAGAAAAAGTCTCCAGGAGCGGGCCAATGCCGCTTATATCAGCCATCCCCTCGATGAGTTCATGATGAATGGCTGCCCATTCCTCCGGGTAAGAAGAGAAAATGCTTTCTGCATCCTTACGCAGTCCAGAGTTTGACGTCATACCATGATGCGCATCTACAACATATGAGAGAGAATTAGCAAGCCTCTTTTTAACCCCACGCTCTTGCAACCATTGTGAGACAATGCGTCCCGATGCGACAGAGTGTGGAAGACGGTCGTGGATAGAAATAAACAGAGTCTCGGCAGAATTCTCTAAACGAAGACCATGTTTCGACATGGTGGTGAATAAGTGTTGATAATCAACCCTGTCTTCTATCTGGCGTACAAAAGTAATGGTTGCTTTCCCGACATCGTGAACGCCCGATAGAAATATATAGAGGGCTCGACAATCATCCTCATTAAGGCTTAATAGCTCGGAGAGTTTCTTTTTTATCGATGGGGCAACCCATTTCTCCCACAAATATGCTGCTACACAGGCTGCATCCAGAAGATGTTGGGGGAGATTAAGCCATGCTCCTTCTTCACCTGTTTTTGCCCAAATTGCACGAGCTTGTGGGCTGCATGATTGCACCCAATCATTTTCATCTTCAGCAAATTGGAGGTAAAAATGCTTCGTAACCATAGTGCCCTCTTGCTGCCCATCTGAAGAAGCTCACTATCTACGAAAGATTCCTTAAGTAGATTTTTTCTGCCAGCTACATGGTATCGAGAGGGTGTGACATTTTTAGGCGATCGGAAAAGCGATAGAACAGAAGATCGTTGACGTTACACGTAATTTCTCCTTAGAGAAGCCGTGTGGCATCGCCGCTTGCTGGACATAACTCACTGTCACCGCAGTCAACTCATTAGGACACGTAGTGAGGTGGAAAGCGACAGTGGCGCTGAAATGTTAGTTGTTGAGGTTGCGGATGCCGGCTTCTTCGAGGTCGGTGGCAATCCCCAGGGGGTTGACGCCGATGTCGCCCCAGGTGAGGACTTCTAGGGTGTCGCGCTGGCGGTTCTCCATGGCGGGGAGGGGCAGGGGGAGAGTGTGTTGGCGCTCGAACTCGGTGCGGAGGTCGGCCCAGTCCTCGACGCGGGCGATGTCGAAGGTGAGCATGGGGAAACGTTGGATGATGCCGCTGGGTCGGTCAATGCGGAAGCCGTGGATGGAGTAGAGGGGGTAGACGTGGTCGCGGAAGGTGCGGCGCACGTGCAGGTTGGTGTCGGTGATGACGAGGCGGGGACGGCGGATGAGGCCGGCTAGTCCGTTCCAGACGACGGTGAAGGCGGCGAGGATCAGAAGAATCTTTCCGCCGGTGCTGACGTTGGGCATGAAGGAGAGGGCGAAGAGGAAAGCGCCCACGACGATGCCCGCGATGCGCCAGGCAATGTTCGGCGACCATTCATACCGGATGGGAGTATCGGACGGCATCAACACACACTTCTCCACAGGGTTATCCACATTGTGGATGAATTACAGGGTTGTTATTCACAGAGCAACTTTTCTTAGTTGTTGTACCAGCAATCATAATACCAATCTGAGAGGAAAATAGATTGAGTCATCCACACCTCTTTTTATCCACAGCCTGTGGAATCTGTGGATAACCCCTAAAGCGGCGTACGGCTGGACTGGCCCCAGTCCCACCTGTACCCACACAAAATTCCCCGATGCACAAAAAATCCCCGACGCCACAGCAGCATCGGGGATTTTCACGCTAAAAACCGCTCTAGCAGCTATCGACGCTATCGAACTGCCACAAGCGCACGGCAGCAGGTTAGCGCCACCGCAACGTCATCAGAAGACCGATCACCATCAAACCAAAGGCAATCGCGTAGTTCCAGGCACCCAGAGTATCCACAAACGGGATAATGCCACGGCCGGCCACCAGATAATACACAACGATCCAGACGAGGCCCAGCACCAGGCAGATACCCATAATAACGAGCCACACGATCGGCGTGGTCGCTTGCTTCACCTTAACCGGAGTACGGCTCACACCCTCAGAAAGGTCAGTCTTCGTCACTTTCGACTTAGGCATAATGTCCTCTCACTGCCACCGCACTTTGCGGTGGATTACTCTCCTAATCTACCAACGCACAGCTAAAAGGGCACATTTCGCTTACACAACAGCCCCACCCTGCCCCTAAACTAACACCTATGAGCACTGAGCCAGCACCCTCTCCCGCCTCCGGCCAACCCGGCGTTGTCAGCACCGACCCCGCAGACAACACTGCCATGCACCCCGACGTCAACGCCAACCCGGGGTTCTGGCAGCTTCTCATCCTGGGCTTCCAACACGTCCTGGCCTGCTATGCGGGAGCCGTCGCCGTCCCCCTCTTCGTGGGATCTGCACTGGTCCAGGCCGGAAAAATGGACCCCAGCTACATCCCGCACCTCATCACCGCGGACCTCCTCGTCGCCGGCATCGCCACCATCGTGCAATCCATCGGCGTCTGGCGCTTCGGCGTCCGCCTCCCCCTCATCCAAGGCTGCACCTTCTCCGCCGCCATCCCTATGGTCACCATCGGCAGCCAATATGGGCTGGGCGCCATCTACGGTGCCGTCATCTGCTCCGGGCTCTTCATCATCCTCTTCGCGCCGCTGTTCTCCCGACTGCTGCACTTCTTCCCTCCCCTGGTGACGGGTACCGTCCTCCTCATCATCGGTCTCACGCTTATGCCGGTGGCGGCGGACTGGGTAGGTGGCTCCTGCGCCGCAAAAGCCAACGGCAGCTTCGGCTCTGGCCTCAATATCGGTATCGCGGTGGGCGTGCTCATGTTCATCCTCATCATCGAACGCTTCGGCCCAGGCTGGCTGGCCCGCGTCTCCGTCCTCGTCGGCATGATCGCAGGTTTCCTCGTCTGCATCCCCCTGGGCATGGTGAACTTTGACGGCATCGAGAAAGCTAACTGGGTAGGTGTCACCCGCCCACTGGTCTTTGGCCTGGAATTCCAGCCAGCCGCTATCATCGCCATGTGTATCGTCTCCCTAGTCACTATGGTGGAAGCCACCGGCGACGTACTGGCCATCGGCGAAGCCACCCAAACCCCCATCACTAAACGGCGCATAGCCGACGCCCTCCGCGCCGACGGATTCGCCACCGTGCTGGGTGGGTTCATGAACACCTTCCAGTACACGGCCTTCGCCCAGAACATCGGCGTACTCTCCATCACCGGGGTGAAAAGCCGCTATGTGACGGCCTCGGCCGGCGGCATCCTCATCGTGCTGGGCCTGCTCCCTAAAGCAGCGGAGTTCATTGCTGCCATCCCGGCCCCCGTGCTGGGTGGTGCCGGCATCGCCCTTTTCGGTACGGTCGCCGCGAGCGGTGTACGCACCTTGTCCAAGGTGACCTTCACCAACACCAACATTTGGGTGGTGGCGGTGCCCACTGCCCTGGCGCTGCTGCCCGCCGTCTCCCCCACCCTGTTCTCCACCATGCCGGCTGCCCTGCAAACGTTCCTTTCCTCCGGCATCTGTATTGGTGCGGTGGCTGCGATTATCCTCAACTTGCTGTTCAATACGGGCCGTAATGCGCCGACGGAGCAGGCCGGCAAGCCTGCTGCGCACGATGCGCCGCGTGGCGGTGAGTTCGGTGTGGAGGATGCGAACGATGACGGCAAGGGAGACGACCCGCACCAGCTGCACGAGGATGCAATCCCGCAGCGGGACGATACGCAGTAAAGGTAGCGGCCGGCTGGTGGCATACTGAGCTACTGCGATGTGGCCGGGAACTGCCGCCCGCGCTGAACAGCACCAGCTGCGCGAGGAAACGTCACCAGGCGCATAACCAGGCGCATCACCAGGCGCATAACCAGACGCATAACCAGACACATCGCCAGGTGCGTCACCAGAACTAGACCAACAACGCATCATAGGAACGCATAAAAAACTGGGTGGACTGCTTGTGCAGCCCACCCAGTCTGTATTTCCTTTTGGTCTGAGGAAGAGATGCGGGGCGCTACCGTCCAGTGCTAATGGCGCTGGAAGCAGATCCGCGAGGCGCAGCTCTTAGGCGTTGCCCTTCTTCTTCTGCTGTGCACGGTAGATGCCGTAGCCAATGCCGCCGACCGCAGCAAGGCAGACAATCACGATGAGGGCGACGCCCCAGCCGGGCATGCCTTCGTCGGTGTTGGTGGTGCTGGCATCAACACTGGAGTCCGTATCTTCACGGATGAGGCCGTCGGATCCGACGGTGCTGCCAGCAGAGTTGCTCTTGGAGGCCTTGCCGTCAGTGCCCTTCACTTCAGAGCCCTTGTTGGACTTGTTCTCGCCAGCCTTGTTGTCGGCAACGGTGGCTCCGTTAGCGCCAGGGGCAGCCTTCACGGTTGCGAGGGTGGCTTCAAGGTTTCCGCCGCCCTTAGCAGCGGCCATGCAGTTCATGTGGAAGGTCGCTTCGCCAAGGAGGGGGTGCTTGACATGGTTGTCCATGACAATCCAGTTTTCCGGATTATTGCGCTGGCCGGCGGGGCCTTCGATGACCTGGTGCAGGGTGGGGAGTTCGCCAGCCTTAGTGGCCTTGAAGGTGACCTGGAAGGTCGGCGGGTACCAGACGGTATCCTTGCCGTTGACGGAAACGTTCATATTGGAGAAGACGAGGCGGTTGCCACCAACCAGGCTCATCTTGGCGGGGCCGGTTAGGGACTTGCCGTTGTTGAGCATCTTGGCGGTGACGAAGGCGCTCGGATCGTTGATGGCCCAGCGAACGGCGATGTTCTGCATTTCGAGAACATCGGCGCCCTGCTGCTTTCCAATAATGGTGTCAGGACGGTAGTCGACGGTAATGGTGTACTCGTCTCCAACCTTGACGTTGTCGGGGGTAGTGATGGTGACGTGGTCGCCATCACGGACCATGTCAGCGTTGAAGTCGAGGGGAACGCCATTGGAGTGGCAGTCCTGTGCAATAGGCTTGGTTACTTCGGCAGCCTCAGCGCTAGCTGCGGTGAGGGGAGCGAGGCAGAATCCGAGGCCAGCGGCAGCGCCGAGTGCGACGATTCGCTTAGCGAAGGGGGTTTGAGTGTTCATAGTTCGGATAGTAACATCTGTTTTTCGCTCACATCAGAGTGTTTCCATGAACACCGGCCTGTACGAAATTCCAAGCTGAAGTAATAGCAACTTCAAAGGCCATTAATCGATTCCGAAAAAGACTCAAAAGTTTCATTTTTACCAAAAGTGTTAAGTTAATTCACTCTCAGTGAGCAAACTCCCAGCTAAGAAGAGTGCCTATTTACACCCACAAACGCGTAGCTGGCACCCCTAAACCAACCTTGGCCCGTGAAAAACTGTCAGCATAGTTGCCATCAGCGGAATCGGCGCCGACCGCCCCGTAGGCCAGGCGGTACTTCACATACCATCCACCAACCCCAGCACCGCAATTGACCAGGCGAGTAGGCTGGAATACGTCAAAACACACACCCCGAGAGCGCAGAGAAAGGACAGGACACGGAATGATCTCCGCGGACAACCTGGCCAGCTACCAGGACGACTTCGCCGCCAGCCCCATCAACCGGCTGATGCAGAACGCCGTCACCGAATCCCCCATCAAGAAAGTCGCGATGGACCGCACCATCGCCGTCGGCATCGACAAGACCGTCAGCCACCGCCTTGATGACTGGAAGGTGACCAACCAAAAGAAGTCCGGCCGCTGTTGGCTATTCTCCGGCCTCAACTCCCTGCGCTACGCCGCCGCCACCCAACTCAACGTCAAAGACTTCGAGTTCTCCCAGAACTGGATGCTCTTCTGGGACAAGCTGGAGAAATCCAACTACTTCCTAGAATCCATGATCGACCTGGCCGACGCCGACGCCGACGACCGCACCGTCCACCACCTGCTCTCCGACCCGATCGGTGACGGCGGCCAGTGGAACATGTTCGTTGCTCTCGTCAAGAAGTACGGTGTCGTGCCGAAGAGCGCCATGCCCGAAACCGAATCCTCCAGCTGCACCGCCTCCCTCAACGAGGCCCTGGAAACCCTCCTCCGCCAAGGCGCCCACGATCTGCGCGAGCTTATCGCCGTGGAGGGCGGAAAAGCAGACGCCGACCCGCACAAGGTGGACGCTGCCAAGCAGGACATCCTCAGCACCATCTACCGTGTGCTTGCCATCCACCTGGGCACTCCGCCCACCGACTTCGAGTGGGAGTGGCAAGACAAGGACAAGACCTTCACCCGCGCCGGGCGTATGACCCCGCTGGAGTTCGCTGACAAATACATCACCGTGGATCTGGACGACTACGTATGCGTCGTCAACGACCCGCGCCCCACCAGCGAATACGGCAAAACCTACACGGTGGACCGGCTGGGCAACGTGGTAGGCGGCACTCCCGTCACCTACCTCAACGCCCCCATTGAGGTGCTGAAGACGGCCGTCAAGGAGACCATTGTTGATGGCGACCCGGTGTGGTTTGGTTGCGATACCAACAAGCAGTCCAGCCGTGACCTGGGCATTTGGGACGCTCACCTCTACGACTACGAAGGCGCCTACAGCCTAGACCTCACCCTCGATAAGGCTAATCGCCTGATCTACGGCGACAGCCTGATGACCCACGCCATGGTGTTCGTGGGTGTGGATGTGGACGATGACGGCAACGCCCGCCGCTTCCGCGTGGAAAACAGCTGGGGCGAGGACATTGCCGACAAGGGCTTCTTCACTATGAACGCCTCCTGGTTCGACGAGTACGTCTTTGAGATCGCTGTCCACAAGGACCGCCTGCCTGCCGACCTGCGGGCGGTGGTGGACGCTGGCGAGGCACCCATTGTGCTGCCCGCCTGGGACCCGATGGGCGCCCTGGCCTAACGTCGCCATCTGCATGAGCCCCTCAAACGAGCTCGCTACCCAAGCTCTTTACCCCAACTCACTACACAACCAGTGCGGTAGCCGTCCGCAAGAGGCTGCCGCACTGCTGTGTTGTATGGGTTTATCTAAAGAAAAGAATCCCTTTCTGGTAGGAGGGGTGTAGCGTGCACGCTCAGGGGCAAGCCAGGAAGGCGTGCCAGTGAGCTGTGCGCGGCAGCGGGGTGAGTTATCCGCGCACGCCGTAGGGGATGGTCCAGGTGGCGGGGGCGATGGACTTTCCGGCCTTGCGGGCCTGCAGTTCTTGGTTATAGAGGTTCACTACGGTGTCTGCGGACTTCCAGTGGCCGAAGAGGGTGGGGTGAATTGGCATGTTGATCTCGGGCGCACCGGCCGTCACGATGTACCGCTGGAAAGGAGCACCGCAGGAGGAGGTGTTGAAGTCGATGTACTGGGAGGGATTGTAGAAGATGACGCCGGCTTTCCTCGCAGCCAGCTGCATCTGGTGGTTGAGCTCCTCCACGAACTCGCGGAAAAACACTATGTCACGCTTGGGAACAATCTTCTCGGCCGGGCATCCGTCGAAGTTCTTGGGGAACGGCGAGTAGTAGCCCATGGCGATGATGATGGCGTCGCTGGCGGCGCGGGCCTTAATGTCCTTGAGCATGTAGTAGATAGCGGGGGATAGGACCCGGGCGCGTCCCATCATAGATGGGGCTAGGTAGGGTGAACAGGCGTCGCCCTTCTTCCAGCGCTTGGCGCACTTAGTCATGAGTTCGGCGGCGGTATCCAGGTAGGTGTCGTTGCCGCCGAGAGAGGCGACAACGAGCGTGGTGTTCTTGTTGATGGCGAGGCGCTGGGCGGCCTTCGGGATTTTACCGACGAAGGTGGAGCCAGTATGCCAGTATTCTTCGATGGCGGTGCCGGCGCAGGAGGCGTCACGCACGGGCAGGCCGGCCTTTTGTCCTACTACCTGTGCGAATCCGAATTCGTTGTGCATGCAGGGGTCGCCGGGGACAGTGCTGGGGAGCCAGGCGGTGACGGTGTGGCTGTCTCCGATGTTGACGAAGTTGGGGCCCTTGTGGGGGATGCCGCCGTAGTTGATGACGGTGTAGGGCGCGGGGGTGGAGTCGTTGAAGTCGGATCCTTTGGCGGGGTAGTTGTATTTGCCGCCCAGGGGAAAGCCGGGGGTGGGCATGGGGTTGGTTTCGGCTCCGGGCTCGTTGATGACGGTTCCGGGAGCGGCGTCGTCATTGTCGTCCGCCCAGGCGAGGCCATGGCCGGTGCTGGTGACGAGCAGCAGACTGGCAGCGATGCCGGCAATTACGGCATGGGGAGTGGAGTGCTGCATGGGTTCTCCTTGTTATAAATAAGTAGTGTTGTATGCATACAACCGAATGATATAATAATCATCCACCCATGATTTAATAAATGTGATCGTGTTCATAATGCTCATATTGTGAGACATAGGAAACGCGGAGTGTCATAACTTAATATGCTTTAAGATGCAAATATAGTGGATTCTCTTAGTTTGTGGGTGGCAGGTCTTGTGTTTTCTAGAGTACTGCAACAACTAGAATAAATTTGTCACGAGTGTCAGAGTGTAGACACTTAAGAACACTTCATCCCCTAAAAGTTTTCAGCAAACATACATACACGGCAGGTACCCCACAAAGAGGGCACCTGCCGTGCTCATTATTCTGTTAGTCGACACACACCCCTAAGCGCCCCCAAACGCCCCTAAACACCCCTAAAGGTGCTGCATAACTAGCCCTTGGTGTCGTAGGAAACCGTCCACGTAGCCGGTGCAATAGACGTACCAGCCTTCCGTGCCGTCAGCTCTTGGTTGTAGAGCTTCACTACCGTGTCAGCGGACAGCCACTGGCCCCGCAGCGTCGGGTGAATAGGCATATTCGCCTCGGGGAGGCCCGTCAGAGTAATTAGACGTTCCTGGGGCGTGCCGCAACCAGAAGTCTTGAAGGTGATGTACTGCGACGGATTGTAGAAGATCACGCCAGCTTTTTTAGCGGCCATCTGCATCTGATGATTCAGCTCCACCACATAGTCGTGAATGAGCTTCAGATCACCGTCGGGTAGGAGACCATCCGCCCAGCAGCCCTTATAGTTCCGCGGCATCGGGGCGTAGTACCCCATACCAATTACCACCGCATCTTTTGCAGCCCGCGCCTTAATGTCCATGAGCATGTAGTACATGGCGGGGGACAGTGCCCTCGACCGGGTCATCATTTGCGGGGCGAGGTAGTCGGCACATGGCTTTTTCTTGGCCCAAAAATCGGAGCACTTAGCGATTACCACAGCCATGGGATCGTCGTAAGTATCGTTGCCTCCGAGCGACGCCACCACCAGCTTGGTGTTCTGGTTGACGGCAAGCCGTTGGGCGGCTTTCGGGATGCCACCCAGGTAGGTGTTTTTGGTGTGCCAGTAGTGTTCAATGCCGGCGCCAGCGCAAGAGGCATCCCGTACATC
Organism: Lawsonella clevelandensis; assembly: GCF_001293125.1. Taxonomy (NCBI): domain Bacteria; kingdom Bacillati; phylum Actinomycetota; class Actinomycetes; order Mycobacteriales; family Lawsonellaceae; genus Lawsonella; species Lawsonella clevelandensis. Next base: position 1,029,152 of record NZ_CP009312.1, read on the forward strand.
CAGGCCGGTTTTCTGGCCCACAACCTGTGCAAAGCCCAACGCATTGTGGAGGCAGGGTTCGGGGATGGTGGTGGGGACCCAGGCGGTGACGGTGTGGCTGTCACCAATGTTCACAAAGTTCGGTCCCTTGGTGGGGATACCGCCGTAATTGATGACAGTGTAGGGGGTAGGAGTGGAATCACTAATATCGGATTTATCATCTGGGTAACCATACTTACCGGCAAGTGGAAACCCGGGAGTAGGTTCGGGGTTCGGCTCGGATGAAGCCCAGGCGGCAGTCTGCCCCAAGCTTCCGACCAGCAATAGGGCAGCAGAAAGACTGGCGGTGAGGGAGTGCGTTAGACGTTTGTGCATAGTGATACTCCTTGAAAAAAGAACAAGCTGGCACGATTTTAGACGATTGTTCACCTGCTAGACAATGATTATTTACTGCTATGCAAGAAACCGTTTACTGGAGAGACACTAGCACCCCCTTACGCTCGGCAGCCCAAGCCCGGCACAGTCATTGACACGTGCACCCTGGCACACTCCCAGGGCGCACGTCCGGCAACTAGTTCACTGGATGGTAGGGGGCCTTCCAGGTCTGCGGGGCAATGGTCTTACCGCGCCGGCGAGCCGTCAACTCCTGGTTGTACAGCTTCACCACATGCTCCGCCGCATTGTAGTGGCCGGTGAGCGTGGGATGGAACGGCACCGAGTACTCCGGCAGGCCGGTAATAGAAATCATGCGGGCGAACGGGGCACCGCAGCTGGACTGCGCGTAGTCCTCCTCCGCGGAGGGATTGTAATAAAGCACCCCTGCCTTCTTGGCGGCAGTGCGAATGGAATGGTTGATGACGCTGAAGATCTCATTGATGAACTTCAGGTCGCCCTTGGGGGCGGGGCCATCAATGAGGCACTTCTCTGTGTTCTTCGGCAAAGGGTTGAAGTAACCCATAGCGATGACGACCGCATCCTTCGCTGCCCGCTTCTTCGCATCCTTGTACATGTAGGTGAGGGCAGGCACCAGTGCCTTGGCCCGCGGCATCATCTCGGGAGCCATCTTGCGGGCACACGGATTGCCCTGGTTGTAGTACTTGGGAATGGACCAGCTAGCCAGGCATCCCGCCAGTACCGAGATCATGGAGCTGGTGTAAGTGTCGTTGCCGCCCAGCGACGCCACCACCAGTTTGGTGTGCTTGTCGATAGCCAGACGTTGGGGTGCCTTCGCAATAGGGAACTGGAAGGACTTCATGGTGTGCCAGTAGTGGGGAATGCCCGCACCGGCACAGGCGGCGTCACGGATAGCAAGGCCCGTCTGCGCACCTACCGCGGCGGAGAAGCCGATGGCGTTGTGGAAACAGGGTTCTCCCAGGGTGGTGGCGTAGAAGGCGGTTGTGGTGTACGAGTCGCCGATGTTGACGAAGTTGTCGATGGGCAGGGGTAGGCCACCATAGTTCAACACGGTGAAGGGGGCGGGGGTATCGTCAGTGATTCCCCAGTCTATGCGACCGCCGGTGAGGGGGCTGTCGTTCTCATTGTCTTCCACAGTGGGGAGCGGGAATCCGGGGGTGTTGTATTCGGGGTCGTTGGGGTCAATTTCTTTAGCGAAACCGGTGCCAGTGCCCCACACGGAGCCTGCGAGCAGGCTGATGGTGGCTGCGATCGCAACACACGCCTTGTGGTAGCGTCCCATGGATTTCCTCCAATCGCTGGCTGCCGCTGGGCGACAGCCGGTACTGAAACGTGTACCCAGCACACGGCTGGGGCTTTTAATGGTGACACAGTAGAGAGCGATTGGACCGATAGGAGTGACCGGCCACAGGTTACAGTGCACCCTCCAGTTTACGTTTAGTGATAGGAAGAAACGTGACTTTCGCTACAACATAATGGCATCTTTGCTGCCAGGGCCAACCTGCCACGTCTGCCGAGCAATACTCCGGCCATGCCGCCGCGCCTGCATTTCCTGCTCATAAAGAGAGGCAACGTGCTTCGACATATTCCAGTGACCCGTCAACGTGGGGTGGAACGGTACCCCAAACTCCGGCAAGCCCGTAATGGAGATCAGCCGGTAGAGCGGTAACCCACAGCTGGAGCGGGCAAAAGCCTCCTCCGCAGACGGGTTGTAGTACAGCACGCCCGCATTCTTTGCGGCCTGCCGCACCGACTCGTTCAGTGTCACGAAAAGGTTGTGGACGAATTTCAGATCCCCCACTGGGGCAAGGGCGCGCTCCCAGCAGTACCCGGCCGCAGACGGGAAGGGGTTGAAGTAGCCCATGGCGATAACTACGGCATCCTTACTGGCGCGCTTCTTCGCATCCTTCAGCACATAGGTGAGGGCTCGTTCCATAGCTTTCGCCCGGCTGAAAAGACGGGTGCCGACGCGCCGCTCGCACGGGTTGCTGGAGAGCCGCTCCACCGGGCTGGTCCAGGAGGCAACACACTTGAGGGCAAGGGACACCATAGATTCGGTGTAGGCGTCGTTGCCTCCCAAGCTCACCACCACCAGTTGTGTGTCCTTGTTAATGGCCAGGCGTTGCGGCATCTTAGGGACGGGGAACTGGAAGGATTTCATGGTGTGCCAGTAGTGCTCGATGCCGGCACCCGGGCAGGCAGCATCACGGGGAGGCAGTTTCACCTGTGCCGCCACTGCTGGGGCGAACCCCACAGCATTGCGGAAGCAGGGTTCCACCAGTGTGGTGCCGTAGAACGTGGTGGTGGTGTAGGAGTCCCCGATGTTGACGAAGTTGGGGCCCTTCAGGGGAATACCGCCGTAGTTCAGCAGGGTAAAGGGGGCGGGGGTGGTGTCGCGGATACCGAAGTCAAGGGTGCCGGCCCCGTCTGGCGGGGTGTAGGGCAGGGGGAAGCCGGGGGTGTCCGGCCAGGGGTCGCCGATCCATTGCGGGGCGGGTGCCTGGGCGGCAATGCCTTGTGCCGGCAGGCCAGTGCCTGCCACCGCGTAGGCGGCATCCAGTGGGGCCGGGTGAGCGCCAGTGATTGTGTGTTCGGCATCCAGTGGGGCCGGGCTAGCAGTGGCGGCGGGAGTGAGCAGCCCACCCACCAGGGCAGCACCGGTGAGTGCTGCCCCGAGGGTGGAGAGAATACGGGTGGGAGAAAGTGTCATTAGAAGAGGCTGACGTCGTAGACCTGTAGGACAATGGTGGCATTTTCGGTAATGTCGGACCCTGGCTCGGGGCTCTGGTCCTTCACCTGGCCGGCCTTCGAGAAGTTGGTGCTGCGCACCTTCTTCACGGTGAGGGTGCCGTCCCAGCCGGCGGCACGCAGCTGGCGTTCCGCTTCTTCTTGGCTGAGGCCACGCACGTTCGGCATGGCGAGGCTAGTACCGTCAGACACCATGATGGTGACGGTGTCGCCCTTGTTAGCCTTCTCCTTTGGACTGGTACTCACCACCGTGCCCTTCGGCTTGCTGGAGTGAACCTTCTTTACCTTCACGGAGAAGCCAGCATCCTCCAGGTTGCTGCGGGCCTGCGCCTCCGTCATACCCACCGTGGAGGGGATGAAGGTGGCAGAGTTACCGGTACCCAGCAGGATGGTCACTTCCTGCGACGGGGACACAGTGGAGCCCAGCGGCACAGACAGTTTCACCACCTTGTTCGCCATGTCCGCGTCGGAGGGCACGCGGCGTACCTCGGTGGCCACCTTCAGGCCGGCCATGGTGAGCTTCTCGCGGGCGGCTTCTTCGCTCATGCCTTGCACATCCGGCACCACAATGGGTCCCTTACCGGAGGACACAATGAGGGTGACGCGTCCACCGCGGGCCACCATGGTGCTGGCGGCCGGGTCAGTACGGATGGCCATGCCGCGCGGAACCGTGTTAGAGGCTTCCGTTTGCAGATCCACGCGCAGGCCCTGCTGGCGCAGGCGATCGGTGGCGTCGTTGGCTTTCAAGTTGGTGACGTCGGGGACAGCCAGCTGGTTGGAGAAGATGCTGACACCGGTGACGGCTTCGGTAATGACAATGCCCGTCATGGACAGACCAATGAGGACGAGCAGCGCAATGCCGAGTTTCTTGAAGTGGTGACGGACGCGCTTACGCTTCGACTGCTTCTTGGAGACGGGAGCCTCCAGGGGTTTCGGCTGGCTGAGGTTATTGGTGCCGTCAGCCGCGCCATTCCAGGCACCAGCGTTGGCACCGGCAGCGGTGTGTGCGGTTGCGTCTGCCCCATCGGAGGTAGCGGCGGCTCCGTCCCCGGCTGCGGGAGCACGGTCACCCTCCGCCCCACCGGTAGTACCAGCGGCAGCAGCAGCGCCAGCGCCGGCGGCACCGCTCTTGAGGCCGGGGTGCTCGTCGTCGTCGCGCATCGCACCGAAGCGCACGCCCTTTTCGTTAATGGGTTTACGCTGGTCGGCGGTAGTGTACTTGGCGTCCTCGCTGGCTTGGCGCGAGTTAGCTTGGCCGGCCGCCGCGGCAGCCGCCATCATCTCGCCAATGTTGGCGGGTTGGCCGGTTCCCGAGGAGGCTGCACCGTCACCGGCACTACTTCCCGCATCTGCGCCAGCACCAGCAGTAGCAACGCCAGTAGCACCGGCAGCACCGACACCCAACAGGCCGGCACCCGCCACCGCACCTGCCGCCTGGCGTTCCGCCGCCATGCGAGCAATATCCTCATCGGTCAACACTGGTTGCACCAGGGTAGCGTCACTCTTCATAGCCATGGGGCGCTGCCCGTGCAGCACCGTCACCAAATCCGCTTTCATATCGGCAGCGGACTGGTAGCGATCCCCCGGATCCTTCGCCATAGCCTTCAAGACCACCGCATCCAGGCCCGCAGACACCAACTCATTGAGATGGCTGGGCGGAATAGGGTCTTCCTGCACATGCTGGTAGGCCACCGACAGGGCAGACTCCCCCTCGAATGGCGGCTGGCCGGTAATGGCCTCGTACAGCACACAGCCGGCAGCATAAATATCGGAGCGAATATCCACGTTCTGGCCACGCGCTTGCTCCGGAGACAGGTACGAGGCGGTACCGATCACCTGGGAAGTTGTCGTCATGGCACTGGGGGCGTCCACCACGCGGGAAATGCCGAAGTCCATCACCTTCACCTTGCCGGTGCTGGTGATCATGACGTTGCCCGGCTTCACATCGCGGTGCACCACGCCCATCTTGTGGCTGTAATCCAACGCTTCGCACAGGTCGGAGACAATGTGCATGGCACGCTGCGGATAGAGAGCACCATCCTCGTGCACCATGTCGCGCAGTGTCTGGCCGCGGATCAGCTCCATCACAATGTAGGGGCACACTCCCTCATCGGTGTCGGCCTCCGCAGTGTCGTAGATGGCGACAATGTTGGGGTGGTTGAGCTTGGCGCTGTTCTGGGCCTCCTGCCGGAAGCGTTCCAGGAAGGATGGGTCCCGAGCCAGGTCCGGACGCAGGATCTTAATAGCGACCTCGCGTTGCAGCACAGTGTCTACAGCCATGCGAACTTCGCTCATCCCGCCATATCCGAGAATGTCCCCCAGCTCGTAGCGATTGGAAAGCAGTCCTTCCATTGTTGGGTGGCCTCCTTACGGCAGATTCAATTCGTACACGGTGATGCTGACGGCGGAATCCTTATCCACCTCAGCCCCCGCCGCCGGGTATTGCTGTGCAACCCGGCCGATACGTGCAATGTTAAGAGTGCTGGCGTGGGAGCGGTTGAGCTGGCCATCCCAGCCCGCCTCCTCCAGCATCCTGCGGGCGGAAGTCACGGTCTCACCCACCAGGTTCGGCATGACGATGAGGGAGCCGTCAGACACCACCAGGGTGACGGTGTCTCCCTCAGATAGGTCCTGGTTGGCATTCTTCAGCGACACGACAGTACCGCGCGGTTTTGACGATTTCGTCATCTGTACTCGCACCTTCAGCTTCGCCTTGGTGACCTTCTCCTTAGCAACATTGACCTTGTCCCCGATCACAGATGGCATGCGGACGGCCGGACGGCCACTGCCCACATAAATCTGGATGCTCTTGTTCGGAGGAATGTTCTCCCCGGCAGGAGTACTAGTGCCAATGACGTTACCCTTTTTGCTGCGCTCCGAAGGCCTCACCTTGGTGGCGGATTCTACCGGGATGCCAAGGAGAAGAAGGGCGGTTCGAGCCTCATCTACACTCTTGCCGGCAACGTCGGGAACCTCAATGGGTTCACCACCGGTGGCCACATAGATGGTGATGGGGGTCTCCTTATTCACCTTCGATCCGGCCGGTGGGTTCGTGCGGATAATGGTGCCGTTGGTTTGGGTACGCATGTAGTTAGTGACAACGTTGACGGTGTAGCCGTCCTTCACCAGAGAATCGTAGATAGGACGGGCGTCCCGACCTTGGTAGTCCTGCAGGTTGCTGTAGGCGGCCATGTTGACGTTGGGGTTGGTGACGACACCGTAGTAAACACCGGTACCGGCCAACAGCAGACCCAGTACTGACGCCACCGCAATAAGGGCGGTACGGCCGCGCTTCTTCCCCCCCGACGTACTGCCGGAGCGTTCCTCCACGTTGCTACGGGAACCGGCCTGGGCTCCATCGGAACGACGTGGCCCGTCACCGTAGTCGAAGCTGGCAACGCCGGCTGTACCGGCGCCTCCCCAGCCGCCTGCCCCTGCCGGGCCGTAGCCGGGGTAGCCTGCCTGCGCCGGGTAGGCGTCAGGGTAGCTGTCGTTGTAGCCGCCGTGCGCAGCATCCCAGGCAGCCGCCCCAGCCGCACCGGCGGCGCCAACAGCGCCAACAGCGCCAGCTGCACCTGCCGCGCCTAGCTGGGCGGTAGCGGGAGCATTATAGGGGTTATCCGACCTACCGGGGGCAGCTAGGCCTGCCAAGGACCCGTTGCCGTCACCCTCGTCATCCTCCGAATCCAGCTTATCCAAGGGGCGAACCTGGATAGGAAGGATAGAGGTGGCGGTAGCGAAAGACTCAGTGGGGGCAGTGTCGGCGGCCAGGGTGGCGCCCATCTTCTGGTAGTCAGGCAGTTGCACCCGGGAGGCCACCTGCTCGCCCAGAATGTTCTCCAGGGCGGCCTGGAACTCGCCGGCATTGGCGAAACGATCTTCGGGCCGCTTCTCCAGCGCCTTCAGAACCACCGCATCCAGCTCCGGGCTGATCTCTGGGCGCAGTTGGCTGGGCGGCACGGGGGCGTCCTGTACGTGCTTGCACGCCACCGCCACCGCGGTTTCCGCCTGGAAGGGGGGCTGGCCGGTGAGGCACTCGTAGAGAACGCAGCCGAGGGCATAAATGTCGGCGCGGTAGTCGATGTTATGGCCCATGGCGTGTTCGGGGCTGATGTATTGGGCGGTGCCGAACACGGTGGCGGTTTGGGTGAGGGACTGCATGTCGTCCGCGGCGCGGCTGATGCCGAAGTCCATCACCTTGGGCGTGCCGGTGACAGTGAGCATAATGTTGGCGGGTTTGATGTCCCGGTGCACGATGCCCATCTGGTGGCTGTAGTCGAGGGCATTAGCGACCTGCGCGACGAGCTTCAACGCCTGCTTCATGGGCAGGGCGCCTTCGGTGCCAACAAGTTCGCGGAGGGTGCGGCCACCCAGGCGTTCCATGACGATGTAGGCGAGAGTGCCGTCTTCGGTGACGGATTCGCCGGTGTCGTAGATGGCGACGATGTTGGGGTGGTTGAGGCGTGCGCTGTTGCGGGCTTCGCGGCGGAAGCGTTCCAGAAAGTTGTGGTCGCGGGCCAAGTCTTTTCGCAGGATCTTGATCGCGACATCGCGATTGAGCAGGGTGTCGCGGGCGGCGCGCACTTCGCTCATGCCGCCGTAGCCGAGCGCTTCACCCAGTTCGTAGCGTCCGTTAAGTCGTCCGGTAATCACGTAAATGTCCTAAGGTTCCTGCGGGTGCTCTGTGGTGGTGGAGATGGGCTTCACCGTGGTGGAGGCCTCGGTGGTGCTGGTGGGCTCCGTGGAGCTAGCCGAAGTGGACGAGCTGCTACCGGACGAACTGCTCGACGGTGAGCTGCTGGTGGGCTCCGTGGAGCTGTGGCTGGTCTTGGTCGGTTTCGTCTTGGTGGTCTTGGTTTTGCTCTTGGTGGCGGAGGGTGAGGGATCCTCTTCCTCCGTAATGTCGACGGTGGGTGTGTCGGAAGTGGAAGGTTCTTCGGACTCGCTGCTGTCCGGAGAGTTGGTGAGGGTTTGGGTGAGGGTGACGGTAGGTTGCTCGCTGGGCTGGTTGGTGGGAAGGTCTGTCCTGCCCAGGAACATGTAGGCACCGTAGGCGATGAGGGCGATGACGAGCAGCACCCCCAGCACAATGAGAATGACTTGGCCGGCTCCAAGGCCGCGCTGTTCTTCCTTGGTGGAGTTTTTGCGGGGGGCATTGGAGGGGTAGGGGCCGCCTTGTACAGGTACGCCGCCGGTGGCGAGGCCGGGTTGACCGGGTTGGCCGGGTTGGCCGCTAGGCATGTTCTGGTAGCCGGTTTGGTAGGGAAGGGCGGAGGAGGGGACGACGTAGTGGCCGTCGGGTTGCCCGTTGGAGCCTGTCACCAGCCCCCCGCCAGTGTGTCCCATCATTTCGGTGGGGGCGTTGCTCAACTGTGCGGCACCGGCACCTGCGGCTAGGGCAGCTCCGGCGGCTGCGGCAGCACCCATCCCGGCGGCGCGGCCTGCTCCACTTGTTCCGGCGATCCGTTCGGTGGGCTGCATGCTGGTGGGGAGGCCCAGTTCACCGCCGGCGGTGCTGGCGCCCACGGGGCCGTTGTCGAGAACGGATTCGGGTAGCGGGGCGGGGTTGCCAGCCTGTACTTGGGAAACAGCGCGGGCAAATTCGGCACCGTCTTTGTAGCGGGCGGCAGGGTCTTTGCGCAGGGCAATGGCGATGAGATCCCGCACATTGGCGGGGATGCTGTTGGGTAGGGGGTTGGGGCTGGCTGTCACGTGTGCCATGGCAGCGGAGACAGAGCCTTCCCCGTCGAAGGGGCGTTTGCCGCAGAGGGCTTCGTAGCCGACGATGCCGAGGCTGTAAATGTCGGAGGCACTGGTGGCGTCTTTGCCGACGGCCTGTTCGGGGCTGATGTATTGGGCGGTGCCCATGACGGTGCCGGTGCGGGTGATGGGTACCGAATCGACGGCTTTGGCGATGCCGAAGTCACTGATTTTGACGCGCCCGCGGGGGGTGATGAGAATGTTGCCGGGTTTGACGTCCCGGTGGATGATGCCTTCTTCGTGAGCAGCGCTGAGGCCCTGGGCGGTTTGCGAGAGCATGTCCAGGGCTTGGGCGACGGTGAGGGTGGTGAGGCGTCCGAGGGCATGGCTGAGGGATTCAGCGTGGACGAGTTCCATCACCAGGTAGGCGATGGGGTCGCCGCCGTCGGTGTCGTGGAATTCGCCGTAGTCGTAGACGGAGACGATGTTGGGGTGGTTGAGGCGGGCGGTGGTGCGGGCCTCTTCACGGAAGCGGGTGAGGAAGTTCCGGTCGGCTGAAAACTCGGCTTTGAGGATTTTGATGGCGACTTTGCGGTCGAGGACGGTGTCGTTGGCCATCCACACCTGGCCCATACCGCCGGTGGCGATGAGGGATTCAATAGTGTACCGGCCGCCGATGATGGTGTCGGGTTTGATGATCATTCTCCGTCATCGCCTTCCGTGTTGGTGCCGCCGTTACCGCTGCCAGTAGTGCCAGTGCCGCCGTTGCCCTGGTTGTTGCCCTGATTATTCTGGGTGACGGTGGTGGAGTACGTGGCGGTGGCAGTGGGCTGGTAGTTGAAGGAGCGCTGGTAACTGGGGGTGACGGACTTCGGGGTGGGCTGGCCGAGGGCGGCCTTGAGGACGGCGCGGCCGACGGGGCCAGCGATGGTGGCACCCACGGAGCCGCGGTTAACGCCGGCCCCATCTTCGATCATGACGGCGACGGCAACGTCATGTCCGGGGACGAAGGCGATGTACCAGGTGTAGGGGATGGAGTTCTTGGAGTCGGTACCGTGCTCGGCGGTACCGGTCTTGGAGGCGACCGGGACATTCAGCTTGTTGGCGCCGCCGGCGTATTGTTCGGCGGTGATCATGAGCTTAGTGAGCTGCTTGGCGACCTTCTCGGAGACGGCCCGGTTGAGTTCTTTGGGCTTCGCTTCGTAGAGGACGGAGAGATCCTGGGCGGTTTCGGCTTTCACCAGGTAGGGCTTCATGCGGACACCGTTGTTGGCGATGGTGGCGGCAATGATGGCGTTCTGGAGGGGGGTGAGGGAGACGTTGCGCTGCCCGATGGAGGATTGGGCGAGGGCGGCAGCGTCGGGGATGTCACCAATGGTACTGGCCATTTCGGTGACGCCGATGTTGTAGGTTTCGCCGATGCCGAAGGATTCGGCGGTGTGTTGAAATTCCCGCACGGTGAGTTTGCGGGAGAGGTCGGCGAAGGGGACGTTGCAGGAGTAGGCGAAGGCCATTCCGAAGGTGCTGCCGCCGCAGTATTCGCCGCCGTAGTTTTCCAGCGGGGTGACGGTGTCGGGGAGGATGGTGCGGGGGGCGTTGCTGACGTAAGTGTTGGCGTTGACGCCTTTGCGGAGCAGCGCGGCGGTGGTGACGACCTTGAAGGTGGATCCGGGCGGCAGGGGTTCAGCGGTGGCGCGGTTGATGAGCGGGGAGGGCTTCATGGTGCGCAGTTGCTCGTCGTAGTTGTTGACAGCGGTGTTGCTGAAGCTGGCGAGGGGGGTGGGGTCGTAGCTGGGGCTGGAGGCGAGGGCGAGGATCGCGCCGGTGGAGGGTTGGATGGCGACCACACCGCCCACGAGAGGGCCTGCTCCCACACCGGTTTGCAGGGCGTTCCATGCGGCTTCCTGCATGTCGGGGTTGATGGTGAGAGCGACATTGCCGCCGCGGGGGTCGCGGCCGGTGAAAAGGTCGATGACGCGGTCTCCGAGGAGTTTGTCGTCTTGGCCAGAGAGGATGGTGTCTTCGGAGTATTCGATGCCGGAGCGTGAGTAGAGGCTGAAGTAGCCGGTGATGGGGGACCACATTTCGGCGTTTTTGCCGTAGACGCGGTGGAATTTCTTGGTGGCTTCGTCGTAGCGGCTGGAGGCGAGGACGACGCCGTCGGCGGTGATTTGCCCGCGTTGGCTGCCGAATTGGGTGAGTTGGGTGCGGGCGAAGTTGCGCGGGTGGTTGCGTAGTTCGGGGGCGTGGATGACTTGTACCCAGGTGAGGTTGAGGAGGAGGACAACGAGGAGTACGCCGGCGAAGACGACGACTCGGCGGATGGTCTTATTCATTGTTTCCCTCCTCCTTGGTGGACTCAGCTGTGGGCTCCTTGGTGGACTCCTTGGTGGACTCAGCTGTGGATTCTTTGGTGGGCTCCTTGATGGGCTCAGCTGTGGGCTCAGTGGTGGTCGCTACGTCGGTAGCGGGGCTGTCGGCATCCTTGGCGGGCTGGTAGACGGGCAATTCCTCCACCACGTTAAAGACGGCGGGTGGTTCCTGTGCGGTGGGGGTGGACACGTCAGCCTTCTCCTGTTTGGAAAGTTTGACGCGGTTAGCGCGGGTGAGAACCTTGCTTCCGGCAGGGGGCAGCTTGGTGCCGGCCGGGAGGGAAAGCGGACGGGCTGCCGCATCGGAAACTCGCAACACCAGCGCCACCAGCAGGTAGTTCGCCAGCAGGGAGGAACCACCGTAAGAGAGGAAGGGAGTGGTAAGGCCGGTTAGTGGGATTACGCGGGTAACACCGCCGGCCACTACGAACACCTGGAAAGCTATGGTGAAGGCGAGGCCGGAGACCATCAACTTGCCGAAGGAGTCACGCACCAGGAGGCTGGTGCGGAAACAGCGCTGCACGATGATGGCATAGCACACTAGTACGGCTGCCAAGCCGATGAAGCCGAGTTCCTCGCCGACAGTGGAGATGATGAAGTCGGTGGAAGCGTAGGGCACCAGGTCGGGGCGGCCGTGGCCCAGGCCGGAGCCAGCCACACCACCGGTGGCCAGGCCGAAGAGCGCCTGGGACAGTTGGTAGCCGTTGGTGTCGAAGTATTTGATGGGGTCCCACCAGGTGGCGAAGCGCACCTGCACGTGGCTGAACGCAAAGTAGGCGATGAGTGCTGCCGTTGCGAAACTAACGACACCAATCACCAACCAGCTGACCCGGTTGGTGGCGATGTAGATCATGGTGAGGACAGTGGCGAATATGAGGAGGGAGGTACCGAGGTCTTTCTCTAACACCAGGATGAGAACGGCGACAACCCACACGACGAGGATAGGGGCGAGGTCGCGGGCGCGCGGCAATTCAATGCCGAAGACTTGCCGGCCTGTGGTGGCGAACAGTTCCCGCTTCGACACCAGAATGGCGGCGATAGAGATGATGAGGACGATCTTGGAGAATTCGCCGGGTTGGATGGAGAGGAACGGGGTGCGGATCCAGATCTTGGAGCCGTTCACCTCGGACATACTGGCGGGCAGAATTGCGGGGATGGCTAGCAGAATAAGGCCGACGAGGCCCAGCGTGTAGCTGTAGCGGCTGAGGACGCGATGGTCGCGCACAACCCAGAGAGCGAGCACGAAGAGGACGACAGCGATGAAGGTCCAAATGATTTGTCGGGTGCCTTCCGTCATCCCGGCGGTGGTGCTGCCGGAGTCGGTGAGGTCCAGCCGGTTGATGAGGATCAGCCCGATGCCGTTGAGCATGGTGACGAGGGGCAGCAGGAAGGGGTCGGCCTGCGGGGCGAGCAGGCGCATCGCGATGTTGAGGATGATGCAAATGGCAATGAAGGACAGGCCGCTGATAAGGATGTCCCACGAGAGGTGGCCGCGTACCGTGTACTGGATGATGCCCATGGCGACAATGACTAGGGTGGCGGAGAGCAGCATGAGGACGAGTTCCATGCGGCGGCGTTTCCGGGCGGTCTTTTCCAGGATGGCGACGGCTTCTTCGGCGGTAACAGCGGAGTCTTGTACGCCGGAGCCGGGCGCGTTGACGACCGCCGGAGAGTCGGCGGTGACGGAGGCGCTGGCGCCGCGCAGTTTGCGGCGGTTGGGTTTGCTGGACTTCGATAAAAGTGCCATTTACTTCGCCTTTCTGCAGGGCACCGGGTGGTCCTTCTGTCCCACAGGTTGTCCGGTGGCGTCATAAATGATGATGGGTTTGGGGTCGCACACGGGGATAAGTCCGGAGGCGATGGCCCGCGTCAGGTAGTTGCGGGCCTCTTCCTGTGAGTGGAAGACCTTGTCGGATACCAGTTCGGTGCGGAGGGCCTGGGTGAAGTCATCCAGGGTGAGGTGCTGGCAGTCGGCGGGGACAGAGTCCGCGTCGTAGATGGCGGATTCACACAGCACAGAGTCGGGTTGGCCGCTCAGCGGGGTGATCCAGGCGTTGTTAAGGCCTTTGTAGATGAGCACTTCGCCCTTGTCGTTGAGCCCCACATAGTAGGTGTTGTTGTAGGTATAGCCGACTACTCCGGCTACAATGCCGACGCATAGCAGCACCATGCTGACGATGATGGCGATGAGTTTTATGGCACTGCGGCTCATGCCGCGGCGCTTCCCTTTCCGCTTGCTGCCGGAGCTACCGGTGGTGTCGCCGCTGGATCCGTCACCAGCCGGGTCTCCCCCGATACGGGTGGGGGTGGCGCGCTGGGCGGCTGCCAGGTTGGCGGCGCGCACGGCGGCGGAGTCGGTGCGGATGCCGTTGGCGGGGGTATCGACGCCTTTTGCGGCGGCACCACCGAGGACGGGGTTGGTGGGGCCGAAGTCGTCTTCCACCACATCGGCCACGATGAGGGTGACGTTATCGGGGCCGCCGGAGCGGAGAGCCAGGTCGATGAGGCGGTCGGCGCATTCCTGTGGGGTGCCCTGCGCCATGGTGGTGGCGATGGTGCTGAAGCTGACGGGGTCGGAGAGGCCGTCAGAGCAGATGAGGTAGCGGTCCCCTACCGCCACTTCGCGGATGGTGAGGTGTGGCCGGCATTCTCCGCCCATGAGGGCGTTGGTGATGAGGCTGCGTTTGGGGTGGACGGAGGCTTCTTCGGGGGTGATGCGTCCCTCGTCGACGAGGTCTTGCACGAAGGAGTCGTCGCGGGTGATCTGGTGGAGTTCCCCATCGCGTAGTAGGTAGGCGCGGGAGTCGCCGACGGAGGCCATCCCCATTTTGGGGCCGTCGAAGAGCATGGCGACCAGGGTGGTGCCCATGCCGTCGAGGTTGGGGTTCTCGTAGATGGCGTCGCGGATGAGGTCGTTGCCGCTGTCGATACGGTGGCGCATCTCGTCGAGGAGGTCGTGCCCCGGCTGGTCGTTGTCCAGCGGGGAGATGGCAGAGATGACGAGTTGCGAGGCAACTTCGCCGGCTGCGTGCCCTCCCATGCCGTCTGCGAGCGCCAAAAGGCGAGGCCCGGCATAGACCGAGTCTTCGTTGTTTCCTCGCACAAGCCCCATGTCGGAGCGGGCGGCATACTTGAGAATAAAGGTCACGGGCGTAGCTCGATTACGGTTTTGCCCACCCGGATGGGGGTTCCGAGCGGGACTTTCACGGCAGTGGTGACGCGATCGTGGTCAAGGAACGTTCCGTTGGTGGAACCGAGGTCCTCCAGATACCAGTCTTCCCCACGGGGGAGGAAGCGGGCATGGTGGCCGGAGGCGTAGTCATCGTTGAGAACTAGGGTGGAGTCGTCCGCGCGGCCCAGCAGAATGGGTTGATTCCCGAGGGTGATACGGGCCCCGGCGAGGGGTCCTTGGGTGACGATGAGGTAGCGGGCGAGTTTGCTGATCGAGCCTTTCCGGGGACGTCTCAACACACTCTTCAAGCTGCGGTTTTTCCCTTTTCGTGGCTTCCGGTTGGTAGCTGCCAAATCAAAGGAGGCAGCTAGCGTGTCGTTCTTCAACGAGTGAAGGATGAGCCAGATGAAAAACCACAACAGGAGGAGGAATCCGAAGCGCCCGAGTTGGAGGACGAGTGCCTGCATGTGCTGCTCCTTCCTGAACTATGCGAGGGCTAAAACCGATACTTCCTATTATTCTACGGTTTCGGACGCAACTACGGCCACTAGCAGGAGAGATTATTCATGCGGGAGTAGCTGTGGAGGCGCTAAGCGGGGCGGTATGGGGGAAGTAACGGCAACGGACAGGGTGGTCGGCGGGGTTGGAAGTGGACGAGGACGGCCCAACAGTGGTGCGTAACAGTGGTGTTCAGCAGTGGTGGCGTACTGGGGTGGCCAGGCACAGGATGGTGGTGAGCCCACGGTGGCAATCTCGGTAGTAGCGCGGCGGTTGGCTTAGTGGATGTCGATAATGAAGTGCGAGTGGCCCATGATGATCTCATCCCCATGAGCCAACTGCCACTGGGAAATACGGATGCCGTTGACGGCGGTGCCGTTGGTGGAGTTGAGGTCGGTGAGGGTGGCTACTGCCCCATTCCACTCGATTTTCGCATGGTGACGGGACACTCCTGTGTCGGGAACCCGGAAGTCCACGTCGTCCCCGCGGCCCACCAGGGTAGTGCCGGGGTTCAGCACGCACAGACGCATCTCTGTCACCTTGTCTAGCAGGATGGCGGTCCGGAGCTTATCCTCGTCCGCATCTGCCTCGCTGGGCTCTGCGGCAGCCGCCGAGCCGGGGGCAATGTTGCTGGCGGGCCCAGAGTTGGCGTTCTTGCCGATGGAGCGGGGCAGCTGCCGGGCATCTACCTTGTCGTTGCACTCGCTCATCAGCCGGTATTGGCCGGCGCGCAGGTCGTCGGATTCGGCGAATTCCACCACAACGTCGCCCACCACACCCCAGTCCTGGTCGTACAGGTAGGAGTCCAGGTGGCGGCTGACCACGCGAGGCGAGGTGGCTTCGTCCTCGGCGAAGCGCTGGAAGTCGCTGGGGGACAGGGAGACAAGGAAGTGATTGGGGGAAAGCAGCTGGCCGTCGGGGAGTTCCTGCAGCTTATCGCCAGCTTCACGGCGCAGGGCATTCTCCACTTCGAGGGGGGTGAGGGCGCCGCCGAAGACACGTGCGAAAGCGTCGGCGGTAGAGGTTTCCAGCGAACGCTCGAAGCGTTGCATGAAGCCCATGGAGTGTCCTTTCCATCCGGTCGCGTTGGCCTAGCAGAGCGTGCATACAGGTGCGGCGTGGTCGTCGGCGCGATAACGTCGGCACAGTGACGCTCTGCTGACAGTTCGAGTAGTGCGGGAGGGGCCCGTCACCACCCCGTCCTCAACTGTTCATGGTGTCAGTGAGATAATTGTTTCTTAACAGTTGTTATTGTAGCCATTTTGCAGCTCAATGCGCAGTAAGGAGCAGCTGCAATGCCAACCGACTACGCGCGGGCGACGGATGTAGCGGGCGAGTGGTCAGGTAGCGCCCGCACGAAACCATCTGTCTAACTCGTGGCCGGGGTTACACGAACGCCGCTAGTATGTAGAACAGAGTCTGAACTGTGAGGAGACCCACAATGACGAGCCCAGAGTCCCGGGTACTGTCTGCCCCGATCCGCTCCACCCTCATCGGCCCCATCGTCGCCGGCGCCGTATGGATCCTTCTTGCCGTCTTCTGGTTCTCCCGCACCAGCTGGGAAACCGCCTCCACCAGCTTCGGAGGGTTCCTCGGCCTCACCGCCCTCTACCTCTTCTCCCTGGGCTTCTACCTCAACATCGACTCCGCCGGCATCGACGCCCGCTGGGGCGGCATGCACCACCGCCACAACATCCACAAGTGGCTCGGCCTCGTCGGCTTCATCTTCGCCCTCCTTAGCCCCAGCCTCAGCGGCAGCACCCTCGCCGGCCCCCGCGCCATGAACGTCGTCGCTATTGTCGCCCTCGTCCTCATCGGCCTCACCGTCCTCATCACCCTCTTCACACAACTGGTGCCCATTTGGCCGGTCCTCCGCACAGTCCCCTTCCCCCTCTCCTGGTTCGTCAACCCACCCTACGATGTGTGGCGCGTCTTCCAAGACCTCCTCGGCGTCTGGGTCACCCTCCTCTTCGCCCACGCCTACCTGGCCTGCCCCCCGCTCCGCCAGGATCCACTCCTCGCCACCGTCTTCAGCCTGCTCGTCGTATTCGGGGTGTGCTGCTGGATCTACGCCTCCTTCCTGCAGCGCTTCGTCTTTAAAGGCCAGCGGATGGTTGTTACCGGCGTCCGCTCCCTCGCCTCTAAGACCGTCGAAATCACTATGGAGCCCAGCGACGACAAACCCCTCCACAAAGGCCGCCCCGGCCAATACGTAGCCCTCTCCGCACCGGGTGTCGTCAACGGACCCCACCCCTTCACCGAAGTGTCCGCCCCTGGCCGCGACGTCATGCAAGTAGCCATCAAGGTCTCCGGGATCGACACCCGTGTCCTGCGCGAAAAAGTGGGCGTCGGCATGGAAGTGAAAGTCCGAGGCCCCTACGGAGACCTTGATCTGCGCCGGGCCACCCCCCGCCAAGTGTGGATTGCCGCCGGCATCGGCATCACCCCCTTCGTTGCCTGGCTGCGCGCCATCGACGAACTCATTAACGAAAAGATTCGCCGCTCTGGCGTCAGCTCCTCCAAGATCCGCAAAGTGGCCTCCCAAGAAGTCATCGACCAGCTGGGCCTGGACACAGTAGACGTGTGGTTCTTCCACCACGGCGAGCCCGCCTATGCCGAAGAGCTCTACTACTGGGAGGATCGCTTCTCCTGGTTGGAAGTGCACATTCGCGACACCACCGAAAGCGAGCGCCAGTCCGCAGCAGAGATCATTGCCGAAACCCCCGGCCTCGACATTGACCACCTGGACGGAGTGTCCGCGGTAATTTGCGGCCCCAAGACCATGATGCGCCGCTACAGTCGCGACCTGCGCTCCTTAGGTGTACATCCGATCATTCGTGAGGATTTTTCATTCCGTTAGGCCGTGTGTTACTCTCTACTGGTTACTCCGGGCGAGTGGCGGAATAGGCAGACGCGCTGGCTTCAGGTGCCAGTGACCGCAAGGTCGTGGGGGTTCAAGTCCCCCTTCGCCCACCACAGTGGCTTCACTAACAACACAATAAGCCGCACCGGAGGCCATCACAACGATGGCCTCCGGTTTTTATGCTTTCTAACGGGCTTGGAGTGGAACCGTCACCTTGCCGCTATCCCCTAGATGGAGATCGACGGGTGCAGCTTCTCCATATCCCACATTCTGTCTTTGTGAGCACCCACTGCCGTCATACCCAAGAAGAGTGCTAGGAAGACAAAGAGCACGACGATCGCCTCGACCAGACGCCCGTCGAAATTGCCATACAAGGTTTGTCTGAACCCGTTGACGGCGTAGCTCATCGGCAAGATCGGATGCAACCACTTCCAGACAATGGGCTCGGTCTCCACCGGATAAAGACCACCCGACGCCAAAATCTGAATCATGAGTAACGCCATAGTGGCCACACGGCCAGGCCCTGGGCCTAGTAAGACAATGAGCATCTGGTTCATCGCCATGAACACTAAGCCCACCAGCATTGTGAACACAATAAGGCCGAACATTGTCGCCGGGTTCAGAGGCACAGTCGCATCCGTCACCAGCACAATCACTAGCGCCTGAATGAGGGCAATGAGGGCCGCCGGGGCGAACCCGTCCATGGCGGCCCGCAGCGGATTCACCCCGCTGGCCACCGCACGAGCCTGCAGCGGACGCAGCAGCAGGAAGACGATAATGCCACCAATGTAGAGAGCCAAGCAGAAGAAGAACGGGGCCAAACCACCCCCGAAGGTACGCTCATGTCCGGCTGTGTTATCGGCTAACTTCACTGGCTGGGCCAGCGTCGCCGCCACTTTCTTCCGGTGCCCTTCCGACCACTTGGGGACAGCTTTCGCGCCCTCCCCCAGCTTCGTGTACAGCTCGTTCGCACCCGCTGACAGACGGGAGGAGCCATCGTGCAGCTGGTTCACACCCGTCACTAACTGGCCGGTGCCATTGTGCAGCGTATGGAGGCCCGTGGACAGTTCATGGGCACCATTGTTCAGCTGGTTCACGCCATCCGTCAGCTGGCCTAACTTACCGGGCAGCTGGCCATTGTCTAGGTCAGTTGCGGCGGTGTCTAGTTTGTTGAGGTCCGCCATCAGCTGGGAGCTGGGGCCAGCACCTTCCGTCTTGAGCCGGTGTGCCATGTGGTCTAGCTGGTCGGCAGCCGCCCACACAGACGGGTCGCTGCTGGTTCGTAGAGTTGCGGCTACAGCCGCCAGCTCATCCGAGGTTGCTCCTTGCACACTGGAAATCTTCTGGGCCTGGTCGTGGTAGTCGTGGATCTGCTGGGTAAAGCCCGTCAACTTCTTGAGGAAGGCAAAGAGCTGGTCGTGCAGTTGCTGGGTGCCGGCGGCCAGCTTATCGGAGCCTTCCGAGAGACGGTGGGCACCGTCATCCAACTGTAAGGAGGCGTCCTGGAGTCGGCCGGTACCATCGTTCAACTGCACCGCCCCGTCCGCTAACTGTTGAGCGCCAACGGTGGCTTTGTGGAGGCCTTTGCCGGCCTCCTGCACTCCCACAAGGACTTTATCGACCGCCTGTTGACCAATCTCAGAGCTTACTGTTTCCAAAAACACACGCATGGCATTCTGGCCGATGAGGCTGGTCAGCCAGCCGTTTGAGTCATTGTAGTGGGTGAAGACGGTGGCTTTCTGCGGGTGGTCGCTGGTGGGAGAGGCGACCTCCTCGGAGAAGTTCTTGGGCAGCATCACCGCAAAGTAATACTTGCCGTTGCGCACCCCGTCAACAGCATCCTCTTCGTTCGTGGGCACCCAGTCCAACTGGTCGTTTTGGCGGATCTTATCTTCGATCTGGTCGCCGGCATTGAATGGTTGCCCGGCCACCACCATGCCTTGGTCCTCGTTGACGAAGGCGACGGGGACGCGGTTGAGTTTGCCGAACGGATCCCAGAAGCTCCACAGGTAGAGGGTGGAGTAGAGGAGGGGGATGACGCAGATAGCGATGATGGCGAGTTTGCCGAGGCGAGAGCGCCGGAAACGCCGGAGCTCCGTTCCTAAGTTCAATGAAGCAAACATATTACTGTTCCTTTTCCCCCGTGTTTGTGGCGGCTTCGGATTCGACTTCAGCGTCCAGTGCCTGGGTTTCTGCAGCCTCCGCGGCATCCGGCTCTGCTTCTACCGCGGCGGCGGTCGCATTGGCGATGTTCACTGCGGATCTGGTGTTCCCGGTGCCGTGGGCGTTGGGGGGAACAGGCACTCTGCTGGCGTCGGTATAGGTGGCGCCGTGGCTATTGGTTGAGGTGGGCGGGACGTGCTCATCCGGTGCATCGTCCGTTCCTATGTTGAGTTCATGTTGGACGTTCTGTGCCTTCGACACCACCCACTTGCGGCTGATGCGCCCCAGGCGGGTTTCCCGCAACCCCGAGCGTTGTGGGGTGGCGTGGGCCCGGTCGGTAAACAGCGGGATGACCATGGCGTTGTCGAAGATTTCCTCCGGCGGAGGGTTGACAGAGTTGACGATCACCAGCATGTTTTGGGACAGCCGCTGCAGCGTATCGATGAGAACAATCCGGTCTGCGAGTTCGCGCACCTGCTCCAGGTCGTCCAGTACCAGCATCTGAATGTGCCCGCGGTGGGCGGGGTGCAGGGACAGGGCGATGCGGATAAGGAGGCGATCTAGTGTAGGGATTTGGCTGACGTAGAGGTCAAGGTCAGGCAGGGAGCGTTCACCGTAGACCGGGCCGAGGATGCGGTCCCGGTAGTTGTCGTCTACCCGGGCGACCCATTTTACCCAGCCGTGGCTCCAGGCGCGGTGCTCGTTGAGCACGTCGCGGACTTTTATGTTGCGGTCCAGTGCGTCGATGGAATCCACGCCGGCGATGGCGACGGATTGGCGGATGTGCTTCACTGTGGTGTGGCCAAACACCTCCAGGGTGCCCGCGGTGGGGCGCATGCGCCCCGAGAGGGTAAGGGCGAGGGCGGTGCGGCCGGAGCCGCCACGACCGGAGAGAAACACAAGTTTCTTGTCGGGGATCTCAAGGTCGAGGGGGCCGTAGACGGGGCCCTCTTCTCCTACGACGGAGATTCCGTGTGCGATCAGTGGCGTTTCGATCTGCTGATAGTCAGGCATGAGTACTCCTGGAGACCGGCATTTACGGCAGTGGTGCACTGTGCTACCGGGAGGGCAAGGCTTCGGTGGGGTGGACACCCTGGGGGTGGGTGGTGGCCCCGGTCCGGGCGCTTGCATGATGAGCGTGTCTCTTCGCGAGGCAGTGCGGCTGTACCGTATTGAGGTTGTGGATAGTCCAGTCAAGCGATTGGGCTATTGGGGGAGACACCCATTTGTAGGGGCGGGGCTTGTTCATACTTACAGCTCCCCGAAAGTGGGCACTCTTTACCACTAGCCTAGAAAAAATTCCGTCTGCTGGGTAGTTGACGGGATGACCAACTGCTGTGGACTCGTCACTCTAGATGTATCCTGCAGGAATAGAGGTGTTTTCTCGTGGAGGTTTCTGAAGACCGTTAAGCTGAGAATGACACAGTGTCCGTGTGGCGGGATCACCTCCCGTTACCAACCGGCCGCTGACCGCGCCCGGCAACCTCAAAGGAGTGTTTCTTGAACAAGATGACGAAGATCGCCGCACTACCGGTAGCTGCCCTCCTGGCTCTCGGGCTGGCTGGCTGCGGCGACGATAACAACAAGGATGCCACCACCAGTACCGTTACCGCCTCCGACGGCACCACGAAGACTGTGGTGTCGAAGGCTACTCTGGAGTCTGCGAAGAACGCTATCACCGCCGCTCAGAAGGCTCACCCGAACGGCAAGGTGATCGGCCTGGAGCGCAGCGACAAAGACCAGCGGTGGGAGGTCACTATCCTTAACCCGGCTAACCAGCTGGTTGAGGTGGATGTGGATTACACCGGCAAGGTGACCAACGCTAAGGCTGAGGTGGAAGCTCCCGACAGCGACGAGCAGCAGATTATTCGCTTGCTGGCGGACATTGAACTGCCGGATCTGGGCGATGTGATTGCTGACAATACTCCTAAGGGCGGCGTGATTGATTCTGTCGAGCTGGAGAATCGTGACGGCACCCTGGTGTGGGAGCTTGAGTACGACAACAAGGCCACCGGTAAGGACATGCTGACGGTGTGGGCTGACGCTGCTTCTGGCGCCGAGCTGGCCAGCGAGGCCGCTAAGTAGCGGACTGCACGTCAGCGGCTGCCGTATGGCATTAGTCTGCGTAGTGTACCTAGCCGTGTAGAGTACTTCGCCTACTGAGCGTTTCACTGCACTGGGCGGTCGAGGGCGGTCGACTGTATTGAGTGGCCAGCCGAAACTGATCAATAGACATAAAAGAAAGCCCCCGGGTTGTCCGGGGGCTTTCTTTTATGTGTTCGGGGTTGTGGGATGGACGTTGTGCCGGGTGTTAGCTGGCGAGGCCGTAGTCGGATTGGGTTCCGAGGCCGACACCGGGAAGCTTCTTGTTAGCGGCTTTCTTGGTGTCTTTCTTGGCCTTGTTGGTGGCCTTCTTGGCGTCCTTGGTGGCGTTTGCCTTGGCGTCCTCTTCGTTCCACAGGTCGACGCCGGGGATGTTGTCGTCTTCCTTGGTGTCGGAGGGGGCGGGACGTTCGTCCTTGGGGAGGTAGTCGGGGTCGTTTTCCTTAGTGACGCGTGGTGCCTTCTCGCCCTTGGGGCGGGTGGGGAGGACCAGGCCGAAGATGACGGCGATGCCCAACACGACCAGGCCGACCGGGATGGAGATGATCGGGACGATGGGGGTGAGGACAACAGCGAGCACTGCGGCGACTGCCAGGCCGAGGCCGATGGCGACCGGTGCGGCGAGCACCATGCCGACTGCGTAGAGCAGCACGATGACTACCACTGCCAGGACGGCGAAGAGGGCAAAGAACGGAATCCAGATCAGCGGGATGATCGCAATGCCCATACCCAGCAGGCCTGCCAGGATAATCAGTGCACCAAGGAGCGCGACTGGTACTCCAGCTACTAAAGCTCCAGTAAGGGAGAGTGTGATTCCGCTGATCATGAGAATGATACCAATGACAATGGCGGCTATACCTGCGAGGAACAGCAACGGTACGAAGATTGCTCCGATAGCAAGCACGATTCCACCGAGGAGCAGTCCGAGGCCGAGGAGCGGCAGGGCGAGCACGAGGTCGGTAATGACCGCGGTGGCGATGCCAGCCAGGGCGGAGAAGCCGAGGGAGGCGACTACTGCGACTACCGGAATGACGACCACGGTGAAGAGGGAGACGGTGACACCGATACGGAAGAGGTCACTCTTCCACATCTTGCTGGCGCGCATGCCGTTGATCCCGCGCTGCAGGGAGGGACCGATGAAGGGAAGCTGGCCGAGGTACCACTGCATGCTGTCCCAGAACCAGTCCATGTAGTCGCCAATGACGTTGAGGGGGTTCTTGGGGGCAACGTTGTCGCGAAGGTTCATGAGGGCGAGCTTGTCAGCAGCGGCTTTGCGCTCCTCCTCGCTCTTTTCGGCCTTCTTGGCAAGGTCCTTCTGGCGTTCGAGGGCGGAGTCGGCCTTGCCGTTTTCCTGCAGGGCCTTATCCTCGGCGTCGAGGTCACGCTTTCCGGGTTCGGGCATGCCCTTGACCGGGTGGGTGGGTCCGCGCCACAGCCAGACCAGGTAGGTCGCGATCGGGAAGATGGCGACGGCGAGGAGGCCGAGGAGGAAGCCGACCGGCACGGTGATGAGGGCAGAGCCGAAGAATACGACAGCGAAGATGGGGAGCCACAGCGGTGAGGTAATGGCCAGGCCGATAAGGATCGGGATAATGAAGACGGTGAAGCCGAGGCCGATGATGCCCAGTGAGATGAGCACTGGCAGCAGCGGCATGAGTCCGAAGATGACGGCGACCACACCGAAGACGATCAGCGCAATGGCGGGGGGGCCAGCAAGCGCTAAAATAGCGGTTGCAGCACCACCAGTACCCGTAATGACTCCAGCTTCCAGCGCGAGAGCAACCGCGCCAATGGAAATCATTGCGATGCCACCCAGTAGCCAGAACGGCATGAGGATGCCACTGAGCAGCAGGAAGATACCGCCGACTAGCGCGATCAGGAAGCCTGGTAGAACTCCCCAGGGGAAACCGAGGGCGAAGCCGAGGAAGAGCCCTGGGGAGGCGGCGATGGTGGCGAGCACGAAGGAGGTGGCTAGGCCGCCGATGATGCCGGCGGGTACGGTTACCAGCGCGAAGGGTGCGGCGATGAGGCTGAGGCCGAGTCCGATGCGCAGGTAGTCACTCTGCCAGGCGGGGCTGCCGCGGAAGTCTTTGACGAAGGGGATAAAGCTGAAGAGGCCAAGGAGTCCGTCTGCGGCTTTGCCTGCCCATTCAAAGATGACGGGGGCGGGCCCCTTCTCGTCGGGCTTTTGTCCTAGGTTGGGGAGCTCGAAGGGCGGGGCCGGGTTGTCGTAGACGAAGCCGTTGTCCTCGGGGTTCGGCTTGGGGGTGTCGTCCTTGCGGAGTTCGCCCAGTAGTACGTCGCGACCAGCAAGGGTGATGCCGTCTTGGAGGAATTTCAGAACATCGCTGGCTGGGGACGCCGGTGTGCGGGTGGAGTCCTGGCCGAGATCGATGGAGTGCAGCGCAGAGTCAACCACCTGCATGACGGGTGCGGTGGTGCTTGCGGATTCGGGGGTCGATGCGGGTGCTTCCGTGGCATTTGCTGCGCCAGCTCCGAGGCCGAGCGCGGCAAACACGGCAACCGCTGCCGCTGTGATCCGAGCTTTCATGGGCAAGCCATCCTGATCAATTAAGTGCAGATTTTCAACAATAACTTTACAGGTCAGAACCAATAATCGTAACCCGGTGATCGTACCGCTTCGGTAAATGCTGCGCGCTCATTCACGTGTTTATCACGTCGTGTTTGCCCGCCATTTGCGTCGGTGGGGGGAGAGAAATGGACCTTTATTTTGGTGATGTGTCCAAAACTCCTTTTCAGATGGCATTTCGTTATTTTTCTGTGATCTTGGAAACCTATTAATCTCGGATAATCAGCTAAGATGCCGATAAATTACGAACGGAAAAAATCACTAATTTTATGATCCAGATCACAAAATTATCGCGATGTTTTGCCATAGAGTTCCCCCACTGCCGTCACCTAGAGGCAAAAAAACACCCCCCAATTGGACGAATGCTCTTTTTCCCGGCTACCTCAGCGCGGCGCGTAAGTTAGTGAGCATTTGCCGGTAGCCCCAGATTCTTTCGGAGAAGAGGGCGTCGCACGGTAGCGCGGGCCGATCTTCCGGGGTAGCACCCTGTTATAGACGTGTGGCCCCGGTACTGGAGGTACCAGGGCCACACGGAGTGAGGTTATGAATTTAACGTGCGAAGGGGTATGCGCAGTGCGTAACTGCTAGGCCGCGAGGGAGAAGTCCGACTGAGCGGCAGCAGCCCAGGGGTTAGCCGGGGCGGCCTTCTTCTCGTCAGCCTTCTTGGCTTCGGGAGCAGGAGCAGGAGCCGGAGCCGGGGCGGGCTTGGGGCCCTTGTCGGCAGCCTTCTTGTCCTTGTCAGCAGGCTTGGCTTCGTTTCCGGGCTTCTTTTCGTTGGCTGGGCGGGTGGGACCCTGGATGGCCCAGACGATGAAGGCGGCCGGAATCATGGCGATACCAGCGATCAGCGCAACCACCATGAGAACCGGAGTGGCGACGATGAAGGTGAGTCCACCAGCCACTGCACCGGCGATGAGGCCGGCAATGACCGCGGGGATGATCATGACGACAACACCGGCGATGGTGAGTAGGACTGCACCCACAAAGCCACCAACGATGAGGCCAATGCCGGGGCCCATACCGAGCAATACGAACGGGGACAGGAGAACGAGAATGCCACCGATCACGACCATGGGGATACCGACTGGTGTCGCCATGGCACCGAGCACGATGAGGGCAATGCCGCCACCAAGGAAGAGCATGGCAAAGATGAGGGCGAGGAGGGCGGTGCCGCCACCAGAGAGTAGACCAGCGCCGAAGGCGAAGAAGCCGGCGGCGAGGCCACCGAAGAGGCCGATACCGAGAACTGGGACAGCGGTAACTACGAACGCGATGACGGCGACAACGACACCAGCAGCCAGGCCGAGAGCTACGCCGGCGAGCGGGCTAAGCGGGGCGAGGAAAATTCCTACGGTGAGGAGGACGCGGGTAATGTCGTTGGTCCACGGGTCACTGCCGCGCAATGCGCTGACGGGGGTTGAAATAGCTTTGCCAATACCTGGAATTCCTCCCAGGGTGTCCTGGATTCCCTTCCAGAAGCCGTCGAATTGGTCGCCAATGCCATTGAGGTCGGACTTATCGGACTTCTTGTTGGCGTCGTCACCCTTTTCGGTGAGGGAGCCAACAACGGAGGGAAGGTGAATGCTCTGCGCACTGGCAGGCTGCAGAACGTCGCGACCCACGAGGGCGAGGCTATCAGCCATGAACTTCAGCACGTCCTGGGTGGACGGGAGGAGGGGGCTGGCAGGTGCTTCCGGAGTTTGGAGATCGACCGTAGGCATATCAAGGGTGATTCCGGCAATGGAGGGCGACTGCTCGGCGGGGGCTTCGGCGGCGTTAGCGGCGCCGGCACCCAGGCCTAGAGCAGCAGCGAGGCACACCAGACCGGCTGCAATACGTGTCTTCACACTACTTTCCTAACAGGTGCCTCTGGCTTGTGAGCCAAGAGGGAAATGACATCTGTAGCCGAACGAACTACAGACCAGGCTCAGGCCCCAGTGTTACATGTAGGCGCTGCCCGTGAGTGTTATGTGAATATACTCCCAATATCCAATCACAGTGTTCCTGGCTAGTTACCAATAATAGGCGAAGTTATGCAGGTCATCGCGAGTATTTAAATAGTCTTTCTAGGGCAGCTCAGTGAGTTTGTCGTGGGGGAGGGCGTACTGACTCCTCTTTTCCAAGGTCACGAGCAGAAGCAATCAAGAAAAGACACGCCGAGTGTGATAAAGATCACATTAAGTTATGGTCTAGCCAACTAAGAAAAGCCTGATAGTATGCCTTACTTAAGTAAGGCTACCCTTACTTTTATGGAGAAAACTACAGTACAGCCCATATTTCTTGTCAACCAGCATTCCATCAGCAGATGAACCCGTCACCCCCCAGCTTTAAAACGACAGATAAACAATGCTTAAATAGCCCCGGACGATAGACAACCCCGCAAGGGCCACCCGGCACACGTCCCCGCCGGAGGAAATGACGATATCCACCCTTGCCCCACACTGCCGCCACTCTGCGAACATTTCGGAGAAACGCGACGTGACCATCGACCTCCACCACCTCCGCCACAGCTCCCACCAGCTGTGCCACGCCTACCGCACCTTCCACCTCGACACCCTCCCCGGCGGCCCAGACAATGGACCCCTCACCGACACCCTCCCCGCCACCAGCAGCCACCTCCCCAGCCTGCACACCCTCGCCCGGCAGCTCGACCACCTCGGCAGCTCCCCCGTCGGCCTCACCGCACTGGCCGACTGGCACCTGCGCGAAACCCACTGCCTCATGATGGCCCTCGACCACACCAGCACCGCCATCTGCCACACCGAAGACGACATCCGCGACGTCCTCACCCGCACCTACCACTACTACGCCCGCGAAAACGACCACCACCTACCCATCCACGTCTCCGAAACAGGAATCGGTGGCGGCATCTACACCAACGACGCCCGCTACTTCCCCACCTTCGCCGGATGCACCCAAGGCGGCCACCCCTCCCCCACACCCGAAGTGCTCGGCCGGCCCCTCCGCGACGTCGCCGCCGCCTTCCTCGACCTCGACCGCCACACCTTCTGCCCCCACATCCGCACCTGGCAAGGCAGCGCCGCCACCCTGGGCACCCTCGCCTACGGTATCCACATGGCTGCCACCGGTGTGCGCCTGGCTGATATCCCCGGCACCTACACCTTCACCCTCGGCCTCCACATGCACCGCTGGGCAGACTCACTCGCCCTGCTAGCGCACCATGCCGAGCAGGTTGCGCTCCGGCTCAGCCACTTCGCCAGCACCTGCCTGCGCGCCCGCACCGCCCTCGCAGATGCCGCCATGCAGCAGCGTCTCGACGAAGCCCTACCCGCGCTCGGCGCCGCAGGACGAATCGCACCACATGGGTACACGCAACAGGCCGACGCCATCCTCACCGACATCTACAACCCTGGCCTGGAGGCCACCTCCCTGGGAGACTGCGGCGCCCCCATGCCCATCCGCACCCTCTGCCCTACCGGCTGCCAAGATGCCGTACTAGAATGGCCCGCCACCCCCATCTACCAGCCGGAACTCGTCATCCCCGAAATGTTCGCCCTACCCGATAACGCCGGTGGCCACTACGCGGCTCTGCCGCAGCGCACCAGTGTTGAACACCGGTATGGTGACGGCGGCCAGCTCGGCGCCAACGCCGTAGAATACGACAACCGGCGCGACAGCGGCGATGGCGACAGCGTATCCAGTGACAGCGCTACCGCACCCGCGCCGGTGCTGAACCCGCAGGAAATATTCCGGCCCCTCGACGACCTCACCGCCTCCACCTACTGGATGCGGCTCGGCAACGGGTTTTAAGCATCACGAAAAGTGACAACTCCAGCACCCGCACACTCGCAAAGCGTGCGACCGTGCCAGGCTACGTGCTCGGCAACGAAGGTAGCGGCTCAGGGCGCACCGAATACTGGTAGAGCTCGACCGGGTCCACGCCGGTGGGCGCTTGGTAGAGCGGTGCAGCTGGGCGTCCGGCTTTCGCCTGACGGAGTGCCTTCTCGAGGTAATCGGGGTCTACCTGCCACTTTCCGTGAACAGAAATGGTGGGCACGGTGGGCACAGTCTTTTGGCGCAGGCTGAACGCGGCCAGGCTAACGTAGCCGCCGTTGAATCTGTTCAGGTCAACTGCAGTGTTGACGCCCGGTACCCGCCCCCAACTGGAGTACTGCCAGATGTTCCAGTTACGCCAGCCGCCGGGAAGGGGCTGGGTGGGTTCGGTGCCGCCGTTGTAGTCGGCGATCCACAGGGGAGCAAAGCTGAACAATGGCGTGTTACGCATGGCGGTGCGCCAAAAGTAAGGGTAGGTGTACACCATGGTGTTGGTGGCACAACGCAGGTTAAGGGTGGTCATGAAGACGGCAGTCCAGCCTTGCAGGAGGATTGGGTGTAGGCCACCAGTTTCTTCAAGGTCGAGGACGGGCGGCATTTCCAGAAAACGCTTTTGGCACTTGATGGTGTCGGCGTAATGGAGGGCCTGCTTGATGGGGTCTTGGTTGGGGCGCGCGTAGTGGTAGCTGCCCACGATCATGCCGGCCAGGTGGGCCTCGTCGCGGTTCTGCTCGAAGAAGGGGTTGACGTAGCCGGTGCCTTCGGTGGCTTTGATGATGGCGAAGCTGTAGCCGCCGAAGCGAACTTTGAGCCAGTTGATGCGCTCCCCGAAGGGGTGTTGGTGGCTGGCGACGTCGATGCCTTTGGGAGTGAGGTCAATGGCGTAGGCGGGGCTGACGGAGGCAATGCTGGTGGCGACGAGGGAGAGGGCGGCGCCGGCGAGGCCAAGTTTGGCGGCTTTGCTGCTGGTGTTGTGCAGGTAGCTGCGAGCGTTGCGGCCGCCCCTGGTGCTGCCATGTGTGGTGCTGCCGTGGGTGGTGGTACCGCTGGGGCAGGTGCGGCGGTGTGTGCGTACAGAGATACGTTGGGGGGTGACGGGCCCCTGGGGGATGGTGGCGTGTGTGGTGAGGCAAGTAGCGCCGGAAGCGGTGAGCATCCCATCATTGTTGTTGCTGGTGTTACCCATTTTTCCAGTGTAATGCCATGTAGTGTTTTCGACTACTTAAACTGACCAGCGCTTTCGTGACTCAAAATAGTCGAACGACACGTCGCATAGGGCAGAAGGCTTCCCTAAAATAGGAGCCATGCGTGCAACACCTCAAACCTTCACTACCGCCACCCTTGCCAGCGCCGCCGCCCTCACCCTCGCGGTCGGGCTGCTACCCGCCACCGCCGGGGCAGCCCCCTCTGCCGCCGGGGCCGCTCCCGCCACTACGCCCGGCGCCTCCCGCGCCGCTACCCGCGCTGTCACTGGCCCCGCCGCCGTCACCAGCACACCCCCCACCGTGCGCACCGAAAAACCCCGCACCGTCCCCTGGAACAGCACAGCCGAATGGATCGAAGCGTACTTCCGCACCCCAGACGGCACCATCCTGCACGCCGACATCCTCCGCCCCAAAAACCTCCCCAAAGGCGCCCGCATCCCGGTCATCATGACCGTCAGCCCCTACACCAACCACCTCACCGACCAGGGATACCTGGGAACCCTCAACGGCACCACGCCGGAATTCGGCCGCCCCACCCAACCCTCCCCCCGCTTCCAGGACCTCATCGACGGCGCCCACCTGCTGGAGCGCGGCTACGCCTTCGTGCAGGTCGACACCCGCGGCACCGGCGGCTCCACCGGCTGCCTCGACTACGGCGGACCGGGCGAACAACAAGACGTCTCCGCCGCCGTCCGCTGGGCCGCCGCCCAACCCTGGTCCACCGGCAAAGTCGGCCTCTACGGCAAGTCCTATGACGGCGGAACCGGCCTCGCCGGCGCCGCCAACGCACCCAAAGGCCTCGCCGCCGTCGTCTCCCAAGAACCCATCTTCGACCCCTACACCTACATCTTCCACAACCGAGTGCCCTACTATAACGCCCTCTTCATGGGCACCTGGTACGGGCAGATCGCCGCCACCCCCGGCCGCCCCTTCAACGACACCCCCTACTACCTGCGCAACAGCCTCTACGAGTTTGCCCACCCGCACTGCGTCATCGATAACTCCCGCAACCAATACAGCCCCGACCCCAACGGCCCCTACTGGTCACAGCGCACAATCGTTGCCAAGGCCAACAAGAGCCCCGTCCCCCTCTTCATCACCCAAGGCTTCATCGAAGACAACACCCGCCCCGACGGGCTACAAACCCTCCTCCAGAACCGGAAAGCCCCCACCCGCGGGTGGCTCGGCATGTGGAACCACATCCGCGGCAACGACACGGACGAGAACGGCACCCCCAAGATCGGCCGGCACGGCTTCTTCACCGAGGTGATGGACTTCTACGACCACTACGTGAAGGGCACCCCCTCCAAGGGACACCCCAACTTCATCATCCACACCAACACCGGCTGGCGCTCCCAAGCCGCCTGGCCCCAGCAGGTACGCCAACTACAGCTGGACGGCCCCCGCGGCCTCATCACCGATGACGGCCTAGCCGTCGGCGCCGCCACCACCACCGGCGGCGGGGCACTGCCCGCCAACGTCGCCGCCCGCGCCAACATGAAGAACGGCATCTGGAGCGTCTACCCCGCCCAGCGGCAAGACCTCCGCATCGAAGGCCGTATGGACCTCCGCATCATGCTCTCCACCCTGGATAAGGGGCTGAACGTCATCGCGGACCTCTACGACATTGCCCCCAACGGTAAAGCCATGCTCATCACCCGCGGCGCCACCCCCGTCACCGCCGGCCAAAAACAAACAACCTTCCGCACCTTCCCCACCGACTGGACCCTCCGCAAGGGCCACCGGCTGGCACTGCGCCTCGTCAACACCAACGTGGAGGTATACGCGCACGTCCCCACCGGCGGGAAAGTACAGATCATGCGCACATGGCTGACGGTCCCGGTGGGCGGCGGACAGACCGCACCCACCTACGGCGGCACACCCGCCTACTGGAAGACCTATGTGGAGAAGGCCGGCTACTACCCCGGCATCGTCCCCACTATGACCGTCCGCCAACACTAAGGAGAGGCTGCCTTTCTTATTGGTGGCAGCTACCCCTATTTCTGTTGCTCCACACATAGTGTTACTCCACACACATGGGGAAGAGAAACAAGAAGATACGGGAGAAAAACACCAATCATGGTGGAGAGGGCAGCTGGTTTTCATTCTAGTATGAGGTTTAACTGGTGTAGTCCGTGGAGGTGCGGGCCTCTTGCCTGTAGCTCTGTACTTTAGCGAAAGATAAGGATTATGGACGATAAAAAGCTGCTTGCCCGTATAGAAGAAATGGAATCGATTCTTAACCGCCTTACGACACTACTGAGCGAAGCTGACGGTCTTCTCACTAAGGTTGAGGGTGCCGTACCCTCCTATGAAAAAATAAAGGAGTATTACTGTGGTCCTCTTCAAAGAGAGGACGTTGAGGCTTACGATGCGGGGAAAATCCCGCCAGACGTGCCATGCGGAATCCTCTCTGAAGATGCCATCTATGACCTGTTCTTTGAGTATCAGAACACCGCGATACACATGCTTGAATTAGCCACTACGATGGTGAAAACCGCCTGATCGCACAGCAGTCACAGCGGCTGGAGTAAAAACCACTTGTGATGGTCAACCTTTAAGTGACTATGTTGTGTCGGCTATACCCAAAAAGAATAAAGAATATGGCCGACACAACGTTGACTACTACTTATTTTTGAGCAGTGCGGTAAGAGGTAGACCCTTGAGCATGCGGATGGTGAGGTTGTGGTAGATGATGCCACGGAGCGCTTTGCTAGTCGTAGTAGCTACCTCCACCGGCCCCACTCCACCCGCTGCATGCCGCTCACCGGCCTCGATGTGCATCTTTTCCCCCACAGCGCCTATCCTGGAAGCAACACTATGCAGCGAAATCTGCGCTCCACGCCAACCTGCGTCCCCACTTCCGCACTTCGCTGCGTGCGCACCTTTCACCTGTAGCCTCACCCCAGGAGAAGCACATCGTGTCGGAGAACATCGAAATCGGCCCCGCCTACCGCTACGGCGCCAAGCTGGCCGCCCAGATTGAACCCCGCTGGCAAAAAGAATGGCAAAAACGCCACAGCTTTGAAGCCCCCAACCCAGTAGGGGATCTCGCCCCCGCCAACAGCTCCGACGTTCCCGCCGACAAACTCTTCGTGCAGGACATGTTCCCCTACCCCTCCGGCGCTGGTCTGCACGTCGGCCACCCGCTGGGCTACATCGCCACCGACGTCTTCGCCCGCTACAACCGTATGCTGGGACACAACGTCCTCCACACCCTCGGCTACGACGCCTTCGGCCTTCCCGCCGAACAGTACGCTGTCCAAACTGGCACCCACCCGCGCACTACCACTGAAGCCAACATCCAGAACATGGAACGGCAGCTCGGCCGTCTGGGCCTCGGCCATGACAAGCGCCGCGCCTTTGCCACCACCAACGTGGATTACTACCGCTGGACCCAATGGATCTTCCTGCAGGTCTACAACTCCTGGTATGACACCGAAGCCACCAACGCCACCGGTAGCCAAGGCAAAGCCCGCCCCATAGCCGAACTCATCGCCGCCTACGAAGACGGCACCCGTCCCCTGGCCGGCGTATGCGACGGCAAGTATGAGGGACGCACCTGGGCCGACCTGGATGAGACGGAGCGCGCCGACGTTATCGACTCGCAGCGCCTGGTGTACCGCAGCAACAGCGCCGTCAACTGGTGTCCCGGCCTGGGCACCGTACTGGCTAACGAAGAAGTGACCGCCGAGGGTAAGTCCGAGCGCGGTAACTTCCCCGTGTTCCGCAAAAACCTCAGCCAGTGGATGATGCGCATTACCGCTTACTCTGACCGCCTTATCGACGACCTTGCGGCCCTCGACTGGCCAGACAAGGTCAAAGCTATGCAGCGCAACTGGATTGGCCGCTCCCAGGGCGCATATGTGGACTTCACCATCTCCACTGAACGGCAGCAGGGCAACCCCATCACCGTTTTCACCACCCGCCCCGACACCCTTTTCGGCGCCACCTACATGGTGCTCGCCCCCGAGCACAGCCTGGTCGACCTCATTCTTGCCCCCTCTTGGCCAGCCGCCCTCACCACTGGTGAGGACATCCCCGACTCCTGGAAGGGTGACGATGGCAGTGGCAACCCTTGCGAAAGCCCCGCCGACGCCGTCCGCAACTACCGCCTGGCCATTGCTGCCAAGTCCGATCTGGAACGCCAGGAAAACAAGGAAAAGACCGGCGTCTTTACCGGCGCCTACGCCGTCAACCCCCTCAACAACAAGCACATCCCCATCTTCATCGCCGACTATGTGCTCACCGGTTACGGCACCGGCGCCATCATGGCCGTACCCGCCCACGACACCCGCGACTTCGAATTCGCCAGCAAGTTCGGCATTTCCATCATCGACGTGGTGGACGGCGGCGAACACGACGAGAACGGCGTCCTCACCGAGGCCTACATCGGTGACGGCACCCTCATCAACTCCAGCCGCGAAGGTGGCCTGGACATCAACGGCCTCACCATCGCTGACGCCAAAGCCGCCACCATCGCCTACTTGGAGGAAACCGGATCCGGTGCCGGCACCATCCAATACAAACTGCGTGACTGGCTCTTCGCCCGCCAACGCTACTGGGGCGAACCGTTCCCCATTGTCTATGACGAAGACGGCTTGGCCCACGCTCTCCCGGAAAGCATGCTCCCCATCGAGCTGCCCGAAGTGGAGGACTACAAACCCGTCAGCTTCGCCCCCGACGATGCCGACTCCGTTCCCAGCCCGCCGCTCGCCAAAGCCACCGAGTGGGTTACCGTCGAACTCGACCTGGGTGATGGCCTCAAAACCTACACCCGCGACACCAACGTCATGCCCCAGTGGGCCGGCTCGTCTTGGTACCAGCTGCGCTATATCGACCCCATCAACGAGGATCTCTTCTGCGACATCCGCAACGAAGAATACTGGGTGGGCCCCCGTAAAGAACAGTATGGCGACCAGGACCTGGGCGGCGTTGATCTCTACGTGGGTGGCGTAGAACACGCCGTGCTGCACCTACTCTACAGCCGCTTCTGGCACAAAGTTCTCTTCGACCTGGGCTACCTGAGCTCTGCCGAACCGTACCGTAAGCTCTTCAACCAGGGCTACATCCAGGCCTTCGCCTACACCGACGAGCGCGGCACCTACGTGCCCGCCGCCGAAGTGGAGGAACGCGACGGCCGCTACATTTGGACCCCCACCGAAGCGTCCCAGCTGATCGCCCAAAACTGCGGCGTGGCCGTGGGCGAGGAGCTGGAGGTCAACCGCGAATACGGCAAGATGGGCAAGTCCCTCAAGAATGCCGTCAGCCCCGACGAAATCTGCGACGCCTACGGTGCCGATACCCTGCGCGTCTACGAGATGAGCATGGGCCCGCTCGACCAGTCCCGCCCCTGGGCCACCAAAGACGTTGTTGGTGCCCACCGCTTCCTGCAGCGCGTCTGGCGTCTGGCCGTCAACGAGGACACCGGCGAGCTTACCACCACCTCGGTGGAGTTGGACGATGAGGCCACCAAGCAGCTGCATCGCACCGTAGCCGCCGTTCGCGAGGAGTACAGCAACCTGCGCGACAATACCGCTATTGCCAAGCTCATCGAATACACCAACTTCCTCACCAAGAGGTACGGTGGCGCCAAGGGGCTGGACGGCGTTCCGCAGGCTGCTGTGGAGCCGCTGGTGCTTATGCTCGCCCCCGTCGCCCCGCACATCTGCGAAGAACTGTGGGAGCGCCTGGGACATGATGAGTCCTTGGCCCATGCCGCCTTCCCCACCTTCGATGAGAAGTGGTTGGTGGACGACTCCGTGGAGATTCCGGTGCAGGTGAACGGCAAGGTCCGCGCCCATATCCAGGTGCCGGTGGATGCCGACCGCAACACCCTGCAGTCCCTTGCTCTCGCTGATGAGAAGGTGGTGGAGCTGTTGGGTGGCCAGGAGCCTGTGAAGGTTATTGCTGTCCCCGGCCGCATGGTGAACCTGGTGGTGAAGGGCTAGCCGGCTACCGTCACCTATATTCTTGCTATTCGGGGCACCCCCGGCTTGCTATGCTGGGGTGTTCCTGTCTCTAGCTCCCGTCGCCGCGGGAATGCCCATAGACACTGAGGAGTACCAATGAAGACGACGTCCGTGAGTGCCGCTCTGCTGGCTATCGCCCTGGGTGCCACCTGCCTGGCAGGATGCAGCAACAACGATGACGCTGCCGTTACTAGCACACAGACCACCTCCACGACCCTCACCGTTACCAGCACGGTGGAGAAGAAGACCGAGGTGAAGAAGGACAAGGACGGCAAGGTTGAGGAAAAGAACGTAGTGGTTCGCACATCGTCTTCCACTTCGGCCCCCACCAGTACGAAAGCCACCAAGACTAGCCAGAAGCCGGCCCCCACTAGCACCTCCGATGGTCCGGTGCTGGTGCCTGGTAATGAAGACGGCCCCGTCGTCGGATACTAAGCCCGCCGCGCTGCGCTACTGAGAGAGCGCGCCGCCGCCCCACCCACACGTTCACTTGTGTTATACCCCTTGGGGTTCCTTGCCGCGGTACACCCGCAGTCCGTCCGCCGGTACCTGGCCCATCCGGCCGGCCTGGAAATCCTCAATGGCCTGCGCCAACTCGGCGCGGGAGTTCATCACGAACGGGCCCCACTGGGCGACTGGCTCGCCGATGGGCTGGCCGCCCAGCAGTAGTAGCTCCAGATTGGGGGAGTGGCCGTCCTGCAGTTCATCGGTGCGGGCCACGATGCGGTCGCCGGTACCAAGTACCGCCAGCTGGCCCTTATAGATGGGTTGGGCGGTGCCGTCAGCCCCTGCGGGGCCAATGCTGCCATGGCCGGACAGCACGTAGACGAGTGCGTTGTAGCTGGGGTTCCAGGGGATGTCCATTTCTGCGCTGGGGTGGAGGGTGGCGTGGGCCATGGTGATGGGGCTACGGGTGTTGCCTGGGCCTCGTCTGCATCTGCTGCTGTGTCTCCACACGCGTCCCCGAGTACACCTGTGCATGCGCTGGTGACTGGGCCTACCCCCGTACTTTGGGCCGTGCCCAATTCTTCATGATCGGCTTATCCACATAGGTGTAGATGAGTCCAGACACCACCACGGACACCACAAACGCCAGTGCACTAAAGCCCAGCCACCCGGCCCAACCGTAGCTCTTGCCACCAATGAAGGTGTGTGTCACCCACACCATCACCGGATACTGCACCATATAGAAGGCGAAAGACACATTACCCAGCCACACATTCGCCTTGCTGCCTAGGAAGACAGTCCTGCCCTCCACGTCCCGGCGCGCCAATGTAGCAATGCACAAGGCGGTAGGCAGCAGGAACAGTACCGACATCTTGAAGTTGATGGGCACAAACCAGGTGGCGGCGTAGGACGCAGCCAGCAGCAAGGCCGGCCACCAGATCCTGGTATTGCGCCACCAGCCGGACAGCACTAGCTTGCAGGCCAGCACACCCAGCCAGAACTCGCCAAAGCGGGCCAGCGGGAAGTAGTAGCTCAGCCAGTAGCTGGGGTAGTAGGCGATGTGCTCGCGCTGGAACCAGCTGGGGTCCGAGTTGGCAGGGTAGAAGGGGCTGGTGGTGGTGTCCAGAATACGCACCGAGAAAGCGTTGTGGATACCCTTCGGACCATCCGTAAAGAGGTAGAAGCAGACGTGCATCACCACCAGTGCTACCAGGATGCTGGCGAAGGCAATGAGTAGTTGTTTATTCGTCCGTAGCTTCTCCACCAGCGGTTTCAGTAAGGGGAAGGAGAAGTAGAAGAGCATCTCTGAGCACAGCGACCACGCCGGCACATTCAGTGCACCCAGATACGTCCACTGCGGGTTCCAGGTGTGGACCAGCAGTACCTCCGGCAGCCAGGTGATGAGCCGGCTGAATGGCACCGCCACCAGTGTCATCAGTATGAGGGTGGAGAGCCAGTGGGTGGGGAAGATTTTGAGGATGCGGCGGCGGTAGAAGAGGAGGGGGGTGTCGTCGCTGCGGGAGGAGTAGTAGATGATGAACCCGGACAGCAGGAAGAAGAAGGTGACGCCCAGCGATCCCAACTGCATGGGGATGGCTTTGTGGAGGGTAACGAAGGCTTCCGTCCGCTGGAAGGGGTAGACGGGGAGGAAGATGACGCAGTGCAGAATGAACACTGCCAGCGCGGCATACCAGCGGGCGCCCGTGAGGGAGGGGAGGGCAGGGCGGCGTGCGCCGGGCGCGAATAGGGGCGTGGCTGGTTGCATAGCGCTCATCCTACCGGTGGCCTGCGGATACACGAAAGCTCTTCCGGGCAGATGGAAGAGCTTTCGTGTATTCCGTGAGGACGATGGCGCAGCTGGTGAATGTCACAGTGGTGTGGCATACCGGTGTGCGGTGTGGTGGGGCGCCGTGGCGGGCTAGAGGCCACGAGCGGTAGGCTGCCGTGCCGGTGGTGATAAGCGCGGGTAGGGGTTAGTTGGTGGCGCTGCCGGCGATTTCGCGGGCGACCCAGTTTTCCACCTCGAAGACGGTGGCACCTTTGGATTCGACGATGGTGAGGAGACGGTTGAAGTAGGCCTCTTCTTCGAGCTGCTCGTCAACGAACTTCTTAATGAAGGATTCGCCGGGGAAGTCGTAGGAGTCGCGGGCGACGCGGGCGAGCTTGTCGATCTTGGCGGTGACGAACTGTTCCTGCTTGAGGGCTTCGCGGACCGGCTCGACGATGCCGTCGAAGTCGTTGCGGACGGCTGGGACGGCGGGAACGTCGGGCTTGATGTTGGCGTCTTGCAGATACTGGATCATCTGCATGGCGTGGTCGTATTCCTCGTCGGCGTGGGTTTTGAAGACGCCGGCCATTTGGGGCATGTCGAGGTTATCATAGTGGATGAACATGGCCAGGTACTGGTTGGAAGAGGCCAGTTCGTGTTCGATCTGCTCTTGCAGCAGCTTGTGGAATTCAGAGTTAGCTTTGGTCATACCCCTATACAACCCTTTCCCTTATCTTTTTACAAGCAATGTAAGGCTAAACTTATAACTAGTGGTAGAGCTTTCACTAGCAGAGATAGGGGGACGAGTCCCGCGGAAATCGTCGACAGCGACAACGACAGCGCTAACACCAACGACAGCGCTAACACCAACGACAGCGCTAACACCAACGACAGCGCCAGCGCTAACGACAGCAACAACTACAGCGTTAGCGAAATCTACAGAGAAAAGAAGGGGAGTAACGCATTGCAGAGCGGAACCGATAAAGAGGGTATGACACAAAAAACCGTATTTGTTTCTGGTGCCGGACGTGGCATCGGCCGCGACATCGCTGAGCGATTCGCCAAGGAAGGCTACCTTGTCGGTGCCTACACCCGCTCGGGACATTTCGAGTGGGGCCAGAATGATCCCAACGTTGTGCAAGGCAAAATGGACTCCTCAGATCCTGAGGACTACAAGCGCGCCATTGAAGACTTCATGAAGCACACCGATGGCCGCCTCGACATTCTCATCAATAATGCCGGCGTCGCCGTCATCGGTGAATTTGAAACCCAGAAGTTCGAAGACGAAAAGCGCCTCTTCGACGTCAACGTTATGGGCTACATCAACGGCATCCACGCCGCCCTGCCCTACCTCAAGAACACCCCCGGTGCCCAGATCGTCAACATCTCCTCCGCCGCCTCCTTCGTCGGCACTCCGGACCTGGCCGTCTACTCCGCCGCCAAGTTCGCCATCCGTGGCCTCACCGAAGCCCTCGATATTGAATTCATGAAGTATGGCATCCGCATCATCGATGTGAACCCGCTCTTCGTCAAGACCGACATGGTGGAGAAGGAACTCGAAAAGGGCTACACCATCCCCATCCTCAAAACCCTCGGCCTCAAGCTCACCGTCAGCGACGTTACCGACGTCGTATGGACCGCCACTCGCCCAGAGAAGCAGAAGAGTTCGCGTCTCCACTGGGCCGTTGGCAAACAGGCCCGCGCCCTCAGCCACCAACACTTCCTGCCCAACGCTGCGCCGCGCGCCCTCACCCGTGCCATGGCAAAGCGTAACGCTAAAAAGGGCCACTAAGAGTTGAAACCTCGTTCGTAACAAATATTCTTCACCCCCTCAGCCGCTATCCCTGGCTGAGGGGGTGAATGCAACTGACGGTAACCTCCATAACACATTCTGGACAAAAGATTAATATGAGCTAATAAAGCACATCTCCCTAAACCTGTGCTCTTGTTAACGCAGCACGCGGTGATGCCGCTTTCCCACTATTCACAGAGATAGGACTACTCCCATGCGGAATCGCATTCTCTCCGGCGCACTTGCCATGGTGTCCGTAGCTGCCATCAGCTTTGGTACCGTCAGCACTGCCGCCGCCGCACCCTCATACACCCCGTACCCGCATCAGCTTCACGGTATGGTGGCGTCCAACGCCAAGGTGACGGACGGCTACTTCACCTCCGCCAGCTCCACGCACCCCAAGATCTACTACAAGTACAACACCGTGGCGAAGCCCAAGGCCGCCATCGTCGTTGTCCACGGTCTGGCAGAACACTCCGGGCGCTACGACTATCTCACCTACCGCCTTAACCTTGCTGGTTTCTCCGTCTATCGCATGGACCATCGCGGCCACGGTAAGTCTGCCGAACCCTACACCAAGACCCAAAAGGGCAATGTCAACTCCTTCGACTACCTCATTGACGACATCCACCATGTTCTCATGACCGCCAAGGCCCAGAATAAGGGCAAGAAGGTCTTCGTTCTCGGCCATTCCATGGGTGCCTTCGCCACCCAGATGCTAGAAACTAAGTACCCTAACGATATGGACGGCACCATCACTAACGGTGGTGGCATCGGTTGGAACCCCTACGGTAAGAACACTTTGCAGCCCAAAGTCATTACCCCCAAGGGTTTGCCGGCAGCGAACACTAAGCTGGATCCCACCATCTCCGAAAAGCTCCCCCTCTCCAGCATCCTCGGCTTCAAGGGTGTGCTGCCTTCCGTGCTAACCGAGGAGCAGACCCGTAAGGCCGAATCTGCTAGCCCGGATGCTCTCGCCAAGATTGAGATCCCGAACAGCCTCGCCTCCGGCGTCTGCTCCGACCCCAAGGTCACCGAGGACTACCAGAAGGACCCACTGAACGCCAAGAGCTTCAGCGCCTCCACCGCCGTACAGATGATCGACGGCATCATCTATGCCACCTACAACGCCAAGGCCTACACCCGCCCCACCCTCATCATGCACGGCCAGAAGGATGGCCTCGTGCCCTCCGCGCTGTCCGTCAACTGGGCTAACGCCATTGGTTCCAAGGACAAGGAATTCGTGTTCTGGGCAGGCCTCATGCACGAAACCATGAACGAAGTAGTGCGCGACCAGGTGATCGACTACGTCATCAACTGGGTGAATCGCCACCTCTAAACCCGCCGACGGGACCCGTCGCCTTCTCCTCTGGTGGCGGACCTGCCCCCGATGCGCTAACCGCATAACGTCACTACTGCCCCGGTTCGTCAGAATCGG
Organism: Lawsonella clevelandensis; assembly: GCF_001293125.1. NCBI lineage: Bacteria > Bacillati > Actinomycetota > Actinomycetes > Mycobacteriales > Lawsonellaceae > Lawsonella > Lawsonella clevelandensis. The sequence goes on from NZ_CP009312.1 coordinate 1,070,171, forward strand.
GGCAGTAGTCTATCTACAAAGTATTACTACAGTGACGGCGTTCCGAGAACTTCTGAACACCCATTTTGAACAGTTATATTGGACGGTTGACCTTATAAAAATGCAGTTCAGAAGGTTATAAACAGATGAACAACACAAAAAATACTGTCGCAAACCTTTAACGAAAAAGTCCCCTAGATCTACACTTGCAACGTATATCTCTGGTGTATACACCCCTTAACGCTCCCCACCTCTCCCGAAAGGAAAGCGCCCGTGTCCCGCTGCGCCACGACAATCGTGTCTTTGGTGACAGCAGTAGCACTCGCAGCCCCTGCAGTAACTGCCCCGGCTCCCGCCGCAGCCACTACCGCACCCGCACTCCAATCCAGCGCCGCTGCGCAGAATGCCTACTGCGAAACATCCGACGACCTCACCCTCGGCGGAATATTTAACCTCACCGTCGACGCCCTCTCCGGCACCTTTGCTGGCAACCCTGAACAACAACAAAAGTTCGAGGACAACGCCCGCACATACGGTGCCAAGCTCGGTAACGTGGAGATCAATCGACTCCTCGTCAACACTCCCTCCTCCCAAATCGGTGGACCCTCCCGCGAGGTAGACGACCACGTCGTCAACCTCGTCGTCAGCACCATCATGAAGGGCCACAACAACGGGTGGAATGACACCATCCAGCTGAAGAACATCACCCTCAACGAAGCCATCGAAAGCGTCCTCACCCTCCTCTACTTCGGCGGCATCCCCGTCGAACTATGGGGAAAGGTCATGCCCGACGTCCTCACCGTCAGCTTCCTCCACATCTTCAGCGTCTCCCCACTCACCATCCCCAAACTCACCGCCAAGTACGCCCCCACAGCCATTCAAAAAATCGGCGGATTCGTACAGGAACAACTCCAGAACCGGTGCATCAACACCAAGCCCTCCGGTTCCACCCCGCACGTCTACAACCACAACCCCAAGCCCATCAAGAACCCCAACACGTTCCCCGGAAAGCAAGCCACCGACATCCAAAAGATTGTTGACGGCCTCAGCGTAGCCAGCGAAACCTGCCGGCCGCTCAGCGAATACACCCTCCGCGAAATCTCCACCGAGGTCATCGACGGCATGGGCAAGCAAGTACGCCCCGAATTCCAGGGCCTCTTCAGCCTCGCCACCAAGGTCTACCTCGACCAACTCAACACCATCAAGGTCAACAAGGGCACCATCCCCATGCGATCCGACCAGGTTGGCGGCATAATCGAACTCATCGACGATCCCACCGTTACCTATGTCTTCACCGTCGCCACCTCCCCCTTCGACGGGCGAGCCTGGCAGTGGATGCCCGCCGGTAACCTCACAGTCGAAAACGGCATGAACATCTACACGCTCACCGCCGACATCGCCGAGAAAATCACCTCCATCATGTGGAAACTCCTTGTACAAGGCCTGGGCGACAAAACTATCACTGCCGCTGTACAGCTGGTCGTACCCGCCTTCAAGGACATCGCCTGCTACCCCACCCAAATTCCCGGTAAAGTCGCCGGTGCAGTCGCCGGTAAAGTCGCCGGTGCGGTGGGCGGTTCTGTCGTTCCCATCGTCGGCAGCTTCATCGCTGACAAACTCGTCAGCACCATCGTGGAGAAGCAGTTCAGCCCCATTACCACCATCTGCGGCATAATCTACAGCATCATCGGTGGCCCCGAATGGGAGCTCAACCTCGTCCCCAACGTTGTCCCGCTACTCTTCTTCTACCCCGATTACATCCACCCGGTGGTTCATGGAGTCACCCGCTCCCTCTGCCTCACCCGGGATGCTGGCAAGCCCACCAAGTGGCGTCGCAGCCCTGACATGATCGAAGAGGATGCCAACCTCGCTGAACAACGCGGCACCTATACCCTTCCTGCCGACATGTACTTCCAGGTACCCGTCGTCGGATGGACTATTCCTCGCCCCCTCAAACGCGAGGAAAAGTGGAAGAAACACGACAAGGACGTCCCTCAACGTCCCCGCATCTTCGATAATCCCCAGGCACAACCCGCCAAGAACTAGCGAAAATCTTAGGGTTGCCACACCCTGGAAGTACGTACGCTGACGCCCAAACCGCCCTCCCCTACCCGTCAGGAGGGCGGTTTCTGGGTATCCTGCCCACCGAGGACTACCAGAAGGATCCTCTCAACACGAAAAACTTCAGAGCCTCCACCGCTCAACACCCCTCATAATAAAAACTCCATAAACATACCCACTCCGCCGCTTCCGCGTCGGTTCGTAGCTACGTGAGAAGCATTGGGCTGCTGAATAAAAAGTATGACAAGGGGAATACACCTACAAAAAGTTTTCTCAGTAGCTTGGCAGAAAGAGACAGTTACCTTAGTGTCCAAAACGTGACTTCTTATACCCGCAGGCATTTCCTCACCGGTGCCGGAGCAACTCTTCTTTCCGCTGCACTTCCCGCTTTCGGAGAGACTCCAGCCTCCGCCACCACCATTAACGACGCTGCTCTGCCACCCGCACCTGTCGCGCATGCGAACCCTCCTGTGGCGAGCACGACAGCACCTGACGAAGCCTACACCGTCACCGATCTCGAAATACCAACGGTCACCCCCACCTCCATCACCTTTTCTTGGAGCGTCTACCGCACCCCCCACACCCCACATCTTTTCCCCAATGAACGGCGTGCTTCCGACGCCGAAGTGTGGCTCTCTGACAAAACCACCGGACCGCTCACCCGCGTGCACCAGTCCTACTCGCGAACCGGTCTACACTTCGTTACCATCACTGGGCTTCGCCCGAACACCACCTACCGGTTTGAGTGTCGTTCCCTCGGTAGGGTGGCTACCCCCGGGCTCTGGTTCACCATCCGCAACAAAGAGCCAGAAACCCAAGGCAAGGTTCACACCTTGTCCCGCCCTGGTGGACGCTACCTACATTCCATGGCTATCTCCAACGACATTCATCTCGGTAAAAAAGGTCACTCCGTCACCACAGAACCTTGGCCCGAAGCGATGATCATGGGGATGCTCTCCGATGTTAAACGTCGCGGCATCGACCGCATCTATATCAACGGAGACCTCTGCGACAACGGTAGCCTTGCTGAAGCCAGACGCCTCAAAGAACTCTTGGACACCTTTGGTCAGTACCACAAAAACTACTTCCTTACCCGTGGAAATCACGACGGTTATGCTGCTCTCACCGATCCCCTCAACTACTCGCAGGATAAAGACCCCATTGCGGCAGTCTTCCCCCATCTTGCCCCGCAACACGCCTGGATAGTACGCGACCACGGGTTCCGTGTTCTCGGTATCGACACTTCCTACCCAGGGCTTACCGGCGGACACATCACCAGCCAGCAGTTCACCCAGATTGAAAAACTGCTCGCAGCAGATCCCTACCGCCCCACCATCGTCATGGCGCACCACCCCGTTACCGAAGCAGCCGCTCGCTCCGATATGCGCCCCAATATTGTGAATGCAAAAGACGCCCTCCAGCTTCAACAGCTCTTCCAGAAGGCTCCAGGTGTATTTTTCATGGCAGCAGGGCACACTCACCGCGCCCACCGCGATGCCCCTGATCTCCCAGGCGGCCCACAGTTCGCCCAGCTCGGCGCAGCAGGCCCCTATCCAGGCGGGTATGCCATTCTAGACTTCTATGAAGGCGGCTACACCGTCACATTCCACCGCACCGCTACCGCCACCGCCCTCGCTCAAACTGCTTTCAACCGCTACAAGAGCGGCTACGAAAAATACGGCGAGCACAGCGTCGGTCTCCTCGCTGACCGCTGCTTCACAGTGAAACGAACGCTCACAAACTAAGAAAGAGACAAGACAACACTAAAAACTACGCGAAAAAACTAGTGTGTCTAAAAACAATGCCGGTTTCCCATTCAAGGCGTCTCAGCTGCCCGTATAGTTTCCGTTAGTGGCTCATTAACCGAGCAGGCTTTTCCCCTACTCTCACACAAAGGTTGTGATATCGCATGGATAAAGATTATGACGTCGTCGTAGTTGGATCCGGTGCAGCAGGCCTCAGCGCAGCGCTCACCGCAGCCAAGCGCGGATTTAAAGTCCTCCTTGCTGAAAAATCCGACAAGTGGGGCGGCTCCACCGCTAAATCTGCAGGCATGGTGTGGGTTCCCGGTAACAAGCAGCTCCAACGTGTGGGCGGCAATGACAACAAGGAACTCGGACGCCAATATATGAAGGCCTGCGTCGGCGACTGCACTTCCGACGAAATGATTGATTCCTTCCTGGACAACGGTGAGAAAGCCATGGACTTCCTCTCCGCCAACTGCCCCGGCCTCATCTGGCGCCGCATGGACGGCTACCCCGACTACTGGCTTGATGCCCCTGGCGCACAACCCACCGGCCGTGGCGTAGAAGCCGGTCCCTTCGACGCCAACCTCCTGGGCAAGTGGAAGGATAACCAGGTCGGAGCCTACTTCAAGCCGGCCATCCCAATGGACCTCAACTCCTTCGACTCCGCCGACATCCTGCTCTTCATGTCGCATTGGAAGCCCTACTTGCGCCTCGCCAAACTGGCCCTCCGCAACATCCCCAACATCGTCTTCGGCAAGACTCCCCGCACCATGGGTGCTGGCCTCACCGCCTCCATCATGCACTCCTGCCTGCGCGCCGGCGTCGACGTCCACATGGAAACCGCCCTCAAGGACATCGTCATGACCGGCAACAAAGTCACCGGCGCCATCTTCGAACAGAACGGCAAGGAGATCACCGTCAACGCCAAGCACGGTGTCATCCTGGGCTGCGGCGGCTTCGAGCGCAACGATGAAATGCGCAAGAAATACCAGCGGCACCCCATCAACGGCACCTGGACCGTAGGCGCCGAAGGCAACACCGGTGACGGCATCAACATCGGACTGAAGTATGGCGCCGCCATAGACAACATGGCCGACGCCATCTGGTCTCCCGTCATCCAGCTGCCCAAGGCCAAGATGTGGACCGCCATCGTCGTCGACGACGAAGAACGCTTCATCGTCCCTGACCGCTCCGTCCCCCACACCCTCATCGTCAACAGCGACGGCAACCGCTTCATGAACGAAGCCCTGCCGTACTGCACCGCCGGCCAAGGCCTCTATGGCGGCAAGTTCGGCAAGGGTGACGGCCCGGCCGACAACATGCCCGCCTGGCTGATCTTCGACACCCAATGCCGCAACAAGTACGCCTTCGCCTACGGCTATATGCCACGCATCCCGCTGCCGAAGGAATTCTTCACATCCGGCGCCATGATCAAGGCCGCTACCCTGGAAGAACTGGCCAGCAAGATCAACGTGCCGATCGACCAGCTGAAGAAAACTGTCAACACCTTCAACAGCTACGCCAAGACCGGCATCGACGAAGACTTCCACCGTGGTGAAAACGAACACGACTGGTTCTACGGAGACCGCTACCACAAGCCCAACCCGTCCCTGGGCACCGTGGAGAAGGGCCCCTTCTACGCCACCCAGGTCTACCCCGGTGATATCGGAACCTCCGGCGGCCTCGTCATCAACACCAAGGCAGAAGTAACTCGTGAAGACGGTTCCGTTATCGAAGGTCTCTACGCCGCCGGTAATACCACCAAGTCCATCGTCGGCCACACCTACACCGCTGGTGGCACCTCCATCGGTGCAGCCCTGGTGTTCGGCCACGTCGCCGCAAACACCCTCGCCGAAAAAGCCGGCCTCGAGATGGTTGCCCACTAACCGCACAAGGTAGCAACCCCCCTCCGGGAATCCCAACCTGGAACAAGGGCACCATCACCTGCGTCATCGCGCACCACAAGGTGGTCTGCAGTGCACCCGCACAGCAGACCACCTTGCTGTATACAACCACAAAAATTCCGTCCGCATGCTGCGGTAGCACACCACGCTAGTGGCAAGTACCGGCAGGGCTCCACCTCAGCAGACGGCGAGCGACCCGTCACCACCTCCACCGAAACTCCACAGAAAACCGGAAATACGGAATAACCCGGTGCGGCCCGCTGTTCCACCCCATATACAGAGCCACACACACAGGAGGTGACAGAGAATGTCCACCACAGAACAGGCAGCTACTCCCCACAACCCCGGTGAACAGCTCCTAGACCCTGCCGCCCCCGTCACCCGCCTCGACCAAGGCGCCATCACCATTGATGACGACATCGTCGAATACTGGGAAACTGCCGCCCGAGACCTTGACTGGGACACCCCCTGGACCACCGTCCTCGACTGGAGCGACACCCCTCGCGCCCGCTGGTTCGACGGCGGCACTCTCAACGCCGCAGCCAACTGCCTCGACCGCCACGTCGACGCGGGCCGCGGAGAGGTCATCGCCTACCACTGGATCGGCGAAGACCCCAACGACACCCGCGACATCACCTACCGCGAACTCCTCGATGAGGTGTGCAAAGCCGCCAACTATCTGACCACCCTCGGCCTCCGCACTGGCGACCGCGCCGCCATCTACCTCCCCGGCATCCCCGAAGCCGTCATCACCATGTTGGCCTGCGCCCGCCTCGGCATCATCCACACCGTCGTCTTCGGCGGCTTCAGCGCACCAGCACTGCGTCAACGCCTCATCGACTCCGGCGCCCGCATCGTCATCACCTCCGACGGCCAATTCCGTAGCGGCAAAGCCCTCGCCCTCAAAACCATCGTCGACGACGCGCTCAGCACCCCCGCCGAGGATGAAGACGGTGAGCTACACGTGGAATCCGTGCTGGTGGTAAAACGCACCGGCCAAGACACCCCCATGAAGGAGGGCCGCGACTTCTGGTGGCACGACGTCGTCGACCCTCAGTCCACCACCCACCGCTACCGGCCCATGCCCGCCGAAAACCCGCTGTTCCTGCTCTACACCAGCGGCACCACCGGCAAACCCAAGGGCGTCATCCACTCCACCGGCGGCTACCTGGTGGGAGCACTATCCACCATGCTCTCCAGCTTCGACTTCGTCACCGCTGACCGACGCGTCAACCTTACTAAAGACATCTACTGGTGCACCGCCGACATCGGCTGGATTACCGGCCACACCTACGCTGTCTACGGACCCCTGCTGACCGGTACCACCTCCGTCATGTACGAGGGCGTCTACAACTATCCCACCTTCCACCGGCACTTCGAGATCATCGAAAAATATGGGGTGACGGTGTACTACACCTCACCTACTCTGGTCCGATCCCTCGCCGGCCAAGGCCACCAGATCCCCGAATCGCACGACCTGTCCAACCTCCGCCTGCTGGGCACCGTCGGTGAACCCATCGGCGAAAAAGCCTGGCACTGGTTCCGTGACCACATTGGTGACGGCACTACTCCCGTCGTGGACACCTGGTGGCAAACCGAAACCGGCTCCCACGCCATCCGCCCCCGCTGGCGCTATAAGCCGCTGAAAGCCGGCTCTGCCCAGCAACCCGTCAGCGGCATCGCCGTCGCCATTGTCGACGAGCAGGGCGAAGAAGTACCCAACGGGGAAGAAGGATTCCTCGTCATCACCCACCCGTGGCCCAGTATGCTGCGCGGCGTGTGGGGAGACGAAGGCCGCTTCTACCGTGCCTACTTCAAGCAGTTCGCCCACAAGGGCTACTACGTTACCGGTGACCGCGCGAAGCGAGACGAGGACGGGGACATTTGGATTCTGGGCCGCGCCGACGACGTCATTAACGTAGCCGGGCACCGGCTGTCCACCGCCGAGATCGAGTCTGTGATCGGTAGCGCCTACGATGTGGCGGAAACCGCCGTCATTGGGGTGCCCGACGAGAGCAAGGGCGAGATTGTGGTGGCCTACGTGGTGGTGCGTGGCCGTTCCCACCATCTGTTGGAGGACCAGGAGGCTGCCGAGAAACTGGCCGCCGACCTGCGGGAGAGTGTCTCCCAGCAGATTTCTCCCATTGCTAAGCCGGCCCGCGTCTACTTTGTAGGCGACCTGCCGCGCACCCGTTCTGGCAAGATTATGCGCCGAGTGGTGCGGGCGTTGGATACGGACAAGCCACTGGGTGACCTGTCCACCTTGGTGGATCCGGGCATTGTGGACCACATCCGCGACGAGCGCACCAACCGTGGCGCGTTCTAGCTGAATTCGACTTGTCGGCTGCCGGTCCGCGCCAGCTGACCCGGCCGTCTGGCCCTAACGTCATAAGCCAACAGAGGCGCTCCCTGGGTAGAGGGGCGCCTCTGTTCTTATAGTTGTGCGTATAGCCCTGGGATCAGTGAGGCGAGCCAGTGCGTCACCACAGCTACGCTGCTGCTTCTGTGCCACTACGCTGCGGTTGCTGCACAGCGACGCTGCGGCTACTGCGCGGGGGCCTCGATGGGCTTCTCGGGGATGACGATGATCTCTGGGTCGGCTTCCCGCCTGCAGGAGAGCGCGTAGCCGTTAGTGGCGGCAATGGCGGCGGTGCTGGTGGAACACGTCCAGTCGCCCAGTTTGGCGACACTGGCGTTACCCTCGTGCTGCACGCTGGGGTCGTTCAAGTAGATGTTGATAATGCCCTTGGCCTCCATGCAGGGAATGGTGCTTTCCTTGATGAACAGCGTGCCGTGCCCCTCGACGGCACCACAGTTGTGGGTGACGCCGTTCTCCATGGCGGAGGCAGGTAGCGGAATGTGCGTGGTGGTTGTGGTGGTGGTAGAGGTGGCGCTGGAGCTGGTGCTGGAGGCGTTGGTTGAGGTGGAGGATTGGCAAGCGGTAAGAATGGCAGCGGCGGCCACGGCAACGAGGCCGGCAGCTGCAAAGCGACGATTCTTCATACTTGTGACGTTACCCCGCACGTCTCGCCGCAGCCAGCCGGACTACCAGCGGAGACAAGTGAAATCTCCGCCAGCAGAACGGCAATCGCCGCCTAGCCGAGGATCTTTGCGCCGGGGATAGCGTCCAACAGCCGTTGCGTGTATTCCTGCTGCGGGTGGGCGAACAGTTCGTCCGTCTCCCCGCGCTCCACAATGGCGCCATCGCGCATCACGACCACGTCGTCGGCGATCTGCTTCACCACCGCCAAATCGTGGGTGATGAACACGTAGGTGAGACCGAGGTCCCGCTGGAGCTCGTTGAGCAGCTCCAGGATCTGCGCCTGCACCAGTACATCCAGGGCGGAGACAGCCTCGTCACAGATGATGAGTTCCGGCTCCAACACGAGGGCGCGGGCGATGGCGACGCGCTGCTGTTGGCCACCGGAGAGTTCCATGGGGTAGCGGCGCAGCATGGACTGGGGGAGGGCTACCCGGTCGAGGATTTCGCTGACGCGCCGGGTGCGGGTTTTCTTGTCGCCCAGGTGGTGTACTTTGAGGGGCTCTTCGATGATGTTGAAGACCGACCACATGGGGTCGAGGGTGCCGTAGGGGTTTTGGAAGACGGGCTGGACACGTTTGCGGAAGCTCAGCTCGTCGTCACGGTGCATCTTGCGGATGGATTTGCCCTCGTAAGTTACCTCACCTTCGGTGGGTTCCAGCAGACCCAGCATCATTTTGGCGAGGGTGGATTTGCCGGAGCCGGATTCGCCGACAATGGCGGTGGTGTGCATTTGGCGGATGGCTAGATCTACCTTGTCGACGGCGGTGAAGTAGTTCTTTTTCCAGGGGCGGGAGTCGGGCAGCAGGAAGCGCTTGGTGGCGCCTTTCACCTCAAGGAGGGTGAGGCCGCCGTCGATGGCTCGCTGGTGGCGGGTTTCGGAGCGGCGGGCGGCCAGGCTGGGGGCGGCGGCGATGAGCTGCTTGGTGTAGGGGTGCTGCGGGTTAGTGAGGATCTCCCGGGAGGGGCCTTGTTCGACGATACGGCCGTGCTGCATGACGATGACGCGGCTGGCGCGTTCGGCGGCGAGGCCGAGGTCGTGGGTGATGAGGAGGACGGCGGTGCCGAGGGTCTCGATGAGGCCCTGCAGGTGGTCAAGGATCTGTTTCTGGACGGTGACGTCGAGGGCGGAGGTGGGCTCGTCGGCGATGAGGAGGGCGGGGCGGGCATGCAGGCCGATGGCGATGAGGGCGCGCTGGCACATGCCGCCGGAGAACTCATGCGGGTACTGCTTGAGGTGGGTTTCCGGGTTGGGCATACCGGCTTCGGCCAGGAGTTCGCAGGCGCGTTTTTTGGCGGCGGCGCCTTTGGCGACGTTGTTGGCGGCGAGCGCTTCGGTGATCTGCCGGCCGATGGTCCACACTGGGTTGAGGTTGGTCATGGGGTCTTGGGGGACCAAGCCGATTTGGCTGCCGCGTAGGGACGTCATCTTGGTACTGCTGGCGCCGACCAGTTCGTCACCTGTGAAGGTGATGGAGCCGCTGGTGACGTGGCCGCTGCCGGGGAGGAGGTCGATGATGGCGTGGGCAGTGGTGGACTTGCCAGAGCCGGATTCGCCGACAATGGCGACGGTTTCGCCGGGGTAGATCTGGAAGTTGACGTCGTGGACAGTGGGTTTGGGGTCCTTGACGGAACCGAAGGCAATGTTGAGGTTTTTCACCTCAAGGAGGGGGGTGCGGTCTGTCATGTCGTTATCCCTTCCGTCCGCGGCGTTGTTCCTTCGGGTCCAGGGCGTCCTTCAGTGCGTCACCGAGCAGGATGAAGCCGAGCACGGTGAGGGCGAGGGCGAGGGAGGGCCAGAAGAGGGTGAGGGGGGCTTGGCGGAGTGTCTGCTGGGCGACGGAGATGTCGTTGCCCCAGCTGATGGTAGTGGAGGGCAGGCCGATACCGAGGAAGGACAGAGTAGCTTCCGCGACGATGAAGACGCCCAGGGAGGTGGTGGCCATGACGATGATGGGGGCCAGGCAGTTGGGGAGGACGTGGGTGAAAAGGATAGAGAGGCGAGACTTGCCGACTGCCCGGGCGGCCAGCACGTAGTCGTTATTCTTTGCGGTGATGACGGCGCCGCGCACCACGCGGGCCATCTGTGCCCAGCCAAAGACGGAGAGGACGAGGATGACGGTGCCGATGGTGCGTTGCGGGAAGAGCTGCATGAGGACGATGCCGGCCAGCAGCAGGGGGATAGCGAAGAAGATGTCGGTGATGCGGCTGAGCAGCGAGTCGAGGAAGCCGCCGTAGTAGCCGGCGAGGGCTCCCATGAGGACGCCGATAAGGGTGACGAAGAGGGTGACGGAGATGCCGACGACGACGGAGGCGCGGGCACCGTAGATGACGCGGGCGTACACGTCGTAGCCCTGTTGGGTGAAGCCAAAGGGGTGGCCGGGCTTGGCGTTTTCTAGGGAGTTGAGGAGGTTGCCTTCGGTGGGGTCGATGTGGGTAAAGAGGCCGGGGAAGGCGGCGATGAGGAGGACCAGAACGATGATGGTGACGGAGATCCAGAAGAGGGGGCGGACGCGCAGGCGACGCCAGGCTTCCATCCACATGCCGGCGGGTGGAGTATCGGGTTCCAGCTGGTCGACTTCTGCCACGAACGTATCCGCAGAGATTTCCTGCGGGTTGTTGGCGCTGAGCTCAATGGGGTTACCGGCTGGCTGGCTGGCAGTGGTGGCAGGCTGTGTAGCCGGGTGGGCACCGGTGTGGTGTTTGGCGGTGTCTGTGGGCTGGGCGGTGGGGTTTTCAGGGTGTTTAGGCATAGCGGATCCTCGGGTCGAGGGCAGCGTAGAGGAGGTCAATCAGCAGGTTAGCCAGCATGTAGATTATGACGAGTAGGGTGACGATAGATACCACGGTGGGGGCCTCGCCGAGCATGACGGCCCGGTAGACCAGGCCACCGATACCGGGCACGTTAAAGATGCCTTCGGTGACGATGGCGCCTCCCATCAGGCCGGCCAGGTCGGTGCCAATGAAGGTGACGACGGGGATCAGTGAGTTGCGCAGGATGTGGCGGACCACCACGACGGGCCGGCTGAGGCCTTTAGCGGTGGCGGTGCGCACATAGTCGGCTTCCATTACTTCAGAAATGCTGGAGCGGGTAAGGCGGAGGACGTAGGCGAAGGACACCAACCCCAGTACGAAGGCGGGTAGCAGGAGGTTGACGAAGCTGGGGTCGCCGCCGACGGTGGGCGGGACGATGCCCCACTTGATGCCGAAGAGGAAGCGGGCGACGAAGCCGAGGACGAAGGTGGGGACGGCAATGATGACCAGCGAGACTACCAGCAGGGTGGAGTCGAACCAGCCGCCCTTCTTCAGGCCGGCAACGACGCCGAAGCCAATGCCGAAGACGGTTTCGATGACGAGTGCCATGATGGCGAGTTTCACCGTGATGGGGAAGGCGCGGGAAATTTCGTCGATGACGGGGCGGCCACTGAAGGTGGTGCCGAAGTCTCCGGTGAAGATACCTTTGAGGTAGAGCCCGTATTGGACGATAAAGGGGTCATTGAGGTGGTATTGGTCGCGGAGGGCGGTGACGAGTTCGGGGGTGAGGGGTTTGTCACCTGCGAGGGCTGCCACCGGGTCGCCGGGGGTGAGGAACACCATGGCGTAGATGAGGAAGGTGGCGCCGAAGAAGACAGGGACCATTTGCCCTATCCGTTTAATGATGTACCAGCCCATGTGTTACTTCTCCTTGGCAGGTGTGGGCTTCTGGATGAGCGTGTAGTTGGGGTAGCCGTTCCACATGATGTGGACGTTCCGCAACTCCGGGTTCCAGGAGGTGGAGGCGTTGGGGTACCACAGGGGGATGGCGGGGAGATCCCGCATGAGGATGGCTTGAGCTTTGCGGTAGTACTTCTTCGATTCGGCGATGGAGGAGGAGGCGGCGGCCTGGGAGATGAGCCGGTCGAATTCGGGGGAGGAGTAATTGCCATCGTTGGCGGAGGCGCCTGTTACGTAGAGGGGTTCAAGGAAGTTATAGACGGAGGGATAGTCGCCCATCCAGCCGGAGCGGAAGGCTACTGTGATGGTACGTTGGGTGATTTCGTCGCGTAATTGTTTGAAGGTGGGGTAGGCCTTGCCGTGGGCGGTGATGCCGAGGGTTTGGTGGAGGTTATTGCAGACGGCGTCGACCCACTGCTGGTGGCCGCCGTCAGCGTTGTAACCAATCTGGAAGGTGCCGCTCCAGTGGCTGATTGTGTTGGCCTGTTTCCACAATTGGCGGGCTTTTGTGGGGTTGTAGGTGAGGACGCTGGCGCCGGGGACATTGAGGTCCACGTCGCCCAGAGTGGGGGAGGTAAATTCTTTGGCAGGGGTGCGGGTGCCGAAGAAGATTTTCTCCGTGATGAGCGGCCGGTTGATGGACATGGAGAGGGCGGCGCGGCGGAGGCGTCCTTCTTCGCCTTTGAAGTGGGGGAGCCACTCTGGGACGACGAAGGCGGTGGAGCTGGCGGTGGGTTTGTTGCTGTTGCTGTGGGGGAAATCGGTTTGGAAGTTGGGGAGGGCGGTGGGGCCGACGGTGCTGCCGACGGTGTCGAGCATGCCTCCGAGGAGGTCTGCGTAGGCGGTGTCGGGATTGGTGTAGAAGATCCACCAGATGCCTTCATTGCGGGCTTTGGGGTCGCCTTTGAAGGTGGGATTGACTTCCGTCATGACCCGGTCGTTGTGCAGCCATGCTTGGCCATCGATGAGTTTGTAGGGGCCATTGCCGATGGGGTGTTCGCCGAAGGCTTTCATGTCCTGGTAGGCGACGCGGGGAAGCGGCATATAGGGGGTGTGGCCCAGGCGGAGGGGGAAGCCAGCTTCGGGCTGGTTGAGGGTGACGGTGAAGCTGAGTGGGCTGGTGACGGTGAGGCCCCGCATGTGGCAGTTGGTGTTGTCGGCGGGGATGACGTCTTTGTAGCCCTCGATAGTGCTAAAGAAGCTTTGGTTGAGTTGGAGGTTTTTGCCGCAGGCCCCATAGTTCCAGGCGTCGACGTAGCTTTGCGCGGTGACGGGTTCGCCGTTGCTGAAGATCCAGCCGGGTTTGAGGGTGATGGTGAATTGGGTGGAGTTGCTGTTGGCAGTGATGGATTTGGCGTGGGCCATTTCCATCGTGCCGTCGTTGTCGTACTGGGTAAGGCCGGTGAAGAGGTAGCGGAGGATGTCGCCGCCGCCGGTCTCGTTGGTGTTGGTGGGGATGAGGGGGTGTTGGGGTTCGGACCCGTAGACGCGAATGACGCCGGGCGGGGTGGTGTCGTCTCCACCACCGCAAGCGGTGAGGGTGGCTAGGCTGCCCGCCAGAAGGAGTGCGCTGGCGCCGGCGATAAGGGTGCGGGGGAGCCGTCGGGGACGGGTGGCCGAGGAAGCGGTGGAGCCGGTGGAGCCGGTGGAGGGGGTGGAGGGGTCCATGGTGGCCAGGGTCCTTAGGTGGGTGATGGTGGTGGGCGGATATGGCGGTGGGCGGATATGGCGGTGGCGGTGTTGTGGCGCTGGTGCTGGTGCTGGTGGCGGTTGTGTTGTTAGTGCTGGTGGGGGAGGGTGACGGTGCTGCACGCTGGTGAGCACTCCGCCGTCACCCCTCCCTTACCGCTACTTAAGCGACGAGTGGGTGCTCTTCCAGCCCTTCCACATCTGCTCAAGGGTGAGAGCGATGTGTGCCTGGCCAGCAACAGTGGGGCCCATCGGATATGAGGCCTCCGGCAAGCCGGTGAGGCTGGTGAAGCGCAAACCGGGAACGCCGCAGCTAGAGCGGATACCCAAGTCCTTAGAGGGGACAAAGGACGGAACTCCAGCTTGGCGGGCTGCCTGGCGGATAGTGTGGTTGAGCTTACGGTAAATGTCGTTATAGAACTGGCGGTCGCGAGCCGGAATCAGCTGCCCCTCCCAACAATTCTTGGCGCCATTAAACAGTGGGGCGTAGCCGACCGCGACCACCAGGGTGTCGCTGGTAGTGCGGGTCTTGGCGTTGGCATAGATGGCAGCCAGGCGGGCTTGCAGGCCATCAAACTTTTTCAGGGTGGCCTTGCCGTAGGTGTCGCGGCAGGGGCTGCCGGTGAGTTCAGTAGGTTGGCCGCTGAGCATGCTGGTGTACTCTTTGCCCCACGCACTGACGCATTTGGTGAGCAGCGAGTTCGTACCGTCTCCCACAATGTCACGCAAGCCCAGCTGGATGGTGACCATACGGGTGTTCTTGTCGATGGCCTTAACTTGCGGCGGGTTGGGGGAGTTGAGGATGCCGGCGGGGCGCGTCCACTGGTAGTTGCTGGTGGTGGCGCCGTAGCAGGCAGTTTCATTAAGCTGCAGTCCGGTGTTGTTGGCGAGGACGTTGGGGTAGTCCACACGGTTACGGCCGCATAGATCCCCCAAGGGGGCGAACCAGGATCCGCCGACGGTGGCGGAGTCTCCGATGGCTGCGTAGCTGTAAGGGCTGGCGGGAACCTGGGTGGGTTCGGGGGTGGGAGTGGTGGGTTCGGCGAGAGCGTGCGGTGCGAGAGTGAGGCTACCGACGAGGATGGTACTAGTGGTCAGGCCGGCGATAAGTCGCGAAGGCTTCATCTGAGGCATCCTTTCTAGGTGGCTTAATGCGCTGGCAGCAGGGTTCACAAGGAACCGCAGAGAGCGGCATTACAGAGTGTTATCTACCAATTCTACGTGGTGGGAGGGGCTGACATAGATGAAGGAGTCTGCGGCTTGCACCGCAGACTACTTTCTCTGCAATTTTTGGGGCCGGTAGCTGTACTGGGTGCTGCCGGCTGACGCACATTAGGCGGCTGGTTCCGCAGCTGGGGTAGAAGGTGTGTCGGTGGTCTTCGGTGCGGTAGTGGACTTCGGTGAGGACGTCACCTTGGCCGATGGTTCAGTCTTGGTTGATGGTGCAGCCTTAGGTGTCGCCTGGGTGGTCGGTGCGACGGACTCGTCACCCTCCTCGGAAGCAGGCTCAACTGTGGTGGGACGAACGTTGTATGGATGCTTCGCCAAATACATGGAGCTCAGCGCACGGGATGTCATGACGGCGCCCGCAAAAGTCGGATGCATGGGGTACGCCAACTCTGGCAAACCGGTAAAGCTGGACCAACGCAGGAAAGGTACACCGCACGTCGACGTCACCGCCGTCTGATGGTCGCCCGGAATGTACTGGTCCACACGGGCTTTACGGGCAGCAATACGCACCGCCCGGTTTACCCGCTTAAACACCGAGTTGATGTAGGCGCGGTCAGCCGGGCCAATAAAACCGTTATCCCAGCACGTCTTGTCGCCGTCAAACATCTCCACATAGCCGACGGCCACCACCATGCCGTCCTTCGCAATGCGCTTCTTGGCGTCCTTGTAAATGCCCTCCAGCACCTTCGGCAAAATCTTAATGAGAGGACGGAACTGTTTCTCCACCTTCGCCGCGCACGCACTATGGTCTGGGTCTTTGTTGTCGTAGGCCGCATCCATGCACTCGCGCACCAACTTCTTGTTGTACGCCAGCATGATGTCATTCAAGCCTAGGTTGATGGTCACCAGCTTGGTCTGCTTATTCAGCAGCTCCCGATACGGCACCTTCACCGCCATATCGGTACCCTTCATCTTCGACGAATACCAGTAGCCGGTACCACTACCGCCAATACAGGCCGGCTCCACCAGCGGTAACCCCGTCTGAGCGGAAGTGAGATGCGGGTAATCCAGCCAGTTACGGAAACACGGCTCCCAAATGGTGGTGGGGGCAAAGGATGCGATGGAGTACGAATCCCCAATAGCCACATAGTTCGGCTCATCAAGCGGCTTCGTCAAAGCATCGAAGTCAATATCCAACGCATGACGATCCGGAGCCTGCGCATCATCAGCAGCAGGACGCTGGTGTGCAGCAGTAAGCAGGGCAGTAGGCACTGCCGGTTGTGAAACTGAGGGGGCGGCAGCGGGAGCAGAGTCGGCAAAACCTGCTGGCGAAACAGCCACTGTGAGGCCCACCGCCAGCAGAGAACCGAGGGCGAGACTAGAAGCCTTGCGAAGCATACTGATCGTCCTTTCTTCCCAAATGGATATCCTAAAGGAAAGCGGCCAAACCCTGCTTAGCGTACCTCGGTAAGCAGCCCACCCACGAACCACGTCAACTATAGTCACCTACGGTACAGATACCGTCACCCTGTTAGAAGGCGATGGCCGTGTTGGGGGCGGGTTTCCCAGCGAAACGATCGGCCATCCACTGCCGGACCAACGGCTGAGCTTGGCGGAAAGCGTCCATATGATTGGGGCCAATCTGGGGCGCGAACACGATGGGAAGCTGGGGGCGTTCCTTCTTGTAGCGGATGACGACCCGCTGCATCAGGCTGAGGGGCACACCAATGTCGGTGTAGGCTCCGTAAATGAACAGCGGCATCGTGGGGATCGGCTTGTAATAGGTGAGGGAATTCTCCCGGCCAACTGCCACCATATCCTTCATCGAGAGTAGGTCCGTCATACCGAACATGGTTTTGGGGGTTTGATTTTCGGACAGTTTCAGCATCTGGTCATGGCAGAGGGAACGGGACTTGCGAACAATGTTCTTCCCGAGGGGTGTCATGCGCCCGTAGACGTTCATACGGTGGGAACCGTATTCGCGCTCCATGCCGATAAGCACGCCGGTGGCATATCCGAAGGCCGGGTTGGGGATGTTGCCAAGCTTCTGGAAGAGTCCAACCATCCAGGGCAGGTCGACGGGGGCACCGCCGGCTGCCGCCGCAATGATGTGGCTGCGGGGGGAGTAGAAGGGCTGCTGGGCGGCCGCGTACATGGTTGCCATGCCGCCGCCGGAGTAGCCTGTGAGGACAGCCTTGGAGGTGTGGAGGCCGAAGATGGTGGAGTTGGTGGCTGCTTCAACAGCATCCAGGATGACGCGCCCGCTCATAATGTTTGCGCCGTATTCGCTGTTCATGCCGAGAAAGTCGGGGAGGATGACGGCCCAACCGCGCTTCAGGTAGCCGAGGGCTTCCTTGTAGGCGCGCTTGTTTTGCTGAATGTAGACGCTGCCACGTTTTGCGTCAAGGGCGAAGCTGGGTTGGCAGGAGCGGCCGAGAGAGTTAATCATGTCGTTGATGACGACGATGGGGGTGCCGGCCTTCACTTGCTGGGGGAGGACGACGGCGGCAGAGCCAGTGATGGGACTGTTGAAGGTGTTACGGGAGGCGAACACGGTGCGGTAGGCGCGGTGGCTGCCCAGTACGGGGTTGCCGTAGACACGCTGGGAGCGGATGAGGGTGCCGTGCTTCATGCCCTGTTGGGCTTGGGTGGTGTGGTAGAAGGCGGGGGTAGGGGTAGTGTCCCAGATGGGGAGGGGAGTCGCTGAAGCGGAGGGTGCGTAGGAACCGGCAGTGCCGAGGAGGAGTGCGGTGGCGGACGCTAGTAGAATAGTGCGGCGGAGCAGAGAAGTACTCGGAAAGCTGTTCATGGTGTCCATACTGCCATTTTTTCGGTAGGTGATGGGTATTTCAGTTGGAGCACTTAACTGTGAAAGGAGAGGGTGGGGGCCTTTGAAGAAGACGAGATCATTGCCGTGGGTGTTGTTGTTGGCTGGGGGAGTGTTAGTGGGGTGCTGAGCGGCTCCTGGGATGTAGGTGGCACGTCTGGCTTTGGTGACACAGTCGGCGATGATGGCGGGGTGTCGTCATCGTGTCGTAGGCCTACTGCGATGCCGGTCTCTTTAGGGTGGTTTCTTATCCAGTCTTCTTGCCACAGGCGATTGTAGGCTTCCGTCTCCCGCTTACAGCGTTCTTCCGGGGTTTCACCCCAGGATACGGGGGTGCTGATGGTTGCGCCTAGCACTAGTACTATTCCTATGATGCTGGCGCGGCGAGCCGCAGAAGGGGAAGGTGTGGGAGAGAGCACGCAGTTAACCCGTAAGGAGGTGATGGGTAAGCGATTGCTGCGAGTGTACTAGTACGGCATTCGTCTAGATGAGAGTCTTCGTAAATGTTCTTAGAAGATAGTACGTGAATACGCTGGGCTGACCACTGAACGGCTACGAGTGGAGCTTGGGCGGCAGGATTCAGTGATGCGAGATCGACAGTTTCCTTATCGAAGAAGAGGCACGAAATGGTCATACGACACGCCCACAAGAAAAATGAGATTGTGATTTATCTCACCACAATGAGTGTCCTTGATAATTCCGAACAACCTGCAAATCTCGCTAGATAGCAACTACATATAGTGGCTATGAATTTTATGTGCCCCAAGATGCTGCACAAACGTGTCACACCTTCCGAGTAGCTTTAGACATGCGCACCCACCAGGGAAGGTAAGGGCAGCCTAATTACCTTTCCGTATGGGACTACAGAAGATGACACACCGCAGGACACAAAAGGACACCACCATGGCGAACACCGACTCCACCACCAGGCCCATCGTCGACGTCACCTCCACCATCGACGAATACCTCGACCGCAGCGACTGGCGCGTCAACGCCAACGCCAACCAGGACTACTCCCTGGGAGGCATGATGCTCAACACCTCCGGTAAAGTCGTCGCCAACTACTGGCTCAGCAACGTCTTCAGCCCCGAAGCCGGCACCGCCCACCGCGACGGCTCCATCCACATCCACGACCTCGACATGCTCGCCGGCTACTGCGCCGGATGGTCCCTCCGGCAGCTCCTCGAAGAAGGTTTCAACGGCGTCCCCGGCACCGTCGCCTCCCTCCCTCCCAAGCACTTCTCCACCGCCTGCGGGCAAATCGTCAACTTCCTGGGAACCCTCCAAAATGAGTGGGCCGGTGCGCAGGCCTTCAGCTCTTTCGACACCTACATGGCCCCCTTCGTCCGCCTCGACAACCTCTCCTTCGACGAGGTCAAGCAGCAGATGCAGGAACTCATCTTCAACCTCAACGTTCCCAGCCGCTGGGGCACCCAAACCCCCTTCACCAACCTCACCTTCGACCTCCAGTGCCCCGAAGACCTCGCCAAGCAGGTTCCCTTCATCGGCGGCGAACCCGTCGACTTCACCTATGGCGACCTCCACGAGGAAATGACCCTCATCAACAAAGCCTTCATCGAGGTCATGACAGAAGGTGACGCTGACGGCCGCGTCTTCACCTTCCCCATCCCCACCTACAACATAGGCAAAGACTTCGACTGGGAAGCCCCCATCATGGAGCCGCTGTTTGAGATGACAGCCAAATACGGCCTGCCCTACTTCCAAAACTTCATCAATTCCGACCTCGACCCCGGCATGATCCGCTCCATGTGCTGCCGCCTCCAACTTGACCTCCGCGAACTGCTCAAGCGCGGCAACGGCCTCTTCGGCTCCGCCGAACAAACCGGCTCCATCGGCGTCGTCACCCTCAACTGCGCCCGCCTGGGCTACCAGCACAAGGGTGACTGGAAAGGCCTCCTCGCCCACGTCGACGAACTCATGGACCTCGGTAAAGACACCCTCGAAAAGAAACGCGTCAAAGTCGACGAACTTATCGACCGGGGCCTCTACCCCTACACCAAGCGCTACCTCGCCAGCCTCGACAACCACTTCTCCACCATCGGCGTCAACGGCATCAACGAAATGGTGCGAAACTTCACCGAGGACAAAGAAGACATCGCCACCACCGCTGGCCACGAAATGGCCGTCCTCCTCCTCGACCACGTGCGCGCCCGCCTCGTCGAATTCCAAGAAGAAACTGGCCACCTTTACAACCTCGAAGCCACCCCCGCCGAAGGCGCCTGCTACCGCTTCGCCCGCGAAGACAAGAAACGCTTCCCCGACATCCTGCAAGCCGGCTTCGAAGACGCCCCCTACTACACCAACTCCTCCATGCTCCCCGTGGGCTACACCGACGACCCCTTCGAAGCTCTCGAACAGCAAGAAGACCTCCAATCCATGTACACCGGCGGCACCGTCCTCCACCTCTACATGGGCGAACGCGTGAGCGACGCCAAGACCTGCCGCGAACTCGTCCGCCGCAGCTTGACGGCCTTCCATATCCCCTACATCACCATCACCCCCACCTTCTCCATCAGCCCCAAGTACGGCTACATCTCCGGCGAACACCAATACTGCCCCAAGTGCCAAGCCGACCACGACTCCGAAGTAGCCGCCGCCCGCGCCGCTGAAGCCGCCGGCAAGCCTGTCAAGAAGACCGCTGAGCAGCTGGAAGCCGAATGGGAGCCGGTGGAATGCGAAGTGTGGACCCGCGTCATGGGCTACTTCCGTCCTGTCAAGTCCTTTAATAAGGGCAAGCAGTCCGAGCAGAAGGAACGCAAGAGCTTCCGGGAAGGCGTCGCTCTCCAGTCGGCAGTGGCCGCACCCCGTGCTGTCGCCTCCCTCAGCGGCGACCGCATGGCCACCGCCAACGATCGCGTCTAACTAGCGCCCGCGCTAGCCCATACAGCAAAGCGGCCCAGTCCCGGTTTCTACCAGGGCTGGGCCGCTTAACTATTGCAACTATCGGCACGATCGACGCGCAAACAGAGCGTCGAACTCTGACGCTGTTTAACGCTCGAAGCAGTGCTCCGCCGCCGGGAACGTGCCCGCCTCCACCTCTTCCCGGTAGGCGCGAGCAGCCGCCGTCATCTCTGCCCCCACCTCGGCAAACACCTTCACAAAACGTGGGCGGCGGCCACCCTGCGGCACCGCCATAGCGTCATGCCACACCAGCACCTGTGCGTCCGTATCCGGGCCAGCCCCAATTCCCACTGTCGGAATAGCCAACGTCTCCGTGGCTTCCTTCGCCACCTCCGCCGGCACCATCTCCAACACCACCGCGCTGGCCCCCGCCTCCTGCACGGCATGCGCATCCGCCAACAACTGTGCGGCAGCGTCACCCCGCCCCTGCACCTTAAACCCACCCAGGGCATGCACGGACTGCGGCGTAAACCCAATATGGGCCATCACCGGAATACCCGCGTTCACCAGCGCGCGGATCCGGCCCGCCATCCGCAAGCCGCCCTCAATCTTCACCATCTGCGCCCCCGACTGGCGCATCATCTGCACCGAAGACGCAATAGCCTGCTCATCCGACGCCTCATAGGTGCCGAATGGCAAATCCGCCACCACCAGCGCCTGCGGGGCACCCCGCACCACGCCGCGAGCCAAGAAAATCATCTCGTCCAGCGTCACCCGGGTGGTGGTGTCGTAGCCATACACCACATTCGCGGCAGAATCCCCCACCAACAACACCGGAATGTCGGCGGCCGCAAAAGCGCGGGCAGTGGAGTAGTCGTAGGCAGTCAACATGGCCCACTTGTGGCCATCCTGCTTCCATTGGGCAAGGTCCAAAACGCGTGTGTGCATGCCTATAAGTGTGCCACTTCCCCTCAAAAAGGCCAGCTGAGACGCCACAAATACGCAACAACCCAGGAGCCGGGTAGTAAGCAGCCTAGAATAGCGTTATGGCACAAGCAGGGAAGAACATTGTGGTGGGCGTTGGCGGCGGTATCGCGGCCTACAAAGCCTGCATGGTCATTCGTGAGTTCACCAAAGCTGGGCACACCGTCACCGCCATCCCCACCGCCGCAGCCGAAAGCTTCATCGGCACCGCCACCCTGGAAGCCCTCACCGGCCAGCCCGCAACCTCCAGTGTTTTCACCGGCATCCCCCAGGTGCGGCACGTCTCTGTCGGCTCCGCCGCAGATCTAGTGGTTGTCGCCCCCACCACCGCGGACCTCCTCTCCCGCATCGCCGCTGGGGCCGCCAACGACATGCTCACCACCACCCTCCTCATGGCCACCTGCCCGGTGCTGCTCGCTCCTGCTATGCACACCCAAATGTGGGAAAACAGCCTAGTCCAGCGCAATGTCGCCACCCTCCGCGACCATGGCTACACGGTGATGGAGCCAGCAGTGGGTAGGTTGACGGGCCCCGACTCCGGCGCCGGGCGCCTGCCCGAACCTCACGAGATTGCCGACATGGCCCTCGCCCTCCTCGAAGAACAGGAGCTGGCCACCGCCCGGTCTGTACCTGCAACCGCGATGCCCCGCGACCTCACCGGACGCTACATCATCGTGACTGCCGGCGGTACCCGCGAAGCCCTCGACCCAGTCCGCTACCTGGGCAACAACTCCTCCGGCCAACAAGGCGCTGCCCTCGCCGCCTGCGCCGCCCAACGCGGCGCCCACGTCACTCTCCTCCTTGGTGCTCACGACCTCCCCTACCTTCCCGCCGGCGTGCACGTAGAACCCGTCACCAGTGCCCTCCACCTCCACCACACCCTCACCGCGCTCCTCGACACCCACCCCGTCGATGCCGTCATCATGGCTGCTGCCGTAGCCGACTTCCGCCCCACCACCACCGCAGACACCAAACTCAAAAAGGGCACCAGCAGCGAACCCAGCAGCATCGCACTCACCCGCAACCCCGACATCCTGGCGGACATTGTTACTCGCTACCCCCACCTCACCACCGTCGGCTTTGCTGCCGAAACCGGCGACTCCGACCATACGGTGCTCCAACTGGGTCGTGAGAAATTCGCTCGCAAAGGCTGCCACCTGCTCATGGTCAACGAAGTGGGGTTCGACACCACCTTCGGCCAGCCCACCAACGCCGGCTGGCTGTTGGGGCGTGAAGGCGCCGAAACACGCATTCCCCGCATGTCCAAACGCGGCGTCGCCATGCGCATCCTCGACCAGCTGAGCACTCTCCTCGCTACGCAAGAGCCCTAAGGGAGCGCCTGCCCTACGCTGGGCGCCCCTCCTGCCCGCCCTAAACCCGCTACCGGCGTACCCTAAACCGGCCTCCGGCGTATTCCCAACTCCCCTCCGGCGTGCCCCAAACCGGCACCGGCACGCTACTGTCCTGTTGTACGGAAAGCGTCGGCCGAGCCGGCCAAGATGGCAGGCTGGGCATACTTCACCAATTGGTTTTCCGCAAAGGTAAGCCCATAATTAAGGGGTGACTAGTGACAACACGTCCCTGCAAGTATGTACCGCGCCTAGCGACCTTAGTACCCTTGCCGACCAGCTCCGCGCCGCCGGCCGATCCATCGCGCTTGTCCCTACCATGGGTGCCCTCCACGATGGACACATGCAGCTCGTCCGTGCTGCCAAAAAGGTTCCCAACGCTACCGTCATCGTCAGTATCTTTGTCAACCCCCTCCAATTTGGGCCTACCGAAGACCTCGACTCCTACCCCCGCACTCTCTCTGCGGACCTCGACCTCCTCGCCGCCGAAGGCGTAGACGTCGCCTTCGCCCCCACCGCCCACGACATGTACCCGCACGGGTACCGCAGCACCGTCACCCCTGGCCCTCTCGCCGCCGAACTAGAAGGCGCCACCCGCCCCGGCCACTTCGCCGGTGCCCTCACCGTGTGCGCCAAACTCTTCGGTATCTCCCGTGCTCACCACGCGTTCTTCGGGGAGAAGGACTATCAGCAGCTCGTCCTCCTCAAGCAGATGGTGGAGGACCTCAACCTGCCAATTACCCTGCACCCCGTCCCTATCCGCCGGGAGGAGAGTGGCCTTGCCCTTAGCTCCCGCAACCGCTACCTTTCCGCCGAGGAACACCTGCTGGCCCAGCAGCTCTTCGCCAGCCTGCGCGCCGGTGTTTCCGCCGCCGATAACGGAGCCTCGCCCCGTGAGGTGGTGGGCGCCACCCTCGCCTATCTTGCCCAGTATCCGCAGATCGATGTCGACTACGTTGAGGTTCGCGACGTCGGCCTGCAACCACTGGGCGGCTGTGCCGACGCCACGGTGGCGGCCCGCCTGCTGTTGGCTGCCCGCATCGGCGCTACCCGACTGATCGACAACATGGGACTGATGCTCCAACCCTGGGACTACTAAGGATGTGCCTACTGTGTTCCGAACCATGCTGAAATCGAAGATTCACCGCGCCACCGTCACTCAAGCGGACCTGCACTATGTGGGTTCCTGCACGATTGACGTTGCCCTCCTGGAGGCCGCTGACCTGTGGGAAGGCGAAAAGGTGGATATCGTTGATGTCACTAACGGCAACCGCCTCTCCACCTACTGCATTGCGGGAGAGCGGGGTTCCGGCATGATCTCCATTAATGGTGCCGCCGCCCACCTTATTCACCCGGGGGACATGGTGATCCTTATTGGTTATGGGTTGATGGAGGAGGCGGAAGCGCGGAGTTACCAGCCGAAGGTGATTTTTGTGGATGAGAAGAACCAGATTCTGGAGGAGGGCTGCGATCCGGCTAGTGTGCCTGAGGGGTCGGGGTTGCTTGATCCGCGTGGTTAGGGGTGAGGTGTCCAGAGCGCCTCTGTGAGCTGTATGAAGAACTAACGCCCCGGTACTATTACCGGGGCGTTTTTGTATATATCTCTAAATAAATTGTGTATATTGTCCTCAAAAAAGGCTGTCTACACTGTAGACACTAGGGAATCCCTACAATTTGTATGGTGAGATACCCATCACACTTTCCATGAAATAGTGAAAGGGCGCTTTCCCGCAGCAGGAAAGCGCCCTTTGTCTTGTGCAAAACCAGTATAAACCTAATAAATGAATGAGTGCAAGTCGAAGCGGAGATAAAAATAAATAATGGCAACAAAAACCCCTCTACAGAGTGCTTTTTAATGACTGCGAAAATAAAAAACATGCTGGACAGAGTACGGAGACCAAAAATATCTCTCTTAACCTTAAAAAAATTTAGGAAATCAACTAGCTTTTGGACAAGTGTCCTCGTACTGTCTTTTCTAGCACCACCAGAACATGTGGTGTGACCACTAAACATAAGTCAACTAGTCAGAATTGCAATGATATGTTGAAACATGCTTTGGGAGTTGCGGCCAGTTTCTTGGCACTGGCCTGTGGACTGGGAGTAGGAGCCGCCCAAGCGGCTGACGCACCTACCCCGTCTCTCTCCAGCAGTGCACACGACATCGTCGCCACCAGTGACGTACAGGTGACTGCACCGAACAACCTCGGCAGCGCGCTTGCATCCAGCCTCGGACGGGATGCACGCGTGCAGCTCGATACCCCGGCTCAGCCCGCCAGTCGTGTACCCTCCAGCCAAGACACCCTCTCCTTCCTTCAGTCCAGCCTGCTTCTCGTCGGCCGGGACGTCCTCGCCCACGGAGCCCAGGGCAGCATCACCACCGCTGTCTCAACTGCTCTACACGGACAGCTCGACGCCCTTACCGGCCTCGTCTACACTCGCAAGGACAACGACAAGGACAAGAACACCAAGAGCAAGAAGCGCACCACCAAGCGTGCTGCCCAGGCAAAAGAGGACAACACTCCTCTCACCAGCGCACCCGAGTTCATCAAGAACCTCGGCGAGGACATTGACGGAATGTGGGCGGTCGTCGCAGAATCCGCATCCCGCGTCCCCGTCCTGGGTGAAATGGTCTACGACATCATCGAAGGCATGCGTCACAGCCGCTACTGGAAGAACGATTACTACCGCATCCTCCGGACCACCTCCATCTTCGTCGCCCTTACCGGCCTCGTCCTCGGACCCATCACCGGTCTGGCAGCTGCTGTCTTTATCGCCTTTTCTCTAGTCCTGCCGGTCACCGCACTGCTGCTCACCGGAGCAGTATTCTTCGGCATCGTGGCCCTACCCGTCGCCTTCCTTAACGGCATTGCGCTGGTCATCCTGTCCGGCACAACCTGGCTGTTGGCAGTGGGCGCAGGTATCTCCATGATCGTCTTCGGCGCCCTGCTCGCCGCCGGTGTGGTCGATCTGTTCGCAGGGTTGTCCTTCGTGTTTACCCTGCCGATCATCCCCATCCCCCTCAACTTCACCCCGATTGTGCTCGCCGCCCTCGCCGTGGTGGCCCGCCTCCTGGGTGTTGCCCTCGTGGTCTTCGGCATCATCGTGCTGATGGCCTCCGGGCTCCTGTTGGTGGGTGTGTTCTTCGGCCTCATGATGATCCTTGCTCCGTGGCTGTTCATCGCCGGCCTGTTCCTCCTCACTGCTGCAATCTGGCTCTTCGCCTTCATCATCAGCCTGGCTATCATCGGACCCATCGCCCTTATCACCATCCCGCTGGCAACTCTGCCGTGGATGCTGGCAGCGCTGGCTGTGTTCCTCTTCGGAATGTTCATCTACGCCGTCTCCGGTAACACCAACCGCGGACCGCAGTACGAAGCCGTCAACCAGACAAAGAAGCAGAAGGAAGAAGCCGCAGCCGCAGGTCAGGACAAGTCCAAGGCCAAGGGTAAAAACAAGAACAAGGGCAAGAAGGCTGCCAACAAGAACGCCAAGGGTGCCAAGAGTACCAAGAGTACAAAGAAAGCCGCTGGCAAGAAGGCTGCCAACACGTCCGCACAAGCTTCTTCCCACGCGAAGAAGAACGCCAAGAAAGGAAAGAAGGGTGCTCCTGTAGCACTCCGTGCTCAGGCAGCCATGTCACTAGCCGCCAGCCCAGCACGACCGAGCGATTACGGCCTGGCTGCCTAGCACACGGCAACTCGCGAGCGCCACGTCGTCGATGCCACCTTCATAACGCTGAGGGCACCCCACTGTGGTCCCTTCCCCGCGGGTGTCCCAGCGTGTGGGTTCCGCTCTAGTGTGGGAACGTTCCTGTCCCACACACCCCGGCATCGGTAGTCGCACTTCCTTGGTGAACACACCGGAGAGAGATCGTTGGAGAATCTCCCGGAGTGACCATAAAAGAAGACCCGCCCCGAATGAACAACTCGGAGGCGGGTCTTCTTCTGTCCAATCTCACTCGCGGTGGGGGAACAGACCAACGTGGGATGGTGCTGTTCCCTTACCACAGGTGTTACTTGTAGGGGACAGATGAGCCACGGCGGGTGACATCGGGTCCGCCGCTGGCAGGGCAGAGCCTGCCACTGGGGGCGTCTTTACTTGGCAGCGTCATCGATGCGGGCTGCCACCGCATTGTGAGCATCCCAAATTTCCTGCGGCATATTCGGCAGGGACTCTAGGTGTTCCTTGCGCAGCTCCATCTCCTGCTGCCAGCGCGGCAGGTCAATAGAGAGCACGGTATCCAGATCCTTTTCGGCGATGTCGAGGCCGTCCAGCAGCAGCTCATCCTTGGCGGGAATGGTGCCGACGGGGGACTCCACACCCTCTACACGGCCGTCCTTCAGGTCCATCAGCCACAACAGAGCGCGCAGGTTGTCTCGGTAGCCCGGCCACAGGTAGTGGCCGTCTTCCTTATCCCGCTGGAACCAGTTGACGTGGGCGAAGATCGGCATATCCTGTACCTCGCCCAGGATGTTCAGCCAGTGTTGGGCGTAGTCGCCCTCGGGGTAGGCCATGAAGGGGCGCATGGACATGGGGTCGTAGCGCAGCTGGCCCTCCTTGCCCTCTGCGGCGAAGGTAGCTTCCGCACCAAGGGTGAGGCCGTCGTAGACTCCCTCGGCCAGGTCAGTGAAGGCGCGAATGAGCGGCTCGCGGTCGCGGCAGCGGCCACCGAAGATGATGGCGTCGATGGGCACACCGGCCGGGTCTTCAAAGTCGCCGGCAACATTGGGGACGTTCGCCAGGGTGGTGGTGAAGCGGCTGTTGGGGTGGGCCCATTCGTCGCCGGGCTTGCCGGAGCGCTGGTGTTCCACCGGGCGGTCGGCGATGGGGTTGCCCTTCCAGTCGAGCCAGCCGGTGACGTCCTCCGGGTAGTCGGGAGTCTTGCCCTCGAACCAGACGTCCTTGGTCATGGGGTTGTAGGCGACGTTGGTGAAGAGGGTCTTGGTGCCCTCGGCGATGGCGGCGACGGCGGTGGGGTTGGTGGTCTGGTTGGTGTCCTTGGCGACACCGAAGGCGCCGTACTCGGGGTTCATGCCGTAGAGTTTGCCGTCCTCTGGGTTGACCCACAGCCAGACAATGTCGTCACCGTAGAAGTCGACGGTGAAGCGGTCGCCCAGGGCGTCGGGGGCGAGCATCATGGCCAGGTTGGTCTTGCCGGAGGCGGAGGGGAAGCCGCCGCAGATGTGGTAGGTGCGGCCGGTTTCCTTGTCGCGGATGCCGATGAGCATGAACTGTTCGGCCAGGAATTTGCCGGAGGCCCAGCCGTCGTAGCAGGCCAAGCGGAGGCCGTGGGCGATCTTGCCGAGGAGGGCGTTGCCGCCGTAGGAGGAGCCGTAGTGGAGGATGGTGCGTTCGTCGGCGACGGTGGCAAAGAGGCGCTCGTCGTCCTCGGTACCTTGGCCTAGGTTGGGGAGGTCGCCGGTGACATGCACGGCGTGGACGAACTGGTTGTCGTCGTCGAGGTCGTTGACGTAGTCGGCGTCGACGCGAGCCATGCGAATCATGTGGATGGCGACGGTGCGGGAGTCAGTGAGTTCGACGCCGCGTGCCCAGGCTTCCAGGGGGTTGCCGGCGGGGGACATGAGGTAGGGCACCACGTACATGGTCTTGCCTGCGGAGGCTCCGGCCATGTACTTCTTCTGGCGTTCGGTGATCTCGGCGGCGTCCCGCCAGTTGTTGTAGGCGCCCTTATCTGTTTCGTTGTGGGTGGCGACGACGGTGCGTTCTTCGGAGCGGGCGGTGTCCTTGTAGTAGCTGCGCGAGTAGTAGAGGTCTTTGCCGGCATCGAAGATTTCGCCGTCGGCGAGGGCCTCGGCGAGAAGGCGGTCGTCGTCTGCGGCGGAGATGACTTCTACCTTGGCGGGCGTGGTGATAGCGGCCCACTCTTCAACGAATTCGTGGACTTTCGGGTTGGTGATGCCACCCTCGGTGAGGATGTCGTTTAGGGTGCTCATGGGGCTTCCTTGTGGGTTGGGGGTGATGTCGGCAGAGCGTCCAGCGGGCGGTGCTTCGCGGGGGAAGGGGAGCTCGTGGGTCTTTCTCCAACCGGTACTAATTAGGTTAGCCTAACCTAACTAAACTGACGAATTATATTGGGCGCAGACCAGTACAAATGAGACCTTCACCACAAAATCTCATTTCTGGGAAAGGTGACGGATTCTCCCATGTTGCACTGGATATGACGACACCTCACCTCACCCCCGCCAACCTCACCCCCGCCAACCTCGCTCCCGCCGACGACACCCCTGGCACCGCAGCATCCTCCAGCAACGCTGCAGTCAATAGTGCCGCAGGCAACGCTCCCCAAAAGTTCCCCGAAGGCGTCACCCCGCTCGACGCCGACCACCCCGATGCGGGCTCCGATAACGGCACCTATACCCTTGGCGAGCAATTCCAGCCCGACGTGCAGCCTTTCCCCACCCGGCCCCGCACCTTCAAGGTGCTTAACACCAGTAGCGGCAAGGTCGTGGGATTTGCCTTTGCCGCTGGCCAAACCCTCCAGGAACACGCTGCCCGTCACCCCGTCCTCATTCAGGTGTTGAAGGGACGCGTCACCTTCCATGTGAAGGGGGAGGATGTGGAATTGGTGCCGGGGCGCATCATCCATCTCACGCCGATGCTGCGGCATTCCGTGGAGGCACACGAGGATTCGATCCTTACGGTGACGATGCTGCTGCCGCACAACGAAAGCTAGCCGCGCGCGGCACATCTAAGACGCAGTACACCTAAGAAGCGGTGCGTTGAAACCGCAGCACACATTAACGCAGTACACACAGACGCAGAGACGCACTCGCCCGGCGACAGTGTGGCCGAGGTTCCACATGCCGCCGGGCGAGACATCTTGAGAGCAGCTTGATAAGCCGCGTAATAGTAGCGCCAGGCTTACTTCTTTTGGCTCTGGCGGCCGACGAAGTCATCCATGGAGGCGTTGATGCCCAGCCAGGTGCTGACGATGTCATACCAGTGGGTCGGCAGGACGCGCACCAGGCTGGTGGCGTACTGCACGAGCTTCGGGATGAAGAGTTCCGGCTGGCCAGCTTCGATGGCGTCCAGGATCTTCATGGATACCTTGTACTGGTCCAGGATGGGGAAGAGCAGCGGGACCTTGGTCTTGGCACCTTCGAACATGCCGGTGTTGACGTAGAACGGGTAGATGGTGAGGATTTGGACGGCGGAGTGTTCCTTGGCGAGCTCGTTGCGGAGGGATTCCAGCATGCCGCGGACGCCCCACTTGGTGGCGCAGTAGTCGGTCATGTTGGCGGGGCCGACGGTGCCGGCGGCGGAGGAGATGACGGCGATGTGTCCGTGGTTGCGGGACTTCATCTGGCCGAGGAAGGCGCGGGTGACGCTGAACACGCCGCGAAGGTTAATGTCGAGGGAGCGGTCGATTTGTTCGTCGGTGAGTTCGAGGAGGCTCTTGCCGGAGACCACGCCGGCGCATTGGATGAGGATGTCGACTTTGCCGAAGTCCTTGAGGGTTTGTTCGGCTTGGGCGTTGACGTTCTCGACGTCGGCGACGTTGACTTTGTAGCCGCCGGCTTTGATGCCGAGCCCTTCAAGGGTGGCGACGGTTTCGTCTAGGCGGGCGATGTCCCAGATGATGATGGCGCTGGCGCCGCGTTTTGCACATTCTTTGGCCATGATGAGGCCCATACCGCTGGTGCCACCGGTGATAAGGACGGTTTGTCCGGAGATCTTGGTTCCCTTGTTGAGGGATAGGGTGTTGCCAATTTTCTTGATGAGGGATGAGACCATTGTCGAACCATTCCTTGAAAAGATAGGGAAAGGGTCAGCGGTGTGAAACCTAGCGGACGATTCACGTGTAACGCTTGACCTGTTGCTTTGGGATGAGCGGTGCGTACCGTGCATCACAGCTATTGACGTTAGTGGCCTAGTTCACAGAAATGGTTAGGTTTCTTACGAAATTTTAAATTCGAGGTAATCAAGGAAAAAGTGCAGGATACAAACCTCTCTATTCACTCTTAGCGAGTATTAAATATGGCAACTTTGGAATTTTAATGGTGGGGTGACGATTCTTGAAGGTTGTTTCACAACGTGTATGTAGGGAGTGGGGGAGTCTATATAAGGGCGGGGAGTGTAGGCGAAGGGTAAGGGTGAGGGCAGGCAAGGGGTGAGGCCGAGGGGTCGGGGAGTGGCGCGCAGTAACACGCCCACGCCACTACGAGATTCTGTGAGTTAGCTCACCACAAGAGCTATGCACGAGGGAATAGGCGACCTCCCTAAACGCCCATAACACCACAATATGTAGTAGGTATCATTTAACTATTCCACTACATTCCCCACTCCGAGCACCTTTGCAGCGCTAAGCTAAACACCTAGCCCAGCACCACGAAGGAGGCATCCGATGGCCACAGCCACCACCCCCACCCGTGTGTACCTCACCCGCCGCCAACTCGCCTCCGCCGACAGCCTCACCGTCGCCGGCCTCGTCCGCCTCTCCACCGTGGACTGGCCCGGCCGCATGGTCTCCACTATCTTCCTGCAGGGCTGCCCCTGGAACTGCATCTATTGCCACAACCCAGACCTCATCGACTGCCGCACCTCCGGCATTATGGCCTGGGCAGATGTGGAAACTTTCCTACAGCGCCGCCAAGGGCTCCTCGACGGCGTCGTCTTCACCGGAGGCGAACCCACCCGCCAGCGTGGCCTCATGGACGCTATGGAACGCGCCCACACCCTGGGCTTCCAGGTGGGACTCCACACTATGGGCGCCTACCCCACCCTGCTGCGGCCCCTGCTCCCCCTTATCGATTGGGTGGGCTTCGATATCAAAGCCGCTCCCACCCACTATGGCAGCATCATTGCCACCGATGTGCGGAGCAGCATTGGCACGGTCGGTTCCCGCCACGCCATGGAATCCCTCGACATGCTGCTGGACGCCGGCATCGAGGTACAGGCCCGCACTACCCTCCACCCGGACTCTGTTGCCATCACTGATCTTCCCGCCATTGTGGAGTTGCTGCAGTGTAAAGGCGTGGGCTCCTACCGACTCCAACAAGCTCGCGCGGAAGGGGCCCGCCAAGAATTGCCGGACGGCCGCACCCTCAGCTACGACCGACCCGGATGGGACGCTGAGTTTGAAGCGCTGAAAGCCCGCTACGACTTCGGCTAAACTGCCAGCATGAGACAGCAGCCCCACAGCAGAGCGCACTAACCTCACTCATCTTTGGAGGACCGCATGTTCCAGCTACCCGCCACCCCCACCGACTACCCACCTCAGCAGACTGACCAGCCACTGGTCGCCGTCGCCGGCCCACACACCCAACAGCTGTGGGAGGCCGCCCTGCCGTTCTTCCGGGACATTATGGCTACCCCGTTCGTCACGCAGTTGGGTGACGGCACCCTCGCAGCCCCCGAATACCACTACTACCTGCAGCAGGATAACCACTATCTGGAGACCTACATCAACGGTCTCCGCTCGCTTGGGCGCAGCGCCCCCGACGCCACCACCGCCGCGTTCTGGAACGACGCCGCCGCCCTCTCCGAAGGCGAAGTGGACTCCCACAACAGCGAACTGGAGGGTGGCAACGCCGTCGAAGAACAGGGCTCCCCGTCCCCCAGCAACCTCGCATACCAGGCATTTCTGCGCGACGCGTGCGCTACTCAGCCCTACGCCGTCGGTGCTACCGCCATGCTGCCCTGCTTCTGGACCTACCCGGAGGTGGCGCTGCGGTTGCTGCCCGCCTACCGGGCGTGGACGGCAGACCACCCGGGGGAACAACACCCCTATGAGGAATGGATCATGCTCTACTCTGGTGACGGGTTTGTGGAGCCGTGTACACAGGCTATCGCACTGGTCGAGGAGGCGCTGTCGCAAGCAACGCCGGAGGAAGTTGCCGTAGCTGTGGGCGAGTTTTGCATAGGGACATTACACGAGGTGATGTTCTTCGATCAGTCCCGCCTGCATTTTTCTTAGCAGCCGAGAAATCGCCCAACACTACCCCTTTTGGCGGCAGTGGGCGAATGTTTGGCAAATGTGTAAAGCCTCAGTGAATACCGAAAAACCACGAGCCACCCGCGTTCAATACGGGTAGCCTTAGAAGCATGGAACCCGCAGACACCACTATTCACGCCAACGCCTCCGCACACGCTAGCGGCGCGAATTCCTGCAGCGCCGCCAAAGTCCACACGGTAGCCGTCACCGGCTCCACTGGCCTCGTCGGCAAGGCCCTCTGCGAAGAGCTCCGCAAAGAGGGCTATCACGTCATCCGCCTGCTCCGCGAGGGTGCCCGTGGCCTCGACGACCGCACCTGGAACCCCACCAACCCCAACCCTGGCATCCTCAACGGCGTCGACGCCCTCATCCACCTTGCCGGCGAAAGTACAGAAGGTATTTGGACCCAGGACAAGAAGCGTCGTATCCGCGACTCGCGCGTCATCCCCACCCGCAAGCTAGCGGAACTCGTCGCCCAGTCCGAGACCGTCCACACTTTCATCTGTGCCAGCGCCATCAGCATCTACGGCGATAGTCGCGGCGCTGAAGTCCTCACCGAAGTCTCTGCCCCAGGTGATGGGTTCTTCGCCGACGTCGTCCAAAAGTGGGAAGGCGCCTGCCAGCCGGCCCGCGCCGCCGGGAAGCGCGTCGTCAACGTGCGCACCGGCATTGTGCTGTCCCGTGACGGCGGTGTGTTGCCACTCCTCGTCGATATCTTCAACTGGGGTGGCGGTGGCCTCATCGGTATGGGGAAGCGGTGGATGTCCTGGATCGACATTGATGACCTCACCCGCATCTACGCCATGATGCTCACCTGCGACAAAATCGAGGGACCCATCAATGCCACTAGCCCAGAGCCCTGTACCAACTCGCACTTCACCAAGGCGCTGGGCATAGTGCTGGACCGACCCACGGGACTCATCATCCCCGCCATCGCCTCCACCATGGTGGGGCACCAGGGAGCCCGCCAGCTGGCCATGTCCGACCAGCGTGCCCAACCGCGCAAGCTGCAAGATCTGCCCAACCACGGGTTCTTCTTCCAGTACCGCACCATCGAGCAGTCTCTCTACCACCAGCTGCCGGAAGACGACTAGTTTTCCCCTCGTTTTCTCCCAACCTTCAGGCTCCGCTACTAGCCTGAAGATATGACTGCTACAGAAAACATGTCCAAAGTCCCCCTTCCCCCCATGTACTACAACCTGTGGGGAGTTCCTGAAGAAGCCAAGCCCCTCAGCGAGGACATAAAGAAACTCCTCATGAGTGTTTTCGGCATCAGCGGCGACGTCACTCCCAACCTCGACAGCTCCCAGGTGAAGCTGGAAGAGTCCCGCATCTCCGCGGAACACCGGGCTGGCCTCGCCAAGATTGTTGGTGAGGAGTACGTCAGCACCGAGCACGAGCAGCGCCTCCGCCGTGCTGCTGGTAAGTCCTCCGCTGACCAACTCTTTTTCGCCAGCGGCAAGACTGTCCCCGCACCCGACGCCGTGGTCGCCCCTGCCAACGAGGACGAACTGCTAGCCATCCTGCAGTACTGTTCCCAGGAAGGCATCGCTGTGGTGCCCTTCTCTGGCGGCACCAGCGTTGTGGGCGGCCTCCGACCGCTGCGCGGAAAGTTTAGCTCCGTCATCAGCGTCGACATGGCCCGCATCAACCAGCTCATCAGCATCGACGAGCAGTCCATGACCGCCACCTTCGGTGCCGGAATCCCCGGCCCAGAGGCTGAAAAACTGCTTCACGAGAAGGGCTACCAGATCGGACACCTGCCCCAGTCCTTCCCCTACGCGGTACTCGGTGGTTACGCCGCCACCCGCTCCTCCGGCCAAAGCTCCGCCGGCTACGGCCCATTCGACCAGATGGTGCGCCACATCCGCATGGTCACCCCGCAGGGCATTTGGGAATCTTCCAAAGCTCCCTTCTCCGCTGCCGGCCCGGATCTGCGCCAGCTCATCATCGGCTCGGAGGGCACCTTCGGCATCATCAGTGAAGTCACCGTCAACATCCACCCGGTGCGGGAAACTGTCCGCCACGAAGCCTTCGTCTTTCCGGACTTCGCTACCGGTGCGGAAGCCCTCCGTAAGGTCACCCAGGCTGGTACTGGGGTGACGGTGCTGCGTCTGTCTGACGAGATTGAATCCGCCATGAACCTGGCCACCGTCGACGACCTCGGTTCCGACGAGAAGGTGGGTGGCTGCCTGGCTATCACTATGTACGAGGGCACCGAGGAACACGCCCGCCTCGCCCATGAGGAAACCCGCAACATTATGCTGGCGAACGGAGCCACCTCCCTGGGTGCCGGCCCGGCGGAGGAGTGGGAGAAGAACCGTTTCAACGCCCCCAGTCTGCGCGACTCGCTGATTGTCAACGAGATTCTCTCCGACACCTGCGAGACCGCCACCGACTGGTCGAACCTCATCAATTTGAAGGCCAAGGTGACGGAGAAGATGGTGGCGCGCCTGACCAAGGGCGGCAAGCCAGCCCTCGTCATGTGCCACATTTCGCACGTGTGCCACGCTGGCGCCAGCCTCTACTTCACCTTTGTGGCGAAGCAGGATGAGGATCCGGTGGCCCAGTACTTCGATGCTAAGCAGGGTCTGCTGGATGCCATTGAAGAGGTGGGTGGCACGGTGTCGCACCACCACGCAGTGGGCACTGACCACCTGTCCGGCATGCGCTGGGAGATCGGCGACCTGGGCGTGACCGTACTGCAGTCCGTGAAGGATGCGCTGGACCCGGCCGGCATTATGAACCCGGGGAAGTTAATCCCGCAGGACTAGCCGCAGGATGGTCCGGAGGGATGAGCCGGCACTGTCCGCGGGACTAGCTGTTAGGTTTGTTTGAAGAGCCCCTTAGTGTGTGCCCTTGTTGGGGGTGGCGCGCTGGGGGGTTCTTTGTGTGTGGGGTGGGTTGGGGGTGGTGTGTTGGTGTGTTTTGGGCTGGCGGTTGTGGGTCGGTGTGGCAAGTGGTCTGCACTATTTTTGTGTTCTGAGCTGCTGTTTTTAACACATCTTAAAAAAGTGTCACTTTTGTCTAGGCATTTTTGCGTTTGCACGCTACACTGAAAACTAGTTACAGATCATCTAAAAGTGTAACGCCTTCGTTTCTCTCAACAAAAGCATCCACACCTCTACTGAAAGGACCCTCTTCCATGGGTATTCAGGAAGACATCAAGCCCCGTATGCGCTGGTGGGGCTGGGGCGTCGACGGACACGACAAGCCCATCAAGCCGGGCGCCACGGAAATTCTGAAGAACGTCTGCGGCATGGAAGACGTCCACAATCCCCCCATTAATCTGGAGGATGTGAAGGTTAATCCCTCCAAGCTCGATGCCGACGACATCGCTGCCCTCAAGGCAGTCGTGGGTGACGAGTTCTTCAAGGATGACCACTACACCCGCGTCATGCACACCTACGGCCGCAGCTACCCGGACCTCCTCCGCCTGCGCCTCGGCAAGTGTGAAGGTGCCCCGGACGCCATCGTCTACCCCGGCTCTGAAGACGACATCGCAAAGCTCTTCGAGGTCTGCGCGGAGCGCGGCATCGCCGTCATCCCCTTCGGTGGCGGCACCTCCGTTGCCGGTGGCGTGGAAGCCATGCGCGGCAAGTTCGAGAAGGCTATTTCCATCTCCATGCTCCGCTTCAACAAGATCGTGGAGATCGACACCAAGGCCATGACCGTGACCGTCCAACCCGGTGTTTTTGGTCCGGATCTGGAAGCTGAACTCGGCAAGTGGGGCGTCACCGTCGGCCACTTCCCGCAGTCCTTCGAATTCTCGACCATCGGTGGCTGGGCCTCCTGCCGCTCCGCCGGCCAGGAATCCTCCGGCTACGGCCGCATCGACAAGAACATTGTCGGTCTCCGCGTCGTCACCCCGCGCGGCCCCATGGACATCCGCACCGTGCCCTCCACTGCTGCCGGCCCCGACCCGCGCCAGCTCTTCCTCGGCTCCGAAGGCGTCTTCGGCATCATCACCGAGGTCACCGTGCAGATCCACAAGAAGCCCGAGACCATGGTCTTCGACAGCTACTTCTTCCCGTCCTTCGCCGAAGGCATCGAGGTCTTCCGTGAACTCGAGCAGAACGGCGACATGCCGCACCTCGCTCGCCTCTCCAACGAGAAGGAAACCGACTTCGGCATCAAGCAGCTGGGCGGCGGCAACCTGGGCAAGACCCTCAGCCGCTACCTGTCCCTGCGTGGCCAGTCCACCCCCTGTATGGCAGTGTTCGCCTTCGGCGGCAATAAGCTGAAGGCCCGCTCCGACCGTGAAGCTTTCGCTATGAAGCTCACTGGTAAGGGTGGCGTGCGCCTCGGCCCGACCGCCGGCATGATGTGGATTAAGGAACGCTTCACCAGCCCCTACCTGCGTGACGTCATGATGACCTCCGACATCGCCGTCGACACCCTGGAAACCTGCACCACCTGGGATAACGCCATGAACCTCCATGATCACATCGTGGAAGACATGGAAGCCGCTGGAGAGAAGCACGGCACCCCGCTGTACCTCTTCTGCCACGTGTCCCACCTGTACCAATCCGGCTGCTCCCTCTACTTCACCTACTTTATGAAGGAGAAGAAGGGCGAAGAGCTTCAGCAGTGGGCCGACGTCAAGGACGCCGCCACCAACGCCATGGAGAAGTACGCCGGTACCTGTACTCACCACCATGGTGTGGGCCAGGATCACGCTCCCGGCCTGCTGGTCGAGAATGGCGATATGTGGATTGAGTTCCTCCGCTACGCCAAGAAGTTCTACGACCCGGCTGGCATTCTGAACCCGTGCAAGCTGCAGGATGGCCCTGTGTCCCTGCGTGCACGTTACGAAGCGGACGATCCGCTGCGTTAAAAGACGCCCCACCACTGCTGCCCCTGGTTCGCACAATCCTTGGGTAGGAGAAGTTGGGTGAAAACGTCCCCGAAAGGGGGCAACTAGAGAAGTTGATCGGTACAACAACTCAACAGTGAAGTAGTGAAAACGGGCCGCAGGGCGGCGTCATCTTAGGGGAGATGCGCTGCCCTGCGGTTCACTTTGTAGTTTCCTCCTAGTATGCGTCGATACAGATGGGATCAGAGGCAAAAAATACTGTCAATTTACAGAATATGAATGGAGTAATACTAGTAGACACTTACATACTATAATGGTGATGGAATCACACCTACTCATGACGAAAGCTGTCTGTCCATGACGCGCAACACACTGTTCCGCACGACACTTGGCCTCTTCGCTACCGCCAGCCTGTTCATCACCAGCGCTGGACTGGCCAGCGCGGCACCCGCCCCCGCACCAGGGACATCCAGCTCCCTCGCCAACACTGTCTCCACCACCTTCCCTGCACTGGATACCTACCATGCCGGGGACCTCTCTGCCGCCGACGTCGGCCGCATGGACAGCCACGGAGATTTCATCCCCTGGGGGGCCAACCATTGGGACTGTAAACCTAGCACCACCCACCCCAACCCCGTTATCCTCCTGCACGGATTCAGTGGCGGAAACTTCTACAATTACGGAGAACTCGCTCCCAGCCTCAAAGCCGCCGGATTCTGTGTGTTTTCCCTCAACTGGGGTGCCGTACCCCTCACCCCCGGATACGGCTACACTGACCTGCGGGAAGGAGCCAAGGAACTAGCTGCCGTCGTTGGCAAAGTCCGCGCTGCCACCGGTGCCGAAAAGGTCGACATCGTCGGCCATTCCGCCGGCGGCCTCATGCCCTACTGGTATATCAATAAGATGGGTGGAGACCAGTATGTCGGTAAGTTCTTCGCTCTCGCTCCCGCCACCCGCGGCACCGACATGGGCGGCAAATTCAACCAAAAGACTGCCCGTGGACGCTTCGCCGTTGACGCTGTCGTCAAGAGCGGCCACCCCGGCATCAAGGACCTCCTGCCGGACTCGGATTTCATCCGTGAGGTGTCCACTCCCAGCCTTACTCGCCCCGACGTACAGTATGCGGTGCTTGTAACCAACGGCGACACTACCGTCACCCCCTGGCAAAGCCAGTTCCTCCCGGCTGGCCCTAACGTGCAGAACTACCTGCTGCAAGACCTCTGCCCGAATGTCAAGGCAGACCATGTGAGCATCACCCTCAATATTGTGTTCTTGCAAGTCGTGCAGGATTTCCTGGCGGGCAAGACGACGCCGATTGTGTGCTCGGCCAGCGATACCACTCCGGTACCGCTTCATCAATATGCCGCATAGGTGATATAGATCATTCTTAATAAAGCCTTAAGGGAGAGTGAATCTCACTACGGTGAGGAGCAGAAGCACTCTATTGGAGGTTGTGTCCGTGTTTACTCTCCCTCAAGGAATTACCAGAGCAACCGCTGCTCTGTCCGCCGCAGCACTCGTCACTGCTGCCTTCGCCAGCCACGCTGCAACTCCCGCCCAGGCGGTCCCTCTCGACACCACGTCGGCGACTCTCAACTATCTCAACAACTTTGACGGCTTCTACAGCGTGCCCAAGACCATTCCCGGCACCCCTGGACGCGTCGTCAAAACCCAGGACTTCCGGTCGTTCTTCTACCCCACCGAAAGCCCTGCCACCAAGTATCCCATCCGGGGCAAGCGCATCATGTACACCACCACCCTCTCCACTGGGAAGGTGTACATCACCACCGGTGCCCTCATGGAACCCACCTCCCCTTGGGCCGGCCGGGGTGAACGGCCCATCCTTGTCTACGGCACCAGTACCTCCGGACAAGGTAAACAATGTGCCTTCTCCAAGACCCCGGGCGGCTTCCTGGCTGTCACCACCGGTCTGGATTCGCGCCAAGGACAGCCCAATAACCCCGTCTCCATGGTCTCCAACTACGAGAACCTCAACGTCATGAAACTCCTCGGCAAAGGCTTCACTGTGTTCGTCGTGGACTACAACGGCATGGCTGACGGTACCGACGTCCAGTCCTACATGAACAACGTGGAAGCCGGCCGCGCCATGCTCGACGGGGCCCGCGCCGTCCGCTCCCTCGAAGGTCTCAACAAGAATGTTCCCGTCGGTATCTGGGGCTTCAGCCAGGGTGGTGGCGCCGCCTATGTAGGTGCCGCATTGCAACCCAGCTACGCACCCGATGTCAACCTGAAAGTTTCCTATGCGGGTGCGCCGCCCATCGACCTCCTCCCCGCACTCCAGAAAGTGGAAGGCGGCGCTCTGTCGGGACTCATCGGCTACGGTGTGAATGGCTTTGCCGACCGGTTCCCTGAAGTGAAGAAGGTTGTTGACGAGAATGCCAACGCGGAAGGCCACAAGAACTTGGGGAAGATCGCCAACAGCTGCGTTGCTGACACTCTCCTTGGCTACGCCTACCAGAACACCGGGGACTGGACCAAGAACGGCAAGCCGCTGGTGGACTTTCTCAAGCGCTACCCCAGCGTGATGAAGGTCTTTAACGACCAGCTGGCGGCTTCCACCCACACCCCCAAGGCCCGCGTGGTGCTCTATGCCAACCCGCACGACTCCGTGGTGCCCTACGACACGGTGAAGCGGGGTGTAAAGACCTGGTGTGATGCTGGCGCCAGCGTGCACTTCTACAGCGTCCCCTATACCGCCATGGGTCTCGCCCCCATGTTCACCCACATGCTGCCCAACTTCCTGGTCTTTGACCAGATGCTCAAGGAAGTTGTGGGCATCTTCAGTGGCTCCTCCGTGGCGACGGGTTGCTCTGAAAGCACTATTACGCTGCCTTTGAAGTAACCACGTTTGACCCCATCAGGCCGCCCCGCCCTCTATGTGAGGAGCGGGGCGGTGTTGTGTGTGG
This sequence comes from Lawsonella clevelandensis, assembly GCF_001293125.1. NCBI lineage: Bacteria > Bacillati > Actinomycetota > Actinomycetes > Mycobacteriales > Lawsonellaceae > Lawsonella > Lawsonella clevelandensis. Next base: position 1,111,196 of record NZ_CP009312.1, read on the forward strand.
GTGTTGTGTGGGTGTTGTGTGTGTTGTGTGTGACGGGGATGTAACAAGAAGCTGAAATTAAATAATTCTTAGTTAATGGGAAATCCAAAAAACTGTTATTAAATATGTTCTGACCAGTGCCAATAATAGACGTCACCGTCAGAGATTGCGCAAGGTACTTCCTTCCTGGCAAATTATCAGATGAGAATGAACCACACGCGAATCTCCCCACACGGGAGAAATCCTCACTCTCGTTTCTGCTCTACGACACTCAAGGACACAACATGACTATCTTCTCCCGCGCAGCAGTACTTGCTGCAGTAAGCACTACCATCCTGGTCGGTAGCCTGCTCAGCCCTACCGCCCCGGCCCAGGCCGCCCCGGCACCGGACACTAGCAACTCCAGCGCCCTCGAACTGAAGGACCTCATCCGCCGTGATGCTGACGGCTCTGTCATCCCCTGGGGTGCCAACGAATGGGACTGCAAGCCCAGCAACAGCCACCCCAACCCCGTCGTCCTCGTCCACGGCTACGGAGCTAGCGCCAGCACCACTTACCCGCTACTCGCCCCCGTCCTTAAAGCTACCGGCTACTGCGTCTACGCCCTTAACTGGGGCGGAGAAGAACCCCAGCCCTTCTACGGCTACGGCTCCCTGCGCGACGCCGCTCACGACCTCGCCACCTTCGTCGACACGGTTCTCGCCCGCAGCGGCGCCACTAAAGTGGACATTGTGGGTCACTCCGCCGGCGGCGTCATGACCCGCTGGTACCTCAACAAACTGGGCGGTGGAGAGAAAGTTTCCAAGTTCTTCGCCGTCGCCCCCGCCACTAACGGCACTGACGTCAACGGGCTCACCACGATGCTGCCCCACACCTCCCCGCTTGTCGTCAACGGCCTGGCCGACACCGCCCAGCCCGCCGTGTGGGACCTTATGCAAAACTCCGACTTTGTGAAGCAGGTCAACAGCCCCAGCCCCATCCTGCCCACGGTGAAATACCAGGTACTCGCCACCGCCGCCGACACCGTGGTCACCCCGGTGGAGTCCCAGTTCCTTCCCAGCGCGCCGAACGTCACCAACATCCTGCTGCAGGACATCTGCCCGCAAGACAACGCCTCTCACCAGACCATCACGTCAGACTTTGTGTTCATTCAGCTGGTGGAAAACTTCCTGGGCAACCGCAACGCCCCCATTGCCTGCCGGATCGACCTACCGCGCTTGCGCACAGTGCAGTAATCACGGCGGCGGGGTCAGCTGCGTCGGTACACTGGGGCTATGACTGACGCACGCACCGCCACCACTTCCGACGCGACGCTGCCCCCGCTCCTTTTCGACTGCTTCGGCGTTTTCGCTTGCTTGCAGGACCCGGAGAGTGAGCAGCGCCTCTACCAGCTGGCCTTGGGTGCGGCCGTACCTCTTGCCGAGAACACCGAGGTGGAGCTTCCCTTCACGTTTGAGCGTTTTGCCGAGGTGTATCGGGGTGTGCGCAAACTCTACGATGCAGGCGAATGGTTGGGTCCCGACTACTGGAAGGCAGTTTCCCAACAGCTCGACACCACCTTCACCCCGGAGCAGGTGGATGCGCTGATCGCCGAGGATCTCTATTCCTGGCGGCGGGTTGACGAGTCCATGCTGGGCTACCTGGCGGAGCTTTCTGCGGCCGGCTACCCGCTGGGGTTGCTGTCCAATATTCCGGTGGAGTTGGCGGAGATTTTCCGTACTAAGCCGTGGCTGCGGCATTTCGATTCCATTACCTGGTCGTGCGATCTGGGTGCGGCGAAGCCGGACGCGCGGACATTCGAGCATGCTGCCGAGCAGATGGGTGTGCAGGTGGAGGAATTGACCTTCATTGATGACACGCAGGAGAACTGTGATGGTGCCGCCATTGCAGGCTTGCGGGCGCATCTGTTTGTGGGGGAGGGGGAGCTGCGGGAGTTCATTGCGGAGCTCACCGAGGAGCACCAGTCCGATTAGTGGAGGCACTTCCGGCTGTGGGACGCTCGCGGCTAGTGCTGTCCCGCTTGTTGCAGGGTCCGTGTACTGGCCTCCGTTGTTCGCTACTACCGAGTTCGCCGCAGACTCGTCACCAAACAGCATAAAGAAACCCCGAACGCTGCAGTCCTGGCGTGCGGGGTTTCTCGTTGAGTCGCACTCAACAGGCTATCGGGGGGATAGCACTATCGAGGTGTCAACGTTTGGGGATAGTTAGATAGCCTTAACGGCCTCGATGGCGGCGTCGTAGTCGGGCTCGGTGGTGATTTCGTCGACGAGCTGGACGTAGTGAACCTTGCCTTCGGGGCACACAACCACGACGGCGCGGGTGAGGAGGCCGGCGAGGGGACCGTCGGCGAGCTTCACACCGTAGTCGTTGCCAAAGGTGGAGCGGAAGGAGGAGCCGTTCTTGACGTTGTCAATGCCGTTGGAGACGCAGAAGCGTTCCTGGGCGAAGGGAAGGTCGGCGGAGACGCAGAGGACGCTAGTGTTGTCCAGCTTGGTGGCCTCTTCGTTGAACTTGCGCACGGAGGCGGCGCACACGTCGGTGTCGAGGGAGGGGAAGATGTTGAGGATGAGCTTGCGGCCGGCGAAGTCGGCGAGAGTCACGTCGGAAAGATCGGAGCCGACGAGGGTGAATTCGGGGGCGGAAGCGCCAACCTCGGGCAGTTCGCCAACGGTGTTTACAACGGTGCCATCAAATTTGGTCTGAGCCATATCTGTATTTCCTTTCCCTTTGAGGGCGTGTCTAACTCGTTCAACGTTGGGGCAGGCAGATGTATTCCCGGTGCCCCACACGAGTAGGGGCGAGCATCTTCATTATGGCTCTGGGAGTGCTGGGGTAGGGTGGAGTTAGAGACGAACTTTTGGTGACGGGTTCGGTGGATGAGTGGGGTGGTGGGTCCGGTTGGGTGACGGGTCCGGTTGGGTGACGGGTTCGGTTGGGTGATGGGGAGACACAGAAAACTATCTCGATGCTCCGTTTCACGGTGTGAAATATCATAGAGTGCTTATATGCGCACCTTAAAGCTAGTGTGCAACGACCCATATCTTCTGGTATGAGCGACGAAAGGAGTAAACAATGTTGACACACTCCAAGAGGAGTTCTGTCCTCTCAACCCTTGCACGAACCATCGGAATCAACACCACCGCCCTGGCCCTCAGCCTCGGCGTCGGCCTTAGTACCGGGCTGGGAGCCGCCTACGCTGCTCCCACCGCGCCGGCGACCCACCCCACTACCTCCGCGAAACACCTCGTGGAGATCAAACCCGGCGACACCATCGTCACCGCCTCCGGCGCCGAATGCACCGTCACCGACAAGTTCAACAAACCCGCCCCCAACCATGTGGATGACTATGCCGCCTACGGCGTGAGCTTCTGGGGTGTCCTCTCCGGAAACTGTGGCTCCGTCTCCGCTTTCTGGACCCGTCAAATGTCCGACGAAATCATCGAAGCCACCGAAAACACCCCGGTAGCCTCCGTGGTCGCCAAGGCCCTCCCACCCAAATCCACCAGCATGAAGGAAATCGGCGAGGCTGCCTACCTGAAGGGCGCCAAGGACAAAGGCGTCGTCGGCTGGACCACCTCCACCGGCGTAGGCATCTCCTTCCTGGGAGTAAACCCCGCCACTGCCACCTACGTGGGGCCAGCACAATTCGAATAACGACACCCCACACCACCGCGGAGGGGTAGGACTACAAGCGCAAACACTGCCGGGCCGTCTGCACAGTCTCCGGTCCGTAGGAGCCACCGAAGATCGCGGCATGCAACGCCAGCAAATACAGCTGATGCACCCGGCGGCGCTGCTCCCACCCCTCCGCCAGCGGCGACACCGAGTTGTAGCCGTCGTAAATATCGCCCACGAAGGACTGCCCAAACACCTCTAGGAACGCCAAATCCGTCTCCGCATGGCCACCCTGCGCAGCCGGATCAATAAGCACCCCCACCACCCCATCAGAAACCTTCTGCGGCAACGGCTCCGCCCAATCAATATCCTCGCGCCGGGCCCACAGCACATTCCCACTCCACAAATCCCCGTGGATGCGCGCCACCGGCCCCCGCACCAGCCGCGGCTGCGGGGCATCCCACACGCCCGCTTGCAGCCGCTCACACACCTCCTCCACAACAGCCGCATCACTCCGGGTCAGCGAACCATTCCGCAACGCCGCCGGCAAACAGGGAAGAATCCGGTCAATGGCGAAAAATTCACCCCAACTGCGTCCTGCAACGTCCACACCTCCAGTGAATGACGGTTCCGCAGCGGAAGAATCCGGAGTATCCGTCTGGTAGACCGTCCCGGCTGGAGGCTGTCGGAGGGGCAACTCCATCCGACCAATCACCCCATCGCCCTCCCAGCCGGGGGGTGGGCACCCAAAGGCGGGTGCGCCGGCTGCGTGCGTCACCGCCAGGGTTTGCCCAAACTGGTAAGCCGCCTGGCGGGTAGGCCGCCCATTTGGCACCTCCACCAGCGTCATCCGCCCCGGCTCACACTCCACAACCGGAACAATCGGGGTGCCGCCGTGGGGCATTGCCTCGGCTAGCCAGCGCAGGCCAAGCGCTTCAATTGTGATGGCGTAGGGGCGGGCAGAGTCCGTTTTCGTGAAGGTGCGCATGCCACCAGCATAGGGAGTTACCAACCGGTACGGGCGGGACTCGTCACCCACTCGTTAGCCCACTACTGCGGGCACCAACACCATTGGCACCCCAAAGGCAGTGCACACCCGCGCCCATGTCGCATTATCGGCAGCACTCGGAACGTGTCCCAACACCACCAGCTCCTCCGGCAGCCACCGCGCCTCCGCAGACGACTCCTCGTTCTGCATCGCCCAATCCGGCTCCGGGGTGGAAATAGTATCCGCCCCACTCCACTCCGTCACCAGCGCACACCCTGTCTCCAGCAGCGGGTTCGTCAACGGTTCACGGCGGGTAATGGTCTCCTCCTCCGTGAGCGGTGGGGGTGTGGTCGTGGCCACCCGCACTTCCGCATCCAGTGCCTGCGCCAGCACAGTCGCCATCCGCAGCGCCTCCTGAGACGCATCGGAACCATCAAAGGTACAGGTCACGCGGCGAATCCCAGAAGGGGATCCAGGGTAACCCTGCGGCGCAATCGCCACCGGCAGCTGTAGCGCGCGGACCACCTGTACGGCAAAGCCGTCTGGGTCGATGCCAGTCTGCGGGCCGTGAGCCTCTGGCCCCAACACCACCATGGTGGTGGGCAACGCCTGCGGATCCGTCACCCCCTCCACCACCGCATGCAACAGGTCGGCCGCCTCCACCGAAAACGCCGGCAGGGTAGCGAAATGGTTGGAGCCCAAACCGGTGGTGCCCAAGGCGCGGACTGCCGCCGCCGTATCGCCTGGCTCCGGCGTGGCGGTACCCAACTTGTGAGAGAGGCTGCGCAGGAACCGCTGCGTACCGGTCGGCGCATCGGAGGGGTAGATGGGGGCGACGACCTGGACCGTAGTTTGGCCAATGGCGGCCAGTGAGCAAGCCAGCTGGAGAGCTTCGTCGCCGCTGGTGCGGGGGTGCCAACAGACCTGGAAACGGTAGAAATCGCGCATGTTCCCAGCCTAGCAATGGGTTCCCGCTGCCGGGCCACCACCGCCACCCTTAGCACCGGTGCCGCCGCCACCTCAGCGCTACCGTCACTCTCAGTGCCGCCCCCTCAGAATCCCCTCAGGTCGTAGTGTCCGCTGTCCGCCCCCATCCACACCGGTGGCCAGGGCGGGCTGGCTGACGTTCGCTGACAGATAAATCCGCGGAAATCTGTGGCACGTGCACTAAAGCGCTCTTAGGAGGGGAACTAACAGAGCGAAAACTTCCGAAAGGACACCACAATGGTCGACGCAAACAACCTCAAAGGCAAGGCCGAAGAGCTCAAAAACAAGGCCACCGACGCCTACAACAAGCTTGACGACAAGCAGAAGGAAGACCTCAAGGGCAAGGGCAAGGGCAAGGGCCTGCTCGACTCCGTTAAGGGCAAGCTCGGCAAGAAGTAAGCCTCCCCACTTCCGACGTTCCAGCAACCACCCGCCGCGTGCCGTGTCTCCGGCGGCATTCGGGTGGTTGCTGCTATGTGCACCAGGGCTGCGCGGGAGTGATGACGGTAACGCCCCAGGCAGGTACCGCCTCGGAAACTACACCCAGGCAACTATACCCAGGCGGGGTGGTGACGACACTTCCTCGCCACCGCACTCCTCCCTTATCCTGGAACCAAGCTGACCACCCCTCTCCCCAAGGAGCCCGTGAATGCGCGCCTTGCTTATCGTCGACATGCAGCCCACCTTCTGCGAAGGTGGCGAGCTTCCCGTCCCGGGCGGCCACGACATTGCCGACCGCATCGCCGACTTCTTGCGCGCCCACGCCGACCGCTACGGGCTCATCGTCACCACCCAGGATTGGCACATCAACCCGGGCAACCACTTCAGTAACACTCCCGACTATGTGGACACTTGGCCGCCTCACGGTCAGGCCGGAACCCCCAACGCCGAACTCCACCCGCGCCTCCATGCCGCACTGGAAGCATTGCGCACCAGCCACCCCGACCTGCCCCAGGAGGCAGTGCGGAAAGGCCAGTATGCGGCTAGCTACTCTGGATTTGACGGCATCACCGACTCTGCAACCACCGACGACACCTTTGCGCAGGGGCTAGCGCTGGCCGATCTCCTGCGCCGCTACGGCACAACCGAAGTGGACGTCGTGGGTCTCGCTCTCTCACACTGCGTCTGCGCCACCGCCCTGGATGCGCAGCGGGAAGGTTTCGCCACCACTGTCTTTGCTGACCTCTCCGCCCCCGTCAGTGTGGATACTGGGGATGCTGCCCTGCGCGCACTGCGGGAGGCCAGCGTGGTCGTCACCCACAGCCCCTACTGGACGTTCGCCTGCTACACCGCCTCCCGCTTCGGCACTCAACCTGGGTTGCGGGAGGCCGCCCACCGGCTAGGGGAGGGCATCGCGCGGGCTGGGCACGGCATTGTGTATGGGGGAGGCAACTGCGGCCTGATGGGGGTTATCGCAGACGCCGCACTCAGCCAGGGTGGCTCCGTCTACGGTGTCATACCGCACCACTTTGATGGGCATGAGGTTTCCCATACAAGCCTCACCTGCCTGGAGGTGGTGGACGACATGTCTACTCGTAAGAACCGCATGGCACAGTTGGCGGATTGTTTCGTGGCGCTCCCTGGCGGCGTGGGCACGCTGGAGGAATTTTTCGAGGTGTGGGCGCACCGGCAGTTGGGCATCCACCAGAAGCCGGTGGTGCTCTACAACACGGACGGCTACTGGGATAGTTTGTTGGCGGCGCTGGCGTCCTACGCGCAGGTGGACATTCTGTCCCCGACGCTGCTGGACAGCCTTATCGTGGTTGATACCCCGGATGCGCTACTCGACGCGGTCATTCGCGGGTAAAGAAGTATCCGCCTGGAGACCAGCCGGCTCACTCGGTTGGCTGCTCTGCGCCGCCGGGACACTCTGTGCGGATGCAGACTCCGCCGGGATGGCGCTGGAGCCATTCACATCCACCTCAACCCCGGCAGCTTCCGCTGCCAGGAGACGCATTCGCAGGCTGGAATGCCGGTAGCCATAGCCCACATAGGTCAGGCAGGCGATCAGCATCCACACCGCCAGTGTCGCCCAGGTGATGGGGTGCAGCTGGCTGATGAGGTACAGGCAGGCGATGATAGAAATGATAGGGGTGGCCGGGTAGAGAGGTACCCGGAAACCGCGCTGCATGGTGGGGTTGCGGCGGCGCAGAATGATCACACCCAAACTCACCACCGCAAATGCCGTCAATGTACCAATAGACACCATGTCGGAGAGGTAGTCCAGCGGCAGGAATCCCGCCAGCAGACCCACCACCAAGCAGGTAATGGCGGTGTTAATCACCGGGGTACGGGTGCGTGGGGAAATGTAGGCGAAGCCCTTGGGAATCATGCCATCGCGGGACATGGCGAATAGCACGCGCGTCTGGCCGAAAATCGTCACCAAGGTAATAGAGAAAATGGAGATGACGGCGGCTGCCGACAGAATGATGGAGAATGTGCCGGACCCGGTCACATGTTCCAGAATCTGTGACAGGCCTGCCTTCTGGTGCTGGAAAAGACTCTGCTCTTGAGCGCCTACCGCGGCTACCGCGACCAGCATGTAAATTCCCGTCACTACCACCAGTGCGATAACAAGGGCGCGGGGGATAGTGCGGTGCGGGTCCTTCACTTCTTCCGAGGCGGTGGAAATAACGTCCAGGCCGATGAAGCTGAAGAACACGGAGCCGGCGGCGGCACCCACGCCCGCCACACCCATGGGGGCGAAGGGGTGGTAGTTACCAGACTGGAAACCGGTGAATGCCACCACTGAGAACATGAGCAGCACGCCCAACTTAAGGAGGACCATCACTGCATTCGCGCGCGCAGACTCACGGGTGCCAGCCATGAGGAGGAAACAGCAGATCGTCACCAGCACCACCGCCGGCAGGTTAATGGAGAAGCTGTGGAAGCTGCCGCCGTCCCAGGGGGCGACGGAGAGGTAGTCCGGCAGGTGCCATCCGAAGACACGTTGCAGGAAGTCATTAAGGTATTCGGACCAGCCGACGGCCACTGCTGCCCCGGAGACCGCATACTCCAGCAACAAACACCATCCCACCAGGTAGCCCACCAGTTCACCGAGGGTGGCGTAGGTGTAGGTGTAGGAGGAGCCGGAGGTGGGGATGGAAGAAGCCAACTCTGCATAGCAGAGTGCGGTGAGGCCAGCTGTGGCGGCGGCAACGAGGAAGGCCAGGATGACGGCGGGGCCTGCCTCGGGTACGGCAATGGAGAAGACATAGAAAATACCGGTGCCGACGGTGCATCCTACGCCCATCATGGCTAGCTCGAAGGTGGAGATGCTTTTGCGTAGGGTCGGCCCAGAACCGTCGTCATTGCGGTTCGTCCCTGTCCCGGACTGATTGATGATGTCCTTGACGGGTTGTCGGATAAAAGGTGATTGTGCGCTGCGCATGGCTCCTTTAGCCTACTCATTGCCACCCAAATAACGTGAATGGTTCGTACAACGGGGATAATAAGAGGAACGATTCTGGGCTCCGTGCGTGCCTTACGGCACGTGTGTGACTGCCAAGAGAGGACAATGACACATGGCATCTGTGACCTTCGATCACGCCACTTGTATCTATCCCGGAGCCGCTAAGCCTAGCGTTGACAATCTTTGCCTGGATATTCGTGACGGTGAATTCCTGGTACTCGTCGGCCCTTCCGGCTGCGGCAAATCGACCACTCTGCGCATGCTGGCCGGTTTGGAGTTTGTAGACTCTGGAAAGGTTTGGATTGGTGACGATGATGTCACCCTAGCCGATCCGAAAGACCGCGACATCGCCATGGTTTTTCAAAACTATGCTCTCTACCCGCACATGACGGTGGCCGAGAATATGGGCTTCGCGTTGAAGCTCGCCAAGGTAGATAAAAAGGAGATTCGCCAGCGCGTGGAGGAAGCCGCCCGTCTGCTGGATCTCACTGACTACCTCGACCGTAAGCCTAAGGCGCTGTCCGGTGGCCAACGGCAGCGTGTTGCCATGGGGCGGGCTATTGTGCGCTCCCCGCGTGTTTTTCTTATGGACGAGCCGCTCTCCAACTTGGACGCCCGCTTGCGCGTTCACACCCGTGCCCAGATCGCCGAACTGCAGCAGCGCCTCGGCACCACCACCGTTTACGTCACCCACGACCAGGTGGAGGCCATGACGATGGGCGACCGGGTGGCAGTACTCTGCGCCGGGCAGCTGCAGCAGGTGGATACGCCCCGCAACCTCTTCGACCATCCGGCCAATGCTTTTGTGGCGGGCTTCATTGGGTCTCCGTCGATGAACATTCTCACTGCCCCGGTGCGGGGTGCGTCTGCGTGGGTGGGGGAGACGCCCATTCCGCTGCCGGATCGTATCCCGGCGGGGGTGCCCACAACGTCCGTATTGGTGGGTTTCCGCCCCGAGCGGGTGGAGGGTGTTGTTGCCGGTGACGGTGTTGTGGAGGCCGCCGACGGCTGCACCCTCTACATGCGGGTGGATCTGGTCGAAGAACTGGGATCCCAGGCCATCGGCCACGGCCACCTGGCTAATGCGGCAGGCGAGCAGGTATCTGAGCAGCGCATCACCGCCGCCGTGGACTGGCAGAACTTGCCCGCCCGCGGAGACCTGGTGCGCATCACCATTACCCCGGAGGACCTCTACTTCTTTGCCGATGACGAGTCTGGGGTGACGCTCTGGGACGACATCGCCGCCACCGCCCCCGTAACCGCAGCTACCCCTGCCGACAGCGTCCCCGACGTCACCGTAGACACCACAGCAGATGCGGCGGAGTCCACCGCTCCGGAGGCTGCACCGACGTCCACTGAGGAGGCAGACGCATGAGCCACCTCCACTGTCACCACCCCCACCAGCACCGCTACCGGCCCCTACAGCTTGCCGCACTCGGTGCTGCCGCCATTCTCGCCGTCACCGGATGCTCCAGCAACTCCTTCAATGACGCCACTCGCGCCGCCCAAAAAAACCTCGACGAGCGCGGACCCATCACCTTCGCCATGGGCAAAAACGACATCGCCAACTTGCGCCCCGTCGTGCAACGCTGGAATGCCGCCCATCCCACCGAACGCGTCAACCTCCATGAACTCGCCGGCGAAGCCGACTCGCAGCGTGACACCCTCGTGCAATCCCTGCAAGCCCACTCCGGAGAATTCGATGTCATGGCCCTCGACGTCATCGACACCGCCAGCTTTGCCGCTCACCAATGGCTTCAGCCCCTGGAAGGCACAATGGCCATTGACATGACGAAACTACTACCGGCCACGGTGGAATCCGCCACCTATTCCGGTACCGTCTATGCCGCCCCCCAAAACACCAATGGCCAACTGCTCTTCTACCGCAGCGACCTCATCAAAAACCCACCCTCCACCTGGGACGAACTCACCCAGGACTGCTCCATTGCCAAAAAGCACAAGCTGGACTGCCTCGTCACCCAGCTGAAGCAGTACGAAGGACTCACTGTTAACACCTCCATCTTCATTAACGGGTGGGGCGGGCAGATCGTCGGGGCCGACGGATTCACCCCCACCGTCACCTCCGACTCCTCCCGCGCCGGCATCCAAACTCTCGTCGACGCCTACCAGAGCGGCGTCATCGCCAAACGCGCCGTCTCCTTCACCGAAGAGCAAACCAACCTGGCCTTCGTCAACGGGGAAGCCCTCTTTGCCATCAACTGGCCCTACATGTACGAGAATGCCCGCACCTCGGACGACTCCAAAGTCAAAGGTAAGTTCGCGGTAGCCCCGTTGGTGGGCAAAGACGGGGTGGGTGCCTCCACCCTGGGCGGTTACAACAACGCCATCAACGTCTACTCGGAACACAAAGCCACCGCCCGGGACTTCATTGCCTTCATCGAAAACCGGGAGAACCAGCTGAGCTTCGCCCAGAACTCCTTCCCTCCAGTCCTTACTTCCATCTACGACGACAAGTCCCTCATCAAGAACTACCCCTACCTGCCGGTCCTCAAAACAGCCCTGGAAAACGCGGTACCCCGCCCGGTTAGCCCCTTCTACCCGGCCATCTCCAAAGCCATCCAGGACAATGTCTACGCAGCCCTCTTCGGACGTAAAACCGTCGTCCAAGCCAGCGAAGACATGACCAGTGCAATCGAAGTGGCGGAACACTGATGAGCGCGGTCAAGACGAAAAACAGCACCACCGAGCGCCGGAGGGACCAGCAGCTTACCGCCGACGGCCAGACGCACCACAAGCGCCCCTCCGCCCGCGGAAAGGTTGCCGCCCTCCTCACCCCCGCCCTCGTCCTCATCGGTGTCATCATCCTCTACCCGCTGCTCAGCGGTGTCGTCCTCTCCTTCAAATCGGACCCTGTCCTCAACCGGCACGATGGCTTCTTCTACCCGGGTGGCTTTATCGGCCTCCAGAACTACGGCTACTGGCTCACCCACAGCTGCTCCACGGGCAGCGCTACCGTCGGCTGCCCGCCTGGCACCCTCGCCAACGACTTCTGGCCTGCCCTCGGCAACACCCTCTTCTTCACCATCGTGACGGTGCTGCTAGAGACCATCATCGGCATCGGCATGGCGCTCGTCATGGCGCAGAACTTCCGGGGTCGCGGTTTGCTGCGCGCTGCCGTGCTCGTCCCCTGGGCCATTCCCACCGCCATCACCGCCAAACTGTGGGCATTCCTCTTCGCGGAACAGGGCATCATCAACTCCCTCTTCCACACCACTATCGCCTGGCAGACTGACCCATGGGCGGCCAGATTCTCCATCATCCTGGCAGACGTGTGGAAAACCACCCCCTTTATGGCGCTCCTCATCCTCGCTGGGCTACAAATGATCCCCAAGGAACTCTACGAGGCGGCCCGCGTGGACGGCGCCAACGCCTGGCAACGCTTTACCCGCATCACTCTGCCGCTCGCCAAAGGTAGCATCGTGGTGGCGGTCCTCTTCCGCATGCTGGACGCCCTCCGCATGTACGACCTGCCCTACATCATGGTGGGCCCCAACCCAGATTCCCCCACCGCCACCGTGTCTCAGCTGGTGGTGGCCGCTATCCGGCAAGACCAAGTGAACGCCGCCTCCGCGCTGTCCACACTGATCTTCCTGCTCATCTTCCTCATCGCCCTCTTCTTCGTAAAGGTGCTGGGGGCCAGACTCAACAAACAGCCGGATTCTGTCGTCGCAGAGGAGGACTAACTGATGGCTACCGATGCTTACCGCAACGACCTATCGGTGAAGCCGCTCTCGCAGCGCCCACCGGTACAGCTCGCCACCCAGCCGGCCCGCGAGCCGGCACCTCGCCCGGCGAAACGCAACCGCCGCCCCCACGCCGGCTCCATCGGCATCTATGTGTTGGCGGTCATCATCATGCTGTGGGGTCTGCTGCCCTTCTACTGGATGCTGGTGACGGCCTTCCGGGAGAAGGACTACACCTTCTCCACCACCCCCTGGCCCACCCACCTCACCCTCGACAACTTCAAGGAAGCCCTCTCCACCGACTTCGGTAACAACTTCCTGCGCGCCATCGGCAACAGCCTCATCATCTCCGCCGTCACCACGCTCATTGCGGTAGCGGTGGGTGTGTTCGCCGCCTACGCGTTGTCGCGCTATGACTTCCGCGGCAAGTATGTGGTGTTGGGCGTCATTATGGGTGCCTCCATGTTCCCCAGCATCGCGCTGGTGACGCCGCTCTTCCAGCTGTTCACCGACATTGGGCTGCGTGGCTCCTACTGGGCACTCATCATCCCCAATATTTCCTTTGCGCTGCCGCTCACCATCTTCACTCTCACCAGCTTCGTCGATGAGCTGCCGTGGGAGTTAGAGGAGGCTGCCCGGGTGGACGGCTGCTCCCGCGGCAAGGCCTTCCGCACGATTATGTTGCCGTTGGCCGCCCCGGCGATCTTCACCACCGCCATCCTGGCCTTTATTATGGCGTGGAACGAGTTCCTGTTGGCTCAGCAGCTGTCTACTCTGCACACGGAGCCGGTGACAGTGGCCATCGCCCGGTTCACAGGCGGCAACGCCTTCGACTACCCCTACGCCACGGTGATGGCGGCGGGCGCTATTGTGACCGTCCCCTTGGTCATTATGGTGCTGATCTTCCAGCGGAAGATCATTGCCGGCCTCACCTCCGGTGGCGTGAAGGCATAGGAGGATCAGTATGGCGGGCTACGCGCGCCGCGGGCGCGTCTCCGACCCCGGCCGCCGGCAGCGCGGTACCATGCAGCGGCTGGAACTGGCTATGGGCATTGTCGGCACCATCACCATCCTGGCACTGCTCACCCTGGTGATGGCGCTGGTACAGGGGACAGGGGCGGCGTTGACGGGCGCCGCGATAATTTTTCTTGTTGCCGCGGTGGTGTTCATCGCCTTGGCAATCTGGTACCGAAAAGTCACATAGCAGTGAACTGACCTGTTGAAACAGGGGCGTGGTAGTTGCCGCGCCCCCGTTTTTTACCGTCGCCCGGTTGCCAAATACCACATTGGGACGCATGCGGGGCGGGGACGGGGAATATTTCCGTAACGGGTTTCGGTTGAGAGGAGTACATGCCAGTCCTGTGCACACCCCCCGCACAGTGAACGGCACACACAATACAGAACGCCTCTGCCCGCTTACCGGCCTCCACCGAGGCACAGAAAGAAGAACAATGGCTACAGTTGCAGAACATTTGGTGCATCAGCTCGAAGAAGCTGGCGTCCGCCACATCTACGGCATCGTAGGCGACTCCCTCAACCCCGTCGTCGATGCTGTTCGACGCTCCAAGCACATCAGTTGGATTCACGTCCGGCACGAAGAAACCGCCGCCTTCGCCGCCGCTGCCGAAGCAGAAATCACCGGTAAGCTTGCTGTCTGTGCCGGTTCCTGTGGCCCGGGCAACCTGCACCTCATCAACGGCCTCTTCGATGCCAACCGCTCCCACCTGCCGGTGCTGGCTATCGCCTCCCACATCCCCTCCTCCCAGATTGGTACCCAGTTCTTCCAGGAGACCCACCCGGATCGCATTTTCGACGAGTGCTCGGTGTTCTCCGAGATGCTGTCCACCAGCGAACAGGTGCCGCGTGTCACTCGCTCCGCTATTCAGCAGTCCCTCTCCGGCCCGGGTGTCGCCGTGCTGACCTTGCCCGGTGACGTCGCCGACACCGAAGTCGAAGGCAACCTGCCCGACACCATCACTAGCCCTAACCCGGCCCACATTGTGCCGGCCATCGAGGATGTGCGGTCCCTGGCCGACGCCATCAACGATGCTCGCAAGGTCACCCTCTTCGTGGGTGCAGGCGCCCGTGGCGCCCACGACGCCGTCATGGAACTCGCTGAGCTGGCGAAGGCGCCGGTGGGCCACTCCCTGCGCGGCAAGGAAGTTATTCAGTGGGATAACCCCTACGACGTGGGTATGTCCGGCCTGCTCGGCTATGGTGCCTGCCAGGACGCCATGGAAGACGCCGACCTGCTCATTCTTATTGGTACCGACTTCCCCTACCAGCAGTTCCTGCCTGCCAATGTGCGGACTGCCCAGATCGAGATTGACGCCGCCCGCTTGGGTCGCCGCACCCGCCTGGATATTGCCGTACACGGCGATGTTAGTGAAACCCTCAAGCTACTCAACCCGCTGGTCAACAACAAGACTGACCGCGGCTTCCTGGACGATATGCTGAAGCGTCAGGAGCACCGCATGAGCAAGGTGGTGGGTGCCTATACCCGCGACGTCACCAAGGCGAAGCCCATTCACCCTGAGTATGCTGCGGTGAAATTGGACGAGGCGGCTCCCGAGGATGCGGTCTTTACTGTCGACACTGGCATGTGCAACGTGTGGGCTGCCCGCTACATCACTCCCAATGGGAAGCGTCGCGTGATCGGCTCCTTCCTGCACGGGTCGATGGCGAATGCACTGCCGCACGCGATTGGGGTGGGTACGTACCGTCCGGACCGTCCGGTTATTGCCATGTGTGGTGACGGTGGCCTGTCCATGCTGATGGGTGACCTCATCACCATCAAGAACTACAACCTGCCGGTGAAGGTCGTTGTCTTCAATAACTCCTCCTTGGGCATGGTGAAGCTGGAGATGTTGGTGGCTGGCCTGCCAGACTTCGCCACCGACGCCGAGTCCGTGAACTACGCCGCCGTGGGCGAGGCTCTTGGTATTCGCTCCGTGCGAGTGGAGGATCCAGCCCAGCTGGAGAGCGTGTTTGCTGCGGAGATGGAGCGCCCCGGCCCCTGCGTTATTGACGTGGTGACGGACCCGAACGCGCTGTCCATGCCGCCGAAGATCACTCTGGAGCAGATGCAGGGCTTCGCTACCGCCATGTCGAAGCAGGTGCTCAATGGTGGTTTTGGCGAGGTCATGTCGATGGCTCGCTCCAACCTCCGTAACATTCCGAAGCGCCCTTCGCAGTTCAGCCTGTTCACTAAATAAGTACCTTGCTGTCTCAGCGCAGCCCCGAGTCAGTGAGGGAGACACTATGACAACATCACTGCCCGTATCCGTATCCCCCACCCGTGTTTTTCTACGGAAGGTGACGGCAGGTGTGTCGTCCCTCGCCCTCGGGGCTGGTCTGTTGTTGGGGCCGGCAAGCGTGTCATCCCAGGCCGCGCCTGTGTCGAATGAGGCTGTGCCTGCACCGAGTGTGCCCTTCTCTGTGGTGAACGACCCGCAGGATCCGCCGGTGCCGCCCACCTCACCGTCACCGGAGGAATCTCCCGGTGAGGACAAGGGTGACCTTAACGTGGCCGGGGTGGATAGCTACGTCGCTTCCCCTGCGCAACTGCGGCATACTATTGCCGCACTGCGTGAGCGGCAGGACGTCTACCAGGGTGTGGATGTGTCCGAAGTACAGGAGGTGGCGCACCACAATCTGGCAGTGCGTGTTCCCCGCATTGAGGCGCTCAATCAGCGGCGTGCCCGGGTTGGGTTGCACCCCGTGGTGTTTAACCGGCAAGCCCAGGATATTGCAGATGTGGCTGCCGCAGCGATCAAGGACCACACTCGCTATGCGGTATCTCGGTATGCGCTGTACCCGTGGATTAACCGCATCACCAATACGTGTGTGAAGCGGGATCATGGGGTAGCGCTCTTGGGCCACCGAGAGAAGTGCTACTGGACTTTTGTGGTGGATGCTCCGCGTTATGCGAATGTCGATGCTGCTCTTAAGGGGGTGTCGTTGGGGGAAATCCTCTACGATTCCACGTCCTCGGAGGTGGGGGTGTCCGGTGGTGAGTTGGCTGGGTTGGGTCGCCAGTATTTAGTGTTTGTGGTGCGCAGTACGTTCCTGTCGGTGGGGGACCGTTGGGCGAGTTACGAGAAGTGGGACTTGGGACGTCGCTCCGCGAAGGTGGAGGGGTCGGGTTCTCCGAACAGTAATTCTGAGAGCGGTTTGGAGGGCATTGACGCGAAGCGGAATAGCGGTCGATTGTTTTCCAAGGGTGTTGAGAACCAACTGTTGGTGCCGTGGCGGGTGACTGCACTACAGGCGGCGTATACGTATCACGGTATTCCGGTGACGGTGCGGGGTGGTTCGGAGGAGCAGATGCTTGCTAATACTCTTCATTTTTTCCTTGAACAGTACCTCAAAGAAAACAGTACTACCCCTGAACGGGGGGTGTATGAGTTCTCTCGTTTACCACTTGGAGTAAATGTGGCAAGCGCCACAATCACTGGTAAAAAATACCGGCAATATGTGGCAATCGCTCCATCCTGGAAAGGTCCACTGGCCACTTTTCGCGATATTAATGCAGGTGATTCACTTTTCCAACGTGCTATGTCAAAGATTGGAATTGCAGGGTTCACTATTTCCAGTGGTAAAAAAATCTGGATTTTCGTAACGCAAGCCGAGTAAGTATCAGATTCTAGATCGGTCTAGAAACCTGAGAAAAAGGTGCGCATGTAAAGCGCATGCGCTACAGTAGTAATTACATAAGTAAGTAGTTGCACGCAAGCTACTCCCGCAGAAACGGCCTCCATATCCGGAGGCTGTTTCTTGCATTTAGCAGTTTCAGTGTGAACACCATTTTGTCTCTCTTGAGGAAATAACTTAGGCTAGCCTTAGTTTTACTGGATGGAAGCGTCCGCTCCTCTGCCTCACTCCGGTGTCCGCGAGAACCCTCGCACTTCTAGATCAACTACACCAGGAAGACACCGTGAACCGACCATGTATCGGCGCTGAACTCATCACCAGCGCCCTTATCCTCGGCACCGTCACCTCCTATCCCCGCTAACCCTGTAAAGGAGTACCTATGCGCCACCATCGCATCACCACTGGCCTGCTGGCGGCCGCCCTCACTCTGGGTATCGCTGTCACCCCGGCCACTGCTGCGCCGCTTAACGCTGCACCTGCAGGACCGGCCGGCACCGTTACCGCCCCTGCATTTACCGCCGCGGAGATCGCCCAACTGCGTCAGCAGATCCTGGACGAGCTGCTCGTCATGGATGTGCAGGAAAACCACCATGCCGCTATCAATGCCAAAAACCTGGCACCGTGGATGAGTGCTAAGGGCTGGGAGTCCATGGACCTTATCACCGACTCCACCAGCCCGGAGGTCACCCGCCTTTTCCAAGCAAAAGCCAAAAAGGACGGGATCACCGAGGCCCAAGCCCGCGCCAATTTCAAGAAGATGAGCACCGCCGGCGACGTTTTCTCCATTCGCTTCCAACCCAGCCACTTCACCGAGTTCGGAAAGACGAAGAACGTGCTGAGCAGCGGAGAGTATACGCTGGCGAAGAGACTGCCGGTGGGAAGCTTCGAGGTGTACTTCTTCGAGCATGTGCTGAAGGAGAAGGCTGGCAAGCGCCACTGGCTCATTCTCTTCCCTCCGGGAGCTGACAAGGATCCGCAAGGCAATACCATCGCCCGCCACGTGCACTATGTGCTGGGGGATTCCCCGCTCGCTATTCTGCCGCCCATGTTCAAACAGCAGATGGCGACCATGGTGGAAGCCAACGCTAGCTGGGAGGCTAAGGTGGGTCTCCTCAAATTCGGCCTGGCCCACTAGACCCAGCAGCACGCCTGTGTGCCTCTAACTCCATAACAACCCATAACAAGCAGTGGCGGGTGAGAGAAACTCTCTCACCCGCCACTATGTGACTTCTTCCGTTATGTGCGGAAACGCACTGCGTTACCCGCTAGGGGAAGGCTCCACAAGCTGGTGCTTGATGCGCTGACAGCTGGTGGTTAGGCCTTCCACTCCAGCGGATCTTCGCCGGCGCGCCACACGGAAGCCTCAGTGAGGTCGGCAGGCCATTCTTCGCCCTTCTCAATGAAGTCCTCGACGGCGCGGCGGGCGCGGTCGTCCGGCAGCTGGCGCGGGGGAGACTTCATGAAGTAAGAGGAGGGAGCCCACACGGGGCCACCGATGCCACGATCCATGGCGATCTTGGCGGCACGCAGGGCGTCGATAATGATGCCAGCGGAGTTCGGGGAGTCCCACACTTCCAGCTTGTATTCGAGGTTCAGCGGAACTTCACCGAAGGTGGTGCCTTCGCAGCGAACGTATGCCCACTTGCGGTCATCCAGCCAGGCCACGTGGTCAGAGGGGCCAATGTGGACGTCGCGATCGGCCATCTCGTGGGGGACGATGGAGGTGACGGCGCGGGTCTTAGAGACCTTCTTGGACTCCAGGCGATCGCGTTCCAGCATGTTCATGAAGTCCATGTTGCCGCCCACGTTCAGCTGCGAGGTGCGGTCCAGGCGCACGCCGCGCTCCTCGAAGAGGCGGGCTATGACGCGGTGGGTAATGGTAGCGCCCACCTGGGACTTGATGTCGTCACCGACAATCGGCACGCCAGCGTTGGCAAACTTCTGGGCCCACTCGGGGTCAGAGGCGATAAAGACGGGTAGGGCGTTGACAAAGGCGACGCCGGCGTCGATGGCGCACTGGGCATAGAACTTGTCGGCTTTTTCGGAGCCCACCGGCAGGTAGGAGATGAGGACGTCGGTCTTGGTGTCCTTGAGAACCTGTACAACGTCGACGGGTTCTGCAGGGGATTCCTCGGTGACGGTGCGGTAGTACTTGCCGAAGCCGTCGTAGGTGTGGCCACGCTGGACCTTCACGCCGGTTTCGGGAACGTCAGAGAACTTGATGGTGCAGTTCTGGCCGGCCCAGATGGCGTCGGCCAGGTCGAGGCCGACCTTGTCCTTGTCAATGTCGAAGGCGGCGGACCACTCAATGTCGTTGATGTGGTACGTGCCGAAGACGACGTGCATGAGGCCGGGGACGCGGTCGGTGGGCTTGGCGTCTTTGTAGAATTCCACGCCCTGCACCAGGGAGGACGCGCAGTTGCCAACACCGACGATGGCGACGCGAATCTTATTGTCAGTCACTATTTACTCCTTGCGGTTGGGTAGCGGGTGCTACCCCTCTTCACGGTGGATGGAAACCAAGTGGAGGAGTGGTGACGGTGCCCGGGGAACCGGGCGCTGCCGCAGTGGTGGGCGGCAGGGTGCGCCGGAAAGCACGCGGCGGGGGGTGTTGGGCCTCGTGCAGCAGTGGTAACGCTAGGCGCCGTCTTCGTCTTCCGCTTGGATAAGTGAGTTGACCCAGGAGATCTCGCGTTGCGTGGATTCGAGGGCCAGCTCGTTCAACCCCTGGCTGTACGGGGACAGCGGGTTGGTGGGGTTGATGGGTGGAGTGACCCTGCCGTGTATCACGCTGAGGAGGTGGTCGCGTCGTTCTTCGAGCAGGCGGCGGCGCCCTTCCAGCAGGCGGCGGCGTGCCGCTGCGGGGGTTTTGTGAAAGAAGGCCAGGCGTATGCCGAAGTCTTCGTCGCTAAAACTGGTAGGGGTGATGTCGCTGAGTAGCTCGAGGAAATGCTGGCGGCCAACCTCTGTGAGCCGATACACCTTCTTCGCCTTGCGGCGCGTCAGCGTAACGACGGGGTCTTCCAGAGGAGACTTAATAAGGCCATTCGTCTCGAGCCTGTTCAGTACTGGGTAAAGCGAACCATAGGAGAAGCCGCGGACAGTGCCCGACATTTCGGTGAGCACTTTGCGGATCTGGTAGCCGTGCATGGGCTCAATGTCGAGGAGTCCAAGTACTGCAATGTCGAGCACTGTGTTCTCCTTTCCACAGGTCGTGCGCGGTGATGGCGTCGCTGGGGGGCGACGTGGTTGCTGCTAGCCAGAACATTAGCAGGAGCGGGAATAATAGCCCCAAAGCTAACAACCACTATATCGAGCCGATATATCCTCGACAATGACTTTGGCGACGTTTTCCCCCATCTGCACCCGCAGCCGTCACCTCCCACAGCGTCCCCCGACTCCACCCACCACATCCCCCACGTGGGGCTTGTCACCCCCTATGCAGGTTGAGATAGTCGTACAGAATGGAAAGTGCCTATAAGATGGGATGTTGTACAACTTTCGCCGCAAGAGAGGGCACACCGCATGGGACGACATGGCGCCCCCCGAAGCTTCGGGGATCGTGTTGGCGACACCTGGGCTGCCACACAAGGTAAAGCCTCCCTGCTTGCCAAGGACTTGAGCCGCAAAGCCGGAAACAAACGCGACGCCCACCCACAGCAAGGCGCCGGCCAACCTGCCCGCCAAACCTCCGGAGGCTCGCAACAGCGCGCCCGTCGTATCTCTGTCGAATCTCTCCAAGCTGAGGGAACCCGTCCCGCACCCGCTTCCCGCAGCACACCCAGCCGCAGCGCACCCAGCCGTGGCAATGCTGCCCGTGGCGGAGCAACTCGGGGTACGGTGGCCGGCCGGGCAACTGCAGCCGGCCGCAGCGGCGCCCCTTCAAGCGGTGGAGCCCCCAAGAAGACCCGCCGCCCCAAAGCCCCCCGCCCCCCGAAGAAGACCACCCCCAAGAGCGTCGTCGCCGGCATCTTCAAATGGATCGGCCTGCTCCTCCTTACCGCCATCGTGGCCAGCGTCATCTTCTTCGTCCTCATGTACATCTTCGTGCGGGTCCCCGCCCCCGGAGACATCCCCACTGCACAACGCGTCACCCTCGTCGCCAGTGACGGCAAGACCGTCCTCGGCAACATCATCCCCGAAGCAGGAAACCGGCGAGAAGTTGACGCCGCCCAAATTCCCGAACACCTCCGCCACGCCACCATGGCTGCCGAAGACCGGGAGTTTATGACGAACAAGGGCTTCTCCGTCAGCGGTTTCGGCCGTGCCGCGCTCGGCCAACTCACTGGCCACGCCGACGCCGGTGGTGGCTCCACCATCACCCAGCAGTACGTCAAGAACGCACTGGTTGGTAACGAACGCTCCTACTGGCGCAAGTTCAAAGAACTCGTCATCTCCATGAAGATGGCTAACCAGTGGTCGAAGCAAGACATCATGACGGCCTACCTCAACACCATCTACTTCGGCCGCGGCGCCTACGGTGTTGATACTGCCGCTCAAACCTACTTCGGCAAGCCCGTCCAGGAACTCACCTCCTCTCAGTCCGCCATGCTGGCCGGGCTCATTCAACAGCCCTCCAACCTAGACCCCCGCATCAACCCCGTAGCCTCCGAAAATCGCTGGAAGTACGTGGTGCGAGGCATGCTGCAGGAAGGCTGGCTCACCCGCGAGGAAGTCGCCAAGATGGACTTCCCCAAGACCATCCCCGAAAACAAGAACCGCACCCTCGACAACCGCCTCTCCGGCCCCAACGGCATCCTCAAGGCGCAGATTATGCGGGAGCTGGCCGACCACGGATTTGACGAACAAACCGTCACCTCCGAAGGTCTCCGCATCATCACCACTATCTCGCCCGACGCCCAAGAGGCCGTCATCAAGGCCGTCCAGGACACCTTGAAGGGCCAGCCCAAACAGATGCGGGCCGCCGCTGTCACCATCGATCCGCAAACCGGTGGTGTGCTGGCCTACTACGGTGGCGCCCAAGCCGGCGACTTTGACTACGCCTACGCCCCGCAGATGACCGGCTCCTCCTTCAAGGTGTTCACCCTGGCCGCCGGTCTGGATCAAAACATTCCGCTCAGCAAGATGTACTCCTCCGCCCCCTACAAGATGGGACGCATCACCATCGAAAACTCGGAGGGCACGAGCTGTGGAACCTGCACTATCGCCTCCGCCACCGTCATGTCGCTGAACACCAGCTACTACCGGCTGATGATGGATCTCAAGAACGGCCCCCGCGACGTGCGCGCCATGTCCTACAAAGCCGGGATCCCCCGCGAAATCCCCGGATACGGCAAGACCCTCCAGAATAAGGACGGCTACGTGGAAGGCGGCATCACCCTGGGTGCCTACCCCGTCCGCCCCTTCGACATGGCCTCCGCCTACGCCACCTTTGCCGCCCGCGGTATCTACCACGAACCGTTCTTCGTGAAGGAGGCCATCGCCAACGGTGGTGAAGGCCGCACCGTCTACCAGCACGACCAGCAGTCCGGCGAGCGACGCGTCAAGGAAGTCGTAGCCGACAACGTCACCTCCGCACTGGAACCCATCGCCAGCTACTCCAACGGCCACGGCCTAGCTGGAGGACGCCCCTCCGCCGCCAAGACGGGAACCGTGCAGCTGGACAACACCGGCAAGAACCGAGACGCCTGGATGGTGGGCTACACCCCACAGGCCTCCACTGCCGTGTGGGTGGGCACCCAAAATGGCACCGCCCTGGAAACCAGTGGGGGAGCAGCAGTCTGGGGTTCTACCCTGCCCTCCGACATCTGGAAGAGAACCATGGACGGCGCCTTGCAAGGCGAACAGTTCAAATACTTCCCGGCCCCTGGTGCCATTGACGGCCAAGCCGGCCGCCCGGGCTACAGCTACTACACGCCGTCCGAATCCTCCGAGAACGAGAAGGACAAGAAGAAGAAGCGGCCGCGCCGCGAGCCTAGCGACTCGAACCGCACCTCCGTCACCCGCCCGACCATCCCCGGTCTGCCAGGCGTGGAGAATCCGTTCGCACCGCCCACCACCACCACGCATCACCCGAATGAGGACAATCTGGAGGACGACGGAGGAGTGTTGTGGCGCTAACCCGCCGCCGGATGAGCTAGCGTGAGGAGGGCCGCCCAGGCGCGTGCACGGCTGCCGCACCGCAGTCCGGCTGCCCGGCCTGATACCCCTGCCGCAACCCCGGCGGGCCGCCGGCTCGACGCACCTGTTAGCCCAGAGTGGGCATAATTCCAAACAAAACACACCGTGTCCCGGAAGAATGGCTCTTCTCCGTTAGGAGGGGAGCCATTTCTCCTGCTAGACTGGTGCAGTTGCAGACGCAACGAACCCTCCTGCCACGGAAAGGCCGTGGCCGATTCTTACTAGTCCATAGGAGGTGATGAGGTCCGTGCGTCAATACGAAATGATGGTCATTTTTGATCCCACTCTCGACGAGCGCACCATTGCCCCGTCCCTGGACACGTTGCTGAACGTGGTCCGTGAAGAAGGCGGCAAGGTTGACAAGGTCGATGTGTGGGGCAAGCGCCGTCTTGCCTACGAGATCAAGAAGAACTCGGAAGGCATCTACGCGGTAGTCGATTTGAACTGCGAGCCGGCAACGGTTCAGGAGCTTGACCGACTGCTCACCCTGAATGAAAGCGTTCTACGCACCAAGGTGCTGCGCGCTGATCAGTAAGCCTCGGCTGCTGACTAACGCACATCATCGTAGGAGGAATTATGGCTGGCGAAACTACGATCACGGTGGTGGGAAACCTCACCGCAGACCCTGAACTGCGCTTCACCCCCTCGGGTGCCGCCGTGGCTAACTTCACCGTGGCCTCCACGCCACGTCGCTTCAACTCCCAAACTAACCAGTGGGAGGACGGCGAAGCACTGTTCCTACGCTGCAGCATCTGGCGTGATGCCGCCGAGCATGTCGCCGAGTCCCTGACTCGTGGCTCTCGCGTCATCGTGCAAGGTCGTCTGCGTCAGCGCTCCTATGAAACCCGTGAGGGAGAGAAGCGCAGCGTTATCGAGCTGGAAGTCGACGAAATTGGTCCCTCCCTCCGCTACGCCACCGCTAAGGTGACGAAGGCGACGCGGGGAGGTGGCTCCTTCGGCGGCGACAGCTTCGGTGGATCCAATAATTCCTTCGGTGGTGGCTCTGCCAACCAGTCCGCTCCGTCCGACGACCCGTGGGGTTCCGCTCCACAGTCTGACTTCGGCGGTGGCATGGATGAACCCCCGTTCTGATCTGGCAGACAGCACACAGATTTATCAACGAAGAAAGTAGAAGATCAATGAAGCTGATCCTCACCACTGCCGTTGACCACCTTGGTGCCCCCGGCGAAATCGTCGAGGTCAAGGATGGTTACGCAAGGAACTTCCTGCTTCCCCGCCACAAGGCTATCGTCGCCACCCGTGGCGCCGAGAAGCAGATCGCCGCTATTCAGCGCGCCCAGCAGGATCGTGTGATCCGCGATGCTGAGCACGCCCGCGAGGTCAAGGAAGCTCTCGAGGCTCTGACCGATGTCAAGGTTGCTGTGAAGTCTGCGGAGAGCGGCAAGCTCTTCGGCTCCGTCACCGCTGCTGACATCGTTGAAGCAATTGAAAAGGCTGGCGGCCCCAAGGTCGACAAGCACGCCGTTGAACTGGCCAAGGGCCAGATCAAGACCGTTGGAAACCACGATATCGTTGTGGCTCTCTCCAGCAAGGTCAAGGCCACTGTCGCTGTCGCCGTCGCCACTGAGTAACACCTACTCACCCATCCCATAACTTCAGACAACAGCATTTCAACCACCGGTTAACTGCCGAATACGCTTCTGGACAAAGCTCGGCAGCTTAGCCGGTGGTTGTATCTATCCCCGGTGAGAGGGGTGGGGAGGTTACGAGCGAGGACGAGAGGATGGCGCTCCCTTGCCGGGGCTACACATGTGGTGAATGAAGCGGGGTGACGGGTTCGTGACGGCGCGAGGGTGATGAGAGGATATAGTGTTCCGCTCTGTGGATAACTAGGTGGTAAGTAAGGGAAGCTACGTAAATGGGGGCTAGCTGGGGGTGTTATGGGGGAAGACAGAGCGTGACGAAAGGATTTGAGAAATCCTCCAAAAGCTCTGTTATCCACAACTCTAAATGTCCTCTGACCTGGCATTACGAAAAAGTTATCCACATAATTCCACAACTTTCCACATTTGTTCCCCAAATGTCACATGGGCTTTGGGTATAAGTGCCCTTCTCATCCACAGAATAATCCACAGGTTTATCCACAGGCGGATGTGGACAGCTCCCACCCCACGCATCCTCCCCCCAAATATCACCCGTCAACAGCACAAAGCTGACCTGACTTTAACCCGCTAAACGCATAAAGTAGGAGACACACTAACCAACTGTCCGACGGTAGGAATGCGCAAACCATGACAAGTAACGCTGGGCCCTTCGGTGACCCCTTCGAACCGCCCTACGATGACCCCTACTCAGGATCCCCCAGCGACACCGGAGTGCCCAGCGCCGCACTCCACGACAAGCAGCCCCCCAACGACCAAGCTGCCGAACAAGCCGTCCTCGGCGCCATGCTGCTCTCTAAAGACCTCCCCCCGCTGATGCACCAGATCGTCCGCGCCGACGACTTCTACAAGCCCGCCCACGGACGCATCTACGACGCCATCATGAAGCTCTCCTCCAATGAAGAGCCCGCCGATGCCGTCACCGTCGCCGACCAACTCGACAAAGAAGGGGAACTCCTACGCATCGGTGGCGCCCCTTACCTGCACACTCTTATCGAAGCAGTACCCTCCGTCGCCAACGCCCCCTACTATGCCCACATCGTCGCCGAAAAAGCACTGCTACGCCGCCTCGTCGATGCCGGCATGCGCATCACCTCCTACGGTTACGCCGCCGCCGACGGCATGGACGTAGACGCCATGGTGGACCGTGCCCAAGCCGAAATCTATGACGTCACCGAACGCCGCCACACCGAAGACTACAAATCCCTCGAAGACGTCCTCCAACCCACCATGGACGAAATTGAGGAAATCGCCCGC
Organism: Lawsonella clevelandensis; assembly: GCF_001293125.1. Lineage (NCBI taxonomy): Bacteria > Bacillati > Actinomycetota > Actinomycetes > Mycobacteriales > Lawsonellaceae > Lawsonella > Lawsonella clevelandensis. The sequence goes on from NZ_CP009312.1 coordinate 1,137,554, forward strand.
AACGACGGCAAAGCCGCCGGCGTCCCCACCGGCTTCTTCCACCTGGACGAGCTCACCAACGGCCTCCACGCCGGCCAGATGATCATCATTGCTGCCCGCCCCGGTGTCGGTAAATCCACCCTCGCGCTCGACATCATGCGCAACTGCTCCCTCAAACACGACAAAACCTCCGTCATGTTCTCCCTCGAAATGGGGCGCATCGAACTCACCATGCGTCTCCTTTCCGCCGAAGCCCAAGTACGCCTCGCGGACATGCGCGGTGGCCGCCTGGACGATACCGACTGGGGCAAACTGGTGAAACGCATGTCCGAGATCGCCGACAAACCCCTCTACATCGACGACTCACCCAACATCACCATGATGGAAATCCGCGCGAAAACTCGCCGGCTCAAGCAACAACACGGCCTCGATCTGGTCGTCGTCGACTACCTCCAGCTGATGAGCTCCGGCAAAAAAGTGGAAAGCCGTCAGCAGGAAGTCGCCGAGTTCTCCCGCCAGCTCAAACTCCTGGCTAAGGAACTGGAAGTCCCCGTTATCGCCGTCTCCCAGCTCAACCGTGGCCCCGAACAGCGCAACGACAAGCGCCCCCAAGTATCCGACCTTCGTGAATCTGGCTCGCTGGAACAAGACGCCGACATGGTCCTTCTGCTCCACCGCCCAGAAATGTTTGACCCCAACGATGTTCACGCCGGCGAAGCTGAGATCATCGTCGGTAAGCACCGCGGCGGCCCCACCGGTACCGTCGAGGTCGTCTCTCAGCTCCACTTCTCCCGCTTCGTCAACAAAGCCCGCGACTTCGACTAGAAGCCGCCGCGCCAACTGCGCGTCTTCCGGCCACGACGGAACACATCATCCCGGACCTCACAGCTGACGCACCTCTCTCCCCATCACTACTCCAGAAAGAAACCCAACAATGGCTATCCGTCTTACCCGGCTTCGGGGTGCCATTGCCCTCCTCTCCCTCACTCTGGCCTCCGCCAGTATCGCTCCCCTCCCCGCACACGCCGCACCCGCCTATAACCGGAACGTCAGCTACAGCGAATTCATGTCACGCGACGTCCTCATGGGCGCTTTTTTCACCAGCGACGGCGACCACTCCGACACCCTCTACCTCTCCACCGACGGCAAACAGTTCGACGAACTGAATGTCGCCTACCAGGACGCCACCCCCACCAACCCCAACGACGACACCTCCACCCTCGGCTCGATCCACCACACCCTGGGTGACCCCAGCATCATGTACCATGACGGCGCCTTCTGGATGCTCTCCGGCTGGAACCGCCACGACGGCAAATTCTGGCCTACTATCGGCGTCTCCAAGGACGGCAAAACCTGGTCCTTTCCCGAAGCTCTCCACTTCGGTGGCAGCACGTACCCGGGGATCAGCCTGAGCCCTGCTGCCCGCTACGGCACCGACATTGTCGCCCCCGAGTGGTTCCGGGACCGCAACGGCAAGGTCTACATCATGTTCTCCGCCGGCTACTTCGGCCTCTTCCACGGCCGCCGCTACCAGGACCGTATGGTTCCCTACCTGGTGAAAGTCAACGAACTGCGTTATGACGGGCCGTCCCAATACAATGCCCGCCTCCCCAAGATCACTTTCCGCCCCGGCCGTGCCCAAGAGATCCACTTCTCCCTGCCTTCCGATAATCGCATTGATGGTTCCGCCTTCCAGGATGATGACGGGTCCTACTACATCGTCATTAAGCGCGATGGTGCCCACAACGAAATCTGGCGCAACAGTCACATGGGTACCGGTGGTTGGACACTCATTAACCGCAACGCTGTCGAAGGGTCAGAAGGCCCCTCTCTCACCAAGGTGAACGGTAAGTACTTCCTCTACACCGACAAGCTCTCCACCTGGGGGAAGGACTCCACCCGTGGCACCCTCGTGGCGGGAGCCAGCAGTCTCAATGGTAAGTGGAGCAAGCACGGCAAGATTGCCACACTTCGCAAGAACGGGAGCCGCCGCGCTAACCGCCACGGCACCGTCATCCGCATCACCGACTCCACTGCTAAGCAGAAGCTCTACACCCTGTGGACCGGCAAGCCGGCCCCCGCGAATGCCGGTGGACTGCTGGAATGGCTGAAGTCTCTGGGCAAGAAGATTGTGGAGCCGCGCCCCTAGGGCTAGTTCCGCCGTGGACGTCCGCTTGTCCGGCTGCTTGCGGCTTTTCGATTTTCTGGGAAATCGGTGGGAATTTACACTGTCTCAACGCTGGGAGAGTGGGGGCGAACAGGTACTGTTAATGCAGTAACCTACGTCCCCGCCTCCGGGAGGAGAACGCTGCTCCGCCGTTGGCCACGAATCGGGAAGTATCAAGCGTTTCATGACATCTCGCACCTCTTTCTCCCTGGAGAAACTGCGCAGCTACCTGGGAATGGCCCTGGCAGTTGCCGCTGGTGGCGCCCTCGGCGCACTGCTCCGCTGGACCTTAACTACAGGCTGGACCAGCACTCCCGGCACCATCGCCTGGTCCGTTCTGCTCATTAACGTGGTGGGCTCCGCCCTATTAGGGGTGGTGACGGTGGTGGCTGCCTGCCGCCTGCCCCACCGGCCCATGGTGGTTGCGTTCCTGGGCACTGGCCTGCTGGGTGGTTTCACCACGTTCTCCACGGTGATGGTGTTGAGCTTGCAGTTGGCCTATGAAGGACACCCGTGGGTGGCGAGCCTGCAGGTGCTCCTCAATGTGCTGCTGTCTGTGTTGGCGGCGGTGGTGGCCATGTTCTGCACCACGCTGGCCGTGGATAAGCAGGATGCCAAGCGCGGGATGTCCACCGAACTTTCGGTGGAGTCGGAGGAGAGTGCGGAGGAACTGCTGGCCGTTGACCGTGTCGAGGACGAAGAGGACGACCCGGCAGCTGAGGCCAGTGGCGCCGACGTCAGCGACGCTGAGCCGCTGGAATCCGACGAACTCCACGCCGACGTAGTCGCAGCCAACGTAGTCGCAGCCAACGTGCCGGAACCCGAAACGACCGTCGCCGCACCACCTGTTGAGGCTACTGAAGTTGTGGAAATCGCGGAAGTCGCGGAGGCGCCGGTAGAGGAGCACCATCCCGCCGAGGATGCCCTTAATAAAGATCCGCAGCATGACGACGCCGAGCTCTTCACCGAGTCCAACGACGCGGAGGAGCTGCTGGCCGTTGACCGTGCCCACCACATCAACCACCCTAAGCGCGACTACCGGGCTAGCCGCGACTACCAGGCTAAGGCTGCCGCTGTGCCCGCAGCAGAGCATGACGCTCCTGCTGACCTGCCGACATCTCGCCGCACCTACCGGGCTGGTGGAGCCACTACCTCCGCGCAGCATGAAGAGATGGTGCCGGGCTATGTGACTGCCCCGCCAGCCGCTTCCCCAGCGCCTGCCGTTGACGTTTCTACTGACGTTGCTGCCGCGCCGGGGGCTGCCACCGATGTTGCTGCCGCGCCCGCACCCACACCGCGCGCCGGTCGACACTCACACGCGAAACCCCGTCCCCTCATGGCAAATGGGCAGCCTGAACCGGAGCTTTACCTGCCAGATCTCGACTTCGACTCAGAGGCATTCGCTTTCCCTGGCACCGCAGAGTTTCCCATCGTTACCTTCGATGAGGGCGGAGAAGGTGCCAGCCGTCACTCCCGGCGGGCTGTACCCGAAGGGCAAGCCGGCACGGTGGCAGACCTGGCCGCCCGCTTCGCCGCGGCCCGTGGCATCGAGAATGAGGAGGACAAGTAGCAATGGGAACTACCGCACTTCTTGTCATGGGTGGTGGCGCACTCGGCGCCCTGCTGCGTTTCATTCTCGACCGCACGCTCCTCAGCGTGCAGCACGACAGCACCGCCAAAGGGAGGCGCGCCCCCGCCTTCTCCACCGGCATCCTGCTAGCCAACCTCTTCGGTAGTTTCCTGCTCGGGCTGTTCACTGTGGCACTCAGCCTAGGTGTCATGAGTGATAGCGGCTATGCCATCTGGGGTGTTGGCCTGTGTGGCTCCCTCACTACGTTCTCTACCTTCAGTGTGGAAGTGGTGACGATGCTGCGCACCCACCACGGCTGGCAGGCACTATTCTACGTGCTGGGAAGTATACTAGGCGGTCTGGTGCTGGGCGTTCTCGCTGCTCTTCTCATCCTGGGCTAACGCCACCGGGGCCGTCACTACCCCCTCCCGGGACACCTACCTCGGACATCTACCGGGGACGCTTAGCTGGCAATACCTCGCCGCTAAGCCCACCCGGCAGCCTCACCCACCATATGCATAAATGACAACCGGCCAGTGCAGTCACCTTCTCTGATGGTGAACCGCACCGGCCGGCTTTGCGAGGAGAGGTTAGCGGCGTTGGCGCTTGAAGTTCTTCATGGCTTCCGCTGCCGAGGTGCCTTCCGGGCTACGGTTGGCGGCCCGCTTAATGGCCTCCTTGCGCTCTTTCTCCTTCAGCTCTTGCTCGACGGCTGCACTGCGCTCTGCCACAGTTTCGCCGGAGTGGCGGCGGGCCTGGCGGGCCAGCATGGCCTTGGACGGGCGGTTCTTCACCTGCCATAGCCGCAGCGAGGCGAGGAAACCGACCACCAGGAATACCATCGACACCCACATGGAGGTGGATATGGCGTCTGTGTAGCCTAGGCGCAGAATGTCGGAGAACGGGGGCAGTTGCATGAAACGCAGGTTGGCGCCACCGGAGTTAATGGTGGCCTGCACCAGCGGCTCGGTGAGCTGCTTGGGGGCACCAACCTGGGCTACCAGGCCGGGCAGGTGGTTGCTGAGCGAGGTGGCCAGGATGGAACCGCCGAGGGCGATACCGGTGGCACTACCCAGCTGGCGCACTGTGGATTGGGTGGCGGAGCCCATACCGGAGCGCTCCACCGGTACGTCGCCCATTACCGTGGAGGTAAGCTGTGCGGAGGCGAAGCCTAGACCAATACCGTAGATCACCAGCATGAATGCCATGGACCAGAGGTTTTGTTCGACGTTGAGTGTGCCGGCTAGCATGGCCACACCTACCACTTCTAGGCCCAGGCCGATAATGACGACACCGGTGGGGGTGATGGATTCGGTGACGCGGCGGGCGAGGCCACCGGAGATCATGGCGCCGATAGCCATTGCTGCCAGTACCCAGCCGGCCGTCATGGGGGACTTCCACATGCTGTTGATGATGAACATGGGCAGCAGGAATACCAGGGAGAACTGGCCGATGCCGACCATCATGGCGGTGAGGTTGCCCCAGGCGAAGGCGGGGCTGCGGAAGAGGTACGGGTCAAAGAGAACGTACTTGGTGTGTTTCACTCGGTAGAGTTCCCAGACGACAAATCCCACGAGAATCAGAATGCCGATGATGAGGAGGAAGGGTACGGAGCTGAGGGCGGCGTTGGGGAACAGGTCCTGGTTGAACACCTTGAGGGTGGCCTTGCGGTGCCACCAGCCCAGCTTGGGGCCTTCGATGATGGAGAAGACGATGAGGCCTACGGAGAGGACAGAGAGGAGGAAACCGAGGATGTCATGGCCAGTCTTGGGGGTGATGGCGCCGGCCTTAGGGAGGAAGGTGACTTCACCGTCAGGGGATGCGGCGACAGCTTCGGCAGCGTCGGTGAGGGAGTCTTCTTTCGCGGCTTTGGTGTTGGGGACGACGATGAAGGCACCAATGAGGCAGAGGATGCCGAAGGGAACGTTGATGAAGAAGATCCAGCGCCAGTCGCTGTAGGTGGTGAGGGCACCGCCAACGAGAGGGCCGACGGCGGCCATGCCGGAGATGGTGGCGCCCCAGATACTGAAGGCGATGGCGCGGCTTCGGCCGGTGAAGTTGGCGTGGACGTTGGACAGGGTGGAGGGCATGACGAAGGCGGCACCGACGCCCTGCAGGGCACGGGAGAAGATAAGCGCGTTACCGGTGAGGGAGGTGCCGGCGAGGACGGACCCGAGAATGAAGATGATGAGGCCGATGACGAAGGTGGTGCGGCGGCCGATGCGGTCTGCGAAGCTACCGATGCCAAGGAGGAGGGAGGCGACGACCACGGTGTAGAGGGCGCTCACCCACTGAGCTTGGGAAAGGTCCAGTTTGAGGGCTTTGATGATGGTGGGCAGGGAGACGTTGACGATGGTGCCGTCAAGGATGATGAGGGACAGGCCGAGGGCGAGCACGGCGAGCATTGCCCATTTGCGCCACCCGGGTTCGGAGATGACGTCGCTGTTGGATGCGGTGGTGCCGCGTGCAGGGTCTGCTGGTGCAGGGTGGTCAGCAGGGCCGTCTGCCTCCGCGCCAGGCTTGGGGTATTTGGGGAGTGTCATTTTTCCTCCGCTCACTCTTAGAGACATGGTGTCTCCAACATTGTGTGTCATCTTGCTGACAGTGTCAATGGTGCCGTTAGAATAGATTAAACAGGAGGTTGACCAAGATGCCACGTATCGCCGCTAAGACGGTGAAAGAACACCGTGAGAATATCGAAACTGCTCTGGTCGACGCAGCTGAAGAAATCCTCCGTAACGAACCGGGTACTGAACTCACTGCTGCTGCCATTGCCAAGCGTGCTGGCATTGCCCGCAACAGCATCTACCGCTACGTCACCTCCGTTAATGACCTCCGTCGCCTCGTTATCGAACGGTACATGCCCGGCTGGATGGGTGCCGTCAATGCCGCCACTGCCGGCATTGAGGATCCGCGCGAATGGCTCACTGCTTGGCTTACTGTCAACCTGGAACAAGCCGTCGCCTCTGACCACGGGTGGATGCGTACCATCGTCGTCAATGCAGAAAATCCGGGTAGACGAAGCCCTAATGTCAACGCCACTATCGACAATCGTAATTCCTTCACTCGCGCCGGGGTAGACGTCGACGATGTACACGCCCGTGCCAACTCCAACCTGGCAGATGTGTGGGAGAAACTGGCGCCGGGCCACGGTTCCATCTACACTAGCCTCACCATGGCGCAATTGGGGGTGGGGTTCCGTGCGCTCGAAGCGGGTGGCAGGCTTGCAGAAGTGCGCCCCATCATCGTGCGGTCCGTACTCGCCATGATTCCGAGTGAGAGCGCCGACAGTTCGGCGGCTGACTGTTGATCCTCGACACTCTGACAATATATACCAAAATAAAGAGCATTTATAATATATAAGAATTATTAGAGTGCTGCTCAGAGTGCATTTTAGAGCAGAAATAGTAAACAAATAGTGAAATCGACACTCCGGTACCATGAATGCCGGTAGACAACCGATGAACACTCTCCGAACACCTGTCGAGAACCCCCATCTGAGCTAAGAAAATGGGGTCTGACGTGCCAGAATCCCCACTATGGGATCACAAAACAAGCATTCGTCGGACACCCCTGCCTCCGACAAGAACGTGTCACGCCGCAGTGTGCTCAAAGCCTCTGCCGCCGGTATCGCCCTCGGTGCCTCCACCTCCGTGCTGCCCAAGGTGGCCAACGGAACCGCCGCCGCCAGCCCGCTCGCCCGCACCTCGGGTACCAGCACCGCCACCGCCCTCGGATCCGCCCCGCAAGGCCCCACCTCCCCCTACTCCACCAACGTGTTCGTACACGGCGTCACCTCCGGTGACCCGCTCCCCAACGCCGTCATCCTGTGGACCCGTATCACCCAAAAACCCACCTGGACCCCCGGCTCCCTGCGCGGAACTCCGGTTCGTGTGAAGTGGGAAGTCTGCCCCCAGGTCGGCCGTTCCCGCTGCTTCGGTAGCGCCGTCCGCTCTGGCGTGGTCACCACCACCAAGGACCGTGACTTCACCGTCAAAGTAGACGCCACCGGCCTGCAACCCAATACCCGCTACCTCTACCGCTTCACTGTCCTCGACGGTCCCGCCGCCGGTGCTGTTTCTCCGGTCGGTGCCACCAAGACCGCTCCGGCTCTCAACTCCATGCCGACCCGGGTACGCTTTGCGTTCCTCTCCTGTTCCAACTGGGAAGCCGGCTACTATTCCACCTACCGCTTCCTCGCAGACCGCGGCGACCTCGACTTCGTCGTCCACCTGGGCGACTGGTTCTACGAGTACAAGACCGGTGAATACACCGGCGTATACGGCCGCGTCCGCAAGCACGAGTACCCGGGCGAAACCATGACCCTGGAGCAATACCGTCGCCGCCATGCCCACACCAAAACCGATCCGGACCTACAGCGTTGCCAGGCCATGTACCCGTTCATCACCGTCTGGGACGACCACGAGTCCGCCGACAACGCCTACCTGGAAGGCGCCGTCAACCATGACCCCGAACATGAAGGAAACTGGCACACCCGCAAACGTGCCTCCGAAAAGGCCTACTTCGAGTACATGCCCACCCGCGTGAACACCCTCACCGACGGCCAGCACCTGTACCGCTACTTCCGCTGGGGCAAGCTCATGGACCTGAGCGCCCTGGATCTGCGCTCCTACCGCTCCAAGCAGAGCTGGTGGCTGCAGGATAACCCCAAACAGTCCATCGGTGGCGAAAAACAGATGCAGTGGCTGCGCGACAACATCAAGAACAGCCCCTGCCTGTGGAAGGTCATCGGCAACCCCGTCATGATGGCTGCCCTTCATATCCCGCCACTCTCCCCGGAAATAGCCAACTACATTGCACAGAAGACCGGTAACCCGCCGCACGGCCTCATCTTCAACTCCGACCAGTGGGATGGCTACCAGTGGGACCGCTACCGGCTGACCTCCATGATCGCCAAGTACAACATCAAGAATGTGGTGGCGGTGACCGGCGACATCCACATGTCCTACGCCAACGACATCTACGAGAAGTTCGACGGCAATATGAAGGGCCGCCGTGTGGCCGTGGAGTTCGTGGGACCGTCCATCTCCGCCGCCAACGTAGACGACATTGTGTTCGATGAAGTTGGCCTCAAGCTCCCCGAGGATGATCCGCTGTTCACCACCGTGTCAGACGCCATCAGCTTTGCCAACCAGCACGTGCGCTGGAACCAGTGTTCCAAGCACGGCTATGTGGTGGTGGAGTTCAACAAGAACTTCGCGCAGGCGGACTGGTTCTTCGTCAACGATAAGTCCAACCCGCGCACCGGCCAACACTGGGGTAGCTCTTGGGCCACCAAGGAAGGCGTCAGTGCCCTCTACCCGGTGAAGAAGCCGCTGAAGTTCTAGGCTGGCCAGGTCTGCTGAGAACACCACTGTGACCCGGGTACTAACCTTGCTGGGGTTAGTACCCAGGGAGAGCCTACTTGCCCATGATGATGCCGCGGATGCCCATGTGGAACCCGTCGCGCAAGTTGACACGCTGCGAGTCGCTTAGGGTGTACGCGTCCAGAGTTTGGCAGGCGAACTGCAGCAGCGGACGGTCGATATCCGCCGGCAGCCCACCCCCGGTCAGGATGTGGGCGGTGGAGCGCTGCTCCGCCGTGGCAGCATTGTTGTACCACCACATGGCGTACTGCTGGCCAATGTCGAACGGTGTCTGGTTGCCAGCGCTCTCCCACACTTCGTCGTAGGGGAGGGGCACATAGCGGGACCGTTGGGCGGGACGCCGCTTCTGCGCCATCATTCCGGGTGACGGCCGCCGAGTGGGCTGACTCACCGGCTCGGCGGCCACCGGAGTGCCCGGAGCTGCATCGGGCTGGGCGGTGCTGTCCAGGGTGTCCGTGTGGGCACTGGCGGCGTCGGCAGTCTGAGCGGCAGCAGCCAGGGCGCTAGTGTCGGCAGTGCCAGGGGCTGCTGCAGTTGGGTCTGCCTGTTCCTCTGCTGCTTGGGTAGCGGCTGCTTGGGCGGCAACCTCCGCGGTGGAGAGGTCGGCCCGTTCGTCCTCTTGTACGGCTGCTTGGGCAGAGCCGGGGGTGCCGGCGGAGGCGCCAGGTTGCGGGGCGTCCTCGTCGGTAGCTGGGGCTGCCACGGTTGCATCAGCTACACCACGCTCCGTTACGGCCCCAGCATCAACTTCACTGGCTGCCTCCACTACCGCGTCGGAAACACCTTGGGCAGCTACCGCACGCGCGGCATCGCCGGCGGTTTCCTGGCTGGTAGGGGTGGAGTCTTTGTCGTGGCAGGCGGTGGCGTGGGCTTCCACCTTTGCGTCGTCGGCGGTGCAGTCGGCGGTGGCGTGGTGGGTGCGGATGCGGTGGCGGGTGCTGCGGCGCCCGAACTTACCGGGGGAAAGGACGGGCGGAATGAGGGGTACCCCGTGTGGGGCAGCGGGGGCAGCGTCGAAGGTGTCGGTAACGCCGTCGTTCTCTGTCTCGTCCATAGTGCTCGAGGCAGCAGTGTCTGCCGCGTCTGGGGCGGTGGGTATGCTCGCGCTTGCGCCAGCACCCATGCTGGCCGGTGCTACTGTGTCGCCGTCACCGTTCTCCTCATGGTGGGTGAAAGACTCTAGTACCTCGATGTGCATGCACTCGTCGAAGTCGTCGCGTGGGTCGAGGACGGTGACGGTGTCGCAGGCGGAGCGGAGCGAGTTGGAGATGGAGTCCCAGCCGAAGCCGATGAGGTGGACACGCACCCCGTGCTCCACGGCTGTTTCTACACCGGGGATCATGTCGGCGTCGCCGGAGACAAGTACGATATCGCTGACGATGCCACGCACGGAGCGCAGCACCATGTCGGCTACCAGCCGTGTGTCGACGCCTTTTTGGGTGCGGCGGTCGCCCCATTCAATAAGTTGGCCGGAGCGTAGTTGTACCCCGTTGATGTGGCGGAGAGTGCGTTGGTAACGGTGGGGGCCGGAGTCGGGGATTCCGTCGTACCAGAGTTGGCGGTGGACTGGGAGATGAATTTTGTCGCTAACAATTGTATTAAGATGGCTGATCACAGCCGGTAAATCTATTTCTAATTGGGCCCTGGCGCCGGTAGTCCATGAGTTATAAAAGCTTGCCAGTAAGTAGGAGGTATCAACGAATACCTCAACGCGGTCTACCACGGTGGGTCTCCTTTCTGCAGTTGTGGGTTGAGCAGTTGTCTTCTAAAAACCACTATGGTGCCTTTCTCTCTGCCGGGTTGGTTTAGCGGGATGCTTCGTCCACCCCAGGGCGGGGGATAGCGCGGATAGTGGTCAGGTGGGAGGTACAGCGCACCTCCGGGGTGTCGGTGCGGGAACTGCGGCGGCAGTTCCAGTCCCGGACACGTGCGTTGCTGCGGGGTTCGCGGCCAGCACCGAACATAAAGTCGAAGATTACCTCGTTCGCCTCCGCGCAGGAGGTGAGGCCGGTGGTGATGACGTTGTCGGTGGCCTTCCCGGTGGGTGGTGTGTAGCTGAGGCACCGGGTGTTGGCGGGGGCGAGGCTTTGCGGGCTCACCGGGGGTTCAAAGTAGCGGCTGGGGGGCAGGCCGGGGGCACCGCGGAGATTGTTGCGGCTCCACTGGTTGGTGGGTGGGGCGGCCTGTGGTGAGCTGGTGGGGGTGGGGGTGCTGCTACTGGAGGTGGTGGTTGTGCTGGTGGTGGTGCTGGGGGAGGGAGACGGAGTGGTGGTTTCCGCGGTGGGTCCGCAGGCAGCGACGGTGATGATGCAGGCCGCACTGGCTGCCAGGGCGGCAGCCGACCGGAGGGCACGCGGGGTGGGGCGGCCACTTCGGAAAGTACGGGGGGATGAGGTCATGTTTATAGCCTAACTATTTGAATTGTGAGGGGTTACTAATAAAAGTGGGTTTTTTCCACTCAGCAGGCGGCGCGAGCCGTCACCCTCGGTTTATCCACAGCGAGCAAGCTGGACAGTTGCCAAAACGCCTCCAGCGCGGCCTATCCGCACGTCCGTCTGCTGCACACAGTGGCGCGTCGAGTGATACTGCACGTCAGCGAACTCGGCTGCCGTACACAGTGACACATTCGGCGGTAGTGCTAGTCGGCGATAGCCCGCAGCGGGCTGATCTTCGCAGCCCGTTTCGCCGGCCCCAGCGCCGCCAGCACTCCCACCACAACCGAGCCCATCAGTACGCTCACAATCATCTGCCACGGAATGACGACGATGCTAATGCCGTACTTGCTCATCGTGTTCGTCAACGCCCACCCCAATAGGGTGCCTGCTGCCGTCCCCAACACCGTGCCAAACACGCTCAGCACAATAGATTCCACATAGAACATTTGCCGTAGCGACGCCCGGCTCATCCCAATAGCCCGCAGCATCCCTATCTCCTGCCGCCGCTCCGTCACCGACAATGCCAGCGTGTTCACCACACCCAACACCGCGATTATGATGGAGAGCATCAGTAGCGCGTACAGACCCGACAGCATAGAATCCAGCAGTTTCGCCTGCCGGCCGGCGAACTCCTCGGTGGTCTGCACCCGCAGAATCTTCAACTTTGCCAGCGAGTTCTGCAACTGCGCCTTCATGGTGGAAACACCATACATGCCGTTGGACTGCACCAGAATGAGGTAGGCGAACTGGTGCGACGGTGGCACTACCCTCTCATAGAGGGGGAAGCTCATCACCACGTCGCCGATCACGGCATTGTCCTTAAAAATACCCTTCACCGGCACCTTCTGGTCCCCCGTGAGCGTCTCCACCGTCATCGTGTCGCCGGCGTGCACATGCATCTTCTCCGCAAACTTTTGGGAGATAAGAAGAGTGTCGCCGCTCATGTCGTAGCGACCCTCGGCAACCTCATAGTTAATCATGTGGGAGGCGTCCCGGTCCGGGGAGGCAAACATCATGGATTCGCCGTCAATATCGGTAAACCCGTAGAAGATGGCAGACGAGTCCTCCACCCCCACCATGTCCTCCACACCAGGGGTGAACTGACGCGGAATCAACATGTTCGTCGGCGGCACAATCACAAAATCGCAGGATAAACCACCAGTGATGACCTGCTTCGTGGAGGCTGTCGTAGAAGATCCCATCACCCCCACAATCGACACCAGAATCAGACCCAAGGTCAAGGCGAACGCCGTGGTGGCTGTCCGCACCGGGTTCCGCAGCGCATTCCGCATAGCCAAGGTGCCGGTCTGCCGGAATGGCGGCAGCGGCTTGATGAGCGACCCCAGCGCATAAACGGCCGGTTTGGAGAGCGCTGGGCCAGCCAAGAAAAGGCCCAGAATCATTGCCAGCGCCCCCACCCCAACGGTGATGAAGCCAGGCTTGCCCACCATGGAAGCACCCGCCACCACAGTCACCACAATGCCGACCACCAGGAATACCGCCCCCGCAATCGTGCGCCCCTTCACAGACCCCATAGCGGTGTTGGAATCCTGGTGCATGGCCTGCACGGGCGGAATGTTGCCGGCGCGCCGGGCAGGCACCCAGGCGCTCACCAGCGTTACCAGTACGCCCAGCACTAGCGGGACAACGATGCTGGTGGCCGTCACCGTCAAGCCACCGTTGGAGATAGCCATGCCCACTTTGCTCATGAGAGCAGCCAAGCCAAAGGCTAGCCCGGCCCCCGCCGCAACCCCCAGCACCGCCCCTAGCAGGCCCACCACCAGTGCCTCTGCCAGGACGGAGAGGGTGACTTGCCGGCGGGTAGCGCCGATGGCCCGCAGTAGGGCAAGTTCGCGGATGCGCTGGGCGACGATCATGGCAAAGGTGTTGTAGATGAGGAAGGTGCCCACGACCAGGGCGATAACGCCGAAAGCCACCAGGAAGTAGTTGAAGAAAGTGAGGTTTTTGCGAATCTCCTTGTTCATCTCGTCGGCCACTTCCTGGCCGGTCTGCACCTTGTACTTGGGGTACATTTTCTGTAGCTCCGCCCGCACCTGCTGCACAGTAATACCCGGCTGGGAAGTGTCCACGTCCACGTCGATGGCGTTGACGTTCTTCCCATCCGTGAAGGACTTGATGAGGTGCTCGGGGGTAAAAAGCATTTGCGCCTGGTCGGTGCTGGTAGGGGCGAGGGTGCCCACCAGGATGCCCTTTTCGATACCGCCGGCGGCGCTCATCCACTCCACTGTGTCGCCCAGGCGGTACTGCATCGTCTTCGCGAGAGGCTGGCTGAGGGCAATGTGGTTGTAGGCCTGGGGGAGGTGGCCGGTTGCCAGACGGATGTCCTTGGTGAGGCTACCGGTGTTGTGGAAGTTGCCGACGGCCGTCACCCCACCCGGTTGGGCAATTTGGGCTTTGCCATCCTGGTCGGTGATCGCCAGGCCACCCACTACTACCGGGTTGGTGCCGGCGACACCTTTGACGGAGGCAATCTTGGCGCGCTCGGTGAAGGGCACAGAGCCGATTTGGTTGGAGCTGCTCACCCGCAGGTCGATGGAGCTGAGGCTGCTGTTGAACATCTCCTGGAAGCTGCTTTGCAGGGTGGCAGTGAATACCAGGCTGGCGCTGATGAAGGAGGTGCCGAGCACCACGGAGACGATGGTGAGGAGGAGGCGGAGTTTGTGGGAGGCCAGGTTGGCGAGGGTGACGCGGGCGAGCGGGTAGCGGCGTTGTGTGGTGGGCATGGGTTAGCCCTCCAGGGTGCGCATGACGTCGAGGATGTCGTCGCGGGTGATGCGGGCGTTGGCACCGTGGCTGGCGTGGAGTTCGTGCACAATCCTCCCGTCGGCCAGGAAGAGGACGCGGTCGGCGTAGGCGGCGGCTTTGGCATCGTGGGTGACGATGACGACGGTTTGTTGCCAGTCGTCGACGGCGCTGCGGAGGATGGAGAGGACTTCGGCGGAGGAGTTGGAGTCCAGGTTGCCGGTGGGTTCGTCGCCGAAGATGATGTCGGGGCGGGAGACGATGGCACGGGCGCAGGCGACGCGTTGTTGTTGCCCGCCGGAGAGTTCGGAGGGTTTGTGGCTGAGCCGGTGGTCGATGCGGAGGCGCTTCACCACAGTGTCCACCCAGTCTTGGTCGAGGGTTTTGCCGGCGATGTCGGTGGGGAGGGAGATGTTTTCCCCGGCGGTGAGGGTGGGGATGAGATTGAAGGATTGGAAGATGAAGCCGATGCGTTCGCGGCGCAGCTGGGTGAGGTGATCGTCGCCGAGTTGGGTGAGGTCGATGTGGCCGACGTGGACGGTGCCGCTGGTGGGGGTGTCGAGGCCGGCGAGGCAGTGCATGAGGGTGGATTTGCCGGAGCCGGAGGGGCCCATGATGGCGGTGAAATGACCACGCGGGAAGGAGACAGTGACGCCGTCGAGAGCACGCACTTCGGTTTCTCCGGCGCCGTACACCTTGGTGATGTTGTCGGCGCGGGCGGCGGGGATGCTGCTGGTGGTCATGTCAGCTGCCTTTCATGGGTGGGAGGTAGCGGTGGTGTGGTGCGGGGGTGCCGTCGGGCCAGCGCAAGGTGCGTTCGCTGCGATAGACGCGGGTGCCGGAGTCGTGCAAGGCGGCGGGGTGGCACGCGTCAGCAGGGGAGGAGCCGGCGTCAGCCTGGTGTGGCGGGGGGAAGCTGAGCTGCGCGGCGAGGAGCTGCAGGGTACGCTGCGGGTCCTCCGGGTGGTCGGGGCTGTCTTCTGCCACTACTGGGTACAACGGATCTCCCACCAAATTCGTTCCCAAGCTGTTCATATGGACCCGCAGTTGGTGGGTTTTACCGGTGTGTGGGGTGAGCCGGTAGAGGCCGTGGTCGCCGCGGCTGTCCACCAGTTCGACGGTGGTGTGGGCGTTGGGTTTGCCAGGTTCTTCGTAGCAGTCCAGCCGGTTGCGGGAGACGACTATGCGGCTGCGGATCTCCACAGCCTGGCCATCGAGCAGGGGGAGGGTGCGGGGGCTGCGGGTGGGGTGGGGGAGGGGGGCGATGGCGAGGTAGGTCTTCTGTGTGAGGCCGTGGGAGAAGAGGGTTTGGTAGGGGCCGCGGGCGTCTTTGCGGAGGGTGAAGAGGAGGACTCCGGCGGTGAGTCGGTCGAGGCGGTGGGCTGGGGTGATGGCGGCTGCGGCGGCGGTGTCTCCGGCGGCGGCGAGCTGGCGGCGGAGTTGGACGAGGGCGGTGTGGGTGACGTAGCGGCCGCGCGGAATGGTGGGGAGGAAGTGCGGTTTGTCGATGACGAGGAGGGTGTCGTCCCGGTAGAGGATGGGCATATCGAGGGGGACGATGGGTTCATGAGCGGGGAGAGGGCGGTAGGACCAGAGGGCGAGGCCGCCGCGGGCGGGGGTGGTGGCGGTGATGGGGTGTCCGTCGTCGTCGACGATGGTGCCGGCGGCGAGTTGGGCGGCCAGGAAGTCCTGGGAGCGGTCGAAGCGTTCGAGGAGGATGCTGGCGGCAGGGCGACCTTCCCATGCGGCGGGGAGGTGTTGGGGGAGGCGGAAGCACACGGGATCTACGCCGTCTCGCAGGGGGAGCGGCCGATGCGGGGTGGGGTGGAGTGTAGTGCCCATATGTGCAGCTTACCCTGTGTGTGGGGTGGTTTTCGTCACCTCATTCGGTTTCTAAAATCCGGTGTAGCAGAGCTGGTTCGAGATCCAGAATTTGCGTGCAGTTCATTCTCGTTTTCAGGCTTTTTCGGTGGTCTTTCCTTCTAGAATTGGAGGTGTAAGAACTGAACACTGATCCCGGAAGGAGCAGCACGATGAGTGACGTACCCGTAGGCATTGTGGTGGGTGTGGATGGTTCCCCCTCCTCCCGGCTTGCAGCACAATGGGCAGCGCAGGAAGCCAAGGCCCGCGATCTGCCAGTGTTGTTGGCGGCTGCCTACATCGTTCCCCAATTCCTTTACGCGGAGGGCATGGTTCCCTCGCGTGCTATTTTTGAAGAGCTCGAAGAGCAGGCGCAGGGTTTTATTGATGAGGCTGCCGCCGCTATCCGCGAGGTCAACACCGAGGTGGAGCTCATGCAGCAGCTTCATGAAGGTAGCCCCATTTCTATGCTGTTGGAACTGTCCAAGGAAGCGGACATGGTGGTCATTGGTTCGCGAGGTTTAGGCGGTGTTGCCGGGGCGTTGCTTGGCTCGGTGTCTGCTTCGTTGGTGGGTCACGCGCACTGTCCGGTGGTGGTGGTGCGGGACGATATGGACCTTGCTCCGGAGCGTAACTGCATTGTGGTGGGCGCTGATGGGTCTCCGGTGTCGGAGCTGGCGGTGCAGATTGCCTACCAGGAAGCGGATGCACATGGGGCGGAGTTGGTGGCGGTGAATGCTTGGCTGGATCGTGCGGTGGCGTCCTCGCTGGCTGGCTTGAACTTGTCCAATCTGGATTGGGAGCAGGCTAAGGCGGAGCAGACGCAGGTGGTGCAGGAGGAGCTGGAGAAGTACGACGACGGCTACGAGAGCGTTACTCCGCAGATTGTTATCCGGCGGGAGTCCCCGGAGATGGCGCTGGCGGAGGTCGGTAAGGGTGCTCGCATGATCGTGGTGGGCTCGCATGGCCGGGGTGGTTTTACCGGTATGTTGTTGGGCTCTACGTCGCGGGCGCTGCTGCGGTTGTCGCCCGTGCCTTTGATGGTGGTGCGTGAACGGTACGTTGCCAATTAGTGGGTGGCGGAGGTTTCCTACCCCGGGGGAATTGCTGGGGTCCACCGTAGTGGGTTTACGTAGCCTTTCTACCTGGATAATTGAGGAGAGTAACGGGGCCTATCAAGGATCTACGGGCTGACCTGGGTTTCCGCTCTTAGCGTAAATTTTCGGGAACTTTCCCGTGTCTTCCTTTTGTCTGTTAAAGTGTAGCCGTGGCGTTGCGGATCGCACGTTGATGCTTGAGCCGATAGCTGTTCGCAGAGTCGCGCACCCCCCCCCATAATGACTCTGTGGACGCCAACGCCAAAGATCGCCGGTTTCGCCATCCCCCCCCCAAGCGAAACCGGCGATCGCTATTTCCGGTATTCTGGTGCCGTATCTCCTGCTATGTCCCCTGCTGGTACGCCCCCATAGTGGTGGCGCGACCCGATACCGCAGGGCGAAAGGATAATGAACCGTATGTTGACGACGAAGAAGCGTCTCAGTGCTGCTGCCCTGGCTGGGGCTGCTGCCCTCGCGATGGGCTCCCTGACACCTGCCTACGCTGGGGATTTCCCCCTTCCGCAGCCTAAGCTGCCAGGTGTGGAGAAGCCGAACTTCAAGCCCGCCACCATTGATCCGGTGCAGAACAGCACGGTGGGTGTGGGGCAGCCTATTATCATTACCTTCGATAAGGCCCCGGCGAACCGTGCCCGTATCGAGAAGTTTGTGCAGGTGGAGGTCTTTAATTCCAAGAAGGAACGCTATGACGTGCCGGGTCTCTTCCGCTGGTGGAGCCCGACGCAGCTGCGATGGCGTCCGGCCGGCTTCTGGCCTGCTCACACTACGGTGAGGGCGAAGGTGGGAGATAGTGTTCGTACCTTTAAGGTGGGCGCGCGTCATGTGGCTGTCGCGGACGACAAGACCCATATGATTACCGTCTACTCTGACGGCAAGGTCATTCGTCGGGTGCCGACGTCTATGGGTAAGGCTGGGCATGAGACCCCCAACGGCTTCTATTACATTGGCGATAAGCATCGCCATATCGTCATGGATTCCTCGACGTATGGGGTGCCGGTGACGGCACCGGAGGGCTACCGCACGGATGTGGAGTATGCGCTGCGGATGACGTACTCGGGTATTTTCTTGCACGCTGCCCCGTGGTCGGTGGGTGCGCAGGGGTCCTATGATTCTTCCCATGGCTGCCTGAATGTGTCGACGGAGAATGGGAAGTGGTTGTTCGAGAATTGGCGGAGGGGTGACGTAGTGCGCGTTATTAATTCGAAGGGAACGTTGTCGAAGTACGACGGTATGGGGGATTGGGCGCCGGGCGCCTACTAATCTGCTCTCGGTTGGTGAGGGGTCGCCCGCACCTCGTTACTGTGGAACTTAGCGTCTCCGTTGGCATGCTGCGGCGTGTCGGCGGAGACGTTTTTGTTACTTGTTTTTCTGACTGGAGTACTTGCCTGAGTTTTGGAGAATTCCCTCAATGGTAGTCAAAGGGTGGGTGAAATTGTGGCAGGTGAGCAGGTTTAGTTGAGACGTTGGGAAGTTAATCATCTGTCCAGTTTGTGAAATTGTACAAATAAACGGTTTTTCAACTTTATAAAACATAAGCTCTCTATAAGAATTATTAATGGCAACATTAACAGAATGTGATTCGCGTTTAATGAATAATCCGCAGGTCAGATACCTGTAAAACTAGAATAAAAAGATTTAGTGAGGCATACTTCAGCACGATTCATATTTAGGCACAAGGAAAACCTGATATCCGGTAGTATCCCTGGTACTGATTGCTCTTATTAAGGAACAAGAAGCCCCCCAAGGAGCCTACCGTGAGTGACATCAACGACTCCCCAACCACAAAAACCCGATTAGGGAAGCTAATCAACTGGCGGCCCAAATCCATTCTTGCCAAAATCCTCATTAGCCTACTTATCGTTCTCCCCATCGCCGGCTCAGCAGTCTACATGTGGTCCATGTGGGACCCTACCGTCTACCTCAAGCACGTCCCCATCGCCATCGTCAATGATGACCCCGGCGTCGGAGAAGACAACTTCGGCAAAGACGTCGTCGAAGGCCTCAAACAAGAGCCCTACCTCAACATCTTCCAGGTAGATGCAGACGAAGCTCGCAAGGGCCTCCGCGAAGACCGCTACCTCTTCACCATCAGTATCCCCAAAGACTTCTCCCAGAAGATCAACACAGTCATTGATCCCAAGCCCCAACAGGCCCGCATCAACATCACCTACAACGACTACAACGGCTCTGCCGGAGCCTTCCTCACCGGCGGCCTCGTCCCCCTCGTCTCACAATCCGTCACCGCCTCCATCGGTGAGGACTACGCCAAACAAGTCTTCCTGGGCCTCAACGATATCCGCGATGGCCTCATCGACGTACGCAACGGCTCCCAACAACTCGATGACGGCGCCGCCCAAATCCAGGATGGTGCCCACCAGCTGGCAGACGGTAGTGACCAACTCCTCGCCGGCACCAACGAACTCGGCGCCGGCATGAAGCAGATCTCGGGCGGCGTCGACCAACTAGTTGACATGCTCGTCCCTCTCCTCACCCAGGTAGGCCAACTCGCCCCTACCCTGAACGGCATCGGCGACGTCCTGGTGAAGTCCGGCATCCCCGACATTGTCGTGCAGGGCAAGAAGGTGCAGGAGATCGCCGCCACCCTCAACGCCAAGGACACCAACGCTCTCGTCAACCAGCTGAAAACGCTAAAAGCGGGCGCCCGGGAAGTGTCCTACAACCTCAACGACCCAAACGCTCCCTACCGCAGCGGCATGCTGCAGTTGAACGCCGGTGCCCACGAACTGGCCAACGGCACCAACGAACTGAAGGCCGGCACTAACGAACTGTATGTTGGCGTGACAGACGGTGTGGAAGACGCCCCGTTCATCAAGGACCTGGCAGCCTCCTCCGCTCAAATGGCCAGCCCCTACCTGCTGGCGGAACACAACATTCACCCCGCCCAGAAAGTGGTCGGTGACATTACCGAGAAGGCCATCGCCCCCGGTTCCTCGCTGGCTCTCGTCGTCGTCATCGGGTTCCTGCTCACCGCGGTACTGTCTATGTTCCTGCCGGTCAGTATGGGACGCCGCTACCAGAGCCGTGCCAAGGACGCCTTCCTACCGGTGTTGAAGTCCGCGGCAGTAAATAGCACTGTCGGCGTGCTGGCCATAGGCATTATGGCGGGCGTGTCGGTGGGTATCGACTGGGATCCCGCCCACGACCTGGCTATGGCCGGCGTGATTGTGGTCATTGGCATTATGGCGGGCGTGGCGTACACCTTCTACCGGATGCTCTTCGGACGCCTGGTAGGTGGCATTGCCTCCCTGGTGGTGTACATGCTGGGTCTCTTCGCCTTCGGTGGTATCTGGCCACTCAGTACCACCCCGCGGCTCTTCTCCATCATCCACCCGCTCTCGCCTATGAGCTACGCCCGCGACGCCTTCACCCTGGGTACCGACGCCATCTTCAACCGCACTTTCTGGGTGGCCATCATCGCCATGATCCTCATGTCGATTGCGTCCGTCGTCCTCAGCGGTGTGGTGCGCTACGTGCGCCTCGGTGAGCTGAAAGATCGAGAGCTGCTCATCACCAAGGCGGTGGGAAAAGCGAAAGCCCGCAAAGCCGAAAAAACTGGCCTCGGTCTTACCCCCGACCCGATGACCACCGACTAGCTATGCCGCTGGTGCGCCGGGAAGCTTCGGGTTAAGCGAGTGCACCAGCCGGCAGGTGGAGAAGAAGCCCCCGCACCAGTGTGGTTGCGGGGGCTTCTTCTGTGGTTGTCACCCAGTGGCTGCTAGCGCCAGATGCGGACGCGCTGCTCCTCCGGCAGCCACATGTCGTCACCTTCCACTACCTGGAAGGCCTGGTAGAACTGCGGAATATTGCGCACGATCTGGTTGCACCGGAACTCAGCGGGGGAGTGTGGGTCCACCGAGAGGTAGGTGATGGCCTGCTCCTTGCGGATCTTGGTGCGCCACACCGTCGCCCAGTTGTAGAAGACACGCTGCAAGCCCGTCATTCCCTCTAGTACGGGAGCATCGTTGACGTCCGCACTACCCTGCGCTTGGAGGGCAAGTTCGTAGGCCAAAAGAGCGATGGATAGGCCGCCCAGGTCGCCAATGTTTTCGCCCAAGGTGAGGGCGCCGTTGACGTGGTAGATGGCCGGGTCGAGGCCGGTAGGGGTGAGGGCGTCGTACTGTTCCACCAGCAGCTTGGTGCGTTCGGTGAAGGCAGCGCGGTCCTCGTCGGTCCACCAGTTCTCCAGGCGGCCGTCCCCGTCGTACTTGGAGCCCTGGTCGTCGAAACCGTGGCCGATCTCGTGGCCAATAACGGCCCCGATGCCACCGTAGTTAGCGGCGTCGTCGGCTTCCGCATCGAAGAAGGGAGGTTGCAAAATTGCTGCCGGGAAAACGATTTCATTCATCACCGGGTTGAAGTAGGCGTTCACGGTCTGCGGGTGCATGAACCACTCGGTGCGGTCGACGGGCTTCCCCAACTTCTGCCACTCGTAGTCGTCGAGGAAGCGGGCCAGGGTGCGGTAGTTTCCCACCAAATCCCCTGAATCCAGGTGGACAGCGCTGTAGTCGCGCCACTTGTCCGGGTAGCCCACCTTGATGGTGAACATGTCGAGTTTGGCCAGTGCCTTCTCGCGGGTGGCGGGGGTCATCCAATCCAGGGTGCGAATGGAGACTCGGTAGGCCTCCAGCAGATTCTCCACCAACTGGGTGATGGACTGCTTGTAGGCGGGCGGAAAATGGCGTTCCACGTAGACGCGGCCAATGTCCTCACCAAGCAGGTTGCTGGTGAGGGAGACGCCGCGCTTCCAACGTTCCCGCTGCTGCTCGGTGCCGGAGAGAGTGGTGCCGAAGAACTCGAAGTTGGCGCGAGAGAGGGGCTCCGTGAGCAGGGAAGCGCGGGCGTTGAGGAGGTGCCACACGGCCCAGGCGGCCAGCGTGGAAAGATCGGTGTCGGCCCAGACGGTGCTGGCCCCGGCCAGGAACTCGGGCTGGCGGACGATGACCGTATCGGCGTAATCACTAGCGGCGGGCGCGGCGACAAGGCGGAACCACTCGGTGATGGGATAGCCGGCGTAGTCCGGGTTGGCGTCGATTTCTGCAAAAGTGGTGGGGTTGTAGCGCTTTTCGGCTTCGCGGTTGGTGGCTGCATCAAGGTGGTGGTGGGCCACCGCGGTTTCGAAGGCGACGATGGCGGTGGCGGCGTCTGCCGGGGAGAGATGAGCAGTGAGGGGAACGCGACGGAGCAGCTGGGTGGTCTCCAGCATGCGGGCGACGTGCTGTTGGAATGCGGCTAGCGTGTCAGCATGCTGGGGTTCCCGGTAGTAGGACTCGTCAGGGAGGGAGAGACCGGATTGGGCAAGGTAGACAACGTAGCGGGTGGGGTCTTTAGCGTCCTGGTCGACAAAGCTGCCGAGCAGGCCGCCAACGCCGACGCACTGCAGCTCGCCCACTGCGAGGGCCAAGGCGTGGTGGTCGTTGACGTCCTGTAGGAAAGCAAGGTCGTCATCCAGCGGTGTGAGGCCCAGTGAGTTGAGACGCTCCGTATCCATGAAGGACTGGTAGAGAGCGCCGATGCGGGAGTCGGCGGGGGCGTCGTCGATGATGCTGCGGACGCGGGCGTCGGAGTCTTCGCGGAGTTGCACAAAGGCGCCGTCCAAGGGGCGGTCAGCAGGGATCTCATGGGTGGTGAGCCAGCTGCCGTTGACGTGGTGGAAGAGGTCGTCTGCGGGCCGGATGGAGGGGTCTTGTCCTTCCAGGGTGAGGCCGGAGCGGGGGGTGTCGCTGGAAATAGTCATGTAGCCAGGGTAACCGTATCGGATAATAACTGTGATAAAGCAGAGACAAAAGTTACTATTGGTAACTATGAAAACGCGATTGGTCCCCGTGTTAGCTACCCTCGGACTCTCCTCCGCACTCCTGGTAGCACCCCTCACCTCCGGCTTCAGCCTGGGACACTTCACCCTCGCCCTCGCTCCTGCCCACGCCGACACCACCACTGGAAACGGTGACGGCATTCCCACCACCACTACCGGAGCCAACGGCACCGCCGCTACCTCTGCCGGCACCGTCAGCCTGCCGGACCCGGTCGCCGTCACCGTGCAGCCCGAAGTCCCCTACGACGAGATGCCCAACGGTATCGATATCGCTTCCTGGCAGCACCCCAACGGCGCAGACGTGGATTTCAAACGCGTCCAGGCCGCCGGCTACACCTACGTGTTTGTCAAAGCTACCGAAGGCACCCACTACAAGAACGAGTACTACGTCAATGACGCCATGGCCGCACAAGGCAACGGCGTCCTCATGGGCGGCTACCACTATGCGGATGTCTCCAAAGATGCCCGTGCCCAAGCCGCCATGTTCGCGGACACTATCAGCGTGAAAGGTGGCACATCGCTGCCCCCGGTACTGGACATTGAGGAAGCGAAAGGCCTCAGCGCCGCCCAGCTTAACGTGTGGGTGCGGGCTTTCCTGCAGGAGACCTACAACCGTGTCGGCCTCAAACCCATCATCTACAGCTACCGTTCGTTCCTCATGAACCAGATGGGCAACACCCCGGACTTCTCCGGCTTCCCCCTGTGGATTGCCGACTATAACGGCTCACAAAGCCCCACTTTGCCGCTGCCAGGCGGGTGGAAGACGTGGACGTTCTGGCAGTACTCGTCCCAGACGCAGATTGACGGTGTACAGGCTCAGCGTGTGGATGCCAATAAGTTTGGCGGCACCATGCTACAGCTGCGCGTGTTTGCCGCCACCGGAGTGGTTCCCGCAGAACAGAAGTAGCGCCGCGTACGCCGCACTGGCAGGCTACTGTACGGACTACTGGGCGGACTACTGGGCGGAGTCCTGTTGCGACTCTACGTGCTGTGACGTGTCCGGCTCTGCCGCAGCGTTCTGCGAACCAGCTTTCCTAGGCACTGGCTTTTTGCGTGTAGTTTTCCGCTGGGCAGCGTTCTCGGCCGCAGCTTGCTGCGCAGCTGCCTGGTCACGCCGCTGCTTGTCGAATTTCTCCTGCACAATCCGGTGGCGAGCCCGCAGAGACCCCGTCAATGTGGTCGTATTCTCGTAGCCCAATTCCTCAGCCGTCTCGGCATAGCCGGAGACCAGCGCAGAAGTCTTTTCGGAACCACGGAACAGCACCAGCACCAGCAGCCAGCCGATCAGCACCATCAGTGCAAAGCTAATGAGGCGATACACCAGCACGGTGGCTAGCGAGTTCGCAGCCGTCAACCCGCCCAGCGTTAACGCCCAAATGAGGGTGCCGTCTACGGTACCGAAACCGCCCGGCGTCACCGGTGCAGTACCAATGATTTTGCCGGAGACATACGCAATGGCCATACCGCCCACGCTTGGCCGTGCCCCCACCGCATAGGCGGCACAGCCCATACAGGCCACATCCGCTATCCAGTTAAAGAGGGACCAGCCGAAAGACTTCAGCAGTTCTCGGCGGGAAAGCTTCACTGCCTTCATTTGCTCCATGGTGGAGTGGAGTTTGTCTAGGGCTGGTTCCGGATCTTTCCGGCGCTTCTGCTGCACCCACTGCACGATAGGGCGTAGCCGACCCTCAATAAGCTGTGGGTGACGCATCGCCCACTGCAGCACAAACAGTACCGCCACCAGGGCAATCAGAGCAGCCGTCAAGAGGTAGGGGTTGGAGGTTGTGCCCACAAAAATGAAGCCACCCAGCCCCAAAATAGTGAGGCCCACCGTGGCCAACACACCCGCCACCACCAGCTGCCAGGTGGCCACGATAGTGCTGGCCCCCAGTTTGCGAGTCTCCCGGTAGGTGAGGGCGGTGCCCAACACGGGGCCGCCGGGGATGGAACCGGAGAGGGCGTTGGAGGCGAACACGATTGCGGTGTTCTTCCAGAAGGGGGAGTGGACACCCGCAGCTCGCAGAAGGGTCCACTGCACCGCCGCGAACGACAGCATGGAGGCGAGTGAGGCTGCCACACAGGCGGCCACCCACCAATAGTTGGCGGTGCGGATGGCGGCGAAGGCCTCTTTGAGAAAAGGCGTGTGGTGGTAGAGAACGAAGAGCACCACCACCACGATGATGAGCACTACAAAGGAGCTCAACCAGCGCGGGATAGCATTCCACACTTGCTTGACGCCGTGGAAGAACCCTTTAACCTTGGTGGTGGGGCGCACCTTGGGGGGTTGCTTGCTGGCGCTGCCGGTAACGTGGGTGGAGCCATCCGCATCGGTGGCGGTATCCACATAGAAGGTGCCGGGGGTGAGGGGTTCAGGTTCCCGCTCGGAGGTGACGGCAAACGGGTCGAAGATCAGTGGGGGTGGGGGAGGTGTCCCCAGCGAGGACGTGCGGCGTGGCCGCAGCCCCGTGGCGGAGGCGGTGCTGGAGGCTGCGCTGGGTGAGGTACTGGGTGAGGTACTGGGCGCTGCAGTGCCCGTTGTGTCGGACGCTGCGTTTGTGTCGGACGCTGCACCGCATGCCGTGTCGGAGGTAGCCAGCTCAGCGGGAGTGTCAGCAGCGTCAGCAGCACCAGAGCTCGCCCCCTGCTTGCGGGGGCGCAAGGAGGGGACGTAGGGGGCCCTGAGATCGTCGAAGTCAGGGAGCTCCGAGGTGCTCAGCTCTCGTCTTCCTCTCGTAGACGGCGCATCAGTTCAGCGGTCGAGATGGGGGTGTTGTCATTACGGGTGTCGGCCCAACTGTCACTACTGTAACCGGTTTTGTCCACCAGGTCAAGGGCAGTGTCGTAGGCGGAATGTGGACTTCGCGCACGGCGGGCAGCGTCACCGCGGCCGTCCTCCAGACGGTTGATGCGCATAGCGCGACGTGATACAGGGCGCAGGCCTGGGCGGGGAGCATCAACCGCTTCGTAATCCTCTGTCTGGTAGGACTGCCGCTGAGTGTCGGTGTGCTGGAACAACTCATCGTAGTTGTCTCCCACCTGCGCTGTGGGAGCGGTGTAAGAAGTCTCGTCAATGTACGTGTAGGGGTCCTCCACCGCGCTGGCGAGGGCCGCAGCCTGGGCGGCGGCCTGTGCTTCACGCTGGGCCCGCAGCTGGGCGGCCCGCTGGGCCTGGCGAATATCTTCTACAGCCTTCCGCTGGTTGGCCCGTTTGCGGGCACGACGCCGGGCGAAGAAGCCGTGTGGCTCCTCTTCCGGTTCGGCGGCGTGGGAGGTCGGTTGGGGCTGGTCGAGCATGTCAGCCTGGTCGAGCACGCCACCTTGGCGAGAGCCGCGGCTGAAGACAGCGGAGGCACCATCGTAGCTATCAATCTCGGCTGCCGTCTTCGCGTAGCCGTCCTCCGTCACCTGTTCACCGTAATCGGCAGGGCGGGTAGCGGTGAAGGTGTGGGGCGCACTGAAACCTTCTTCGGTGGATACGTGCTGGAGCAGTGATGGGTCGATCCGGCGGGCGGAGCGCACATCACTAGCATCCGCCAGGGCGGCGGCGGAAATGCGCTTGGCATGGCCAGCCGTGCCGCCCGCGCTACCTGCAATGGCTCCAGCGGCAACAGCTGCTCCGCCAGCGGCATCGGCAGCACCCACACCCGTACTTACCAAGGCAGGCTGCTCGCGCAGGTCAGTGCCGGTGGTGAAGTCCACAAGCGCCAACGTCGGGTCGTCCAGTTCGGATTCCTTTAACCCGATCTTGTGTTGCAAGCGCTTCAGGCTGGCCGGGGCCCACCAGTTGTCGTCATCCAGCACACGCATCACGGCCGGCACCAGCAGCATGCGGACAATGGTGGCATCCAGCAAGAGGGCGATCACCATACCGAAGGCGATGTACTTCATCATGACAATCTCGGAAAATCCGAAGGCACCCGTCACCACAATCATGATGGCAGCCGCCGCCGTAATAATGCGGCCCGTGGAGGCCGTACCGAAGCGGATGGATTCCTGGGTAGTATGGCCGGCCGCGTGCGCCTCCACCATGCGAGAGACCAGGAAGATCTCGTAGTCGGTGGAGAGGCCGAAGAGGATGGCGACAATGAGCACCAGCACCGCACTCATCATGGGGCCGGGGGTGAAGTTGAGGGCGTTGGCGCCCACCCCGTCAATAAAGATGAGCGTGAGAATACCCAGCGTGGAGGCCATCGACAGCAAGGTCATGAGGATGGCTTTGATGGGCAGTACCAGCGATCCGAAGGTAAGGAACATGAGGATGGTGATGGCCACCAGCATGTAGACGGCCATACCGGGGAGGTGGCGCAGCAGTGCGTCAATGGAGTCTTTCTCCAACGCCGGGTTACCGCCCACGTAGACGTGCGAGCCGTCCATGTTGGTGCCGGCGAATGCACTGGTGCCCCCGCCTGCGTAGAGCATGTCGAGTTTCTCGCGGATGTCGGAGACCACCTTGGCGTTGTCCTTCATATCGACGACGCCAGAGTGCAGTACGGTGGTGGCTTTGCCGCTCTCGTCCACCTTGGTCTGCTTGGTGATGTGGAATTCGCCGGTGAGACCCTTCACCTGGTTAATCTCCGCCATGATGGCACCAGTTTGGACGCCGGTGGAGCCGGTGATGACCACCTTCACGGGGTTGGTGCGCATCTCCGGGAAGGTCTTGTCGAAGGCTTCCTGGGCGAGGCGGGTTTCATTATTAGGTGGCAGGTAGGTTTCGTTGATGCCGCCGAACTTCAAGTTGCCCATCGGCAGCGCCATCACCAGCATGATGAAGACCAGCGGGACGATGGTGGCGGCGGGCCGCTTCATGGCACCGCCCGAGATACGGCCCCACAGTCCGTTGTAGAGCTGCAGCGGGATGGGTTCCTTCTTGCGGGGCCCAATGTGCAGGGCGTCAATGCGTTTGCCCAGGTAGCTGAGCAGGATGGGGAGGATGGTGAGGGAAAGGATAGCTGCCTGTACCACGGCGGAAATGGTGCCGTAGGCGACGGACTTGAGGAAGGCCTGCGGGAAGATGAGCATGGAGGAGAGGGAAACACCCACCATGATGGCGGAAAAGACGACTGTCCGTCCGGCCGTCGCTACTGTTCTGGTAACGGCGGTGTGTGTGTCGAATCCTTCTGCCATCTCTTCGCGGAAGCGGCTGACGATAAAGAGGGCGTAGTCGATGGCGAGGCCCAGGCCGATGAGGGTGACGCAGGATTGGGCGAAGGCGTTCACCTCTGTCGTCATGCCAATGAGGGTGAGGATGCCGGTGGAGCCAATAATGGAGAGGCCGCCGACCAGCAGCGGGAGGAGGGCGGCGAGGACACCACCGAAGACGATAATGAGGAGCACGCCAACGATGGGCAGACCCATCAGTTCGGCACGTTTAATGTCTTTGGCCATGCCGGTGTCGAGGGCACCGGAGACAGGGGTTTGACCAGCGAGGTGTTGCGAGACGCCCTCAATGGGGATCTGCTTTTCGATCTTCCGGT
Organism: Lawsonella clevelandensis; assembly: GCF_001293125.1. Lineage (NCBI taxonomy): Bacteria > Bacillati > Actinomycetota > Actinomycetes > Mycobacteriales > Lawsonellaceae > Lawsonella > Lawsonella clevelandensis. The sequence continues at coordinate 1,166,137 of NZ_CP009312.1, forward strand.
AGTTCTTGAGGATGTCATTGCCCCAGCCTTTGAGCCGGATGGAGGCCATGGCATGTTTTTTGTCCTTGGTGGTCAGCATGGCCTGCTTGGTATTCCAGTAGCTGGCGATGCCGTCAATGTAGTGGGGGTTATTCTTTTCCAGCTGGTCCAGGTGGCTTTGGACTTTTGTGGCGAAGGCTTTGTCGTCCACGGTCGTCCCGGCTGGTGCGTCGTACATGACGACGATGTCGGCGGAGTTGTCGCGGCCGAAGGTGCTTTCTTCGATCTCAGCGGCCTTGATGGAGTCGCTACCTGGGTCGAACCAGCCGGACTGGCTGAGGTAGTCGGGGAGTCGCTGACCCACAATGCCGAGAGCACTGACCAGCACGATCATGACGGCGAGGACGAGCTTCCGGTGGCGCTGAATGAAGTCGCCCCATTTGCTAAACATGCAGTGTCTCCTTGGCATGCGGGTCGTCGGTGGCGGTGGCGCGGCTGGCACGGGTGTTTGCGGAGTCGCGTTCGGATACTACCGAGTCGCTGCGGTCGGTGGAGCGGTTGAGGAGGGCGCGGAGCGGCCGGAAGGGCTGCAGCCAGGCACCTCCGCTGGGGAGGTGCTCCAGGTCAATGCGGGGGAGGGGTTGTTGGAAGAGTCCGTTAACGTCTTCTACATCCACAAAGGTGAGGTTGGGGTCTTCCATTGCCCAGGTGCATTCTTCGGCAAAGCCGAGCACGATGGCGCGGATACCTTTGGTGGCCAGGTCAGCGAGGGTGGCTTGGAAGTTCCGGCCGTCGGCGGAGGCGACGACAACGAGTTTGAGGTTGCCTTCGGAGAGGCGGAGGGAGAGGTGCTCCAGCATGTTGTCGTCGACGTCGCTGTCGGCGGTTTCTTTGGGTTTGGCGAAGACGGAGAAGCCGATGTTGCGGAGGGCGTCGATCCAGGAGTGGATGCCGTCGACGTTGGCTTCGTTGACGTTGGTGAAGAGGGTGGCTTCGCAGATGATGCTGTCGGGGTCGAGGCCAGTGTCGGTGGCAAGCTGGGTGGCTTGCTGGAGGAGCCAGAGGCCGGCGGCGTCGAAGCGCGGGCGTTGGTAGCTGTTGGGGCGTCCGCCAACGATGGCAGAGAGCCCCATGTCCATGTTGGGGGCGTCCCAGATAAGGAGGGCGCGCGGGCTGGGGGCGCTACTGCTCATGCATGTCTCCTTCGCTGCCGGTAGTGCCGGCGGAGTCGGTGCTGCCAGTGGAGTCGGCGCTGCTGGTGCTGCCAGTGCTACTGGTACTGTCGGCGGGGCGCTGCCAAATAAATTCGTGGATGACGCGCCCCTCGCGCAGGCCTTTGCCTTCAAATTTAGTCATGGGGCGCTGCAGACTCATGGGTGCGGTGGTGGCGAGTCCTTCTTGACGACGGATGAGCGCGGGGCAGGCATCGCCAGTTTCTTCAATAAACTCGGCGTAGTCGGCATGGTCGGTAGCGATGTGGAGAATACCGCCGGGCTTGAGCACGCTGGCGATGAGTTCGAAGGTGCCGGGTTGGAGCAGACGTCGCTTATGGTGGCGGGCTTTGGGCCAGGGGTCGGGGAAGAAGACGCGGACGCCGTCCAGATAATCGCTGGGAAGCATGCTGTCCATGATGTCGACGGCGTCGCCACGGAGGAGACGGATGTTGGGGATGTTTTCGCGTACCATGCGGGCGAGAAGCTGTGCCATGCCGGGTTTGTAGACCTCAAGGGCGAGAACATTGGTGGCGGGCTCTTCTTTAGCCATGGCACTAGTAGAGGTGCCAGTGCCGAAGCCAATTTCGAGGATGGTGGTGGCGGGGCGGCCAAACCAGGTGTCGATGTCAGCAGGGGTGAGACGCTCGTCGCTGGCGTCTTTGCCGAGGGTGGGGAAGTACTCGTCCCAGATTGCCTGTTTCGCATCGGAAATGGCGCCTTTGCGTGCGCGGAAGGCCGTCACCCGCGGGTAGAGGCGAGAGGAAGAGTCGCGCTTGGCGTTGTGAGCGCGCTTTTCTGCGGCGAGGGCCTCACGGTAGGCAGGGTCGTTCCAGCGCGGGTTGCGCGTGGAGGTGGTGGGTTCTGCGCTAGTAGTCACCTATTTATCGTCCCTTGTTTGGGCAAAAATGTCACTTTTTGCTGCGGCTATGTCAGATTTTGCTGCGGCTATGTCAGTTTTTGTGGGGGTGATGTGGCCGTGAGAGGCGGCGATACGCCGATAAGACAGTCGAAAAAACTCTTTTAATTTATTGTTAGGCCGATTTTCCGGCTCTGAACTGCACTTTTAAAGAAGTACTGGAAATGTAGCTCCCCACAAGCAGACCACAGTTCGGCACACTTAGCACTCGAAAGGAGGGTCCATGCCCGCACCGTCACCTCAACAGGCTGTATCTGCTGCTCAGCTACCTTTGCCGGCACGTCCGCTGGCGCGGTCGCTGTTGCTGTCACTGCAGTCGCTGCCCGGCCTTACCGATGAAGATCGAACCACAGGTTGGGCGGCCGCGTTGTTTACGGTATGTACACGCCCTTCTCTTATTGCGATTACTGGGGATGGTTTTGGTGTCACTCCACCAGCGAATGGTCCTCGCACGCAGGAGCCAGTTGTGGTGGTCGCCGAATGCCTGCAGAAGCACCTTGCTCCTCTTCTGGCATCCCAACAGCCTACTGAGGTGGTGGCCGGCTACCAGGGGGAGAACCCCATCATGGTACCGGCGTTGTCCTTGACCCTTCAGTGCGTGCCAGCGGGAACCTTCGCATCCGGCGTATTTGGTCTGTGGCAGTTGGGTGGGAAAAACCTCACTCCCCTGCAACGGGTGGGTGAATGGCCGGATGTGGTGGTGCAAGTGGGAGTTGCGGCAACGCTACCCCAGCGTTATCCGGTTCCGCTGGTGTTGGCCCCAGTGGACTGGTCCGATCCCGACGCTGCTGCCCACACGCTGGCGGAGCAGTGCGCACAGGAACTCGTTGCCGAGCGCTGTGTGCAGTTGGCGATGAATGTGGCAGCCGGCTGTGGTTTTCACTCGGAGGCCCTCGAACTGATGATGCGGAGGTTTGGTGGCAAGTGATCTTTGGGTGCACACCTGCGCCTATCTCGAAAAGCATTACCGTAAGAAACGCGATGAAAACTTGGGCGTGCAGCGTGTCCAGGTGCGGACCGCCATTGACCGGTGGATTCAGGATGTCCTGCAGCCCGGAGAGAACCCGGTAGAGCAGTGGCGGCAACGCTCCTATGAGTCGATGACGCTGCTGCAACTCACCATTGCCGACCTGGTGGCGCCCCGGCAGCGGGATACCATCTCGCAGGACCTTCTCGCCACCGTTGATGAGGTGGCCGGTCGGCAGAGCGAGTTGACCAGTGGGGTGCCCACTATCGCGCTTGATGTGGTGGCACCCTCCGTTCTCTCCCTCGCTGCCGGCATTGGCGTGGTCCGCGGTGCCGTGTTTGTCCTGGATTACTCCGGGGTGAGCCTGCGCGGCTCCTGGTGGATCCTGGCCGCTATCGTCGTGGGACTCATGTTTATGGGCATCGTGGCGATGCTGCGTTATCGCCAACACGAAGAGAAGATTCAGAGCCTGCTCATCACTGGGGTGCGCAGCGAGATGAATCGCTGCGTAGAGGAGCTTATGGCGAAGTGGTTCTTCTCTGGCGCTCCCTTCGATGCGATGCGGAACAAGAAGTCTGCAGAGGACGACGAGGCTACCTCCGATACTGACCGTCCTCTCGCCGTCGACTGTGTGTGGACTGCGACAGGAACCACTATTTCCGATCTCGTACCCCGCCGCGTGGCCCTGGTCTTGGGTCACGACAGCGATGCCAGCGTGTTAACCAACTCAGACACTGCCGAGACGCTGATGGCATCCGCTGAGGAGACACGCGCGTGACCCCCTCAGTCCCCAAACCCCTCAGTCTCCAAACATTTCCACAGAAAGTAGAACACCATGTCCGACTTCGAGATTCCCTTCGATCCCTGGCTCGGGTCCGCCTTCGTGGTGACTGACGCCATGGGAAACCAGTGGGTGCCTATCCCCATGAACGCCCCTGTAGACCCCGAAACTGGTGAGTGCATCACCGATGAGGGTATCTGCTGGGATTACGACAACGAATATGAGCCGAATATCACTTTTTTTGATCCCGGCGAGATGACGACGGGTCCCTCCCACTTGGTGGGGGTGGGCATTATCGATCCCACTGGCGAGACTGGCGTCACGTCCTTCGCCTCCAATGGCGACGAAATCATGCGCCCAATTGAACATGGCGATACCGATGCGATACGCCCCGGTGAAATGTACATGGAACTTGGGAAACTTTGTTTTGCCATTGAGATTGATGAAAACCATTGCGCAACCTTGGGTTATGAAGATGGCATGCTGATCTTTAGTGACGAGGATGCGGACGGGATCGTCGACCATCTGCAGAACATTTGCTTTGACGGCACTAACAAGCGATGGAAGCTTCCTTACCCGCCCAGTCTGTCTTCAGACGATTCCCTTTAAATCCTGGTTGACATGCGTTTCATAGGCACGCCTAACTAGTGTGATTCACCTGCCGCAAGTAACGGCGTGTCCTGCGTCACATCTCCTATAGGGAGTTACCCCCAAATCACCAAACTTCGATGTGCTCTTATTGCCATAGGTCATTAACATGGAGGATGACATCAATTACTTGTAGGAGTGACAGATGACTGAAAAGACCATTCCAGGCTTCGAGGGAACCATCCCCACTGAGAATGAAAAGATCATCGACTTCGTCGCCCAGTGGGCCGAGGTCATGACCCCCGACCAGGTCGTTTTCTGCGACGGTTCCCAGGAAGAATGGGACCGCCTGACCCAAGAACTCGTTGACAGTGGCACCTTCACCCAGCTGAACCCCGAGAAGAAGCCGAACTCCTTCCTCGCCCTTTCCGATCCCGCTGACGTTGCTCGTGTTGAGTCCCGCACCTTCATCTGCTCTGAGACCGAAGACGGCGCCGGCCCCACCAACCACTGGGCCGAGCCCAAGGCCATGCGCGAAGAAATGCTCGAGCAGTACAAGGGCTGTATGAAGGGCCGTACCATGTACGTCATCCCCTTCTGCATGGGTCCCCTCGGTGCCGATGACCCCAAGCTCGGCATTGAAATCTCTGACTCCGCCTATGTTGTCGTCTCCATGCGCATCATGACCCGCATGGGTGCCGCTGCCCTCGAGAAGATCGGCAAGGACGGCGACTTTGTCCGTGGCGTGCACTCCGTTGGCGCCCCCCTCGCTGAAGGCCAGGAAGATGTTCCGTGGCCCTGCAACGAGACCAAGTACATCACCCACTTCCCTGAGGATCGTGAGATCTGGTCCTTCGGCTCCGGCTACGGCGGCAATGCCCTCCTCGGCAAGAAGTGCTACGCCCTGCGTATCGCCTCTGTCATGGCCCGCGACGAAGGCTGGATGGCTGAGCACATGCTCATCCTGAAGCTCACCTCCCCCGAAGGTAAGGCCTACTACATCTGTGCCGCCTTCCCGTCCGCATGTGGCAAGACCAACCTCGCCATGCTGCAGCCCACCATCCCCGGCTGGAAGGCTGAGGTTGTTGGCGACGACATCTCCTGGATGAGCTTCGGCGAAGACGGCCGCCTCTACGCCGTCAACCCCGAGAACGGCTTCTTCGGTGTTGCCCCCGGCACCAACTACAACTCCAACCCGAACGCCATGCGTTCCATGGAGCCCGGTAACTGCATCTTCACCAACGTTGCCCTCACCGATGACGGCGACGTCTGGTGGGAGGAAATGGGCGACGCCCCGGCCCACCTCACCGACTGGCATGGCAATGACTGGACCCCCGAGTCCGATACCCCGGCCGCACACCCGAACTCCCGCTACACCGTGCCGATTACCCAGTGCCCGGTTACCGCTGAAGAGTTCAACGACCCCAAGGGCGTTCCGGTTTCCGCCATCCTCTTCGGTGGCCGCCGCCCCGATACCGTTCCGCTGGTCTCCGAGGCCTATAGCTGGAACCACGGCGTGTACATCGGCGCCACCCTGTCCTCCGGCCAGACCGCTGCCGCTGAAGGCCAGGTCGGCTCTATCCGTCGTGACCCCATGGCTATGATCCCCTTCATTGGCTACAACGTTGGCGACTACCTGCAGCACTGGGTCGACATGGGCGTCAAGGGCGGCGACAAGATGCCCAAGGTGTTCTACGTGAACTGGTTCCGCAAGAACGATGACGGCAAGTGGCTGTGGCCCGGCTTCGGCGACAACAGCCGTGTCCTCAAGTGGATCGTCGACCGCCTTGAAGGCCGAGTCGAAGCTGACGAGACCATCGTCGGCCAGACTGCCCGCGTTGAGGACCTCGACCTCTCCGGCCTCGAAGGCTACACCGAGGACGACGTCAAGTCTGCTCTCGTTGTGAACAAGGCTGACTGGGAGCGCGAGCTTCCCGACCTCGATGCCTGGTTCGAGAAGCTTGGCCCGAAGGTTCCGCAGGAAGTTCACGACGAGTACGAAGCCCTCAAGCAACGTATTGCTGAGGCTTAATCGGACTCGCTGAGCTCCCTCTGAGTTCACAAGCATAAATAGTGCCCCCCACTATCTCGGTAGTGGGGGGCACTATTGCTACAATACTGGTGATCAAATTTGCCACAAGGAGAACATCTGTGCGCAATAATCGCATCATTAACACCAGTCTTACGGCTGTGCTAGCTTCCACCATCACGGGTGCCGTTGTCCTCACCACCCTCACCCCCGCCACCGCCGCAGATAGCTCCGTCACCCCCCTCACCATCCAAGACACCCGTAGCGCCGCCCGTGCCGGCTACCCCAGCGCACTCGAACTCGCACAACACAACCGCGCCGCCCTCCGCGACCACTCCACCATCCCCCACGACCTCATCGGTGCCAACAACCTCATCTCCCCCGCCAGCATCGGACGCGGCGACCTCTCTCCCCTCGACCCACTCCACATCATCTTTCTCCCCGACCGCGCTGGCCAAGAACTCATCACCGAACCAGCGAAAATGCTGGGCGGTAACTTCGCCCGCGCTAACCTTGTCCTCAGTCTCAGCCGCTACACCAGCGTCACCAAACTCGACGCCGCCAACGCAGAAATCGTGGGTAAACCGCTGGTCGGTATCGCCTCCGCCAATAACGTCTCCCGTGACGCCGGAGTGTGGGGCGCCGACGTCGGCATCACCTGGGACGCCGGAAATGGCCGCACCCTTATCGCTTTCGGCGACAACTACGGCCCCGGCCACTTCGGCCCCATGAGCCGCTTCCGCGGCTCCGCCCTCGCCTGGGCAGACGTCGACAACCCCTACAACGTCCGCACCACCCAATTCTTCACCGGCTACGAAAACAAAGCTGAAGAAATCGTCGACTCCGGACACGGCGACAACCGCGAACTCTCCAAGATCCCCACCGCTGCCATGTCCCTCCACGGTGTCCAATACATCGATCTCATGTCCATTCGCCGCTGGGGTGACCCCGGCATGTGGACCACCAACTTCTCCCACATCTACCGCTCCATTGACTACGGCCACACCTGGCAGCCCACCCACATCTTCCGCCCCAACCGTGGCGGATTCGCCAACTTCCAGATGGGCGCGTTCGTCAAACACGGCCGCTACGTCTACGAATTCGGCACCCCCAACGGGCGCATGGGGGACGGATACCTGGCCCGCGTCCCCGCCCGCTCCTTCGAGAAACTCCACGCCTGGGAATACTGGAACGGCAAAAAGTGGGTCAAGGACGACCCTGCTGCCGCTGTCCCGGTCATCCCCGGCCGCATCTCCGAGCTCACCGTCCAGTGGAACCCGCGCCTCAAGCGCTTCATGATGCTCACACTCGGCAACGGCGACAACATCTACCTGCGCTACTCCAAGGACCTCATCAACTGGACCAACCGTTACCTGCTCATCCCCACCCAGCGGGCGAAGGTCTACAGCCCCTACTTCCTCCCTCAACAGAGCGGCTGCACCGTCTTCTTCACCCTCTCCTCGTGGCTGCCCTACCAGGTCTCCACCGTCAAGGCGACGCTGCCCACCGTCCACCACATGGAGAAACTGGCCTACACCTACGTGCCAGAGGACAACCTAGGAGAAATCTCGAAGTTCCTCTTCCCCAACGGATTCCCACCGAAGACCGGGGAGATACGCCGCTAACACACCTCACCCGCCTACCACCACCCCGCGCGGCAGACCTACGGGCGTCAATAATTCCGCGCGGCAGTGTGACGGCAGCTACTGGCCGCCCCGCTTACGAAGCACCGCCACCAGGTTGCTCACCGCCACCTCCCGGAACCCCGGCACGTTCACCATCCACCACGCCCAACCGGGGTGGTAGCGGGGAAAGAACCCCGCCACCTCCGCATCAGGCTGGTGGCGTGCCCACTCCATGCCCTCCCGGCAGCCCACCGCAAACAGCGACCGCCCAAAATAATTCTTCGGTGAGTGCCCGTGCCGCCGCTCATACAACCGCCGCGCCCTGTCCCCACCCAGATAGTGGGTGAGCCCCATCTCATGCCCACCAAAAGGCCCATACCACAGGGTGTAGCTCACCACGATAAGCCCGCCCGGCCGGCAAACCCGCACCATCTCATCGCACATCCGCCACGGTTCCGGCACATGTTCTACCACATTGCTGGAATACACCACGTCCACCGCATCGCTGGCAAACGGCAAATCCATGCCGGACCCCTGCACCGTCAACCCACGCACCTGTGGCTCCAGTGGCAATCCAGCAGCTTGGAGTTCCCGCAGGTCCGGCTCACAGCCAATATATCGCACCCCCCGCTTCCCAAACTCGCGGCCGAAATAGCCGGGCCCACCTCCCACATCCAGCACCGTCGTCCCCGTCAATGAGGTCCCCGTCGTCCCCTCCCACAGCAGTTCAATAAGGTCCGCGGTGTCGCTGGAGAGAGCGTTGTAGAAACGTTCTGGGTGGCGCTGCTCATCGGGAAAGCTGGTGAGCAATGCCCACGAGCGAGCCAACGTGGCACGGCGGCGCAAGGCGCGGAAAGCAGACGGGGTAGAGGTCACACTGTGAGCCTACCGGGCGGAGCGCAGGGGAGAGCGAAATGAAACAGGCACGCTGGGTGCAGTGCACTGCGCCGGCGGGTAGGTTGAAGGGGACAGGAAGGAGCCCCATGTCCACAGTGTTACTGCTGTGCTGGCGCGACAGCGGCCACCCCCAAGGAGGCGGCTCCGAACACTACCTGGAGACGATGGGGGAGGCTCTCGCACACGCCGGCCACCGGGTGTTCTACTGCACTGCCGCCTACCTCGGCGCACCCGCCCAGGAGACCCGCAACGGCATCCGGTTCAGCCGTGGTGGGAACCGCATCACCGTCTACCCGCGTGCGTTGGCGGCACTCCTGCGCGCCCGTTGGGCTCGCGGACCATTGGCGGACATGGGAATACCGGACGTCATCATCGACACCCAAAACGGGGTGCCGTTCTTCGCCCACCTTGTGAGCCCTGCACCCGTCATCATTCTGGAACACCATTGCCACCACGAACAGTGGCCAGTAGCGGGGCCAGGCTTGGCGCAGCTGGGATGGTGGCTGGAGTCCTGGCTATCGCCCCACGTGCACCGCCACTGTCAGTACATCACCGTGTCGGAGGCATCGAAGCGGGAACTGCAGCGCCTAGGCGTCAATTCGGACCGCATTGCGGTGGTGCCCAACGGGTGTACTCCCCTCGGTACAGATCAGCCAGTCCGCCTCACACCGCTGGAGGGAGATACTGAGGTCCGGCTCGTTACCCTCTCCCGCCTCGTCCCCCACAAACAACTAGAACACGCCCTCAGCACCCTCGCTGCGCTCCTCCCCAGCTACCCCCACCTCCATTTGGACATCATCGGTAGCGGCTGGTGGGATGCGGAACTACGCCAGCATGCCCGCCGCTACCGCCTCACCGCCCAGCACGTCACCTTCCATGGACACGTCACCGACACCCACAAACACCAGCTTCTCGCCCAAGCGCACATTCACCTCATGCCTTCCCGCAAAGAAGGCTGGGGGTTGGCTGTCACGGAAGCGGCCCAACACTGCGTGCCCACCATTGGCTACCGTAGCTCGGCCGGGCTTACTGACTCCGTGGTGGATGGGGTGACGGGCGTCCTGGTGGACAGTCTGGATGGTTTCCGGGACGCCACGCAGCGGCTCATCGACAACCCACGGCTGCGGGTTCAGATGGGGGAAGCAGCCCAGCAGCGGGCCTACGGATTCTCCTGGGAGGCCTCCGCGGCACGCTTCCGGTCTTTAACGATGAGCCAGGTCATGGCGGTGTAGCCCACCACCATCAGGAGTAGCCACACAATATGGAAGGTGAACGCGAATGCCCACTCCCAGCGCGTGGGAGAGTAGTCGCGGCTGACAATCCCCGGCACCCGGTAGAGGGTCAGATCAGGCGCCGTCAACACCGGCTCCAGCCCCCGCAGAGTATTGCGGAACTCCAAGGTGTCGGGTACCTTCGGCGCCACCACATTCTCGATGAGCACCCAGCGCACCCCAAGGGAGGCCAGCACACCAGCCGGCGCCCCCTGCAGCAGCGCCCACTCCACCTGGTGGGCGCGCACATTCTCGCCCGCTACCACCACCGTGTCTCGCTCTTCCTGGCCGTCCACGGCGCGCACCATGTGCACCGGCAGGTCGTCGGCATTCAACACCTCCACCGGCATCAGCCGGGAGGAGGGATCCAGCACCGGCCGGTTCCCGGTGCGGTCAAAGACACGTAACTGCCCGGCGGGTAACACGGCCATGTCGCCGTTGCTTCCCTCCACCGCCTTAATAATCTCGTTCCAGGAGGAGGAGTAGATGACCGGCTGCAGGTGCTTGCTGGTGGCCAGCGGCGCGTCCGGGAGCATCACAATAATGAGTACGCACAGCACGGCGATCGCCCCTCGCGCATCCACTCGTGCCCCAAACACTTTGTGACGGTAGCTGAACTCATAGACTGCACGGGCACAGGCACTCATCAACACTGCATAGATGGGCATCATCAGCGCCATCCACTTTTGGGTATCGCGGAATAAGCCAGCCCCCGGAATGTGCTCCACCAGCCACACCGCCACATGGGTACCGAAGGGGTAGGAGAAGAAGGTGATGACGACGGTAGCGACGAGTGCGGCACCCGCCCACAGGTAGACGAGCCGACGCGTCTTGGAGCGGCGGAACCGCCACACACCAACGCCCAGCAGCACCAGCTGAAGTGCCAGGGCGAAGAAGACGAAGAAACTGGAGCGGCTAGCTGGAACCACATCCGCATTCCAAATTCCGCCCAGGCTGATGAGGGAGAAGAAGGTCCCCAAGAATCCGAGTGGCCCTTCCCCGCGGGCGGCAAAGGCGGAGATGCCGGCGCTGTCTGACAGAGAGGCAGGCCCATTGTGGGAGACCTGGAGGAAGGAGGGGTAGAGCCAAGGGAGGGTGACGAGCAGACCGATCCCCAGCACCACCAGTACGCGCTGCCAGTATTTGAGGGGGCTAGAGGTGTGATCGATGGCGAGGCGGAGTTCCGCCACATCGATGGGGCGTTTGGGAAGGCCGACGGAGATGACGGCGAATATGATGCCCATGACGGCGCCGGTGGGGGTGAAGCCGGCCACTGCCATGGAGGCGGCCAGCGCAGCCCAGGCGGTGAGGCGGGTGTAGCGGCCGGGGGACATCACCATGGCGCCAGTGAGGCCGATCCAGGGGAGTGCCCCGTAGCCCACGAGCAGCGACCAGTGCCCCTGCAACAGGCGCTCCACCACGAAGGGGTTCCAGATGGCGAAAGTGGCGGCGACAAGCCCCTGGGCGAGTGCTTGCCCGCGGGTGCCCGGGAAGAGGAAGTACCAGCCCAGGCCGGCGGCGCCCAGGCCGGCGAGGATGAGGGCGAGGAAGAGGAGGATCTTGACGGCCAGGCCACCGTCCATGAATTGGGAGACGATGGCGAGGAAGGCGTCTTGGGGGACGGCGCGGGCGGAGGTGTCTCCAATGCCGAGGGCAGAGGGGGTGATGTAGGAGCGGGGGGTGGAGACGGTGTCGCGGGTGAGGAGGTAGCCACGTTTGAAGAGGGGCCACAGCAGGACGCTAGTGAGCACGACGCACCACAGGGTGACCCAGCCGAGGGCAGCGTTGACGGAACGGAGTGCTCTGCGCGACATGCTTCTATTGTGCCTGACGGGCCCAGAATTGTACGAGCATCACAAAGAAATATTGAGGGGCGGCTGCATAATGGAGACATGTGTGTATCCCGCTCTGCTGCTTCGGCGCCCGCGCCCGCGGGGGAGCCGGGTGAAGGGGGGAGCGTAAGGGATGTGAGGGGTGTGAGGCGACCGGTCCGGGGGGAGGTGGTCCGCGGTATGGGGTGGGTGACGGCAGGTAGTATGCTCGCCAACATCTTGGGGTACCTGCTGCATATTGCCGCCACGAATCTGTTGGGCCCGGCAGGGTATGGGCAGTTTGCGGCGCTGATGGCGGTGCAGGTGGTGGCGGCAGTGCCGGCGTTGGCGGTGCAGACCGTGGTGGCGCGGGAACGGGCAAAGGGAGCGGCAGTGGCGGGGATCCACCGGCTGGTGTGGCAGACCGGTGGGGTGGTGTCGGTGGTGGCGTTGCTGGTAGGACTCGCTCTTACGGCATACTTTGCGCACTGGTCGGGGTGGGTGACGTTCTCCGCGCTGCTGGCAGTGCCGGTGTTGGTGGGGCTGGCAGGAGAGCAGGGCATCCTGCAGGGCGAGCAACGGTTTGCGGGGCTGGCCGCGGTGGTGGCGTTGGCGGGGGTCGGCAAGGTGGTGCCGGCGGTGCTGGTACTGTGGCGAACTGATTCGGTGGGGTGGTCGTTTGTGGCGTCGACGGCGGGATATGCGTTGGTCTGGGCGGTGGCGAGAGTACTGGCGGGGCGGGCATCGTCACCTTCCACTCCTGGCTCTACTGTCTCGGGCGCTACTACCATGGGCGCTACAACTCCGGGCGGTACCATCTCGGGTGTGTCGCTCTCCGCTGTGTGGTGGGCTACCCAGGTGCAGCTGCTCATTATGGTGTTCACTCAGCTGGATGTGGTGTTGGCGCAGTGGGTGCTCACTCATACCGATGCGGGGCTATATGCGGCGGGCGCTATCTTTACCAAGATCGCGTTCTGGTTGCCGGCGGCGGTGGCGTTGGTGTTCTACCCGCAGCTAGCGGATGTGCGAGTGCGGCAGGGGGCGATGCGCCGGGCGCTGGGGTTGTTGTGGGGTGTGGGGGCCGTGGTGGTGGCGGGTACCGCGCTAGTAGCCCGCTGGGTGCCGTTGGTGTTGGGGGAGAGGTTTGCGCCAGTGACGGGGATGCTGTGGCTGTTTGCTCTGTTGGGGGTGCTGTTCAGCCTGCTGCAGGTGTTGTTGGTGGGGGCTATTGCGGTGGCGGGGGAGAGAGTCACGCTGGTGGTGTGGCCGCTGCTGGTGGCCGAGGTGGTGGTTGTGGCACTGGTTGTCCACACGCCGGTAGGGTTGTTGGTGACCGCGGTCGGGTGTGCGGCCATTGCGCTGGTGGTCGTCGGTGTGACGGAGTGGCGCCAGGCGGTTCCCACCCGGTAGCGAGATAAGACGGTGTGGCGGGGTGACGCTGCTAGCGGGCTGTGCCTTCGCCGTCACCAGTACTGTCGCCAGCACGAGTACCGTTACCATTGTCGTCACCAGCGCTGTCGTCACCAGCGCTGTCATGACCAGCCCCGTCGTCATCGCCGTCGAGAGGCAGGTCCTCCCGCACGGCACGGGTAATCCGATCCCATTCGCGGGTCCGCTTCACCACGGTAAACCAGCCCAACACCAGCAGAATCAGGCCAACGCCGCCCATTACCCAGCCGCCCACGGTGGCACCCTGCAACAGGGCATAGGTGGACTTCTCGTCCGCCACAACGTCCTCCGTGTCCTTCTTGGACAGAGTCGTATCTGCCTCCACGAGTGTCACGGTGGGGTTGTCCAGGCCCGACCTCATGCCGTTGTCGTGGAGGTAGGAGCGTGCAGCGTCCTCATTCTTAGCGGCAAACCATTGGAAGTACTCGTGCTTTTTCAGGATCTGCCCAGTGGCCTGGGAGATCACCAGGTCGCGCTCTTTGTAGTAGTAGGCGTAGTAGGGCACAACCTGGTCGCTGCCGCCGTTTTTCCACACGCTTTCCGGCTCGTTAAAACGGAAGGCGGAGAGGGTGAGTTTGTCGATGAAGGAGAGGTTGCCGTGGTCGTCGCGCAGCGCTTTCTCCCACACCTTGTACAGGTTGGTGGGCCCCACAACCTGCTTGAATTCCAGGGCTTTCACCCCGTCCACCACGGTTTCCCGAACGGGAGTGAGGGGAATGGACTGCAGCACGAACGGGTCGAAATAGCTGTAGTGGCTGTCCAGGCTCGTGTTGTAGGGGAACTTGTACTGGTAGCCGGTGCGCTGGAAGGGCTTGATAGGGTCGTTGGCACCAGGGTTAGCCGGGTCGGCGTTGGGGTAGATGATGGATTCGCCGGTGGGGGCACTGGTACGGCGGTTGGTGGTCACCCGGTCGACGTAGGACGTGATGATGCCATCCTCCAGGGTTTTCCGGTCTTTTCGCCAGAGGGTGTAGCCGGCCTGGTAGGTGTTCACTTTGTCGTTGGCAGGTTCGGCGCCGAAGACGGTGGTGCGGCTGCTGAGGGGGACGCGGGTGTCGATGAAGCAGAACATGGGAAGACGCCAGGTGGCAGGGTTGGGCTGCTTGCATTCGGGGCGATCCGCGTTGCCGGCGGTGGGTTTCTGCTGCCGGTAGGCGACGGGGTCGAAGGCGGTGCCTTCAACGGTGGTAGTGGTGTGGGTGTTTCCGCTGTTGCCGGGCCCGACAGCGAGGGGGGCGATGGAGAGGCGCGGCACCAGGAAGGTGGGGAGGAGAATGCCGGCAACCAGAAGGAAAGCCCCTACTCCCGCGAGGATGCTGGGGAGGAGTTTCTTGGGGCTGTCGGAAGGGGTTGCCATGGGGTCTCCTTCGTTGGTCGACAGAGGGTGTTCTGGGGGGAGTTTATAGTTGGGGTGACGGAGGTTCGTGTGGGGCCCACGAGCCGACACCCGAGTGTTACAGCGCAGGCTTCGGGAGAGGGCTGTCGCTATAGCGTGGAAGCGCGGCGGCCTCTGGCGGCGGTTGGTCACACTGCCGTCTACACAGGGCCTATCAGGAAAAATACTAACACAGGACATTTTTGCACTATGGAGCAGCCGCGGTCTTTTATCCCCGCCTTGGAGGGCGTGCGGGCGTTAGCGGCGCTGGGTGTGCTCACAAGCCACGTGGCGTTTCAGACGGGGGCGGGGTGGCAGTGGCTGTGGGGGCGCCTGGATTTGTGGGTGGCAGTGTTTTTTGCGGTTTCCGGGTTTTTATTGTGGCGGCGGCAGTCTCTCGCTGCCCGGCAGGAGAGTACGGGGGCGCCCTCTCTTGGTTCGGCTGCTCGCTTCACTGCGAACGCAGCGGTTCACTCGGCTGTGGATCCCGCTGCCCGCCCTGCTGTGGGTCGCTACTATCGCGCCCGCTTCGTCCGCATTATGCCCGCCTACTGGCTGGTGGTGGTGACGGTACTGCTGCTGTTCCCAGGTGGCCAGCGGCTTTCCTGGGAAGGGGTGTTGGCGAACCTCACCCTGACCCAGGTGTATGTGCCGCTTTCGCTCACCGATGGTCTTACCCAAATGTGGAGTTTGTCCGTCGAGGGCGGCTTCTACCTGCTGTTGCCGCTGGCGGCATGGGCGTTGTGGGGGCTGCGGGGGCAGCGGGTGCGGTGGCGCATCCCCACTATTGCGGCGGTGTCGCTGTTGTTCTTGGGGTGGGCGTGGGTGCCGCTGGGTCAGCTGTGGGAGCCGCTCGGGGAGCTTAATGGGCAGATGCAGTTCCCGGCGTTCATCCCCTGGTTTGGGGTGGGGATGCTGCTGGCGGAAGTGTGGGCGGATCGTTGCCTGGGGTTACGGCAACACCGGGAGGTGACGGTACTGGTGCAGGTGGGGTGGTTGAACCCGTTGGTGGTGGCGGTGTTGTTTGTGGTGGCAGCGCAGCCGTTCATGGGGCCGGTGGCGTTTGTGCAGCCTTCCCCGGGGGCGTTCGCATGGCGGATGGTGCTGGGTGTGGGAATCGCCTTCTTCTCGGTAGCGCCACTGGTGGTGGGGCCGGCGAGGGCCTGCCACCCTGTCCTGTGCAGTGGGGTAGTGCAGGCGTTGGGGCGCTGGTCTTATGGAATTTTCCTGTGGCATCTGGTGGCGCTGCGGGCGGCATTTCAGATTCTGGGGTTGCCGCTGTTTAGTGGCCACACGCTGGGTGTGTGGGTGGTGACGGTGTTGCTGACGGTGCCGCTGAGTGCTGCTAGTTACGCGCTGGTGGAGGAGCCGTTGCGCCGGCGATTGCGTGCCTGGGAGGGGCGGCGTGCAGCTGCGGCGCTAGAGGTGGAGGTAGCTGCGGCTCTAGAGCCACACGTGGAGAAGCCAGCAGGGGAAGAGGTGTAGCGTTCGCGCAGTGCGCGGGCGGCGTGGCGCCAGCTCGTGGGTAGCGGACAGGCGGCAAGAGCCAACGCGACGACGGCAACCAGGGCGCAAAGCTGGGTGAGCCAGTGGTCGCCGGCGTAGCTGTGGCCGCCGGTGAGAGTCCATGGATGGGCGGCCAGTAGCACGCCGCTGAGGGTCGTGCCGGCAGCGGTGAGGAGCGTGGCCCACGGGGAGCGGCCGCTGTCACCGAAGGACGTGCGGGGGTGGGGGCTGGGGGCCGTCACCGCACTCCACCGGCACTGCAGGGCACGGCCAAAGCGAGAGCCATCCAGTCGCCGCAGCCGCACCCCGTCTACTACCGTGAGCACAATAAGCAGCAGTACCAACACCCCACCCACGCATAACGCAATGCGGTAGGGGGTGTTGGGGGTAAAGCGAAGTGTCACTACTCCTTCCGATTCCGCTGGCAGCAGCCACGCCTGCTGCCAGCCATTGGCAGTGGTGGGCTGCAGGATGCGCCCATCGGCGAGGGTAGCCTGCCAACCTGGGTTGACGCTCTCCGGCACCACCAGTAGGCGGGTATCCGTACTCGGCCCAAATTCCAGGCGCCGCACACTTTTTCCCCACTCCAGCAGACGTGGCGGAGCGGAGTGGTGGCGAGTACTCAGGCGTGCCGCAGCAGCGAGACGACGTTGGCCGGCGGGAGTCGTTAGCTGCAGGGTATCCACCACCAGGTTGTGGCCCGCCTGGCCTTCCACTCGCACCTCCCCAGCGGGGAGCAGCACCGTGGACGGTTGGCACGCCACCGCCGGCACCGTCTCGCCACGTTGTAATGCCGCCGCAATGTCCTCCGGATCACCCTCCAATCGCAGTGGAATACGCTGGGGAACAGGGACACTGGGGGAACCTTCGGAGGTATCCCAGGAGGCGGCCTGTCGGGCACTACCCGGAGTAACCACCAACGCCAGCCCTCCATCACAGCCCGTGTTAATCCGCAGGCGCGGCGGGGCCGTGGTGGACACTCGCGCAATGCGGGCACTGTTCAGCCGTACCAGCATCCGCGGCGCCACCTCCACCTCCCGCGGGGTGGCGATGGTGCGGCGAAACACCCCCGGCTCCTCCGGCGGCTCCACCCAAGAGGGGTCGCACACCGTCGCCCCGGTGGGGCCCTCCGCACAGGGCAGCGCCCCCGGATAGTCCTGGTGCAAGCTCCAGCCCAGCAGCGGCGGCAAAAACTCCGCATGGTCCGGGTAGCCCACCACCACTTCGCGGCCAATCTGCACCACGGTACCTGTCCCACTGGAGGTGGGGCGGCTGGTATCCCGCACCACCACCTCGGACAGGCCAAACTGGCCACCGGCCGACCCATCCTGGGTAGACCCCGCAGAAATCCGCAGCCATGTTGTGGTACCGGGAGGAAGGGGGATGACGGTGCGCCGCCCGGGCGTGGTGGACACAATAGCGGAGCCAGCAGCGGTGTGGAGCACCAGCCGGTTGATGGGGCTGCCGGGCAGCCCTCGCGGCACCGTCACCGTCACCGACCCCTGCAGAATGGGGTGGTCTAGGTGCACCGTCAGGGATTGCCCCACTGCGCTACCAGGGAAGGCGGACAGCCAGGCGCTATGGGGGTTGCCGTCGAAGGCGGCGGCGGGATCTGCCCCGGGGCGAACTTTGCCCAGCTGGTCCGCGTATTCGGCGCTAGAACTGACCGTCACCCGGCCCCCATACCAGCGGGAGTAGATGAGGGGGGCGGCATCGGTGGCGTAGTCGGGTTGCCGGTTTCCGGTGTGGCGGGTGTCGCGGCGGCTACGGATACCAGAGGAGTGGTGGTCCACCCGCCCGAAGTCGGTTTCGCGGGCTTTGGGGCTATCCGTAATGGTGAGGCCCAGCCACCGTGGCGTGGTGGGGTCGCTGGGCGGACGTGTGCCCGGTGGAAAAGTGTCCTGCCGGAGTGCGCCCCGCCCAGCTGCCACCTGCTGGCTAACAGTCTGCTGGTAGAGGCGCGTCACATGCCCGGACAGCATTCGCACCGTTGGGATAGGTTGCCCGAAACTCAACGCGGTGTCGTTGAAGGAACTCAGTGCCTCCGGCCCGCCCGCCACCAGCGGCACCGTATCCGTACTCACCAGCCACGGCCCCCCAAAGGGGAACGAGGTCGGGGTGTTTGTACCGTCCAGATCCACCTCAAAAATTTCGATGGCCGGATAGGAGGGGCGTGGCATGTTCCGTAGGAAGAACGGCACTGGTTGGGTAGCGCCTTCCCCCTGGTACCCCACTCCGGCACGGGTTGCCGAGCCAAACTGTGCCACCCGCCGCAACCCGGGAGACCCCAACACTGTCCGATGCACCAGCAGCGGGTTGGCAGCATTGCTCACTGCTAGGTTGAGATCATTGCGCACCACTACAAAACGAATACCCTGCCTCGCCAGCGTGGGAGCCAAGCCTACCGCTGGGCGTCCAGCGGCCACCAGCTGTTCCACCGCATCCATGGCGCGGATAGTATTCGGGGGCACCAGGGGGATGGCATCCCGTACTGCCCAGGGGCTGCGGGCGAGGGGCTGCAAGGGTTCATCGCGGGTGAGGCCCCACAGTTGGCTGGCGAAATTCGCACCCGGTACCACTAGGGCGCGGGCAGCTGGGGTGGGCTCGTGGGGGCTGCTGCCGGCTCCACTAGGGGGGCGTTCCGGAGCGTGGTCGGCCAGCCAGTGGGCGGCCTCCGCCCAGTAGTCGGGCACGTCCCGGTAGGTGCCCTGCGGGGCGAGGCGCAGTGTCCAGGCGGGGGACACTGCTACCGCCAGGGCCGTCACCATCACTATGCCGGCGGCGACACGCGGCTGCCGTTCCGGGTGGGCCAGGTCCGCCCAGGAGTGGACGGGAACACGGCTGAGGAGGTGGGTGAAGCCTAAGGCGAGGGGCAGGCGGAGGAGTGGATCGAATTTGTGGACGTTGCGGAAGACCGCGCCGGGCCCATCCAGGAAAGCCCGCACGTGGCCAGCGAAGGGCGCATCCAGCACCCCTACCCAGCCTAGGCAGAGAAGAGTAATGCCCACCAAGGCAATGGTGGTAAGCCGCCCCCGTTGCGGCATGCTGCGCAGGGTGAGTCCCGCCAGTCCGGCAGCGGCCACCAGGGAAGTGGCGACAATAAGGACAGGTTGCGTGACGAGCAGCGCCCCCGCCACCCGCTCGGTGGAAAGGTAAGGGGTCCAGGAGGTGGTGCCACGGAGAGTTTCGGCCAGGTTTGCCCAGCGGGTCGTCACCTGGGCGGATTCGATGTAGTCGAGGAAGGGTGGGGAGTAGCGGCCTAGGAGCAGCAGTGGCCCCACCCACCAGGTGCAGGCCAGTACTCCGCCTAGTATCCACCAGCCGGTGAACCTGGCCCAGCGGCCGGAAGGGCGGTGGAGGAGCCACCAGAGGATACTGACGAGCAGCGCGGCCAAGGTGGCGGTGGCGTTGACGGCCCCCATGCAGGCGACGGCGATGGCAGAGAGGAAGGCAGCATGCCGCAGCTGCGCCGAATGTGGGCTGGGAGAATCTCCAGGGTTACCGGAGTCTCTGGGGCCGCCGGGAAGGCTGGGGCCGCCGGGAAGGCTGGGGTCGCTGTGAAGGTTGGGGTCGCCGGGAAGGCCATTACCGTCAAGTGCCCACACCACCGGCACCAGCACCCAGGGGGCCAGCATGTAGGGGAGGGATTCTGAGCTTATCGCCCCCAACGTGGTAAAAATGCGCGGCGAGAGCACATACACCAGTGCACCGGCGGTGCGGCTGCGTGGTCCGCCAATGCGGAGGGTGCGGGCAAGCCACAGGATGCCCCAGAAGCCAACCCACAGGAGCAGCGCCCACCAGAGTCGTTGGATGAGCCAGCCGGGAAGATGCAGGAGGTGCCCGACGGCGAAGAAGGGGCCTTGGGGGAAGAGGTAGCCGTAGGCTTGGTTCTGGAGTTGCCCCATGGGGGCGGTGGAGTCCCACAGGCTAGTGGCGCGGGCGAGGAAACCGAGGGGGTTGGCGGTGAGGTCGTGTTTGGTATCGGCGACGGTGTGGCCGGGGTTCTGGAGGAGGGTGAGGAGGAGGAACCCGAGGTAACTCAGCAGGTAGGGCAGGGGGCGGTTGCGCCGCAGGCGGTGAAGAAGGTGAAGGTGCCGCAGCGTGCCGTCGGAGGTGTGGCAGCGCCGCAGGCGGTGGCGGAGGGTGGGGCCGCGGTTAGCGGCTGCCGTAGACAACCTGGCCGGAGATGGCATCGTCGGCGTTTCCAGTGATGCCTTGGGGAAGACTCGAACCGGAGGTGGAGTTGGTGAAGGGGATGACGAGGGCGAGTGCCAGCGCAGCACCGACGATGGTGCTGAGAACGCCAGCGGTGACGATCTTCATGTCGGTTCCAGGTCTCCTTTGGATGGTCTCCGAGAGGGGGGAGGCGCGGGTGACGGCTGACCCGTGGGCTGGTGGTGTTATACCTCGGGGGGGACGATGAGGACGGGGCGGTGTCCGTGCTTGAGGACACGGTCGGCCACAGATGGGTGCATGAGCTCTTGGAACCCGGTGCGGCCGTGGGTGCCGGTCACAATGAGGTCCGCGTCGAGCTGTTCTGCCACCTTGGTGATGGCGTTCCATACGCTGGTGGTGTACTCCACGAGGTAGCTTTCAGTATTCTCCATACCGTGTTCTTTGGCCAGTTCGGCGCCTTCGAAGGCGAAGTTGCGGGCATCGGAGAGGCCGGGGTCTTCGACCATGTTTTCGGAGTCCCAGTTGGGTTGGACGAGTCCGCCGATGCCGGAGGCGCGGGCTGCCTGCATTTGGACGGCTTGCCAGGCGGTGAGGAGGATAACGTGTTCATCGCGGATGAAGGTGGAGACGAAAGCCACAGCGCGTTTTGCTTGGCGAGAGCCGTCGTAGGCAATCAGTACAACACGGTCACTGGGGGCAGTCATTATGGTCTCCTCTGGAGGATGATGGGCCGTATGCGAAAGCCGCGCAACGGGTGTCTAGCCCGATTGTATAGAAACTGTTGGGGGTGCTCCCGTGGAAGTGGGGCAACTTCCGGGGCAGCGATGAGCGCGGAGGCTAGCTGAACCCCATGGCGGTGAGTAGCCGAACATCCCGGTTGCGGGGGAGTGCGCAGGTGTGACGGGCCAGGTTGAGGAAGGAGGGGGATTCCATCTCAACACGGTCGGAGAGTTTTCCTTCCAGGTGGAAGTCGCGCCGGGCTTTCGCCTGGTCGGAGGCAAGGGCACTGGCTTCGTGGTAGCTGCGGAGCAGTTTGTCGGCCGCGGTCTTTTGGTCTGCGGTGGAGAGGGAGGTGAAGCGCGCGCAGGTGATATTGACGTTGGTAGGGACACTGTCCGCGGGGGAGGGGGTGCGGGAGGCGTTCTGGTCCGGTTGTGCACAGCCGGCGAGGGCGAGGGCACAGGCGCTCACGCAGCTCAGGAGGCGGAGCGAGGTCTTTCCGAAACGCATACTTTTACTGTAGTGACGCCACTCCACATTTGGCGGTATTTCACACGGTGAGGGGTCCCTTCCCAGGCTGCTGGTGCTGGCTATGATGAAGGTGTGTTCCCGGTGTTGTCGCGCCCTGCGCTGTCATCTCGCCGCTACTGGGTGATGGCGGGGGTGCTGGTCGCGGTCGCTGTTCTGCTACATACGGTGGTGGTGGCGCAGGGGTCCTTCTCTACCGATGATCTTGTTCTTATTGGCCACTACCAGCATTGTGGTCTCTCCTCCATGTGCCTGTTCTGGAACCATCATGGGCATTTGATGCCGGGGGCGTTTCTTCTGTCGGGGCTAGCCACCAGGATGGCGCCCGTGCAGTGGTGGCTGCCGGCGCTACAACTGGGCCTGCTACATAGTATTGCGGTGTTGGCGACGTTGCGGATGGTGACGGTGATAGGCGGTAAGCGCTGGCTGTCGCTGGCGGCGCTGGGGATGGTGCTGTTGTCTCCGGTGGCGCTGCCGTCTACGGTGTGGTGGTCGGCGGGCCTCACGTTTCTGCCGTTGTGGGCAGGGTTGGCGTGGACGGCGGCGGATACGGTGGTGCTGTGCCGGTCCACGGATGTGGATCGCCGTCAGCTGCTGATGGTGCGCATTATCTTGGTGTATTTGCTCACGCTCTTCTTCTATGAGAAGGCTGTGTTGATTGCGCTGGTAGTGGCGCTGATGGCAATGGGCTGGGTGGTGTTGCCGACGTCCCACCAGCGGTGGGTGGCGGAAATTACCGAGCAGGTGCGCCGCGGCCGTCCGTTGCTGGCTGGTTTAGTCATGACTAGCTTCCTGTGGATGATCGTCTACTTTTCGACGCTCCGGGAGACCCCGCCGGCACACGAGTTCGCGCAGGTGCCATCGCTGTTGGGGCGCACGTTGACGCATGGGGTGGTGCCGGGGGTAGTGGGTGGCCCGTGGCGTTGGGAGATGCCACTGCCGGGCGAGCCGGGCTTGCCGTGGGCGCACCCGCCGCTGGCGCTGCTCATTGTGGCGGCGGTGGTGGTGGCCGCCATTATTGTGGTGACGCTCTTGTGGCGGAGCCGCAGCTGGCTGCTGTGGACAGTGTTTGTGCTGGTGGTAATCGCAGAACAGCTGCCGATCCTGCTGGCTCGCAGTACTGCTGACACTGCCCCACAGGTGGTGCAGTCCTTCCGCTACATGCCGGAGGTGGCGGTGCTGTTCGGCATTACTATGTTGATGTTTCCGTTGCTCACCCATGTGGAGCCGAGTCGGGCCAAAAACTACACCCGCTTCCGGGAGACTCTCCACGCCTGGCACGATAAGCTCCCCACCGCTGTCGCCCTGCTGAGCACTATTGTGGTGGCGGGATCGTTGGCCAGTACCGTCACCTTCAACCACCTGTGGCGGCAGAACCCCACCGGCCCATATCTTGCGAATGCGGTGCGGACGATCTCCCAGCATGGGGGGAGGCTGCAGCCGCAACCGTTAGCCGAGCATATTCTCTCCTCTGTGGAGTACCCGAATAACCTCACTTCGCGTGTGTTCGGGGTGCTTCCCCAGCACCCCATATTCTCCACCTGGACGACTACTCCAGCGTTACTAGATGAACAGGGTGTGTTGCGGCCGGCAGAAGTGCAACCGGTGACGCATCTACAAGGGTTGCCCGCCCAACCTGCGGCAGGGATCCCTAGTGGTACGTCCGCTGGTACGTCCGTTGGTGCGCCGGGCGGTCCGAGTTGCCTGGCCGCCCCTGTCACCGGAGTGAGCCACCCCTTCACCAGCCCACTCGTGTACTACACGTGGGATGTGGAGCTGCACTATACGGCAAGCATCTCCGGCACAATTGAGGTGACCTTCGATAGGGGTGAACGGGTACGGGTGCCGGTGCAGGCCGGCACCCACACTGTGTGGTTCCGCATGGCGGGAGCGGGAGGCCAGATGACGGTACGGCTGTTCGACCCTGCCATGGTGTTCTGTCTCAACGACGCACAAGTTGGTAGCCTGGCACTACCGCCACAGAAGTAGCCCGGCATGATATCCCAGAATGAACCCGAGCCTGGAGAAAGGGGGAGACCTATGGCAGACAGCGGCCACCCCACACCAGCTGCCGGCATCCCCGCCGTCACCCCGCATCCGTTGGACGCGGAACGCTCCGCCGCCTTCCTCATGATGGGCTCCGAACCGGCTTTCGAGCGCAGCGAATCTCACCCCCAGGGCCGCCCCCCCGTCCGCACCCCTTACCCCTTCGAGGTAGAGCCGGACACTCCCGGCGCGGAAACCCTCTTCCTGCGGTACGACTCCGCTTTCGACCGTGGCAGTGAATCCCGCCACAATGCTGCCTCCGTCTCCCGCACTCTCACCCGCGCGGAGGAGGAAGCCCGCCAGCGCGCTATCCAGGCTGCCGAGGAGGCCCGCAAGCGGGAGGAAAGAGCCGCCGCCGACGCCCTCTCCGCCAGCCCCGCTGTGGCCCTCTCGCCCACCCGTAAAGCAGAGCGGCGGGCCCGCCAACGCCCAGTGCGGCATGCGGAGAACCTGTCGGGGCCAATGCCGGCCCTCACCGGGGTGCGCGCCTACGCGGTGCTGTTCATCGCCATCAACCATGCAGCTTTCGCCACCGGGCATTTCCGCCTCAGCTACATGGGCGGGGTATTTGACCGTATCGGCACCCTCGGGGTGGCCGCTTTCTTCCTGCTCTCCGGATTCTTCCTCTTCCGGCCCTGGGTGCGTGCCATGGTGGAGCGACAGGAGGACGGGCAGGTGGGGCCCACCCCTACGCTGCGCAGCTACTTCTGGCATCGCTTCCGCCGCCTGGTGCCCGCCTATTGGGTGGCGGTAGCGCTGGTGTTTGGGGTGTTCTATGGGCAGGAGTCGCTGGCGGGGAATGCGGAGACTACGGGGGATGTGATCCGCCATCTCACTTTCACTCAGATCTACGGCTTGGGGCACTATCACACTGGTTTCACCCAGTCCTGGGCGGTGTGTGTGACTGTCTCCTTCTACCTGCTGTTCCCTATCATTGCGCTGCTAGCGGTGCATGTGGTGAACCGGCGGAGGTTTAGCGCGTTGGGGACCTTGTTGTTCCTGTTAGTGTGGGCAATGGTGTCCCAGGTGTGGGATGTTGTCACCCGCACCTACCGGGTGGTGGATGTGAGTTCCCGCACCTGGCTGCCAGCCTTCCTCGTGTGGTTTGTGGTCGGCATGATGATGGCGGTGCTGTCGGTGCGCATTCCCCGCTACCGCCAGTCGGCCATTACCCTCACGTCGCTGTTGGCAGGGGTTATTGCGTTCTTCTGTTACGTGGCGATCAATGTGGGTGGGGAGCCGGCGGTGGTGCCGGCGGACGTCGCCGACGCGTGGGGCCGTGGTTTCTTCGGCATGATGACCGCCTGCGGGTTCATGGTGCCGCTTATTTTCGGTGATCCAGAGGGTGATGGGGTAACCCGCAACTACCATGCGTTGTTTACAGCTGGTCCGGCCGTCCGCTTAGGGAGAATTTCTTATGAATTCTTCCTGCTGCACATGCTGGTGATGGAGGGAGTCATACGCGTCCTCAACTACCCCGCGTTCACCGGAAACTGGCTGTTCGTGACACTTTTTGTAGTGGTGGTGACGGTACCGCTGGCGTGGCTCCTCAACCGCGCACTCAGTGGGCTGACCCACTACTCCCCCTCCTGGGACCGCACCCACCGTGTTAGCAGCTCCCCGTAGCGTATTGCTATAGTCACGATATGACTAACGCCTGTGGACCTTGCCGCGAATCCCTCTGTGGGTTCGCCCTGTCGTCCTGGCGATGGCGCGGTACCTTCTGCTCTGCCTAAACGCAGCGGCTGCACCTAGCGCCCCTTCTCCCGCACACGGTCTTCCCGTTGCTCTCGGCAGACAGCAGTGGACTCCCCCGGTCTTTGTACCGGGCTATATTCTGCCCACCATCCTCGCACGAGCAACAGGACACCACCTTCCATGACCACCACCAGCTTGGCCGACCTCCATTCCCTCCTCGACCACTCTGACTACCGCCGCGTTCCCCTCGCCCGCACGGTCTACTCCGACCACACCACCCCGCTGCGCCTCATCGCCGCCTTGAAGGAACGCTATTCCCACATTTTCCTACTGGAGTCCCTCAGCGACCCGCAACACCGCGGCCGCTACACCTTCCTTGGCTACCAGCCTTCCCTCACCGTCACCGCCCACGCCGGCACCGTCACCATCACTCCCTTCGACCACGAGGACCAGGCAACCACCACCACGGAGCTGCCCCGCGACGTTATCGCCCGCATTATCGACGAACACCACAGCCCGCACCTGCCGGAACTGCCGCCCTTCACCGGCGGGCTCGTCGGCTACCTCGCCTACGACTATTTCGCCGTCCACGAACCCGCCCTCCACCTGCACGGCACGGACGACGAAGGCTTCCACGACCTCGACCTCATGCTCTTCGAGAACATCATCTGCTTTGACCACCTCACCCAGCACATCGTTCTCATCACCAACATTCCCAACGAGAACCTCGACGCCTCCTACCAGCAGGGCCTCCGCACTTTGGACGAAATGGAAAACCTGGTCTTCCAGCAGCCCACCCAGCCGGTAGAACCGCTGCAGCTGCACGGACCCCTTATCCCCGATATGGACTGCGAGCAGTACTCGGCTATCGTGGAGCGCGCCAAACGCCACCTCTTCGAGGGCGACATTTTCCAGGTGGTGCTCGCGAACCGACTGCAGGCCCCCGCCAGCGGCTCCCTCTTTGACGCCTACCGGGTGCTACGCACCACCAACCCGTCGCCCTACATGTTCTACTTCACCAGCCCAATGGGGGAGATCGCGGGTGCCAGCCCAGAGACCTTGGTGTCGGTGCAGGACGGGGTTGCCAAAACCTTCCCGCTGGCCGGTACCCGCCCGCGCGGCGCCACTGCGGAAGAGGACGCCGCCCTGGAATACGAGGTGCTCCACGACCCCAAGGAACTGGCCGAACACTACATGCTCGTCGACCTGGGACGTAATGACCTGGGGCGCTTTGCCGCCCCTGGGACGGTGAAGGTGACGGAGCTGGCGCAGGTCCACCGCTACTCGCACGTTATGCATATCGGTTCCGTGGTGGAGGCGAAGCTAGCCGAGGGAGCGAACGTCATCGACGCAGTGGGCTCGGTACTACCGGCTGGCACACTCTCCGGCGCCCCCAAGATTCGCGCCTGCCACATTATTGACGAGCTGGAGGGGGTGCGCCGCGGTGTCTACGGCGGTGCCCTGGGCTACTTTGACCTCACCGGCAATATGGACATGTGCATCGCCATCCGTTTCGCCTACAAGCGCAACGGGGTAGTGGCGGTGCGCTCCGGTGCCGGCATTGTGGCAGACTCCGTCCCCGCCACCGAATACCAAGAAACCATCAACAAGGCGAAGGCTGTGGTGGAGGCGCTGGAACGCGCTAACGGAGGGCTCCCCCACGAAGCTGGGGTGGTCGCGAGCCCAGAAGAGGAGCGCTAACCATGATCCTCCTCATCGATAACTTCGACTCCTTCACCTACAACCTCTACCACTTTGTGGCCGGCTCCCCTGCCCTCCAGCAGTACGCGCACCAGCACCGGGACATGCAGCAACGCTGTGACATGCCGCAGCGCTGTGCTGAACGGGAAGGGAATGGTGACAGCAACGGTGCTGGCAGTGCCACCGGTGTCGCTGGGGGTAAGCCAGCAGTGCAGGTGGTCCGCAACGACGCCGTCACCCTGAACGACATCCGCCGCCTCCATCCGCAGGCCATCATCCTCTCACCCGGCCCCGGCCGCCCCGAAAACTCCGGCATCTGCCCCGCCGTCATGCGGGAGCTCACCGGCGAGTACCCCATCCTCGGTGTCTGCCTTGGCCACCAGGCACTCTGCCAGGTCTTCGGCGCTACCATCACCTACGCCGACGAACTCCTCCACGGCAAAGCCAGCCTCATCACCGTCGACCCCACCGACCAACTCTTCCAGGGGCTGCCGGAGCGCGTTGTGGTGGGCCGCTACCACTCCCTCGTCGCCGACCCCGCCACCATGCCGGACGAGCTGCGCATCACCGCTCGTGCCGACGACGGCGAAATCATGGCCGTCACTCACACGGAGCACCCCACCTACGGTGTGCAATTCCACCCCGAATCCATTCTCACCCCCCAAGGGCAGACCATGATCGACAACTTCCTCCACAGGAGCCTCGCATGATTAAGGATGCACTCGACCAACTAGTACGAGGGGAAAACCTCTCCGCCCCCACCATGCGCCACATGATGGACGAAATCATGACCGGGGAAGCCTCCGGCATCATGAAAGCAGCCGCCCTTACCGCCCTCTCCATCAAAGGCGAGACCGTGGAGGAAATAACCGCTGCCGCCCAATCCATGCGCAACCACGGCACCCGCATCGACCACAACCGGGACCTCCTGGAGATCGTCGGCACCGGCGGAGACAAAGCTTTCTCCTTCAACATTTCCACCACCTCCAGCTTCGTCATCGCCGCGGCAGGGGTGCCCGTCGCCAAGCACGGCAACCGCTCCGCCTCCTCCAAGTCTGGCGCCGCCGACTGCCTGGAAGCCCTAGGTGCCCGCCTCGACATCAGCCCGGAGGGCAACCTCACACTACTCGACGACGTCAACATGTGCTTCTTCTTCGCGCAGCGCTACCATTCCGCCATGAAAAACGTGGCTGCCGTCCGCTCCGAACTGGGCATCCGCACCATCTTCAACGTACTGGGGCCGCTCACCAACCCAGCCGCCGCCAATATGCAGGTGCTGGGTGTGTATGACGAATCCCTCGTCCGCCCCCTCTCTGAAGTGCTCGACAACCTGGGGGTGCGCCGCAACCTGGTGGTCTACTCCCAGGACGGACTGGACGAGATCACCTCCTCCGCCGACAACACCGTCTGCGAATGTATCAACGGCGTCTTTACCGAATACACTCTCGCCCCGGAACAGTTTGGTCTGCAACGTGGTACCAAACGGGACCTGGTAGGCGGCAACCCGGCCGAGAACGCTGTCATCACCCGCCAGATTCTGGACGGGCAGCCTGGCCCCAAGCGCGAGACCGTCATCATGAACGCCGCCGCGGGCATCTACCTGGCAAAGCAGAACACCACCCTGGAGCAGGCAGCGGAAATCGCCGCCGAGATGATCGACTCCGGCAAGGCCAAGGCCAAGCTGGAGGAGTTCATTGCCGCCACCAACGCTGTGGAAGAAGGAGAGTAACCTATGACGATCCTGGACGACATTGTGGCGAAGACCCGCGAACGGGTCGCCGCCTTCAAGGCGGAGACAGACCTTGCCGACCTCACCCAGCGCGCCCAGCAGGCCGCTGAGGAGCGCCTGGCTACCGGCCGCGCCGGCAACTTCTACCGGGCTGTGGCCGCCCCTGGTGTGTCCATCATTGCGGAGGTTAAGAAGGCGAGCCCCTCGAAGGGACTTATCAGCTCTGACTTCCCCTACTTGGAGATCGCACGCGACTACCAGCAGGGTGGCGCCCGCGCCATTAGTTGCCTCACCGAACCGGATTTCTTCCAGGGCAGCCCCCAGTACCTCCAGGAGATTGCCGCTGACCTCACCATCCCAGTGCTCCGTAAGGAGTTCATTATTGATGATGTGCAGATCGAGGAGGCCGCTACCCTGGGTGCGGCTGCAGTGCTGCTGATCGTCTCCATCCTGGAGGAGGAGGATCTGGCCCACAAGATTGCGCTGGCCGAAAGCCTCGGCATGGACGCACTGGTGGAAGCCCACGACAATGTAGAGGTGGCGCGGGCTCTCGCTGCTGGTGCGCGAATCCTCGGCATCAATAACCGGGACCTGCGCACCTTCGAAGTGGACTTGACGACTACGGCCCGGCTGCGCCAGGAGGTGCCGCTGGATGTGCTGTTCGTCGGCGAATCCGGGGTGCGGGATTCTGCCGACATGTTCACTCTGCGGCAGGTCGGCGTGGATGCGGCCCTCATCGGGGAGACCCTCATGCGGTCCCCGGACCGGGTGCGGGCGCTGCGTAACCTGGCTGCTGCCTCCACCCATGTTGCGGAAGGCGATCCCACCAACCCTGAGCATCCGGGCCGTTTTGGCGTGTTTGGTGGCCAGTACATTACCGAGACGCTGATGCAGGAGCTGCATGATCTGGAGTCCTCCTACTTTCAGCTGATGGCCGACCCAGAGTTCCGTGGGGAGCTCACCGAGCTTTTCCTCAACTATGCGAACCGCCCGTCGCTGCTCTACTTTGCAGAGCATATGACGGAGGATTTGGGCGGCGCTAAGGTCTATCTGAAGCGAGAGGACCTGAACCACACAGGTTCGCACAAGATTAACAATGTGTTGGGGCAGGCGCTGCTGGCGAAGAAGCGCGGAAAGACCCGCCTTATCGCCGAGACGGGTGCTGGCCAGCATGGGGTGGCCACCGCCACCGCCGCCGCACTTCTTGGCATGGAGTGCGAGGTGTTCATGGGTAAGGAGGACACCGACCGCCAGGCTCTGAACGTGTACCGCATGGAGCTGCTAGGGGCGAAGGTGCACGCCGTCACCGAGGGATCCCAGGTGCTGAAGGATGCCGTGAATGCGGCCATGCGCGAATGGGTGAGCCGCATTGACGACACTCACTACTGCCTTGGGTCGGTGATGGGTCCCCACCCGTTCCCCATGATGGTGCGTGACTTCCAGTCGGTGATCTCGGAGGAGGCCCGCCGGCAGATTCTCGAGGTGGAGGGGCAGCTTCCCGCCGCAGTGCTGGCCTGCGTGGGCGGTGGCTCCAACGCAATGGGCATGTTTTACCATTTCATTCCGGACGCCGACGTGCAGCTTATTGGTTGTGAGGCGGCGGGTCGCGGTGTCGATACTGACCAGCATGCGGCAACGATGGCGAGGGGAGAGATAGGAGTCTTTCATGGCATGAAGTCCTACTTCTGCCAGAATCAGGATGGCCAGATTGACCAGGTGTACTCCATTTCGGCGGGCCTGGATTATCCGGGTATCGGCCCGGAACACGCCTACCTGCGGGACGCAGGCCGCGCCCAGTATGTGCCTATCACTGATGATGAAGCGGTGGCAGCCTTCGAGTATCTAAGCCGGGTGGAGGGAATTATCCCGGCAATTGAATCCGCCCATGCGGTGGCGTATGCCCGGAAGTTGGCTCCCACGCTGAGCCCGGATGAGTCGATCATTGTTTGTTTGTCGGGTCGCGGTGATAAGGATGTTGCCGCTATTGCTCGTTACAAGGGAGTGGATATTCATGAGTAACCCTGCAACCTCCGCCACAGCATCCACCCAGACCGACGCTGCTGCACATGCCGTGGAGCCGGTACAGCCGACCATCGCCTCCGCCTTTGCCGATCGCAAGGCTCTCATCGGCTTCGTCACCGTCGGCGACCCTACCCTGGACACCACTCGCCAGCTGGTTATCGGCATGGCCGAAGCGGGCTGCGACCTGGTTGAGCTAGGTATCCCCTTCTCCGACCCGGTCGCGGAAGGTCCCGTCATCCAGGAAGCATCGCTGCGTT
Organism: Lawsonella clevelandensis; assembly: GCF_001293125.1. NCBI lineage: Bacteria > Bacillati > Actinomycetota > Actinomycetes > Mycobacteriales > Lawsonellaceae > Lawsonella > Lawsonella clevelandensis. Next base: position 1,197,422 of record NZ_CP009312.1, read on the forward strand.
CTTTGCAGGGCGGCACCACTTTGGATGGCATTTTCGGGATGGTGGCGCAGCTGCGTGAGACCTGCAGTATCCCGCTGGTGTTCATGGGCTACATGAACCCGGTGCTGCACTACGGAATGGACCGCTTCTTCGCTCGCTGCCGGGAGTTGGGAGTTGCGGGCATTATTGTGGCCGACGTCCCTTACGAGGAGCGCGACGAGGTGGCCGATGTGGCGGCCCGCTATGGGGTGGACGTCATCTCTATGCTGGCGCCCACCTCCGATGAGCGTATTGAGCGGGTGGCGACGGGTGCCCGTGGTTTCCTCTACCTGGTGTCCTCGCTGGGTGTGACGGGTATGCGCAGCGAGATCACCACCGACATTCCTGCGATTGTGGAGAAGATCCGCGAGGTGACGGACATTCCTGTGGCCGTTGGTTTCGGGATTGGTTCGCCGCAGCAGGCGCATGCGATGGCGCACGCATCCGATGGGGCCATTGTGGGCTCGGCTATTGTGCGGTTGATCGCCGAACATGGCGAGAATGCGGTGGAGCCGGTGAAGGAGTTTGTAACCAGTCTACGGGCCGGCATCGATGAAAGCCGACTGCCGTCCTAAGGTTTTCATGAGTGGCGTTGGCGCTAGCGGGCGTACAGTCTCGCTACAACCGATGTAGGCCGCTTCCCCGCTTGAGGGGCTAGTGGCCATTACCGGTATTACTAGCTGTGAGTTACTTGTTTTGGGGTGCGAGGGTGTGGCCCTTAAGCATGAGGAGGGTGAGGGCTTTGGTGGATTGTGCGTGGGGGACCATGTGGTCGTAGAGCTTCGGGGATTCTTTGATGGAGGCCATCAGTGGGTCCCACTCGAAAAATTGCATGCCTGCAGTGGTGATGTTCTTTTTAATATCACTGTTAAGGAAGGTCGCGTCGTTAGCTCCACCCAAGTACACGACAGGAAGTGCTGAGGTGTTACGAGTGGTGAAATGACGTGGGTTGGGGGAAGCGTTAACTACAGACGATGAAGTCAGAAGGGCAGTGGCAACTGCTACAGCTAGTACTGCAGTGCGATGTTTTTTTTGAACATAGGGGAGAACTCACTTGAGGTGTAGGAAGTGGGGAGTTTGAGACGCGTCCTGTTAAGGAGAGGGAGTGTCCTGATTGACTATGTATGTAGTTCGGAAGATCAAATGTCGTCAAGAATTTATGGGTGCATAGGGCAACAGTGTTATAGGGTGGCTGACCTCGATGCCTGGTATCTGCTTGTTCTGGAAATTATACGGATTAAATACTGCTGTTGCCATAGGTTTCCTCAATGGTCGATAGGGGAGGTGATCGCTTTGTAGCATGAGGGCAGTCAATTTTAAATGCCTAGTGCACTGTGTATACCTGGTTTACATTCTCAAGTCATACGATCTGGTGCCACGCCTTTTGGAGTATCTATGGCGAACGTAAAGTTCTACGCTGGCGAACAAATCCCTCTCGAAATGCACAAGGTGCGCATTATTCAGCGCCTCAACCTGCCGGATGTGGAACAACGCCACACCGCTATCACCGAGGCCGGGAATAACACCTTCCTTCTGGGTACCGAGCATGTCTTCCTCGATATGCTCACGGACTCTGGTGTGAACGCCATGTCCGACCGTCAGCAGGCTGCCATGATGCTGGCTGACGACGCCTACGCTGGCTCCCAAACCTTCAAGCGTCTCTCTGCTCGCGTTGAAGAAATTTTCGGAACCCCCTACTTTTTGCCTGCTCACCAGGGCCGTGCCTGTGAGAATATCATCGCCCGCACCTATGTGAAGCCGGGCCATGTGGTTCCCATGAACTATCACTTCACCACTACGAAGGCGCACATTACCGAAATGGGTGGAGAGGTGCTTGAGCTCATTCGTGAAGAGGGCCTGGAGGTGGAGTCCGACCTGCTCTTCAAGGGCAATATGGATATTGACGCGCTGCGTTCCTTTATTGCCGAGGACCCGGAGCGGGTTCCGTTCGTTCGTATGGAGGCCGGCACCAACCTCATCGGTGGCCAACCGTTCTCCCTGGAGAACCTGGAGCAGGTGCGGGATGTCTGCCGCGAGTACGGCCGGATGCTGGTGCTGGATGCTTCGCTGCTCTCCGACAACCTGTACTTCATTAAGACTCGTGAGGAGTCCTGCAAGTACCTCTCTATCCGCGAGATTACCCGTCGTATTGCCGCCTGCTGCGACATTATCTACTTTTCCGCCCGCAAGCTCGGTTCTGCCCGCGGTGGCGGCATTTGTACCACGAACGAAACCTACTTCCGTCAGATGCGTCCGCTGGTGCCGTTCTTTGAGGGCTTCCTCACCTACGGCGGTATGTCGGTACGTGAGATGGAAGCGCTCACTGTGGGTCTGGAAGAGACCATGGATGAGGAGATGATCAACCAGGGGCCGATCTACATTGGCTACATGGTGGATGAGCTGAAGAAGGCGGGCGTGCCGGTGATTACTCCTGGTGGCGGTTTGGGCTGCCACGTGGACGCCATGCGGTTCTGCGACCATATCCCGCAGGAGGAGTACCCGGCAGGTGCGCTGGCGGTGGCTTTCTATCTGGCGTCCGGCTGCCGCGGTATGGAGCGTGGCACCATGTCCGAGCAGCGTAATCCGGATGGGTCGGAGGAGTTCTCCAATATGGAGCTGTTGCGCCTGGCGCTGCCGCGCCGCGTCTTCACCCTTTCCCAGGTGAAGTACGCAGTGGACCGTCTGGTGTGGCTGTACGAGAACCGTCATCTTATTGGTGGTCTGCGCTTCACGGAAGAGCCGGAAGTGCTGCGCTTCTTCTATGGTCGTCTGGAGCCAACCTCCGATTGGCAGGAGGCGTTGGTGGCGAAGTACCGCGCAGACTTCGGAGACAGCCTCTAGGTCCAAGGGAAGTAACATCGCTGCAGTTCAAAGGATGTTTTTGGCTGCTAGACGTGTGCCTTTGGTAAGTGTGTCAAGTTTTTGGAACCGTCTATAACTATCTAGTGGGTGACGGAAACCGTATTTTCACTGTCTAGAATCGAGTTCTTTTCACAAGGAGCCTACCGGGCCAACTCGGTAGGCTCCTTATTTTTAAATAGAAAAATGACAACTAGTCATGCGACCACATTATGCCTCTATAGTTTCGAAAATAACATCAATAGAGATAGTTATAGTGTAAAAACTGTGAAAATAAGAAGTTTCAATACTATTAAAAATAGGTAATTATTAATATAGATTGTTTTTCTCTACTGTTAGGGGAAAGAAAATCACTCCCATGAACATCGGTCTCCTTCCACACAACTAGTGAAAGGAGACCGATGTTCACCCCAATCGCTCCCCCCGCATTGCGTGGGGCTTAATTGGTAAGCAGTTGCCGAGATCGCGCAGCAAACGATTCAATTTAGCCGTAATTCTTGGCGATACGGTTCACTACCTCTTGTACAAGTTCCTGACTGTGCCAACGCTTGAACATGCCAGGGCGGCCTTCTCGCATGATGCGAATGGCATATTCGCGGGTTGATTGAAGATAGTCTGGGTTGTTTTCGAGAACGTACTCTACTTCACCAATGGGAATAACCATTGAGCTTGCGGGGACTGCATAGTTAAGGGGGCCAATGAGGTAAGCCAAAGGTCCAGCCTCGAAATTCTCATTCTCTTCAATCCATTTCTCAGTTGTCGGCATGAAATTAAGAAAGCTACACAGTTCTGCTTCCTGGTCAGTCTCTATGGCATGACGAGGAAAGTACTCGAGTTCTGTTGTGCCTACATTGAGCGTTGCAAACCTACCACCAGCTGTGGAGGGATAAGCCGAAAGAGTCCAAAAGCGTCCGACGGTTTGTGCGGGGGAAGGAATGACGTTTGCCACCACGTAGGCGAGATCATCCAAAACTAGGTTGTAGAGTTTTCTGTCACCTTTGGCGTAGGTATTTTGATAGAGCCTGAAGCGAGGTGTTGCCATGGCCAAGAGCTCCTTATCCCAGCCGTAGTCGGCGTCTCCGAGGGCCCAATGGCGCTGTTGTTCGACTGTCACGACCTCGTCGAGTGGGGTGGGCTCAGTGTGACCACTGTTGAAGATCTTATTGCGGAGTTTGATGCCTTTTGCCCGTCGTCGTTGGATCTCCTGGTATTCGGCGGTGTCCAGATCCTCATTGGGGAGGGCCTTGAAGGAGAGCGCGACAATATCCTGCCAAGCTTTGTGGTGTTTGGACCCATGGACGTGAGAGGTGAAACGGTGGGCGATGTTAACTGTTTGCCCGACATATTGCTCCCCATTATCAAATTCGAGGACGTAGATTCCGCGCTTGTCGGTGAGGTCAAAAAGGGAGGCTACGCTGCTAACCCCTGTGATGGGACCATCTTGTGAAACGAGCCATATCTCACTAGTAGCAAAAACTGTAAAGATATAGTCTCGTTGGACTGTGAGGTTAGTCGCGTTCTGGCACAGGCTTCTTTAGTGCGGTGACTTTCACTACCGCATCACGCATTTCGCTGGCACGGGAGAATGGTCGCAGTGCTAGCAGTGCAATGAGCACCAGGAGTGTCCACAGCACATAGGATTCGCCCACGATGTGTTGCCAGGGGGACCAGGCGAGTTCCCGGTGCTGGTCGCTGGGTAGGTGGGCGTAGGGGTTGGCGTAGAAAATAATGATGCCCAGCCCGCTGAGGACGCCCCATACCCAGCGGGCGGGGGTTTGTTTGCAGGCCCACACGGCGAAGAGAGCGACTAGCGGGATGGCCCAGGTCCAGTGGTGTTCCCAGGAGACGGGGGAGCAGAGGTTGGCGGCCAGGCCGTTGACCATGAGTGCGGCGAAGTGCTGGCGTGTTTTCACGAGCTGCCAGACGATGACGGCGACGGCCAGCCCGGCGATGAGGGCGACGATGAGCCAGGCGACGGAGAGGGTGGTGTCTTCCAAGCCGAAGCGGGCGAGGAGGCCGTTGATGGATTGGTTGCCGGCATAGTCGTAGTTGCCGATGCGTTCCCCGTTGGTGATGATCTCGGTCCAGTAGAGCTTGGCGGTGCTGGGCATCACGAGGAAAGCGATGAGGTTGTAGGCGACGAGGGAGCCGACGGTCATGCCCATGGATTTCCAGTCGCGGCGCCAGAAGAAGTAGAGGAGGAACACCATCGGGGTGAGTTTGATGGCGATGGTGAGTCCTACTAGTGCGCCGGTCCACCAGCGGCGTTGGGGGGTGAGGCAGTCGAGGACGATAAGTGCCATGAGCAGCAGGTTGATCTGCCCGAACCCGAAGGTGTCCCCGATGGGGGCGGTGAAGAGACTAGCGATGATGACGCCCCAGAGGACGATCTCGTGCCAGGGCTTTTCGGTGACGGCAAAGCCGTAGGTGCGGAGGGCGTTGAGGGTGTAGCGGGCGACGACGTAAAGGGCTACCAGGGAGAGCAGGGTGAAGAGGACGGAGCTGGCCTGGTAGGGGAGGAGGGCGAAGGGGATGAAGACAAGGACGGCGACGGGTGGGTAGGTGAAGGGGAGGTGGGCGCCTTGGTGCAGGGTGGGGATCTCGCCGTAGAGGTAGCCTCCGTCAAGGAAGTAGCGGGCGCCGGTCCAGTAGACGTCAAAGTCGATGTGGTAGCTGGGGAATTGTCCTTTGGCGGGGAGAGCTACCATGAGGAGTGCGGCGATGAGCATGAGTGGGAGGGTGCCTGCCGCATATTTGCCGTTCTGACCGAGCCATTTTTCGCGCCGCATGCAGCCTGTCCCATCTGTGTGTACGGAGTCGCTGTGATGTTTTGAGTGCTGAGGGTGTCTACAGAAGCGTGGAGTGGAGCCGATGACGGGAATCGAACCCGCGTATTCAGCTTGGGAAGCTGATGTTCTGCCATTGAACTACATCGGCGGAGGCTGGCTACGGTTCCACAACACCACGTTTCACGCTGTTTCACGACGAGAAACATAGTTGCGGGAAGTGCCGCCTTTCCCAGACTAGCAGCCTGAGCTTCTCCCGCTAAACCCACACGGCCCATATTGCGCTGTATTGTTCTTTTTCTCACCCGGTGACGGGTTCGGTGGCAGTCGGGTGGCGAGATGGCGCGGCGGAATAGTTCTGATGGGGCGGTAAACAGGTTAGGCTAGGGTCGTGCTACTTTCAGATGTCGATTTGCGTGCTGTCATCACCTCTGGGGATCTCGCTCTGGAGCCTTATGATGCTACCCTCGTGCAGCCTTCCAGTATTGACGTGCGCCTGGACAGGTTGTTCCGTATCTTCAACTCCACTCGCTACACCCATATCGACCCCGCTGTCCCCCAGCCCGACCTCACCACTTTAGTGGAGGTTCCGGAGGGGGAGGCGTTCATTCTGCACCCGGGCGAGTTTGTGCTGGGGTCCACACTGGAAGTAGTGAGCCTCAGTGATGGTCTGGCAGGCCGCCTGGAGGGGAAGAGTTCCCTGGGGCGCCTTGGCCTGATGACGCACTCCACCGCAGGGTTTATTGACCCCGGTTTTTCGGGACACATCACCTTAGAGCTGTCGAATGTGTCCAACCTGCCCATCAAGTTGTATCCGCAGATGAAGGTGGGCCAGCTGTGTGTATTCCGGCTGAGTTCCCCCACGTCGCAGCCGTACGGCTCGTCGGTGTTGGGTTCGAAGTATCAGGGGCAGCGGGGTCCCACTCCGTCGCAGGCGTGGAAGAATTTCCGCACTGATGGCGACGGCACCGTCACCCCCCTCTAACCTCAGCACGGTCCGCGAGTTCCTATTGTGCCCCCGGGAGGCCCCTGCGTAGGTACGGAACTGTCATCGGTAGCTCCCCGTCTCCCCCATCGCTGCGACCCTATCAGTGAGTATTTCGGCCTAAGGTGTAACAATTCCCGAGCGGAAGGCACGAATGGGGCGAAGGTATCCGCAACCCACAAGGTTCGATCGTAAACTAGACATATGACTGACGCGCTACAAGAGGAGTGGTTTAGAGCTGCGTATCAGCAGTCCTACCAGCCTGTCGTGGCATACCTACGGCGCCGCATTCCCAGCAACGATGTTGAGGACGTGCTGTCCGTGGTGATGACGCGAGTCTGGCAAACCCGAGACACAATTCCGCCCAATCTTCTGGAAAGTCCACTTCCGTGGTTTTTCGGAATCGCCCACAACGTTGTGAGCGAGTATTTCCGTTCGTCAACCCGCCGTAGCGACCATGAAACCATCATGGATCCCGGCGACGTGGCGGGTGGTGGTAGCTCCACCGATGTGGCCGAGGGGGTGGTCGAGAGTTTTCGGGTCAAAGCAGCCCTAGCCCTCCTGTCCGACGCTGACCGGGAGATTCTTCTGCTGGCCGCGTGGGACGGTCTCACTACTGTAGAGTTGGCGTCCACGCTGCAGGTGAAGCCTGCTGCCGCCCGTGTTCGCTTACATCGTGCCCGTATCCGGTTCGCGGAAGCACTACACACTGTAGAGGAGCAGTAATCGTGTCTCACCCCGAGAAACCAAAGTCGCCGCTCCGCTTCCAACCTCTTGGTGAAGCGGATCCCGAAGCTTGGCGCCGACTACAGGCCGCTGACTCCGTCTTTCGTCATGCGGGAGGTGATGGGCCCCTCGAGCAGCCCAACATGGATCTACTCGACAACATTATTGCTGGGCGGACCTCTGCTGAACTACCCACCAGCTGGGCAGCAGAAGGCACCGCCACTACCCCCAGGGCGGTCACCCCCATCCGTCCCACCAGCGTCCACGATGGTGTGCTCACCCTCGGCAGTAGTGACAGCTACGCGATGGTGCGTGATACCGGGAATCTGGCCGGTGTGGCCAAACCGCCCACCCCTACTCCCGTGGAAGCGCCCGAAGTGCAGCGCGTCTTGGACGATGAAGCTAACGCCCCCGATGCCACCACCTCGCAGCACATTATCATCAGCATGGCTGCTGAGCGGGAAAAGCGTGATAAGCAGCGCCGCTCCCGTGGCCCCTTCTTCGGAGGCATCGCTGCTGCTGCCGCTGCTGTCGCCGTCCTTGTCGGGGTCGGCCAGGTTGTTCCCAACACTCCTACCGTGCCGCGCGCAGAGGCTCAAACGTTGCTTCGTAACGCCGGTGCGGAAGCGCGCCATACTGCTGTCAATGTCCAGCAGCTGCCTAACGCAGCACTTCTGCTGCACCGCCGTGAAGTGGTACGCCACTTCAACAATGACGGCATTATCTACAATGTCACAACCAACCAGCGCATCATTATGGACGCCAGCAGGGTAGAAACTCAGGTGTCTCAAGGTGAACTGAGTTTCGATAGTCCCGCCGCTCAAGCGAAGTGGAAGAAAGCCGGTAGTCCTACGCTCTTTGGCGTAGGTAAGGGATACACCAAGCGTGGTACCCAACAGGTGCAGATAGGTGGCGCCACTCTTAATGTGGCGGCATTGTCGTCATGGCCTACCGAGCCCAATGGTCTAGAAAATGTTCTTTCCCAGGCCATCCCTGGTGTGCAGCCGTCTCGCTCGGCGTTGCTGCTGCTCACGATCCCAGGACTTGACGGCCCCCTCTACCATGGCCTTTATCAGGTTATCGCACGTGAGGCTGGCAGTACGGTGGTTCCTGTCCCGCAGCGTCTTGTGGGAGTTGTTCCAGATGGTGCGGTGACGGTACGTTTTGCCCCCAACAAGGTGTCCACAACTACCGCCACCCTCACCTTCGATCCGAAGAGTGGCCAGGTGTACGCAGTGGAAGGTGCTACTCCGCAGGATACGCTGGTGTTGGTGGAGGCGACCGGTTTCTTGAACTGTGTGGACACGGAGGGGCCGCGGGGGCCGAAGAATATTTATCTCGGCTGCGCCACGGGTGCTTTTATGCTCACTAATGTGTCGTGGCGAGAGTGGGCGAGCCCCACTGCCACCGGCCGTGGCACCGCTGTCATCAATGATTGTGAGCCTTCCTGCGCAGAAGGGAAGAAGCATGAGGTTCCCGTCATTGTGAAACTCTCGAATAGGGAATCCTGCGGCTATGGGGTCACCATATACACGACCCTCGACGCTACTTTCCCGGAGGGGACAAAAGGCCTTGCCCCGCGTTCTATCCACGAGTCCTTCCCCTGTCCTATTTCGCACTAGTACTGCATCTGCAACTTTTTGTGGAGAGAGCGAGCGGCGCAACTCCTGCCGCAGGAGTTGCGCCGCTCGTGATCACACGTGAAGGGGAAGAAGATCCTTAACCCCGTGGAGAGCCCCAGGAATCCTAGAAGGCCCAGTCGTCATCAGTAGTATTTTCTACCTCGCCAATGACGTAAGTGGAACCGGAGCCGGAGAAGAAGTCGTGGTTCTCCATATTGTCGGAGGCGATGTAGCCCATTACACCTGGATCAACATGGCATACGTCAGCAGGGTAAAGAGGCTCGTAACCTAGGTACTTTAGAGTTGTGTTGGCATTGAAGTGACTGTAAGAGATAGCCAGCTCAGACCATCCGACTTCATCGTAGAGCTCGTGGAGGAAGGCTTCTTCAGTGGCGGTTAGCTCCATGAGGTAGTCGAATGTCATCTCCTTATAGCGTTCCTGCTCCTCTGGGGACAGCGGTTCTAGCATCTTCTGGTATTTGTAGCCAGTGTAGTAGCAGTGGACTCGCTCATCGCGGAAGATGAGGCCCAGCAGGTCGGCGGTGTTAGGTAGCTTGTTGCGGGAACCCATGTAGAAGGGGGTAAAGAAGCCAGTGTAGAAGAGGTAGCCCTCCAGCATGGTGCCGGCAATCTTGCGCTTAATCGGGTCCATATCGGTGTAGAAGTTCATCTGGATGCGGGCCAGGTTCTGCACCAGCTCGTTGTTCTCTGTCCAGCGGAAGATAGCATCGTTTTCTTCCTTCGAGCAGAGGGTGGCGAAAATGGAGGAGTAGGACTTGGCGTGTACGGACTCCATGAACACGATGTTGGAATAAACGGCTTCTTCATGCGGAGTGAGGGCGTCGCCCACCATGGCGGTGGCGCCCACAGTGGACTGGATAGTATCCAGCAGAGTGAGCATGCCGTAGGTGTTCTGCATGACCTTCTTTTCCGCCTCGGAGAGGTCATTGTAAGACTTGACGTCGTTGGACAGCGGTACCTTCTCTGGTAGCCAGAAGTTTTCGGTGAGCTTGTCCCATACTTCCTTGTCTTTCGGATCCTCGATGTTGTTCCAGTCAACGGGGCTGGCTTTAATGGTGTTGAGGATGCGGTCGGCTTTGTGGCCAGCAGCAATTTGAGCGGGGGTGAGAACCTCAAACGGCATGTCGCATGCGTCCTTTCCGTAATGGTCGTCTCCACTGAGCCACGTGGCAGCAGGACAGTCTCTGCGGCGTCAGCAGCGAGCGTGGAGGGGTGTCGCGCTCGCGGATACTTCCATAATACAAGCGCCTAGGGATGTTGCGAAGGATCTCACGTGTTCCGATATTTCTGAGCTAGGAGTGACGGCGCGTTGCAATAATCCCCAAAAAGTCAAGAAATGTCGCACATCTCACAAAGGTCTTGACAACTGGAGAGACATAGAAATCTATCTTCGAATTACTAAACATCGTGACGTAACAGAATATGGAATTCTGTAACCATATGACGAGTTTGTACAGCTCAATGCCGTAAAACGAAATTATTATTAATTGTAGAGAGTGAATTGATAATGGGCAGTTTCTGCCCGTTTATTTTGGAATTTTGGCCAAAGTGTCCCACTACGTGGCCAAGATCTCATTTTTGTTGCTATATGAAGTGAAATACTGAGGACAGGAGGCCTTTTTCTACGTAAAATTGGGCACATGTCAACTTCAACGATCACCAAAAAGGTTTTCGCCCTCGCTGCTGCTGCGGGCCTGAGCCTCAGTTTGTCCCCTCTCATGGTCGGTACCGCTTCCGCTGCCACCGCTTCAAAGACCATTAAGTCCAGTTGCCGTACCAACGGTGCTCCGCTGAACTTCAACGAGACTCGTGAGAAGACTGACGTCATCGACGTGTCTGCTCCCGACGAGGTGAAGGTTGGCGAGGAGTACGAGGTCCGGGTGAATTACAAGCCGGAAATGATCCCCGGCAAGGAATCCATCGCCGTTATTAAGAGCGCTGACGATGTTGTTATGCGTCTCACCATCGATGATCCCTCTTCCTTCGTGACTGCAAGCCTGGAAGGCTCCGGCGCCGTGCTTAAGGGCACCCCGAAGATCTCCCTCGTTGGCGGCAAGACCCTCGTGGTCTCCGGCTTCGGCGTTGCCGTCGAAGGCAAGGACGCCAACTGGGCTGTCCCGACCATCGTCCTGAAGATGAAGGCCTCCAAGGCTGGCAAGATCGGTACCGTTCACCCCGCAGTGGAAGGTGCCGCAGGCCAGTTCAACAACCCCCAGAACTTCGTCACCATGCGCAACGTCGTTGACACTCAGGTCATCGGCACCCAGCACATTAGCCTGAACTGCCAGGCTCTCTCCGGCCCGGGTACCCTCCTCGCTGTGAACGCTGTGGGTGGCCCCGCCGATTCCGGTAAGGCTGATGACAAGAAGGCCGACAAGAAGGACGGCGATAAGAAGGCCGACAAGAAGGGCACTGAGTCCTCCAAGGCTGCTCCTTCTACGGACGCCTCCGGCATGGAAGTTCTTGACGAGGATCCCTACAAGGACACCCCCACTGATGACGGCGGCCTTTCTGGCGGTGCCATTGCTGGCATCGTCATCCTCTGCCTCGCAGTAGCAGGTGGCATTGGTTACGGTGTCTACCGCGCCCGCAAGAAGAAGGGCGAAGCCTAATTAGCCGCTGGTAACAGCACGCTATAAAGCTCCGTATAATTCACAAAGTGGGCTGCCGGGTCTCCCGGTAGCCCACTTCTTACTATTTTTACCCCACCTGTGCACAGCACAGGTGCCGCTCACACACTAACTCCCTCCCCGCTACGTGGAAGTGAGGGGAGGGAGTTAGTGTGCTCTGTGAGAGGTAAGTGGGTGCGTCAGCCTAGGTTCTCGGACCTAACCCTTGTAGCTGGAGAGGAAGTTGCCCAGGCGCTCAATGGCTTCCTTCAGCACCGCTGCCTCCGGCAGCATCACAATGCGCAGGTGGTCGGTGGTGGGGTAGTTGAAGGCGGTGCCGTGGGTCATGAGGATGTGCTCATTCTCCACCAGGGACATGGCGAACTTCTCGTCATCCGAGATGGGATACACCTCCGGGTCGAAACGCGGGAAGGCGTACAGGGACCCCTTCGGCACTACGACAGACACACCGGGGATGGTGTCGAGGGTGTCCACGGTGGCCTTCCACTGTTCGTAGAGGCGGCCGCCGGGAGCGGTCTGGATCTGAATGTCCTGCTCGCCTTCCAAGGCTGCCACGATGGCGTACTGGGCGGGAACGTTGGAGCAGAGGCGCATGGAGGCCATCAGGTGGAAGCCGGCGAGGAAGTCGCGGGCGTGGTCCTTGGGGCCGGTAATAACAACCCATCCGGCACGGTAACCACAGGCACGGTAGCTCTTGGAGAGACCGTTGAAGGTGAATACCAGCAAGTCGGGTGCCAGGGCAGCGAGGTTGTGGTGGGGGGCCTCGGTGTAGAGGATGAGGTCGTAGATTTCGTCGGCAAAGATCAGCAGGCTGTGGCGACGAGCGATGTCAACAATGCCCTCCAAAGTCTCCTTGGAGAAGACAGCGCCGGTAGGGTTATTGGGGTTGATGACGACAATGGCTTTGGTCTTGTCGGTGATCTTGGACTCGATGTCCTCGAGGCTGGGGTTCCAGTCGTTGGCCTCGTCCAGCAGGTAGTGGACGGGGGTGCCGCCAGCGAGGGCAGTGGAGGCGGTCCATAGCGGGTAGTCCGGAGCGGGGACGAGGATTTCGTCACCGGGGTTGCAGAGGGACTGCAAGGACATGGTAATGAGTTCAGAGGCGCCGTTGCCAATGTAGACGCTGTTCATGTCTACCTCGGGGAAGCCCGGGGTGTTGGCGTAGCGGTTGATGACGGCCTGACGGGCTTCGGCGATACCGCGGGAGTCGGAGTAGCCGACGGCAGTGTCGAGCTTGTCCTTCATATAGGTGGTGATGTTCTGGGGGGCCAGAAAGCCGAACTTACCGGGGTTGCCAATGTTGAGCTTCAGGATCTCGGCACCCTGTGCTTCGAGTTCATTGGCGCGGTCTAGCACCGGGCCGCGGATGTCGTAGACGACGTTTTTCAGTTTCTTGGACTGGTAGAGAGGGCGAAGACTCATTGTGCTCTCTTCTGTGAAGTATTTAGCGTACTGGTACAGAAGCAAGGTTACACCTGTTGGCCTCGGAGCTCATTACCGGTTTGTGCTGGTGGGTGACGGGTCCTGAGGGGTTTTTAGGAGGAAGCTGAAAAGTCCTGTGGAGCAGCAAGTCCGGGACGGATGCTGACACCCGCCTGCTGTGCTTTATTCACTGGTGTAGCGGGGACAGCTGTCTCTGGAGGAAGGGCACGCGGGCTGACCACTGCAGAGATAGCTCCGGGAGCCGCCACTCCCGGACGCAGCGGCAACCCTGGTACGGACAGCCGCTTTTCTTCGGCGGCAGCTAGCGCGGCAGCAGTATCTGCCGCATTCGTATCAGCTCCGTCGCCAGTGCCGTCGCCAGTAGAATCAGCGGCTACGGCAGTTCCCGTACCAATACCAGCATCCACGCCGTCCTCGTAGACCAGTGGGGCACCGGGAGCGATATACACAATAGCCTGTTTGGCCCTAGCAGCCGCCTCCTCAGTAACTGCCAACAGCGGTGGCAGTGGCGTGGGCACACCATTGGTGCGGGCGATCATGCCCACCAATGGCAGCCCTGGCACATCCAGGTTCAGCTCATTGTCGGCACCATCCCTGGCTACCTCGGCAGCCTTCACAGAGATGGTGCTGTCGCTCGCCTCTTCCAGCGGTTTACCGGTGACGGGGGCGGACTGGCCAGCCCGTTCCACTCGTTCCTTTCGTCGGGCGGCTTTCTCCTTTTCGGCTTTCCGCTCCTTCTCCAGCTGCTGTGCCTCCGCCTGGTAGGTTGCCAAGGAACTGGGCAGTACCGCAACGGGTTCGGGGCCAGGGGCCTGGGCGGAGGGGACACCATCCGGGCGTTCGATAAGGCCCAGAAGTGGCAGACCAACGGTGTGCAGGGAGACCGTCACCACGCCCGCATCGAGGAGGGAAGCATCGTCGATGACGGCTTCTTCCTCTAGCTCGGCCAGCACGTCTTCGACTGCTTCTTGCTCGGCGGCAGCAGCTCGAATGGCTTCCCGATCGGTCTCGTGGAGGGTAGTGGTGTAGTCGTCCACCGTTGCCGTTTCTTCGGCGGGCACGGCGTTGGGCAGATCGAGGCCGTCCATTTCCTGCTCGACGTCAAGGTCGCCCACCGGAATGGGGACGAGTGCCTGGGGCAGTTTGTCTCCGCGGCGCACAGACTCCAGCAGCAGCACGGAGATGTCGGCGACGCGGGTGCGTTTGGCTTGGCCGGCTACCAGGCGGCTGTCGGATTCTGTCATTCGCTGCTTCACACCGTCAGACAGCATGACGGTGCAGAAGGGGCAGGCGGTGGCGATGGTGGTGGCACCGGTCTGTAACGCCTCGTCTACGCGCATGAGGTTGATGCGGGTGCCGTGCTTTTCTTCCATCCAGAAGTGGGCACCGCCGGCGCCACAGCAGAAGGCCTGCTCGCGTGTGTGTCCCATTTCCTTCACCTGGGTGCCGGAGGATTCCACCAGTTCGCGCGGTTGGCTGTAGAAGTGGTTATGACGGCCCAGGTAGCACGGGTCGTGGTAGGTAGTAATGCCCTCCACCGGGGTGGTGGGGACGAGGCGGCGGCGGTTCACCAGCTGGTTGAGGACGACCGAGTGGTGGATGACGGTATAGGGCTGTGGGTACTCGTTACCGAGCGTGTTGAAGCAGTGGGCGCAGGTGGCAATGATCTTCCGGTTCGGGCTTTCCCCAAAGACAGATTCCAGGAGTTCGGTGTTGCGGGCTGCCATCTCTTGGAAGAGGAACTCGTTGCCGGCGCGACGGGCGGAGTCGCCGGTGCAGGTTTCTTGGTTTCCTAGCACACAGAATTTCACGCCGCCCAGGTGCAGGAGGAGGGCGGTGGCTTTGGTGGCTTCTTTGGCGCGGTCCTCGTAGGCGCCGGCACAGCCCACCCAGAAGAGGTATTCCATGCCTTCGCCAGCAAAGTTGTGGACGTCTTTGCCCCATACGGGGACGCGCCAGCCGGTTTCTCGTTCGAGTTCGTCAATCCAGGTTTCGCGGGCGGTGGGGGATTGCCCCCAGGGGTTGCCTTTGCTTTCTAGGTTCTTGAAAAGGCTGGCGAGTTCTGGCGGGTACTGGTTGGCGGCGAGTACCTGGTGGCGGCGCAGGTTGACAACGTGGTCGACGAGTTCCAGGTCGAGTGGGCATTGGTCGACGCAGGCGCCACAGGTGGTGCAGGCCCAGAGGGCATCTTCGTTGAGGAGGCCGATGCGTTCGGGGTGCTGTTGGGCGTCCTGGTGTTGGGGGTCGAGGCCGATGAGTGGCTGGGAGAGGCGTTGAAGTTCGGCGTGCTGGTGGGTGCGTTTCCCGGCGGATGTGGCGGGGAGGAGGTCGAGGAGGCGGGGGAAGGCGTCGTGGTCGACGCGGCCGGTGTCGGGGTCGACGAAGCCGGCGGTACGGGCAGCCGAGAGGTAGGGGGCGCTATCTTGGGCGACGTCGCGCAGCCCGGTGACGATGAGCTTGGGGTTGAGGGGTTTGCTGGTATTCCAGGCGGGGCAGAGGTCCTGGCAGCGGCCGCATTCGGTGCAGACGGAGAAGTCGAGCCAGTCTTTCCAGGTGAAGTCTTGGATGTGGCCAATGCCGAGGAGGTCTTTGTCGGGGTCGACGTTGTCCATGGTGAGGGTTTTGTCGCCGCTGCGCATGGGGCGGATAGCGCGGAGGGAGGTCCTGCCGTCCCATTCACGCTTGAAAAAAATGTTGAAGAAGGCGCCGATGCGGTGCCAGGCGACACCCCACTTGAGGTTAAGGCCGACGAGGAGGAGCCACAGCATCGCAATAAGGAGTTTCGCTACGGCGAAAAGGCTCACCATAAGGGGGTTGGCGGGCAGGGTTTGGGCTACCCAGTAGGTGACCCAGTCGATGGTGGGGTCCCCGCCGCCGTAGGTGGGGAAGGTGGCGAGTTGGCCGGCCTTGACAGCGAGCATGCCGAGGCCTTCCAGGATGACGACGGCGTCAACGAAGTAGGCGGCCCCCATGTTGGACTTGTAGAAGCGGGAGGAGCGTTTGTTGCGGCCCAGGTGGGGGTTGTTTTTTATGCGGGTGAGGGTGAGGTAGAGGCCGCCGAGGACGGTGGTGATGCCGACGAGTTCGACCAGGGCGCGGAACCAGCGTTGTTCGTGGAACCAGGGCCAGCCACTGGCTGGGTCGAACATTTGGATGTAGGCCTCGAAAAGGATGAAGGCGCCCAGTAGGAAGCCGACCATGACGAACCAGTGGGAGATGGAGACGGTGCGGCGTTTGCGGATGAGACGTGTGTGGGCGATGAATTCTTTGAGGAGGTTCCAGAGCCGGTGCCAGGGGTGATTGGTGCGGGTGTGGTCGGGTTCGGCCAGCTGCAGCATGGTGACGAGGCGGACGACGCCGTGGATGAAGATGCTCCAGCAGACGATGCTGATGAGGGTGGCGACGATCCCGATGGGGATGGTGAGATCCCAGGGAGTGGTGGGTGCGCTGGCGTGCGTGAGAGGGGCATTCACGAGCGCGTACAGGTCGTCACTAGTCACCTTTCCCATCATATACAGCAGCGCAGATTGGCTAAAGTAAGTGAGCTCGGGTGGTGGAGCTCCCCGGTGGAGGGGAGTGGGAGGCTATTCCTTTTCGGTGGTGGATGTCGTCACGTCCCACTGTGGGTCGGACTGGATTCCCTTCTTGACGAGTGCTGGTTGGGCGCTCAGTGGTGTGCGGAGCTTGGGGTAGCGTTTGTCCTTCTTGCCCCACCAGAAGTAGTGGGTGAGGTAGCCGTCAACGGGAGGTACGGGCTTGTCGGGTGCGAAGCCGAGTTCGGTGGGGGTGGCTTTCACACAGTCGGTGATGAAGTATTTCTCTTTGTCGTCGCAGGTTTCGGTGACGACGCGGCGGAAGGCCTTGGTTTCGAGGAAGAGTGCTTCGGTGAAGGGGTTGCGGCGCAGCTTAATGGACCGGTATAGCCAGTAAAGGAAGACGCCGATGTTGAAGAGCAGCGCGATCCAGGAGCACACCTTGTTGGCGGTGGGATCCATGGTGGCGAAGTTTGTCATGGCATTGGGTGGGGTGGCGATGGTGGGGAGCCAGTTGTAGAAGGCGATCCAGTACATGAGGGTGTAGCAGCGGAACCAGATCCATTGGCCGCGAGCCCAGGTGAAGGCGGGGATGGTGCAGGCGAGGAGCAGTGCCAGGGTGCAGTACCAGGTGTAGTCGCCCAGGGAGTTGTAGAGGAAAGCGTGGTTCCACAGGTCGTAGGCGATAATCCAGGGCCAGATTTGGTCGAGCCAGACGATGCTCTTGACCTTGGAGTTTTTGCGGCCGGCAACGATGATGCGGGTGAGTCCGGTGATGGTGAGGATGTTGAGGAATCCGGCGGCTGCGCTGAGAAGGTTCCAGTAGCCTCCAATGGTGCGGAAGCCGGTGGCGGGGTCGATGCCGATATGGCGGGCGTCAAAGTTGGCAGCGAGTGCCATGTACCAGGCGTCTGTTTTTGGTTCAGCGGTGATGCCTCTGGCTTCGGGGAGTTTACTTAAGAGATCTACGTTGGAGTGCGTGTGGTCGATCTGGGCCAGGCAGTGCCAGTCAGCGGCGCAGGCGTAGTAGTCGCCGGCCTGTCGGAAGATGGCGATGTCGCGGATGTTGGCTTCGAGGATGTTGCCGCCCAGGCAGATGAGGCAGAAGACGCCGATCCACACGACGTAGCGGTGGGCGAGGTCGGGCCGGTATTTGCCGAGGACGACGATACAGCCGTTGACGGTGGCGGCGAAGATCATGAGGCAGTATTTGCCGAAGGGGAACCAGCCGAGGATGGGGATGGCGTAGTTGATGGCGTAGGGAATCATGGCGAGTCCACCGACGGTCCAGATGAGGAAGATGGTCCAGGTCCAGCGGCGGTTGATTTCGGCGATCGCCATTTGGGTGAGGAAGACGAAGAGCCAGATGAGATATACCCGGGGGGATCCGATCTCCCAGAGGAACAGTGAGTCCATGAGCCGTCCTTTTCCGTCAATAGCGCTACTGTGTCATTGCTCCCAGCATCTAGACAACATTATGGACATGGCGGGTGGACTTTTGTGTGAAAAATAGAAGTGTTATAAAACGATCTCCTAGTTTAGGGCGGCCTAGTAGAGTCTGACAATGAGGTCCTACCAGGGAGAGGTTGTGGCCCATTTCACCTCACTATGAAGGGTAATTCTATGTTCCAGAACACATTTTGGGGAGGTTTGGGAGTAACTGGCGGCGTTGCAGGGGGAGCCATTCTCTCGTTCATGACGGTATTTAGCCAATTCACAGGAAAGGCATCTCGCGCCGAAAACGCCTTCGTTTATCCAGGTGACGACCTCATTGATGCGAACTATCGCAATGGTCGCTCATCTACCTATGCCATTGACATTGATGCCCCGGCCTACGCTGTCTGGCGCACCATCAAACAACTGGGGTGTAACAAGGCCGGGTCCTACAGCTCCGAATTCTTGGAGCGTATTTTTGCCCGTCTGCCGTTCTATAACCAGTACGAGATCCAAGAAGAATGGCAACAACCAGATTCCCTTGTTGCCGGCGATATCGGGCCCTTCGACTTCCACGGCATGAGCATGGAGTGGGTAGACGTCGTTCCTGGCAAGTACCTTGTGCATTGGACAGATACCAAGGAACCTCCGAAGGCGCCGGGATCGTATGCTTTCCGCTATCCGGGGATGGACCACTATGCGGCAGCTTGGTGCTACTACCTCATTCCGCTGCCCGGTAACCGTTGCCGGCTCCTCAACCATTGGCGGGTGGCCTACGAGCCTGACAATCTCTGGACGTGGTTTATTAATTGGTGCCAGATTGAACTGGTAGGGGGTTGTATGGCGCATCTGCAGAACATCTACCTCAAGCGAGTGTGCGAGTTCCGTAAGAAGCAACAGTTGACGGGTCGCTTCATGCGCGGCATGTTGGGGGGACGGTTCTTCAGGAGTGCTACTCCAGCGGGCCGTCACGATGGTACTCCACTGTTCGAAGAGACGTATACGCAGTGGATGCGTTTTGGCCGGCAGGACCCAGCTTGTCGAGCTATTCGGGAACCGCACACCGAGGATTCCACTTGGCCGCCGACCGGACCGGAGAGCCCCTGGGACAGCATCATGGACAAGGAGTACTTCGTCGATTGGGAAGAGCCTGCTTTCTCGTGGGAGGAACAGATTCGGCAGAAGCAGGAGAAGACCTATCTGCCGGATTGGGGAAAGAAGAAAGCTGCTGAGCAATGAGTGGCCCCGGCTATCCCACCCTCTTCCTCTTTGAGGTTGGCCAGTGGTACGACTACGCGGGCTTGGTGCTGGTGGTGGTGTGTTTGGCGGTCGCTGCCTGGTTAGCTCAGCGCTACAAGTGGTTCGTCATCGCCTTTTTCATCGTCATTCCGGTGCTCTTGTCCATTTTCTGGTGGCCGCATTCCACCGAGGGGACGAGTTCGGCAGGCTGGTTCCCGATGGTGAAGCTCTACTCGGCGTTGCTGGGGAGTTTGTCGCTGGTGGCGTTGCAGTATGTCCCGAAGCTGCGACATAACAAGTACTACTTGCTGTTGCCGCCGCTCCTGTTGGCCGTCAACATTACGGAGGCCGTCATCCGGGATTTTCAGTGTTTCAGTATGACAGGTGTTGATCCCACGCAGGGTTTCTGGTGTGTGGGTGGCCCGTGGAACATCATGAATGGCATTGCGGGGATCCTCAATATTTTGGCGATCTCGGGCTGGATGGGGATCTATATTTCCCGGAAGAAGAGTAAGGCCATTATTTGGGGCGACCTGACGGTGTGGTGGATTATCGCCTATGACCTGTGGAATTTCGCCTACTTGTATAACTGTATGTCGGGGCATGCCTGGTATAACGGCTTCGGTTTGTTGTTGGGATGTACCATTCCGGCGTTCATGAAGTGGGGACGCGGGGCGTGGATTCAGTACCGGGCGTACACCTTGTATTTGTGGTGCGCGTTTACATTGACGTGGCCGACGTTCTGGACGCTGCCGATTGAGCATCGTCCGTCGGAGAATACGACAGCCTTGTTTGTGATGTCGTTGCTGGCGTTGCTGGCGAATGTGGCGTTGGTGGTCTATCACTTTGGGCGGATTGTGATGCACCGGAAGAAGGTGTGGAAGCAGGAAGTGTACTCCGATACTGCCAGTTATTTGCAGTTAGTGAAGGAGACGGCCTCGCGGGAGGATCAGCAGCTTATTGCTGGCCGGTTGGGGATGAGTGCGGATGTTCTCTATGGGGCTGATGTGTCCCCGGTGGAAGAGAAGGAAGGTGAGAGTAGAGAGAACGACGTTTACTGATGGAAGAAGTTGGCAGATCACGGGTGAGTAGCGGCTGGCGGAGCAGTCAGTGGCGCTGCTCACCCGTGATCTATAGGGGGTATGACAAGAGTTTTTTCGTTGTTTATACAGGTAGTGAACCTTCCTGAAAAATAGTTGAGTCAAATGCGCTCAAGAAATATTGCGCACTCAGTATGCTTATGTCATACTTGAGTGCGTACCGCTCAATAGAGCGTGAAATGACCTTACTAACGAACACAACATATGGAGGTACACATCATGGGACGCGCAGTAGGTATTGACCTCGGCACCACCAACTCCTGCGTCTCCGTCCTGGAAGGCGGAGAAGCAAAGGTTATCCCCAACGCAGAGGGATCCCGCACCACCCCGTCCGTCGTGGCTTTCGCCAAAAACGGTGAAGTCCTCGTCGGGCAGCCTGCCAAGAACCAAGCAGTCACCAACGTTGACCGCACCATCCGCTCCGTCAAGCGCCACATGGGTTCTGATTGGAAGTCCAATGACATTGACGGCAAGCAGTACACCCCCCAGGAGATCTCTGCCCACGTGCTCATGAAGCTGAAGCGTGATGCGGAAGCCTACCTGGGTGAGTCCATCACCGACGCCGTCATCACCGTTCCGGCCTACTTCAATGACGCCCAGCGCCAGGCCACCAAGGATGCTGGCCAGATCGCCGGCCTCGACGTGCTCCGCATCGTGAACGAGCCCACTGCGGCCGCTCTCGCCTACGGCCTCGAAAAGGCTGACAAAGAACAGACCATTCTTGTCTTCGACCTCGGCGGCGGCACCTTTGACGTGTCCCTGCTGGAGATCGGTGACGGTGTCGTGGAAGTTCGCGCCACTTCCGGTGACAACCACCTCGGTGGCGACGACTGGGACAACCGCGTCGTCGAGTGGCTCGTTGACAAGTTTAAGAGCGCATCTGGCGTGGACCTGTCCAAAGACCGTATGGCCATGCAGCGCCTTCGTGAAGCCGCAGAGAAGGCCAAGATTGAGCTGTCTGCCTCGCAGAGTGCCGCCATTAACCTTCCTTACATTACGGTCGACGCCGACAAGAACCCGCTGTTCCTCGACGAGACCCTGTCCCGCGCCGAATTCCAGCGCATCACCCAGGACCTCCTCGACCGCTGCCGTACTCCGTTCCAGTCGGTCATCAAGGACGCCGGAATCTCCGTCTCCGAGATCGACCACGTAGTGCTCGTCGGTGGATCCACCCGTATGCCCGCCGTCACCGACCTGGTGAAGGAACTTACCGGTGGCCGCGAGCCCAACAAGGGCGTGAACCCGGACGAGGTCGTCGCCGTGGGTGCTGCCCTGCAGGCCGGCGTGCTGCGCGGTGAAGTTAAGGACGTGCTGCTCCTCGATGTCACCCCGCTGTCTCTCGGTATTGAAACTAAGGGTGGTGTGATGACCAAGCTCATCGAGCGCAACACCACCATCCCCACCAAGCGCTCTGAGACCTTCACTACTGCCGAGGACAATCAGCCCTCCGTACAGATCCAGGTCTATCAGGGCGAGCGTGAGATGGCTTCGCAGAACAAGCTGCTCGGCTCCTTCGAACTTTCCGGCATTGCCCCCGCCCCGCGTGGTATTCCGCAGATCGAGGTCACCTTCGACATCGACGCCAACGGCATTGTCCACGTCACCGCTAAGGACAAGGGCACCGGCAAGGAGAACACCGTCACCATCCAGGATGGTTCCGGCCTCTCCCAGGAGGAGATCGACCGCATGATTAAGGATGCGGAAGAGCACGCCGAGGAAGATCGCAAGCGCCGCGAAGAGGTTTCTCTCCGCAACGAGGCAGAAACCCTCGTCTACCAGACCGAGAAGTTCCTTGCCGACAACGCTGAGACCGTCCCGTCCGAGAATAAGGACAAGGTCCAGGCCGCCCTTGACAAGGCCAAGGAAGCCCTCAAGGGCAGCGACGTTGCCGCTCTACGTAGTGCCATGGACGAGGTCAAGACCGAATCCTCCGCCATGGGCCAGGCTATGTACGAGAAGGCTGCCGCGGAAGGCGCTACCGCCGCTGACGCTGGCGCAGCCGACACCACCGCCTCCACTGCTGGCGGCGACGATGACGTGGTGGACGCCGAGGTTGTCGAAGACGACAACAAGTAAGGACTGATAGACATGACGGACGCATCTCAGAATCCCACCGAGGGTCAGCCGCAGGCTGACGACACCTCGGATCTGCACGCCTCCGCCACCGCTGCCGACGCCAACCCAGCTGCCGACGCCGCAGATACTGCCGTCGCTACTGGGGATGGTGCCGACACCGCGAGTGACTCCAACGCAGCCGGCCAGGCCGCCGCTACTGCAGAAGAGGAGCTCACGGTCGAAGACAAACTGCTGGCCAAGGTGCAAGAACTCACCGAGGACTTGCAGCGTGTCACCGCCGAATTCGCCAACTACCGCAAGCGTGTCGAGCGTGACCTCAGCATCGCCCGAGACAACGGCAAAGCCGGTGTCGTCACCGCCATGCTGGCACTCGCCGACGATGTTGAGCGGGCCCGCCAGCACGGTGATGTCACCGAGGGAAGCCCTCTGAAGGCCTTCACCGATAAATTCACGACCATCCTGGAAGGGCAGGGCGTGTCTCAGTTTGGCGAGGTCGGGGATGTGTTCGACGCTAACCGCCACTCTGCCATCCAAGATGAAGGCGGCGACGGGGAGAAGGTGTTGAGCGTGGTCCTCCGCAAGGGCTTCAACCTCGGCGACCGCGTACTCCGCGAAGCCATGGTGATTGTCCGTGGTGACGAGGGCACAGCTGTTGCTTCGGATGGTGACGAGTCCACCGAGACAAGCGCGGCGGAACAGTCCGACGCTGCTGGCGCAGACAAGTAACCTCATCTCATAACGTACGTAGTGGCGGCCTCCCCTGTGGGGTCGCCACTACGTTATGTGAGGACAGTCCAGCTCACGACTATGAGAACAGCTCAGACCACCATGGCTCATGAGACCCAGTTATGAGCATACAGATAAAGTTGAGTAGTATAGACTCAAGCTTAGATATTATCGACAGCACTAGTTTTAGCCTAGAGAGGAGGGGACGCCATGCAGCGAGAATGGGCCGATAAGGACTTTTACAAGGAACTCGGCGTCAGCAAAGACGCTACCCAAGACGAGATCAAAAAGGCGTATCGAAAACTCGCCCGCAGTCTCCACCCCGATGCCAACCCTGGCGACAAAGCCGCAGAAGAACGCTTCAAACGAGTCAGCGAAGCTAACTCCGTTCTCTCCGACCCGAAAGAGCGTAAAGAGTACGACGAACTCCGTGCCATGCTGTCCTCAGGATTCGGCGGGTTCGGGGGAAAAGGCGGTTTCGGCGCACCCGGGGGATTCGGCAATGGATATGGTCAGGGCGCCGGTGGCTTCACCGGATTCACCCCCGGCGGCGGTCACAGCTACACCTACGGCGCCGACGGCTTCGACATCGGCGATCTTGGCGACATCTTTGGCGGCGCAACCCAGAACGCCACAGGCGGAGCTGGCGGCATAGGCGATATTCTTGGTGGTCTCTTTAACCAACGCCGTGGTGGTGGCCACCGGTCTGAGTCATCGCAGCAATCCAACGGTGGTGCCAACATCACCACTTCCATCACCATTAGCTTCCGGGATGCAGCAAAAGGTGCCACCGTACCAATCCGCATCACTTCCAAGACAGCCTGCACCACCTGTCATGGCTCCGGGGCACGCCCCGGCACCGCCCCCCGCACCTGCCCCGAATGCAACGGGTCAGGCTTCCGGCACTCGACCCAAGGTGCCTTCCAATTCTCGCAACCCTGCACCAACTGCGGCGGTACCGGCACTATCATTGACGACCCCTGCCCCGACTGTGGTGGCAGCGGAGTCGTTACCCGCACCCGTACCCTCAATGTTCGTGTCCCCGCGGGCATTAAAGACGGCCAGAAGGTACGACTCAACGGCAAAGGCGAAGCCGGCCTGCGCGGCGCACCTCCTGGGGATCTCTTCGTGAAGATCAACATCACCCCCGACAAGGTCTTCCAACGCGACGGCAACAACCTGCTGGTGGACGTCCCCGTGTCCTTCTCGGAACTGGCGCTGGGTGCTACCATCACCGTCCCCACCCTGGACGGCACCGTCTCTATCCGCATTCCCGCCGGTAGTGCTGCCGACCAGGTGATGCGAGTCCGCGGGCGCGGTATCGCCCCCGCCAAGGAACCCGCCGGGGATCTGTTGGCCACCCTTAAGGTGCAGATCCCCACGCACCTGGATGCCGCCAGCAGGGAAGCGCTCAAAAGCTATGCGCAAGCAGAACAAAGCTCCGGGTTTGATCCGCGGGCTGGATGGGCAGGTGCAGTATGAGCAAACGTGAAAAGAGCTTCTTCGTCATCTCGGTAGCAGCTGAGCGTGCCGGCATGCACGCGCAAACACTGCGCCAATACGATCGTCTCGGCCTGGTGATCCCCGCCCGTGCACAGGGAGGTGGACGGCGCTACTCGGATGAGGATGTGGAACTCCTGCGGGAGATTCAACACCTCAGCCAGGATGAAGGCATCAACCTGGCAGGCATTAAGCGGATCTTGAAGCTCTCCCAGCGGGTGAAGGAACTGCAAGAGCAGGTCGACCAGTTGGAGGGGGCACTCGAGGCAGTGCGGCAGCAACAGCGCACCGGGAGCGCGCTGGTCCACGTTCCCCGCAGCCAAGCGGTGGTGGTGTGGAGTCCTGAAGCGCGTCGCCGTAGCTAAGCCAGCGCACACGTCGGCGTAGTTTTGCGTCGAGAAGGCTGTCTAGCTACACGACGTGAGGTCAGCCACGCTACGCGCCGAAAAGCTGGCTGTGCTACGTAGCGAGAGGTACTGGCGCAAGAGCCGTCACTGATCGCAGTACGAACTCTAATCCAGTGGGTCGTGGTGAATATCGGCCAGGTTAATGCCCAGGCGCGGCAGGTTCGCCACCGCCTGCTGGACTATTTGTGGGCCGCCACCTACGAGGATCTCGCGGTCGTGCACACACCCGTCGGCAACTGCCAACTCCAGCGGATTACCTCGCCGCAGTAGCAAATTCGGGGGCAGCGGGGGAGCATCGCGTAGCCACCAGGGGTCGCTATCTTTCTCTGCGCAAATATGGGCGATGAGCCAAGGGTTCGCAGCCTGAATATTGGCCAAGGTGGCGGCGTCGAAAAGTTCGCCTGGATAGCGGGTGCCATAGTAGACATCCACGAGGGGGTTGTTCTTTCCCGTCTGGACTAGGTCTAGCAGAATACAGCGCATGGGGGCCAAGGCCACGTTACGGGCGATCATGCAAACGGGGCGTTCTCCCGACACCTGCAAATTGCCGTGCGGGTTGGAGAGAATCCACTGGTCGCCGGGGCGGGTGGTTTGTACCACCTGGGTGCTGAAGTAGCCGTGCTCGAGCGCGCGTACGTGGAATTCCAGATAGCCATCCGGGTTGGCGGGGATGGTGGCGGAGAGGTACCGCCAGGTGCCGGGACATTGCGGAATTTGCACGGACATGTACTGCCCGGGCAAATAGTCGATGGGGGGATCGGTTTGTAGGCGAATGACGGCGATGTCGCGGGTGAGCCGCTGCACTTCCATGACATTGCCGAGGTAGACCGGGGGAGTGGTCTCTGCGGAGGCGGCTGTCTGCATGACGTCGATGGCGTGCTCGAAGGAGCTCAACAGGGCGGCGTCCAGGTCGGCGCTCCACTGGAAGGGCATGAGCCGGGCGAAGGTGTCGCGCAGGGCGATGGCCATGATGTGGTAGTCGGCATCGGTGAATTGGTGCTTGCGCTGGTCCCGCCCCA
This sequence comes from Lawsonella clevelandensis, assembly GCF_001293125.1. NCBI lineage: Bacteria > Bacillati > Actinomycetota > Actinomycetes > Mycobacteriales > Lawsonellaceae > Lawsonella > Lawsonella clevelandensis. The sequence continues at coordinate 1,223,546 of NZ_CP009312.1, forward strand.
GTTGGCTGAGAAATTCCATCACGCCGTCGAGCTGCTCTGGGTGGGGGGTGGCCTGGTCGATGGTCTCAAGGAAGTAGATGAGGCCGCGAGCGTAGCGGACGGTGCGGCGGTCGGTGAAGGTGGGGAAGCGTTTGCGGAGCTGGAAGTCGTGCGCGAAGACGGTGGCGTAGAAGTCACGCATAAAGCTCTCGGGTTGCGCGTGGAGAAGTTCGATGGCGGGCCCGAGGACGGTGTAGTACGTGGTGGGGGTGGTGACAGGTTCTGTGCCGCGCGAATGGCGGCCGAATGCGGTCGCAACGTCGTCACGGTGGCGGCTCATCGCATTTCCTCTCAGTCGCTCCGGGGGCCCACTTTGCCTGTATGCGCCCATCATAGCTGCTGGTGTGAGAAAAAACCTGCCGGTTTTATGAAAAAATCTTTAGCTAATGTGGCTCAACTTTGATAGAGTGTAATTAAACATGAGTCATAATGACTCAACTAAGTGATAGTGAAGTGCTAAAGACGCAGTTCATCACGTATCTGACGCTTCTGCATCCCATCATCACACTTCATCATAGAGAAAAGGAAAAACCCCATGACTACCCAGAACTTCACCACAAAATCCCAAGAGGCAATTTCTGCTGCTCTCCAATCCGCCGTCGCTAAAGGAAACCCCAGCGTAGAACCCGCCCACCTGCTCGTCGCACTCCTCGAGCAGCACGACGGAATCGCCGGGCCGCTCCTCCACAGTGCCGGCGTCGACCCTGCCATCCTTCTTCAGCGAGCACGGTCCCTTGTCGATGGCCTCCCCGCAGCCAGCGGCGGAGGCATGGCTAACCCTAACCTCTCTCGGGACGGGCTGACTGTCCTCAACACTGCCCAGGAACTCGCCAGCTCCATGGGTGACGACTACACCTCCACCGAGCATCTCGTGGTCGGCCTCGCCACTGGTGGGCATGCCGTCGCCACAGCAATGCAGGCCATGGGCGCCACCCCGGAAAACCTCAAGGCAGCCTTCACCTCTGTGCGTGGCTCCGGACGCATCACCACCGAAAACCCGGAAGACAACTACCAGGCCCTCGAAAAGTACTCCACGGATCTCACCGCACGCGCCCGCGAAGGCAAGATCGACCCCGTCATCGGGCGTGACGCCGAAATTCGCCGGGTGGTGCAGGTACTCAGCCGCCGTACCAAGAACAATCCGGTACTTATCGGCGAACCCGGCGTTGGCAAAACCGCCATCGTGGAAGGCCTGGCCCGCCGCATCGTCTCTGGCGATGTACCAGAATCGTTGCGCGGCAAGCGCCTCATTGCCCTCGATCTGGGTTCCATGATCGCTGGCGCCAAGTACCGCGGCGAATTTGAGGAGCGCCTCAAGAGCGTCCTGCAAGAGATCAAGGATGCGGACGGCGAGATCGTCACCTTCATCGACGAGATCCACACCATCGTTGGGGCTGGTGCCACCGGTGACTCCGGCATGGATGCCGGCAACATCATTAAGCCCATGCTGGCCCGTGGTGAACTCCGCCTGGTCGGCGCCACCACCCTGGACGAGTACCGCAAGTACATCGAAAAGGACGCCGCCCTGGAGCGGCGCTTCCAACAGGTCTACGTCGGAGAGCCGACCGTAGAAGACACCATCGGTATTCTGCGTGGCCTCAAGGAACGCTACGAAGTGCACCACGGTGTTCGCATTAAGGACTCCGCGCTGGTGGCGGCTGCAACTCTCTCCGATCGCTACATCACTAACCGCTTCCTGCCGGACAAGGCCATCGACCTCATGGATGAAGCTGCCTCTCGGATGCGGATGGAAATCGACTCCTCCCCGGAGGAAATCGACACCGCCGAGCGCATTGTGCGTCGCCTCGAGGTGGAGGAACTCGCCCTCGACAAGGAAGAAGACGCTGCCTCCCGCGAACGCCTCGTGGCACTTCGTCAGGAACTCGCCGACGAGCGGGAAAAACTCGCGCAGTTGACGGCTCGCTGGCAGAACGAGAAGAACGCCATCGAGGCTGTGCGCGACCTCAAAGAAACCCTGGAGGATCTGCGCGGGCAGGCCGAGCGTGCTGAACGCGACGGCGACCTGGGTAAGGCTGCCGAGCTGCGCTACGGGCGCATTCCCGAGGCGGAAAAGAAACTCGCCGAAGCCGAAAACTCCCAAGCCTCCACCAGCGAGTATTCGCAGATGATGCTGAAGGAGGAAGTGGGCCCGGATGACGTCGCCGAGGTTGTCGAAGCCTGGACCGGCATTCCCGCCGGTCGCATGCTGGAAAGCGAAGGGCAGAAGCTGCTCCGTATGGAAGACGAACTGGCGCAGAATGTGGTGGGCCAAGAAGACGCTGTGAAGGCAGTGTCCGATGCGGTCCGCCGTGCCCGCGCTGGGGTGGCAGACCCCAACCGGCCGCTGGGCTCCTTCCTCTTCCTCGGCCCCACCGGTGTGGGTAAGACGGAGCTGGCGAAGGCGTTGGCCCAGTTCCTCTTCGACGACAAGCATGCGATTATCCGCATCGACATGTCCGAGTATGGGGAGAAGCATTCTGTCGCCCGCCTCATCGGTGCCCCTCCGGGATATGTCGGCTACGAATCCGGTGGTCAGCTCACCGAAGCGATCCGTCGCCGCCCCTACTCCGTCATCCTCTTTGACGAGGTAGAAAAGGCGCACCCAGATGTGTTCGACGTGTTGCTGCAGGTGCTGGACGAAGGCCGGCTTACGGACGGGCAAGGCCGCACGGTGGACTTCCGCAACACCATCCTTATCCTCACGTCTAACCTGGGTGCGGGTGGTACGCAGGAGCAGATCATGCAGGCGGTGAAACACAACTTCAAGCCCGAGTTCGTCAACCGGTTGGACGACATTATCGTCTTCTCGGCCCTGCACCCCGAGCAGTTGAAGGGCATTGTGGACATTCAGCTGCGCGAGCTGGCCGAGCGTCTGTCCGCCCGCCGGCTCACCCTGGATGTGGATGATGCCGCCCGCATGTGGCTGGCCGAACGTGGCTACGACCCCGCCTACGGTGCCCGCCCGCTGCGCCGTCTGATCCAACAGGCCATCGGGGACGCGCTGGCGAAGGAGCTGTTGAGGGGGGAAATCTTCGACGGCGACATGGTCCACGTGACGGTGGCTGCCGACGGGGAAAGCCTGCAGATTACCGGCCAGCGCACTGAAAGCTAAGAGTATACCGCCAGCAAGCAGTGCGCCGAGTGCTCATAACTCAGTGATGGTCGGCTGTCGTCTTGGCGCCGGCTGGTGTCTTGGTCATAACAGTACCGCCCCTGCAGTATGCAGGGGCGGTACTGTTATGGAGAGCAGGGGTGGCTAGGCGACGCGGAGAACAGCGCCCGCCGAGTTGAGGGACGGTGATAGCGCCGGGGCGGCAGTGTTCTCGTTCTGCGAGCCGTCATCTTTGGCACCCTTCTCGGTATTGATGGTGCCGCCTTTATTGTCGGAGGCAGGGCCGGTAGACCCAACTCCCGAGCCGGCCGCGGTAGAGACTTTATCCCCCGCCGAGGGCGGCAGCCACCAAAGGAAGATGAGGGCAAGGCCGGCACGGATGGCCTTCAATGCTAGTTCGCGGGTGGAGTCGTTGGGAGAGAAGAGCCCCACCACCATGGTGCCTAGGAGGGAACCGATGGGGGTGCCGGCCGCCGAAGCCGAAGTACCCACTGCGAAGAATACAGCCAGGAAGACGGGGATGATCGCCAGCCAGACGAAGGGGGAGGCCACCCAGCCGACCACCGGAACCAGGGTGAACAGCAGCATGCCAGTGACCACCAGTGCGCCTGCCAGGAATCCGATGGCCCATCCAGTGGCGGCGCCGGCGATGCCTCCGAACACACCGCCGGCAATGACGGCCGGGAAGTTCTCTACTTCAGCGCGGTTGAGGTATTTGCCCCAGGCATCGTAGAACTCACGCAGGCGGGTGTCGTTGCCGATCCAGCCTTCCCGCGCGTGCATGACGGTGATAGGAGCAGGGCGGAAGGAGGTCTCCGCGGGGAGGAAGGTGGCGCTGCGGCCGCCGTCCTTGAGAAGGACGTTGAGGTCCATGACGCGGTCGCCAAAGAGGGCCTGGAGAGGGGCGGTGACGACGGTGTTACCGGATTCGCCGACGATGGCGAGCTTGTCGCCGCGCTTGACGAAGTGGCCTTTACCCAGGACGAGGGTGTTGCCGCTGTCGGTGACGCCAGCGATGGTGGCGTCGGCGCGGGCAGCTTGCGCGGTGCGGGCGGCATCAGTGGGGAGCAGGTGGTGGGCGTCCACGTAGGGGCCCGACTGTTCGGCGATCGCTTTAATACTCTCCGTGTAGGGAGATGAAACCGGATCTGCCTGAACGGGATTAGCGGTGACCATAATGAGAGAGACGGCCACGGCTCCAGCGACCGCTTTCATGGCTGACGAGAATTTCAATGGGCTCTCCGTTCCGTTCTCGTATCTCTAGGCGATTAGCGTTCCCTAGTGCAGGGACACAAAATAACCATTCACCTGGGGAATGGCTATTTACAACAATACATGCTGTTACGGATGTTCCAAGAGTGAATCTGAAATCGAACCGCAACCTACAAAGTTGGGCTCGCCCGGCGTGCTCACTTGTAGAGAGATGAATAAAGACTCCTCGACCAGTAGAATAGGGTGCATGAGTATCCTCGTTAACCCGCAGTGGCTGAAGGCGCGTATCAGTTCGAACCACGCACCGGTGATTCTGGACGTGCGGTGGTATCGCGATCAGGTGGGTGGCTACGACCACTATCTGGAGCACCATATCCCTAATGCCATCTATGTGGACCTCGAGCAGGACCTCACGGGTGTCCACAACCCCGGAAATGGTCGCCGTCCTTTCCCCTCGAAGAAGAAGGTGCAGAAGCTCACCCGTAAATGGGGAATCGACAAGAAATCCTATGTAGTGGTCTACGACTCTGTGGCCGGGACCTCGGCGGCTCGCGCGTGGTGGATTCTCCGCAACGCCGGTGTCGAGAATGTCTTCTTCCTGGATGGTGGCCTACAGCGCTGGGAGCACGCCGGTATGCCCACGTTGACGGGTCCCGGCATCATTCCGCTGCGCGGTAACTTCGAGGTATCCGATACGCCCTGCATGCCCACCATCAGCGTGGATGAGGTAAAGAGCTGGCCACAGCACGGCATTCTGCTGGATGCTCGCTCGGAACGCCGCTACCAGGGCCATTTCGAATACAACGATGCTCGCCTGGGCCACATCCCGGGTGCCCATAACTTGCCGACCTACGGAAACTTTGGTCCCGATCAGAAGTTCCTGGATTTCGAAAGCCTGCTTGATCGCTTTGAGGGCCTGGGTATCACCAGCGGCTCGGAAGTTGCGGTCTACTGTGGTTCCGGCAACCTGGCCACCCATACCATTGCTGCCCTGGAAGTCGCTGGTCTACCTGGTGCTTCGCTGTATGAGGGCGGTTGGTCGCAATGGTGTTTGGATCCTGAGCGTCCGGCCTCCCGAGGCTTCCGTCCGTAGCTTTCTACGTGCCCACTTTTCCCGCAGTGGGCACGTTTCACTATCGGTGAGAATCGCTGCCGAACATGTGAAAAAGCTCCGAAACAGGGCAGAAACACAGTACCGTTAATACTGAGTACTGCCCGCAGATAGGGGAAACCTATGTTTTCAGTTCCCGTGATCTTATTGATCGTGGCCGCCGTGGTAGGCACAATTGGCATTGTCCTTACCATTGTGGGTGCCATCCGCTCCCGTCGGCAGCCCTCAACCGATGCGCCTGAGCAGTCCCGCTGGGGCGATGAGCTGGGATTCCGGCCTGACGCAGAAGGTGTGCACGCCGCCGTCTCCCAATGGGAACACGGCCCTGCCTCCGACGGTGGGCTGAGCGAGCCGAAAGACCCGGCCACCGGCGAGTTCGCTGGTCATCCCGCCCTGATCTTTGTGCAGGATGACGGCTGGATTGTGGCAGTACAACGCGATACCGCCTCCTCTGTGGTGGTGGAGATCCACCCGCAGCCCAACGAGGATGCGGACGAGTCCGGAAAAGCTACCGATCTGCAGGTGTACTCCTCCGATGTGGACGCCATGATCCGCGCCACCGATGATCGTCTGGTGGAGATTCTCGATAACCATCCCACCGACCTGGCCATGGCCTGGTCCGAAGGTTACTGGTCGGCTGCACTGCTGCCGCTGGACGATGACGGCGTGGACGTGGAGATTGACCCGGACGACAAGATCAACGAGGAGCTCCCTTACGTCCTCAACTGGTTGGCCAATCTCAACGATGCACTGCGTGTGCTACCCCCCAAAGAAGGCGAGGAAGAGTCCCTCAGCTTGCAGGGTGTGGGCCCCACCCGCCCGCTCGCCGACCGCACTGATGCCGACTCTCTCCCCATCGACGCAGATTCCTTTGAGCCAGAAGAAGCTGGCCTGTTGCCCGCCGACCCTGGGTTCCCCAGTGATGTTCCCGTTTCTGACGGTTCCCTGGCCGGTCTGGTAGCCGGTGGGGTCGGTGCTGCTGGCGCTGGCGCCTTCGTGGGTAGCAGTTTTGGCGACGAGCCAGCCGAGGGTGACGTGATTTCCGACACTGCCGCTCTCACCGTGGTGGGCGATCAGCCGGTTGCCCCCATCTGGGAGGAGGATGAGTCCGCCGACAAGAGTGAGCCCACAGATGAGGGCGAGTCTGCCGCCCTGGCCGCCGCTGCCGACATCGATGAACCCATCACCGAGGAAGAGCTGGCCGCAGCAGTAGCTGCCGATGAATCTGTGGCGATCGACGCCGCCGACGATGACCTGTTGGACGGTAACGACCTGGTGGATGACGGCATTGACGGCGCCGACGACCTGCTCAACCTGCCGGGCAGTCAGCAGCCGGGCAGTGAGCTTCCGGACAATGTTATTCCCTTCACCCCAGCCGCTGGTGCTGCCACCGGAGCCATGGTGGCAGGTGGCCTGGCCGGATTGACAGTCGTCCCCGACCTACCCAGCGACGAGAACACAGACCTGCCCGGCGACGACGGCGATGAGTTGGATGCCGACACCTCTGCAGGGCTGGCCGAAGACGACTTCGTTACCCTCCCTGCCGATGACGACGACACCCCCGCCCCCATCTGGGCCCCCGACAAGGAACCCACTGGCGAACTTGCCGTCAACCATGTTGATGAAAGCGCGCTGCTCAACGGCTCGTGGGAGCCACAGGAACACGTCGCCTTCGCCGACCTCTCCGCAGATGACGAACGCAATGCTGACGACACCTTCGTCACCGAAGCAGACTTTGCCGAAGCAGACCGCCTGATGGGCGAGGATCTGTACGGCAGCGATGTGGGTACTGAAGACACCGACGACATCGAGGACATTGAAGTCGAAGCGGACGCCCTCGCCGCCTACGCGGAGGCAGAAGCCGTCGACACCGTCGACGAATTCCCGGGCGAAACCCAGGTAGAGGACGTACCGGCCGCGGACGAGTGGATTACCCCCACCACCGCCGAGTTCGATATTGTGCCCGAAACCGACGAAGAAGCTGCCACCTTGGCCGCGATCGATGGCGACGAGCCGGAGGAAACCGAAGCGGACGTCGCCACCGAAGACTTCACCAGTGAAGAACTCGCCGAAGAAGGGCTCGCTGAAGAAGACCTCATCGACGACACCGAAGACGACGAAGAAGAATACCAGGCAGACGAGGACACCTACGAGGGTCCCGACGACGCTGACTACACCGACGAGGACTTCGGCGAAGACGCCTTTGAGCAAGGCCCCTTCGAGGCTGGCGCCACCATTGATGAGCTCGACGAGCCGGTCGCACCAGAAGTGGTAGAGCAGGCAGGCGACGCAGCTGAGGGAGACGACACGATTGACGCGCCGGAACGTCCCACCGATTTCTCCGCTGAACCGTTCGCTGACGGTTTCCCCAGCCGAGAAGTTGGAGTCGATGCCGACGCAGCAGGAGCCGTAGCTGCTGCCGACGGACTAGGTGGGCGCTCCGCCGTCCCACCGCTCGCTGCCTCTCCGGAGGACATCCGTCCACGGATCTCCTTCGTCAAGCCGGCCTCCCCGGCCGAAACTGGCCCGTTGCCTATTGTCAACCCTGCCCAGCCGTACTACCCGGAGCGGGATGAGCAGAAGCCCCCCGCGCAGACGACCCCCACCCCGGCCGTCACCATCCCGCAGCCGCAAGAATCTGTCTCCACCGGCTCCCACGCTGTCCGGGACGGAGAACCCTCCACCATGCAGACCGGCCAGTTCCCCATCATTAACCCCGATGGGGCGCGTGAGCCCGGCCGCCACGCCCGCGGAGACGACGAGGACGGCGCCATGGCTCGCCCTTCCTGGTTCATGCCGGGCAAAACCAGCCGCCGCTCCCGCTTGCGCGATGAGGACGGGGAGCAGCCGGAGAACGGTCCCTCCGCTGCCGACACCGATACCCCCGCTGGGCGTCACCATGCCCAGCCGGAAGTTTCTGACGACGACAACTAGCCACTAGGCTTAGCCATAGGACACAACTCCCGCGGGTTTCACCTGCGGGAGTTCCCACACCCCAGAAAGGCGCCCTTCATGGTTGCAGTGTTCAACCCTGCTGATCACCCCGTTAACGCCGAGGCAAAAGCCGAACTTGCTGAACTCGTTAAAGAACTCGCCGTCGTCCACGGGAACGTCATTCTCTCCTCTGGTAAAGAAGCCGACTACTACGTCGATCTGCGTCGCGCCACCATGCACAGCCGCGCCTCCTTCCTCATCGGCTCCCTCCTCCGCGAACTTACCGCAGACTGGGACTACGTTGCTGCCGGAGGCCTCACCCTGGGGGCCGACCCCGTGGGCACCGCGATCATGCATGCCGACGGGCGTGACATTAACGCCTTCACCGTCCGCAAGGAAAAGAAGAAGCATGGCATGCAGCGGCAGGTAGAAGGCCCGGATGTGGTGGGCAAGAAGGTGCTGGTCGTCGAAGACACCACCACCACCGGTAACTCGCCGTTGACTGCCGTCCGCGTCTTGCGCGACCTGGGTGCCGATGTGGTTGGTGTCGCCACCATTGTGGACCGCGCAACTGGCGCAGAGGATGCTATCAACGCTGAAGGCCTGGAGTACCGCTACCTGCTGAGCCTGGAAGATGTCGGACTCGCCTAACCCCAGCGCACCCCTCACCTCGAGCACCGATTCCGCCCCTGGCCCTACCGAGTGGGGAGAGGGGCGCCATGGTGTCGGCCCCTGGGCCCTCGAACACCCGGGGGAGCCTCTCCCTACTGACCCCCATTACGATCCCACCCTGCTGGCAGAAGGGGATCGTCGCAATGTGGTGGATGCCTACCGTTATTGGCGGCGCGATGCCATCATTGCTGACCTCGATACCCACCGCCACCCGTTCCACGTCGCCATCGAAAACTTCGAGCATGATGCGAACATTGGTACTGTCGTGCGTACTGCCAACGCTTTCTTGGCGGAGACGGTACACATTGTGGGCAAGCGCCGCTGGAACCGGCGGGGAGCCATGGTGACGGATCGCTACCAGCATCTGCAGCACCACGATACGGTGGAGGAGCTCATCCGTTGGGCACACGATGCTGGGCTCACCGTAGTAGCTGTGGACAATGTGCCCGGCTCCACCCCACTAGAAACTACCCCTCTCCCGGAGCGTGCTCTCCTCTTGTTTGGCCAGGAAGGCCCAGGTATTTCTGATGCGTCGGGGCAGCAGGCTGACCTACTCGTCTCTATCGCCCAATTTGGATCTACCCGCAGTATCAATGTTGGCGTTGCGGCGGGTATTGTGATGCATGCTTGGATAGCACAGCACGCAGATCTTGCTGCCGCCTGGTAACACTATCGCTGTTGAAAGGATGCGCCGCGATGGCCACCTCCGAACTTCACACAGCCCCTTCCTGGGCACGCACCTCGGATTGGCAGAAACGTGCTGCCATTGCGGAGCAAAGCGTACTGGGTCGCCACCTGGTGCGGTCCTTCTTCCTACCGTTTACTGCCACCGGCATGAGTGCGTGGCCATTTCTCTTTCGGGAGCGTTTTACTGGCAGCTGGAATTTCTGGTGGCAGGCTCACCTGATTGGCTGCATGGTGGATGCGGTGGACAGGGCGGAGACTCCGCGGAACCGGCGGCTGCTGCGGCAGTTGGCGCGTACCCACTATCGGTTGAACGGCCGTGGCTGGCGCCACAACCCGTACTATGACGACCTTGCCTGGGTAGCTGTGGCGGTGCAGCGGGCGGAACGGCGTGGCTATGTGCTGGGCTACGAGAAGGCATTGCAGGGGGTGCGGGAGAAGTTTGAGAAGGTTTACAACCCGCAGTACGCCATACCGTGGCGGGTGGGGGAGGACTTCTGGAATACTCCGGCGAATGGTCCGGCGGCAATATTCTTGGCTCGCTGCGGCGATAAACAGGGGCAGGATCTGGCGGAGCGGATTTGTGACTGGATGTACCATTCGCTGCAACTGAAAGATGGCCCTTACCAGGGGCTGTATGCGGATGGTCTGCGCCTGGTTGAGGGCAAAGAGCAGCGCATCGACAAGATTTACACCTATTGCCAGGGGGTGGCGATGGGGGCAGAGATGGAGTTGGCGTTGCGCTCGGAGGGGGTGAAGCAGCAGGAGCATCTGCGGCGGGTGTGTGAAATCGTAGAGGCGTGTGAGCGGTCGCTGCTCTCTCCTACAGGAGTTGTACTGGCCGGTGGGGGCGGTGACGGCGGCCTCTTCAAGGGGATTTTGATGCGCTACTTGGCGGACGTGGCTCGGCGGATGCCGGAGGTGGAGGCTGCGCCGGGTGTGCCTTTGTGGGGTGGCCGGTTGCAGCAGGTCCAGCAGGCTGCGGCGCGGATGGTGATGCGGAACGCGCAGGCGGCGTGGGAGACGGCGGCGTGGCTGCCGGAGGGGATGTTGTTCTCTGCGAAGTGGAATGATCTTGCCCAGTTGCCGTTGCGTGTCGTGCAGCTCGATAAGAAGGCGGGGCGTGCGACTAAAGTTGATGGGGCAGTTGGGAGCTCGGCTATTGCTGAGCAGGATATGTCGACGCAGTTGTCCGGGTGGATGACGGTGGAGGCGGCTGCTCGTTTGGTGCGTATGGGGTGTTCCTACGGATACTAGTCGGTGCGATAAGACTGTGTGATGAAGCCTGCCTCTGCGGAGAAATCCAGGATTTTTTGCTGAGACTTGGCATTCCGCTGCACGTTTTCGCCCCAAAGCAGCGTATTGTTACTAATGTTACATATGTTACTTGTGTGACTAATGATGTTCTCCGCATGTAGTGATGGAACATTTTGGAAGAAGGGTTACGAATATGTCCCAGCCGCGTAGGCGGGTCAGCAAGATCATTCTCTCGCTGTCCCTCACCGCTACCATGGTCGCCGGACTTGGCTACGGGGTAGCCGGGGCAAGCAACTTCGACGTTGCCGACAAACCACTTGACCTCGGAAACCCCGAAGTCGGAATGACAATTGAACAATCCCAATTCATCGCCCATCAGCTTCGCCCGGTACCGCTGAAGCTGAAACTGAAGAAGGGCCCCCGCCCGGCAATGCCGAAATGGGTCGCCAGCGACCTTGACGATGACCCCTTTATGAAGGACGACGCCTGGCGCTACGTCCGCAAGGGGTACAAGCAGGGCCAGATCATCCGCAAGCGGGAATCCATATGGTCCAAGGCCTACTTCCCGGGCTCCCGCGCCATCCAATACGCGTTCGTCTCCTACGATTCCCGCGGCTATCCGATGACGGCCACCGCCACCTTGGTGCTGCCGCCGCATGCCAAGGAAAACGCCAACATTCTGCAGTGGAACCAGTTCATCAACTCTTCTGGCCCTAAGTGTAAAGTTACTACGCAGCTCAACCAGCCGGACTCCTGGGGCATCGTTAACAGCCCTATCCAGATCATGTCCGCCGCACTCATTCTGGGGCACCCCGTGCTCTTCACGGATGCCGAAGGGCCTCGTAACTCCTACGCCATCAACCGCCTGGCCTCCCATGTGCTGCTGGACTCCATGCGGATGGTTCACAAGCAAAAAGACTTCCCGCTGCGCCAATCCCACTTTGTCTCTATGGGTATTTCCCATGGCGGGCTGCAGACCGGTTACGCGGCGGTCGAACAACCCCACTACGCCCCTGAACTGACCCCTTATATCGAGCAGTTCATCGTCAACGAAGGTGCCCCTGACTTTATCAAGCTGGCCCACAGCCTGGGTCTCTATGGAGACTTCTCGAAGGTACCCAGCCCGTGGGCAGGCTTCCTAGTGAGTTTCATCGTCGGCGCTATCCGTGAATACGGGGATATGGTTCCACACATGGAGCACTGGCTGACACCCTACGGCAAGACCGTGGTAAAGACTAGCCGTAACTTATGCATGCCGTTCTCCACAGTGGCTGGTGGCGGTGGTCTGCTGAAGTACATGGTGAAGGACGGATTTTTCAAGTCCACGACCTTCAAAACCATGATGCAGATTGCGAAGGACTCCTCATCCTTCTACTATCCAGGGGCACCGAAGGCACCCACCCTCCTCATCCACGGAACGACGGACGAAATTCTCTTCCAAGCGGACCAGGATAAGGCCCTGTGGCAGCGCTACTGCAAGGCCGGTACCAACACCGTCTACCAGCAGGTGCCGCTTGGTACGCACTTCACCACTCCGGTCGTCTCTCTCCCCCGCATGGTGGTCCAGACCCTGCTTTCGCTCAACGGGGTAAGGCAGATCCCGTCCTGCAAGATTCCGATGATCCTCTAGTAGATCCGTACACTGCCTGTGTGCAGTGTGTGAGGATAGCAGTTGCCCCCGCCCGAGTGTTTCGGGCGGGGGCAACTGCACAGTCTTAGTGCACAGTCTTAGTGCGCAGGAGAAGCGCCAGGGGTAGAAGAAACGGCCACAGGGCTAAACTGCCACCGTGGCCGTTACCATCAGGTGTTACTTGAGGATACTCTTGCCGACGGAGTGGAGGTCCTGACAGGCTTCCACAACGCGCTCAGACATAGCAACTTCCGCCTTCTTGAGGTAGGAGCGGGGATCGTACACAGCCTTGCTACCCACCTCACCGTCGATCTTCAGCACACCGCTGTAGTTGGAGAACATGTGGTCTGCAATGCAGCGGGTGTAGGCGTACTGGGTGTCGGTATCGACGTTCATCTTCACGACGCCGTAGCCGAGGGCCTCTTCGATCTTTTCCTTTTCGGAACCGGAGCCACCGTGGAAGACGAAGTTAAAGAACTTGCTGTCGGTGGGAAGGCCAAGCTTCTCTGCGGCGACCTTCTGGCCCGCGTCGAGCACTTCGGGCTTCAGCACAACGTTGCCCGGCTTGTACACGCCGTGGACGTTGCCGAAGGTAGCAGCCAGCAAATAGGGGGACTCGGAGCCGTCACCGAGAGTGTCGATGACCATGGCAAAGTCATCTTCGTCGGTGTAGAGCTTGGCGCCGTGGGAAGCCTTCACGCCGTCCTCTTCGCCGCCCACCACGCCGATCTCAATCTCGAGCAGCTGGTGGTTAGCGGTGGTCTGGGCGTAGAGCTCCTTGGCGATCTCCATGTTCTCGGGCATGGGGACGGCAGAACCGTCCCACATGTGGGACTGGAACAGCGGATCCTCGCCGCGCTTGACACGCTCGGCAGAGACTGCCAGTAGCGGGCGGACGAACTCATCGAGGGCGTTCTTGGGGCAGTGGTCGGTGTGGACGGCGACGGTGACACCGTAGTACTTGGCCATACGGGTGACGTACTCCGCCAGGGCCACAGCGCCGGCTTCCATATTCTGAACGTTCACGCCGGAGCCGAACTTAGCACCGCCGGTGGTGAACTGGATAATGCCGTCGGACTCAGCGTCAGCAAAGCCCTTGAGGGTGGCGTTGATGGTCTCCGTGGAGGTGCAGTTGATGGCCGGGAAAGCGTAGCCGCCTTCCTTCGCCTTCTTCAGCATCTCGGCATAAGACTCGGGATTCGCAATAGCCATATAGGTTTCCTTCGCAGAGATAGGGGTTTTCGAAGTACGTAGGCGCGAAAACTGTCTGCGGGTCGCGCCATTTCTTCACGTCACCTGGCGTACTGGAACGTACTGTAGGCCTCCTACTGGAGATGTGTCAGCCGTCACCTAATACGGGTTCACCTACCATTATGCACCTTTATGACGAGAATGAAAGGTGGAAAAGTGGTGCTCTGAACCGATTCATGCTGCTATAACAGGCAGAATTTAGGATATCCATAGAAAAAAGCCCTCATTGGGAGTAACAAGCTGCCTGCACCACCTCTTTGACAAGCGTAAATAGACATTTCTCACATATACTGACCAAGTGATCACTACTTCATCCCTGGCAGCAGCCCATGCGACTGTGTCCACCACCCTCGCCCTCGGCCCGCAATGGCTCGACCCTACCTATCTATTGGGTAGCAACGGGCCCTTCGGCGCATTTGTGCTGCCGGGTATGCTGCTCATCGTTTTCATCGAGACTGGTCTGCTCTTCCCACTGCTCCCCGGCGACTCCCTCCTCTTCACCGCCGGCTTCCTCTCCATCCAGCCGAATGGCTTCGCCCCCATCTGGCTCGTCTGCCTCTCCGTCTGGATTGTGGCGGTACTGGGCGACCAATGCGCCTACTGGATCGGCCGCAAAGGTGGGTCAGTACTCCGCAAGCGCAAGGACACCGCCGTCTTCAAGAAAGAACATCTCGTCCAGGCGCACCTCTTCTTTGAAAAATATGGTGCCGTCACTGTCATCATTTGCCGTTTCGTCCCTATCGTGCGTACCTACGCACCGGTCGTTGCCGGCATGTCCGGTTTCCGCTACCGCGTCTTTCTTCCCTTCGACATTCTCGGCGGCCTGCTCTGGGGCTGCGGCGTCACTCTCCTCGGTGCCGCACTCGGCAACTTCAGCTTCGTCCAGAACAACATCGAACTGATCTTCCTCTTCGTCATCTTCCTGTCCCTCCTGCCCGCCATCTTCACCGCCATAAAGGGCGTTATCGAAGCCCGCAAGAGCGATCTCCCCGCATCCATCGATCCGGAAGATGCCGCCGACCAAATCCTCGCTGGAACCCCCGACCAGAAGAATACCGACGTCCGCAAACGTCTCGTCGCCGCCTTCCAGACGGAACAAAGCCACGAGGGCCGCGAAGCCGCCGCCATCAAGGAACAGGTCTGCTCCGAACTCCTGGACTTCTCGCATAAGGAGGACGCAAAGGCGTATGCGTAATTGGGTCAAGGCCCGAGCCCGCACTTTCACGGACAGCATTAACCGGCGGCTGCACCGCGTTTACCACAGCATCATCCCCATCACACAGGCGGCCATCGCCGCCTCCCTCGCTTGGTGGGCTGCCACCCTCATCTTCCCTGGGACGAAACCCTTCTTCGCCCCCATTTCTGCCATCATTGCCCTTGCTCCCGTCCCCGGACGCCGCATCAAGCGTTCCCTCGAGATCGGTGCCGGCACCATCGCCGGCGTTCTCATTGGTGAACTCATCATCGCCCGCATCGGCTCCGGCGTCTGGCAAATTGGCTTTGTCGTATTCCTAGCGATGGTCATCGCCCTCTTCCTAGGCTCCGGCATGCTCGTCTCCGTCCAAGCCGCCTCTTCCGCCATCCTCATCGCCACTCTCATCCCCGTCGACGGGCCGGGGGGCCTCCAACGCGTCTGGCACGCCATCATCGGCACCGTCATCGGCATCGTCATCATGGCGCTCATTCCCGCCAGCCCTATCCGGGATATTCGTCGCCGCCTCGCCTCCATCGTGCAGATTGAACGGGAAGTCCTCGGCGAAATCGCCTCCGGCTTCCGCACTCGCAACCCAGAACTCGTCACCACTGCATTGGTCCGCATCCGCGCCACCCAGCCCGCTCTCAACGACATCCGTGACACCCTCTACAACGGTGCTGAAGTGGTACGGGTCTCCCCGCTGTTGTGGTATGCCCGCAAAGACCTGAAAAAGTGCGAAAAACTCCTCGACCCACTCGACAACGCGGTCCGCAACACCCGTGTGCTGGCCCGCCGCGCTGTCGTCATTCTGGAAGATGACGTACCCCTCGACGTTCGCATTCTTGACTCCATCTCCCTCATGAGTGAAGCCACTGGCGTCGTCTACTCCATGCTCACCGAAGGCGATAACCGCCACACCACTGAACAGGAAGCCGCCCGCGCCATCATCTCCGTGGCAGTCCGCACTGCCTTCCAACTGGACCCCAGCGACCCCTCCGGCATGCACGGACCCGTCATCCATGCGCAAATCCGCTCCACCCTCATCGATTTGCTGCAGGTGTGCGGCATGAGCCGAGAAGAAGCCGTGCAGTCCATCCCCGCTATTGGCAGTACCGGCCACCATCCGGCTTAACTGTAAAATATATTTTCTTTCTTGCCCGTTTAAGCGGTAGAATTAGGTAACGGGTCTGCAGGGTAGGCCCGGGTTTTTCATTTTGTGCCCACATTGCCCCTATGCCACCACTGTCCGGAAAGGCCGACAGCATAGGCCGCGCGATGCACCACCCCTGCCGACTCGGTGAAAGAAAGAACGAGAATATGGCAGCGATCGTCATCAACGGAGCCCAGTGGGGCGACGAAGGCAAAGGTAAGGCTACCGACATTCTGGGCGGCCACGTTGACTTCGTCTGCAAGCCCAATGGCGGTAATAACGCCGGTCACACCGTCGTCGTCAACGGTGAAAAGTACGAGCTGAAACTGCTCCCCGCCGGTATCCTCACCCCCAACGTCACTCCGGTGATCGGCAACGGTGTCGTCGTCAACCTGGAAGCCCTCTTCCAGGAAATTGATGGTCTCGAGTCACGTGGCGCAGACTGCTCCCGTCTCCGCATCAGCTCCAACGCCCACCTCGTTGGCCCCTACCACCAGACCATTGACAAGGTCACCGAACGTTTCCTCGGCAAGCGTGCCATCGGCACCACCGGCCGCGGTATCGGACCCTGCTAC